>NZ_CP016444.1:0-661487 GCF_001742165.1 Burkholderia stabilis | reverse complement strand
TCGCGTCCATCAGCGGCGCGCTGTTGGCGATGTTCGCGGCCAGGTCGCGCGACAGCGCCTGCACGACTTCCTTCTCGCGCATGTCGTTCGCGCGGATCTGCAGCCATGCGGACGCGCCCGAGCAGGCGAGCAGCAGGATCGAGAACACGAGCGACAGCCGCTGGGTGAGCGTGAGTTTCATCATGCGTCCCGCTGGCCCGGCGCGGCGAGCTTGTAGCCGCGCCCCCACACCGTGAGGATGCGTACGGGTTCGGCCGGATCGGACTCGATCTTCGCGCGCAGCCGGTTGATGTGGGTGTTGACCGTGTGCTCGTAGCCTTCGTGCTGATAGCCCCACACGGCATTGAGCAGATCCATCCGCGAGAACACCTTGCCCGGGTGCCGCGCGAAGAAATACAGCAGGTCGAATTCGCGCGGCGTGAGGTCGATGCGTGCACCGTCGACGCTTGCCTCGCGCGCGATCGGGTCGATCGACAGCCCCTCGACGTCGAGCGTGCCGGCGTCGATCCGCGAATCGCGCGCGAGCGCATCGACGCGCCGCAGCAGCGCCTTCACGCGCGCGACGAGTTCGAGCACCGAGAACGGCTTGGCCAGGTAGTCGTCGGCGCCGAGTTCGAGGCCGAGGATGCGGTGCACCTCGCTCGAGCGCGCGCTCGTGATGATGATCGGCGTATAGCGCGTCATCGCGCGGGCGCGCCGGCAGATTTCGAGGCCGTCGACGCCCGGCAGCATCAGGTCGAGGATCAGCGCATCCCAGTTGCCCTGTTCGAGCAGGCGCAGCCCTTCGGCGCCGTCCGCGCTGTGCACGACCTCGTAGCGCTCGTCGCGCAGATGCAGGCTCAGCACGTCGGCGATATCGGCGTCGTCTTCGACGATCAGGATGCGTTTCGGATGGTCCATGGCGGTGGGCGGCGGCACGTCGGAGTCGGGTTCGGTGGCGGTTATCGGGGCGGCGGCGGCCGGTTCGGGCCGGCCCCGGTCCGGTTCGCCGGTTCGCCGGTTGCCGGGGGCGAATCGCGGCGCAATGCCGCGCTGCCGCCATTGTGCAAAATTTTGCGGCGGGAAGTGATCACATTTTATTTATCTTTCTGTGGCGCCCGCACCACGATCCAGTGCCCGCAAGGCTTTCCGCTGCATGCCCCGGCAGCGATCGCAACCCTCACCGCCCCGACTTGAACGCCGTCCACATCCGGTGCACGAGCCGCTGGATCTCCGGCGGCAACGGCTTGAGCGCAAACAGCGTCTTCTTCACGGCTTCCGGCGGATAGGTGGTCGGATCGTTCGCCAGCTCGGGCTTCACGTACCGGCGCGCCGCCCGTTACGTCGCTTCATGCACGCGGATCAGCGCCCTTTCCGCAGCGAGATCGAGACGCCGCGACAGCCGGTAATAGACACCGCCCGACACGATCAGCCCGACGAGCCACGCGATGTCGATCTCGTGCAGCCGCTGTGCGACGAAGCCGACGAACACTGCTTTACCGGTCGACGGATCGAAGATGCTGAAGAACGGAATCATCGCCGCGAATCCGATCAGGTAGGCGGCGATCCCCGTCGCCTGCCACGTGCCGTAGATGCCGTCGGGCCGGAAGAAATGCGGGATCACGTAATGGCCCTTGCGCACGAAGAAATAGTCGACCAGATTGACGGCGGTCCACGGCACGAGGAAATACAGCAGCGTCGTCAGGAACAGGTTCAACAGGTTCAGCCCGCTGCCCTTCAGCAACAGCATGCACGCACCGAGCAGCACGCTGATCGCGACGATCGTCGTCACGCGCGCGCGGCGGCCCGGCGTCAGCGACTGCAGGCTGTCGACGCCCGTGAGCACGGTCAGCGTCGCGCTGTACGTGTTCAGCGCGATGATCGGCACGAACCCGACGACCGCCACGATCACGAGCAGCGCGCCGAGGCCCGGCACCGTTGCATTGCCGAGGCCGTAGATCGCGGTCAGCACGTTCGTCGCGGACAGCGACTGCGCGAGCGCCGCACCGAGTGCGATCATCCACGCGCCCGACAGCGACGCGCCGACGAATACGGCCGCAATCAGCGGCTTGCGGCGCGTATCGGCCGGCAGATAGCGCGTGTAGTCGGATACGTACGGCGCGTAGCCGATGTTGTAGCTCGCGGACACCGCGAACTGCGTGAGAAACGCGACCCAGTTGAACCCGAGGTTCGCCATCGGCGTGCCGGCGGTTGCGCCGCCCGCATGCGTGATCGCGAGCAGCGTGACGATCACGTAGACGGGCAGCGTCGCATACAGCGACCACTTGAATGCGCGATGCATCGCGTCGTGCCCGTAGATCGCGAGCACCGCGCCAATCGCGATCGCGGCGAGGCCGACCGATTTCGAATCGAAGCCGAGGATGTTGCGCACGCCCTCCACGATCAGCGCGACGTTGACGACGTTGATCCCGAAGAACACGAACAGCGCCGCGACCAGCGCGAGCACGACTCCGCGATAGCCGAACTGCGCGCGCGACTGGATCATCTGGGGCAACCCCATCTCCGGCCCCTGCGAACCGTGGAACGCCATGAACACGGTGCCGAACATGATGCCGAGCGCGCCGGCGAGCGTGGTCCAGACGGCCGAGAGCCCCATCGCGGGGCCGACGAAGCCGATCGATACGGTCAGGAAGTGAAAATTGCCGACGAACCAGAATGGTCCCTGGTGACGGAGCTTCGCGCTCCGCTCGTGCTTCGGCACATAGTCGATCGAGCGGCCTTCGATGGCCGACGAATGCGACGCTTGGGCGACATGTTCCATGTCTTGTCTCCTGCGACGGCCGGGTGCAGCCCGGCCGGTCGGGTCATTGGAATCGTTCGAATGAATGTGCGGACGGATCGAACCGTGCGACGCGTTACTCGTCGTCGCGGTACGGAATGGTCCACTCCTCGCCGCGCACGGTCGTCACGTATTCGGGCCAGCGATACTGGTGCGGCACGCGGAAGTCCGCTTCGAGCATCGGCGGTGCCCACGCGCCGCCGCCGACGCCGCCGTCCGTGCGCTGCGCGAATTCGTCACGCGCGGCGCGCAGCAGGTCGCCGTTCTCCAGCAGATCGACGAGCGTCGCGCCGATCGTCTTCGACGCGCTGACGATCATCGGATCGATCGTCTCGCGAATGCCGCCGAGCGCATTCGCGACCCAGTCCGGATACACGAAGCCCGGCGGTGCCTTCAGCATCGGCCGCGCCACGTAGAGGCGCACCGTCGGGCAATGCCACGTGTATTCCGTGTAATCGTCCGACGTCATGTACTTCTGCCACGACGGCATCTGCTTGCGCAGCGCCGCCTCGCACGCCTCCGGATCGATGAGCTGCTCGGTCACCGGCAGGAACGGCTCGCTCATCGCATCGAGGCCAAGGTTGCGCTGGATTTCCTGCGCGATGCGAATCGCTTCACCGTTCCAGCTCGGCGCGCCGGCGAGTTCGAGGTTCTCGTAGGTCGCACGCGCGAGCGCATGGTTCGGCAGGCCGCCGCGCGACTTGCTGACCCACGTCTTCTTCCATTTGCAATGGGTCGCCTGCGCGGCGGCGGCGGCGTTCTGGTCCATGATCTGGCTGATCGTCTCGGCCTGCTCGACCGAATCGGTGCGCACCATGAAGTTGATCTGCGCGATGTGCGGCGGCAGGTTGTCGGCGGTCGCCTGCCCCGCGACGAGGATCGCCTCGTTGAAGCTCCACAGGCCGGTCGCCGGCAGCATCGAGCGGCGCAGCCCTTCGTTGAGCTGGTAGAAATGGATCAGCGCGTCGTTGGCGCCGGGCGCGCGCGCGGCCAGGTGATTCTGCGGAATCGGGCTTAGCTTGTCCGACGCGATCCAGTTCTCCGGATCGTCGCAGGTGAACGTGTAGATGTAGTTGTAGCCGACGCCGCAGTGCGTATCCCACACCGTCGTATTGCACAGCGGCAGCAGGTAGGTCGGATGAAAGCTGACCGCCGCGTCGAGGCCGTCGTAGTAACCCTTCGCCGCGTGGATCGGCTTCGACGCGCGCAGCTTCTCCGCCGGCTCGCCGAAGAATTTCAGCGTGCCCTGCAGCCCGTGGCGGACCATCGCGTCCTTCGCGGCCAGCAGGCCGCCGAACGCGCTGATGCCGAGCGCCGAATGCGGATCGGTGTGGCCCGGCGCAAAACGCGACAGGTGGCCGCGCGGCTCGCGTCGCGTCGACGCGGCCTAGCAGTTGCCGGGCACCGCGTCGTATTCCGCGTAGGTCGCGACCGTCGGGCCGTCGCCCTGCCGGAACGTCGCCACGAACGCGGTGGGCATCCCGCCGCTGCCGGCCTCGACGTCGAAGCCGGTGGCCCGCAGTTGCTCGACGTACCACGCGCTGGACTTGTATTCGCGGAACGCCGGCTCCGCGAAATGCCAGATCACCTGGTGCCAGTCGGACAGCTCGGCCGCATGGCTGTCGATCCAGTCGAATACCGACCGCTTGGTTGCGCGCATATCGTCTCCTTCCTTGGTTATCGAATCGCTTTTCGCGACGACATGCTACGGCTGCCCCATCGAATGGCATAATTGACCGTAATCGAATTTATCGATAACCAACATGACGCTCGATCATCTCGCGATCTTCATCGCGATCGCCAAGCACGGCGGGCTGTCGGCCGCTGCGCGCCGGCTCGGCAAGGCGCAATCGACGGTCAGCACGGCGCTCGCGAACCTCGAGGCCGACCTCGGCGTGCGCCTGTTCGATCGGGATCTTCACCAGGTGTCGTTGACGACCGAGGGCGAGGTGCTGCTCGGCTTCGCGCAAGCCACGCTGAACGCAGCCGCGACGCTCGAGCGCAAGGCATACAGCCTCGCGGGCGGGCGCGGGCACCGGCTGCGGCTCGGCATCGATCCGATCCTGCCGCAGGCGGCCGTCCATCTGCTGTGCCTCGAACTCGAACAGCGCTTCCCGGAGCTTCAGCTCGAGCTGCTGCAGCCGAACAGCGCGGACGCGGCCGCACTGCTCAAGCACGGCGCACTCGACATCTGCATCGCGGCGACCGTCGAATCGACGCCGGTCGAATTCGGCGCGACGACGCTCGGCCATGTGCAGTTCGTGCCGGTCGCCGCGCGCAGCCACCCGCTCGCGGCGCTGAAGGCCGTCAGCAATCGCGATCTGGCGCAGGTGCGCCAGTTGCGCGCAGCCGATCGCGACGCGGAGAGCGGTTCGGTGTTCGGGCGGTATACGGAAATCATGTGGCACATCGAGAACCAGACGCAGCTCGTCGATCTCGTGAAGAAGGGGCTCGGCTGGGCATTCATTCCCGAGCACCTGCTCGCGGACGCGGGCAACCGGGATCTGTGCGTGCTGCCGCACGAGTATCAGCGCTCCGCGTTCCTGAAAGCGGTCGACCTGCTGTGGAGCTTGCGCAGCCGGCAGACGGACGTGATCGCGTGGCTGAACGGGGATCTCGCGAAGCTGAGGACGTTGTTCGCGCTGCGCTGAAAGTGGCTACACATCCCTGGCAAGGCATTCGCTCGCCGGCAAACATCGGCGGAAAGCATGCCAACTGGAACCCCGAAGTCTGTCTTGGGGTGCGCAGCTCGCGTACCGCCCCGCACGGCGACGAAAGCGCGCCTTCCGCCGCACTGCTTCACGCCGCCGCGCCGTTCGTCGTCTACGGCGTCACGGCCTCGACTGCGTGCCGTTCGGCCGCGATATGGTTGGCCGCGACATAACCGAACGTCATCGCCGGCCCGATCGTCGAACCGGGCCCCGGATAGGTCTTGCCCATCACCGCCGCCGACGTGTTGCCGAGCGCATAGAGGCCGGCGATCACCGAGCCGTCGGGCCGCAGCACACGCGCGTGCGCGTCGGTGCGCAATCCGCCCTTCGTGCCGATCTCGCCCGGATCGATGCGTATCGCATAGAACGGCGCGCGCTCGATCGGCCCGAGGCACGGGTTCGGTTTCGACGACGCGTCGCCGTAGTAGCGATCGAACACGTTGTTGCCCTTGCCGAATTCGGTATCGACGCCGGTCGCCGCATAGCCGTTCATCTTCACGATCGTCTGCGCGAGCCCGTCCGCGTTCACGCCGATCTTCGCGGCCAGAGCCGCGAGCGTATCGGCGCGATAGATGACCGAATCGAGCCAGCCGGCCGGAATCCTGCTGTCCGGCTGCACGCTGCCGGGCAAGAGCACGCCGCACGGATAGCGCTTGCGATACTCGGCATCGAAGATGAACCATGCGGGCACGTTCGCCTGCGTGCGCTCATGATCGGCATACATCGCGTGAATCACGTCCGGGTACGGCGCGGATTCGTTGACGAAGCGTCGCCCGAGCCGATTGACCATCACGCAGCGCGGCGCGGAACGCTCGACGAACAACCCGCGCTGCTTCTCTTCGCCCGGTACGCGGACCGTCGGTACGCCCCACACGAAATCCATCAGCGCGACATCCGCGCCGAGCGCAAGCCCCGCGCGAATGCCGTCGCCGGTGTTGATCGGCGGCGCCGCGCTCCACTCGGCGCGCGTCGGTTTCGGCAGGTACTGCTCGCGCATCGCCTGGTTCGCTTCGAACCCGCCGCACGCGAGCACGACGCCATGCGTCGCGCGCACGACGACACGCTGCCCGTTCCGCTCGACGATCACGCCGCTCACGCGTTCGCCTTCGACCTGCAGCGAACGCATCGGCGTATCGAGCCACAGTGCGATGCCGCGCTGTGCGAGCGCCGCGCGCAGGCTCGCGACGAGCGCATTGCCGAGCGTGAGCCGGCGGTCGCGCGACGTACGGCGTCGCCATTTGAAATCGGTCGCGTAACGCAGCATCAGCCTCGCGGTGAGTCGTAGCCAGCCGCGTTCCTTGGTGACGATCGTGTGCGCTTCGATCTGCGTCATCGCGATGCGCCCGCCGATCAGCGTCGACGGCGACGGTGCGCGCAGCGTGTCGAAGTGTTCGCCCAGGCGCGCGGCGTCGAACGCGGCCGGCTCCATCGTCCGGTAGCCGGGCTTGCCGCCCTTGCGGTCCGGGTAGTAGTCGGGATAGCGCGGCACCGCGTGAAAGCGGGTCTGCGCGTGCTTCGCGAGATACGCGACCATCTGCGGCCCGTTCTCGAGATACGCGTCGATCCGCTGCGGGTCGAAGTCCTCGCCGACGACATCGCGCAAATACGTCACTGCTTCGTCATGCGAATCGCTGCCGCCGAGCGCGGCGATCTGGTCGTTGCACGGAATCCAGATGCCGCCGCCCGATACGGCCGTCGTGCCGCCATAGACGGCGCTCTTTTCGACGACCAGGACCGACAGGCCCTGGTCGTGCGCGCGCAGCGCCGCGGTCATCGCGCCCGCACCCGAGCCGACCACCACCACGTCGTATGTCGCGTGCTCGCCCCGATCGTGTCGTTCGTCGTGCATGTCGCCCCTCGCGTCAGATCGTCGAAAGGCGGCTCGCCGCATCGGCCGGCACGTCGGCGAGCTTGCGCCAGCCCGTATCGTCCCCGCGGTACTCGTGCACCTCGACGGCCGCATGCTGCGCGGGCAGCGCGGCCACGTCGGTGTAGAACTGCTGATACCACTGACGCAGCCGGTAGATCGGCCCGTCGCCTTCGCAGAGCAGCGGGTTGTCGACGCGCGTCTTGTGATCCCAGATCGCCACATCCTCGCGGAACGCCGACTGCGCGGCCTCTACGTAGCCGTCCACCATCTCGCGGTTCTGTTCCTCCGTCAGCGCCGGGTTCTTCTGGACCATCACGCCGAAGCGCAGCTCGAAACTGTTCGTGTCGATCGGCACGTGGCTGTTGAGCAGGATCGAATTGATCGGCTGCCCCTGCGCTTCGCCCGTCATCAGCGTGACGTGGTACGCCGGGCCGAAGTACGCGGAATCCGCCGTCAGGCCTCCACTCGCCGCGAGCCGCGAGCTTCCGCCACGCAGTTTCTGGTACGCGACGGGGCCGGCGAACGTGTTGCAGAAGTAGTCGATCGGCGCGCCGTGCACCGGGCCGAAGTGCGCCATGTCGGACTGGTTGTCGATCAGCTCGCGGCAGTTCGTGTCGATCACCCACTTGGCGATCGCCCAGTCGCTCCATGCATCGGAGAAGCACGCATTGATGCGCGGAATCGCGAGCGACGGATCGGGCGCATGGCCTTCCGGATCGTTCCACACGAACAGCAGGCGGTTCTGCTCCGTCACCGGCCACGACTTGATGCGCGCCTTGGGCGGGATGCGCTGCGAATACGGGATCGCCGCGCAGGTTCCGTCTCCCGCCCAGGTCCAGCCGTGAAACGGACACACCAGCGTATCGCCGTCGATCCGCCCGTGGGCGAGGTCGGCGCCCATGTGCGGGCAATAGCCGTCGAGCACGTGCAGTTGCCCGTCGCCGCCCTGGAACACGACCACGTGCGTGCCGAAGATCGACAGGCCGTGTGCCTTGCCGTCGCGATAGTCGTCGGCCAGCCCGAGACAGTGCCAGCCGCGCGCATAGCGCGACTCGATCGGTGCAGCGTGAATCCGGTGAATGGGGTGTCTGCCTGCCGGCACGGTGAAATCGCTCATCGCTCGTCTCCTCCAGTCAAGGCGGGCAAGGTTCGGCATCGCCGGACGCCGCCCGGGAACGCGCCAGACCGGGACGGTTCTGGCCTGCGCACTATGTCACAAACATCGCTATTTGTGACGCATAATGGCACAAATTCTGGTTGTGTGCCAACTTGTGAGAAAATCCGCCGTTGACGAATGCGATCGATGGATCGGGACACGCCGCGCGGCGCGCGGCATCGAGGACGGGTATGGAGCGGCAACTGCGCTGGGGAGACGCCAGCAGAATGGACAGCGTCGATGACGGGCGAAACGCGATCCTGCGCGCGGCCCTCGACGCCATGATCGAGCACGGGATCGACGGCCTTGCGATCGACGATGTCGCGCAGCGCGCGAACATTTCACGGCGCACGCTGTACCGGTACTTCGGTACGAAGAAGGAGCTGATTCAGGCCGTGATCAGCGTCGAGAACGCCGCGTTCTTCGACGAGATGCAACGCAGCCTCGTCGCGTTCGAACACGACTTCGCCGCGTACTGCACAGAATGCGTGTGCTTCGCGGTGCGTTACCGCGATCGCCACCACGGCGGCTTCCATCACAACTACCTGGCGACGAGCGCGTCCACGGAGGTGTTCGGCTATATCGTCGAGAACATCGCGCCGATGTGGCGCAGCGTGCTGGAAAGGCCCTACGTTCAATACGCGGCCTCGCTCGGCCGCGAGGCGCCGGCGCTGGACGACATCATCGCGCTGATCAGCCGCATCGGGCTCGCATACTGCATCGTCCCCGCCGACGAGCCCGCGATGCGCGCGCAAATGCGGTTGATGTGGACGTTCGACGCGGCGCCGGCCGGCGGGCCGCCGGCTGCGCGACGCAAGAAGGCGCCGCAGTAGCGCAACGCGATACGGGCCGCTTCACGGGTGGGCGGGAAGAACGCCGTCCTCGGCCGCCAACTGCGTGCAAACCGCCAGATTCAGCGCGACGAATTCATCCCAGCTGTAGTTCTGGGTAAAGTGTGCGTCGTAATACTGCTCGACGCGACAGACGAGCGGACGATGCTCGTAAATCCCGCAGGATTTCCGGGCATCGTCGTAATGCCGGCAAGCGCCGTCTCCCCGATCGAGATATCGGGTTTCAGCCACCAGGCCGACGCGTCTGCAGCAAGCGCCGCAACCGGTACAGGGAAACGGGCGACGAACTTCGGTCATAGGCGATTCGAATGAGCTCGGGACGAGCCCCGTCCCGCACCGCACCGATGCGGCGGCAAGTCGGGGCTTTTCGCTGACAAGTCCGGGCGTTCAGGCCATCAGGCCAACGATCTCTTCAACCCGCTTCTCGGTCGACAGCACCAGGTTGCCCTCTTTGTCGAGAATCGGCGTGTCGATCATGGCTTTCAGAAGCTGCGCAAACTTGACGGACCGAAAGACCACTGCTTTCGCTTCATCGGAATACATCGCGTAGTCCTCGCCGCTGCTGCCGATGACGCCATTCAGATCGCGAACGCCGTGGCGAAGTTTCGAGCTGATTTTCGAGAACGTCGTATTGGCAAGGGACGTCACGCGTTCAACGGCCTCGAGCTTGCCGCACATGACGGCGGCTTGCTCCTTGACGACCTTCGCCTGCTCCATGTTGCTGCGAGCATTGTTCAAAGCCTCTTCGCCCTTGTTGCCGACGATGTGGCCGAAAATCGCGAGCGCCGGGCCCGCCACGAGCCCGCCCAAAACCATCGCACCCATCGCCATACCGCCGCCGCCGGCCGCCAGGGAACCGCCGCCCAGCCAGGCCAGCGTGGCGTTCGTCGCGGCTGCGCCGCTCAGCGTCGAAATCGCCGTGCCGGTACTCGCAGTGGCCAACAGCATCGTGCCGTTGTATGCCCCGAACGCCATCGCCGCACCGCCCGTCAGCCCCGAACCCAGCCCGAGGCCCGAGCTCTTGAGCAGCGCGTAGTCGTCGCGAAGGCCTTGCAGCGTCGTGGTCGAAAAATCGCCATCGTTGAGCCTGTCCAGCTCCGGCGTACCCACCAGCTCGACATTCTTCAGGCGGCCAAACGCTTCCAGAAAATCGGCAATGGTGCCGTTGAATGCACGCAGCTTCCGTGCACCGTAATCCTGCAGCATCGCATTCGTCGCTTTGCGTTGCTCTTCGACACCGCGATTTGCCACATCGACGATCGACGTTGCACTGTCGTTCAGCTCGGATGCCTTACTGTGATCCTTCGCGCCCAGTGCGCCCTTGACAACCCCATACAACCCGGTGACGACTGCGCCCCCGATGAGAATCGGAACCATGATTTTTCCTTATTCGAGAATGATGGCGATGGTTTTTTGCGCTTCCTGGTGCGTGATTTCGGCACGCTCGAGCAAATCCTGGACGATGTAATCATCGATCCGATAGTGATGGCTGAATTCCTCCAGCAGATTCCATTGAATCCCGGAAATTCCGCCGTCGCCAAGCACGAACAGCATCAATTCAAAGAGCATCAGCTTCGGCACGAATGGCGTCGCCGCTTTTTTGCCCCGCAGCGCCAGGCTCATCAGTTCACGGACGATGCTTACCCGGATAGCCTGGTCATCCATGGAATCAAGCGGCAATGATTCAAGACGCTGAATCAGGCGGCTTTCAACCTGCGAGCGAGACAACTCATTCGCCAAAACATCACCCAGTATCGCGCCGAGCGCCGCCACCCCCGTCCCGGACGTCGCTTCCACCAGCGCCTTCATCGCCTCGATTTGCTGTTCGCTGCGCTTGAGCGAAATTTTTGCGCTCCCGATATCCTTGGCCGCAATCTCGCTCCGTTGCTTGCCGTCCCAAAGAATCGGCTTATCGGACAAGCTCAAAAGCTCGGCCACGCACAGAAAGACGCGCGCATCTTCGTCTGAAAGTTGTTTCAACAGCATGACTATCCCCGGTTGGTCCTCACTTGGTTATACGGTGGCATTACAGTTTCAGTGGCATATCGGATGCCATGAATGAATCGAATTCCTGCTGCGACGCGTACGGCAACTCCCTGCCCAACAACTCCGCGAATCGATTGACGGCAGCAGCCAGCTCATCGGCGCTTTCATGGCCGGCATCGACCGCTCGAATCAGCCCACGCGTTTCTTCAAGCAACCGAGGCATTTCCTCGGCATAGAAGGTCTCCAGCGCAATGCGCTCTTGCGCAAGGCAAGCATGGGCCCTTGCGGCAATTTCACGCGTGCGCGCGAGATTCTTGCGCGACAGCTCGGCCGCCCTGGAGGCCTCGACCGCGCTCTGGTAGAACATCGACGACAGGGTGTAACCCACCATGCCGCCGACGGCGGCACCGACGAACGGAATGGGAATGGCAATCTGTCCCAGCGCGGCAAACATACCGCTCGACAGCATGCCGGCGCCCTTCTCGCCCACTTCGACGAGGAACTCCGATTCGCTGATTTCGCCGTGCACGTAGCGCTTTATCGACACGCCCAGCGACAGGCAAGCGGTGACCGCCAATGTCGGAACACTGGTATTCGCCAGCGCACGCACGCCTGCGTGACCCGATTGCTGCATGACCGACTTCGTCGCCGCGCCGACAAAGGCCGTGCCATAACCCAGCGCCCCTGCCTTGCCGACATCCTTGGCCACTTCGAGTGCGGCGTCCCCGAGCGATGCCCTCTTCTGCGCCACGGCAAAGGTGTTCTTGAGCACGGAAATGGTCCCGCCGATGACGGCGCCATACTTCGCGCCTTCCATGCCGGCACGATGGCTGGTGCGGGCAATATCGAGAATCGTCGCGAGCTCGGGATGCTCGCGGTAGAAAATGGCCTGCTCCGTCGTCAAGCCGCTATCGCGTACGTTCTCGCCCAGTGTTTCGTAGTTCTCTGCCTCGCGACGCAGTTTCGCGGCAACGTCCGGCTTTCCCTTCGCTTCGGCCGCCTGTGCGTTGTTGCGCAACTGTTCGGCCCGTTTCTGGCAATACGCTTGCGCGCCGTCGTACTGCTCGGACGGCAGTTCCAGCTTCACGCCGCGATAGCGAGCGAACTTGCCGTCCTCTCGGGCAATTTTGGAAAAGAGATCGTTGCGATCGCCCACGAATTTCATCTGGGCCTGCGAGCCCTCGATGATTTGCCCATCGAGAAGCTGGACGCGGTCCACCACATTGTGGTTTCGACCAAAGGCTGCCAGGTCGTCACTACGTGTCGTGCGAACCCCGGACCCGGAAATGACGGCCTCGGCGTTGTCGCGGCTGGTCGCCGCCACCTCTGCCGAGAAACCCGCCTGCTGCTTGATGTTCTTCGCGGCTTCGAGCGGGTCGCTGTTGACCTTGTGCTTCGCGATGTCGGCAAGACCCTTGGCGAATTTCTGCCCGGTTTCGTTGTCGACACCACGATAGCCTTTGACGAATTCCGCGCCGGCGCTGCCGTATCGGCGCACCGTTTCGTCGGACGCGAGCGAGATGCCCGCACGAAAAATATCCTTGCTCGTTCCGGTTTGCTGTTTCGCCTTGTCGTGAGCGTGTGCATCCTGGACGCTCTCGGGCAAATTTTCTTTATTTTCCATGGTCTCTCGCGGCAAACCCGCCGATTACGTCAAATCAGGCTTCAGCGCCTACTTTTGCGAGCAATTGCGTTTTCACTTGCTCGAACTCTTCTTTCGTGAGGGCTCCGGCTTTGAAAAGATCGTATGACCGTTTCACCTCGTCGGCCCAGTCTTGAGCATTCGTCGCTTGTCGCGCCGGCCCCTCTGTCGTTACCACGTCCAGCGTCTCAGGCTCGGGCCGACACGCCCGTCGCTGCGGCGGCTCGAAGACGCGTGCGACTTTCTGCGATTGTTTGAGCACGCTATAAGCAACGAATCCAAGTATCAGGAAAACAATCAACCTACCCATGGACGATCCTTTTCTCAGGCTGTTGAAATCGGTCAATGCCATCGGCAGTGACAACCCATGGGTGGATACTATTCACGGCGACGACAAGATGTGTCGCAGCGCGTCCCGCTCCCCGTCTTCGGCGTGCCCGTCGTCGGCGTCGTCGAGTTTCACGCCCCAGACCTTTTCCCCGAAGCCAAGCAACCATCGATGTAACTGCACCGTCTCTACCACCACGGCGGTTATTTCCAGTCTGTCGTCGAAGGTGCTGACCTCCTGGTCAGGCGTCAGAGGCGACTCGAGCAATTGAAGACCGGTCTCCCGTTCGATACAGAAACGCAACCGCACTCGCTTTCCGCTGCCGAAGCCAAACTTGCCGTCGGCCTCGTACTGCTCCAGGTTGAAGTCGGCGGGTCGCTCGAACGGTCGTGTGGTCGCACTGGCCGTGACGATGCGGTGCAAGGCCAGAATGCGCTCCTCGGCATACCCTTTGTAGCGGCACACGAGATAAAGACGCACGCCTTGTTGAGCCAATCCGAGCGGCATCACTTCGGCAGACTTCGACTTGCCTGCCGCGTTCTGATACGTCACCTCGAGCCAGAGATTGGCGTAGAGCGCGTTGCTGACGGCGTCAAACACGCCATCCTCGATTCTTGGCGGCAATGTCGGCTGCGTCGGGCTGACGACCCGAACCTTCTGCAGCCACTGCTGACTGGGTCTTTCCGCGACGGCGGGGCCGACGTTCCTCCGCGCCTGCTCGAAGAACCCGTCCATGGACTTCATGACGCCGGCCGGCAGCAAACGGTTCAGGTACGCCTGCGCCAACAGCAGGAGCAATGCCTCCTGCTCGCTGAGTACAGGCAGTGACAGCCCGCTCGATTGAGACTTCCAGCAATACCCGTACGGCTTGCTTCGGTCATCACACTCAATGTCGAAATGTTCACAAAGCGTTTCGAGTTGGCGCTGAATTGTTCTGAGGTCGCGGTCAAGTCCGGCATGCTGTAGCTGTTCATGTAGTTCGGCGGCCGTGACCTTCCTGTTCCTCGGAATGCGTCGTAGCAATTCAATCGCGAGAATGGTCGTATTCAGTGTGTCGGGGCGCTTGGCCATGAGTCGGGTGTCGCGTGTGTAGTCACCTTGAGTCTCGTGGCCGTTGGCAGGCAGCAGGTTCCGTCAGGCTGCCTGCGCCGCCGAGTTCGCTCTGGCCGCATCGGTGCCCAGGAAAGACGTCTACCTTACGGCGAAATGTCTCGGGACTCTATGACGGGCGCGCCGCTATCGGACATCACTATTTCGAGCCGCGCCGGCCGAATACAGGCTGGCTGTGGTCCCAGAGATAATCTTCCAGCGCCTGGAGCACAATAGGCCGCGTCTGCTTGCCGTCAAGCACGGTCCAATACTCGAGCACCAGCGGCGTACGGCACAGCGTTTCCGGAACCCAACGCTTCAGGTGGAGCGAATAGGTTCCCTCGGGACCGAAGCCGAAATGCTGCTGCAGCCTGCTTGCGAAGCTTCTTGAACTTCCGACATAGAGCGTGACGCCATCATCCGTCAGTTCATTCTTGCGGCTGAGCTTGTACGAGCAAGCCGTCCTGTCAGGGAACGCAGCGTGGAATGCCTCCGGCGCCTCGGTCTGGAAACGGTATACGACGAACTCGCCGCTTTCAGGAAGGTTCCAGTCATTCAAGCGCAAACGCAATGCCTCGGCATCGGCGAAGTCGGACAGCGAACACTCGATCCGCCGGACGGGAGGCAGCGCAAGCCTGCTCACCTCTTCGGCAATACGCGACATCATTTTTCCGGCCTCTGTTGCCAGCGACCCGCCGTCGAAACTCTCGGTCGGCATCAACGATGTCCGTGCGTCCGACGTGTCTGCACTTCCATTGCCGCTATGCTCGACGAACGAGAACCGCCGGCGAGTGGCGTCATACGCGCCCAGGCCGAGATGCTCCAGCGTCGGAACCAGATAGCATGCGAGATTCTGCCTTTCGCGGTTAAGCAACCAGTCACCAATGCTGCCAAGTCGCGGGTCGTTGAAGCTGGTTCCGACATGAACCGGCCCGGGCCTCGATGCAAACTCGACGAGGAGCGCACGGATTGTTTCCGCGCTTACGCGCCCGGAAGTCTTCAACCCGTCTCCGTAAAAGAGTTCAACGCCGGTTTCTGCGTTTCCCCGGTATTCAAACTGCTTTTTCCCCGTTGCCGTACTGAGTCGCGTCATATTGTCTCTTCGTTCTGGTTGGAGCTCGCCAACGGTTTTTGCGAGTACTTCGAGCCTGGTTGAAAGCCGAACGCTCGCTGCTCGACGCACACTCGCCATGCGTTATTACGCCGTCAACGATTGTTGTTAACGGCCAATCGCTTCATTTCTTTACCCGCTTCACTTGATTGGCATGCAACCGCCGAGCACGTTACCCGGCGCCGAAATAATTCGATCCGGTCGATACCGGACAAGCCATTCGCGCTCGAAGAGCATCGCGGTCACGACAGTCTGAAAGACCTCGTGGTCGATGGACTGATCTGCGCTCGAAATCCTGGACGCAAATGAGTGTCGGTGTTGCGAAGGCAGTTTTCCCGGCAGGAACGGGAAGTTGGCGATGAAGCGCAAGCAATACTCGGTGGAGCAGATCGCGGCCGCGCTCAAGCGGGCTGTGCCTGCGTGCCCAACCGGGTCGTTTCATTTTACGGAACGCGATGACCTGGCGGCTTGTGTTCCCGCGCAGCGTCGACTAGCGTCCTCGCTCTTCCAGAGCCGTGAAGTTCACCACGAGCGCGTAGCTCGTTCAAATGCTACCGGTGACAGGTCGCCAGCGGCGGCCATGCCGACGAATCGGGCAATTGCCGATACGAATCATGGCGATCTTTCAGGAGCGACTACCTGTCATCGCCGGTGAACTGTACTGCCTTGCCCCGAATGCGCCATGACACCCGCGGACTGTGCTCCCGTACCGCCGCGAGCAAAACTGCAGACCCGATCGCCGGTCGTCGGCGAGCGCGTGGCGCGCGTCGCCAATCAATCCGGCGCGAGTAAAGTTGCACGAAAAGTTGCCGATATGGCAGCATTCGAATGCTTCTCGACACGTTGACGCTGCGCTGCTCGCCCGATTCATGTCCGGCAGAACCGCCGACTCAAGAATGAAACAAATCACCCGATGCTCCACGGCAGCCACAACCCTCTACTCGTCCTGTTATCGGTACTGATCGCCATTCTCTGCTCGTATACCGGGCTGGACATAGCGGGCAGGATCGGTACCGCCAGAGGGCGCGCGGCGCACTGGTGGTTCGCCGGCGGTACGTTCGTGATGGGCATCGGCATCTGGTCGACACACTTCATCGGCATGCTGGCCTTCACGTTGCCGATTCCGCTCGGTTACGACCCGGCCGTTACGTTGCTGTCGCTGCTGATTGCGATCGCGTTATCCGGGCTCGCGCTATGGTTGATCACCCGGGATACGCTGACGCGGCCGCGCCTCTGTGGCGGTGCGTTGCTCATGGGATTCGGCGTGGCAGGCGTGCACTACACCGGTATGGCCGCAATGGACATGTCGCCCGGCATTCGATACGTTCCCGCCGTCTTCTGCCTGTCGATCCTGATCGCGATCGTTGCGTCGGGTACGGCGCTATGGATTACGCTCACGCTGCGTCGCCACGCGTCGATGGCGTGGATCTTTCGGATGGCCGCCGCGATCGTCATGGCGACTGCGATCGTCGGCCTGCACTACACGGGCATGGCTGCCGCGCAATTTCCGGCCGGCAGCGTGTGTGGCGCGATACGAAACAGTGTAAACAACAACTGGTTGGCAATTCTGATCGTTATCGTGACGCTGGCGGTGCTCGCCATCGCACTGCTGACCTCGGTGTTGAATCTGCGGCTCGAGGAACGAACTTCGGTGCTCGCGCATTCGCTTGCCGAAGCCAACCGGAACCTGACCTACCTGGCGCTGCACGACAACCTGACCCGGCTCCCCAACCGGATGCTGCTGGAAGACCGTATCGATCAGGCGATCCAGGTTGCCAATCGCTCGAACGCGAGCTTTGCGCTGATGTTCATGGATCTCGACGGATTCAAGGCCGTCAACGATGCATACGGCCACCACGTCGGCGATCTGCTGCTGGTTCAGGTCGCACGGCGCATCGAGGAGACCGTTCGTGCACAGGACACCGTCGCGCGCGTCGGCGGCGACGAATTCGTCGTGATCGTGAACGTCGGCGACCCGGCTGACGCCGCCGTGGTCGCGGAGAAGCTCATCTGGGCGATCCAGCAGCCGTTCGACATCGCGAATCACGCACTGCGCGTGTCGACCAGCATCGGCATTGCGTTCTACCCGTTCAACGGTACCAGGCAACACGACCTCCTGACCAATGCCGACGCCGCGATGTATCACGCGAAGGCAAGCGGTCGCAATGCGTATTGCCTCTTCGAAGCATCGATGAACGCGAACGTGCACGAGCAGTTGCAACTCGTTCAGGATTTGCGTTTCGCGCTCGAGCGCCGCGAGCTGGTGCTCCATTACCAGCCCAAGTTCGAGGCGCCGGATGGCCCGATCGTCGGCGTCGAGGCACTCCTGCGCTGGATGCATCCGGCTCGCGGGCTGATCTCGCCGGCGCAGTTCATTCCGCTCGCGGAAAGGACGGGGCTGATCGTGCCGATCGGCACGTGGGTACTTGACGAAGCATGCCGACAGATGCGCGAATGGCGCGATGCGGGGCGCACGGGCTGGAATGTCGCGGTCAACCTGTCCGCGCTGCAGTTCAACCACGAGCGGCTCGTGCAAACCGTCCGTGAAGCGCTCGAACGCCACGCGCTGGAACCGGGTTGTCTGACGCTGGAAATCACCGAATCGACCGCGATGCGCAACGCCGACGCGAGCTTGTGCATTCTGCAGCAGCTTCAAGGCATGGGCGTGCGGATTTCGATCGACGATTTCGGGACCGGTTATTCGAGCCTGCTCTATCTCAAACGACTACCGGCCAGCGAACTGAAGATCGATCGCGGCTTCGTCAGGGACCTCACGCACGATACCGAGGACGCTGCGATCGTGTCCGCGATCATCGCGCTGGGCCGAACGCTCAACCTGACGATCGTTGCCGAGGGCGTCGAGACCGTTGCACAGCAGAAATTCCTGACGGAACTCGGCTGCGATTCGCTACAGGGCTATCTGCTCGGGCGGCCGATGCCCGCCGAGAACTTTACCGAGACGGCGTCGTCGCGTTGACTGGCGTTATCGGGAATTCGTCGGGAGGCTGTAACTCACTGACGGAGGCCTCGTCAGCGATGCGATACCGCATGGAGCGCGGCTGACGCGAACCGGCTTGACCCGTGACCGCGCCCGCGCGTCACTCGCATCGAATCGCCATCACCCCCAGCATGTCCCGCACCCAAGGCAGCGGAATGATCCGGTAAGTTCCGACCAGCTCGCCCTGTTCGGAATACTCGTACGCAATCGCATCCCGCACGCCGTCGTCGTCGACGAATACCTTGATGCGCTTCGGATCGCGAAGCAGTCCGCAGCCCACGCACTTGAGCACCGCTTCCTTGCATGTCCAACCGAGCAGGAAAGCGACACGCCAGTCGCCGCATCGCGACAGGCAGTCCTGTTCGTCGCGGTTGAAGACGATATCCGTCAGCTTCGGCGGGATCGCGCGGTCGCGCCGCTCGATGTCCACGCCGATCGCGCCCCCCGGCCTGATCGCCGCGACGATCAGGTCGCCGGCATGCGACACGTTGAAGCCAAGCGACGAATGAGGCGACGGCAAACCGGGTTTCCCGAACTTGCCCGCGACGAACTCGCCGCCATAAGGCTCGCCGTCGATGCAGCCCCCGAGCGCGCGACGCACGAACGCTCGCCCGGCGACGAAGCGCGCGCGGCGGCCGTCGTCGTCGATGTCCCGCGCACGGGCCCATTCCGCATCCGACAGCACCCGCTCGTCGCCGGCGGGCGCGCCAGCCAGATTGGCCCACGTCACCGTCAACGGGCGCGCGTCAGCGTAACGCACCAGCACAGTCCCCGCCCGGGCTGTATCCCACAGCGGCGGGCAGCCCGGCTCGGGCCATACCGAACCTGTGCCGTGCGTCTGCATCGCACGCGCCCCCGTGACGCTCACGCGGCCTCGGTGGCCTTCTGCAACGCTTCGCGGACTCGCTCCTCGATATAGTCGATCATCCGCCCGAACGTGTTGAACGGCGAGTTCTCGACGGCCAGGTCGCGCTCGTTGGCAAGTTGCAGGCGCACGCCCAGGCTCTTGAAGATCGCCTCTTCGAGATCGGCGATGATCGTCACGAGACTCAGCGAGTCGAGCTGCCCCGCTTCCGCGTACAGCTTCGCGTCGCGCCCCAGAGACAGATCGACCGGGTGCTCGAGATACGGGTCCTGGCTCTTGATCGCCTCGGTCAGCATTGCATTCAGTTGATCCTGCATGGTCGTGCTCCTTACGTTCAAATTTTGGAAAAAGATTACCCGGCGACACGTTGCTCCGATCCGTGCGGAGCGAGCAGCGCCCGAATCTCGACGAACCGGCCGCTCGTCAGGCGTTCATCCGGCGCCGGATGAATGAGGTCGAACACATCTGCCGCACGCCGCTCCGGCGATACCGCATAGCCCGGCGTGCGGAATCGCTCGTTCAATCGGGCATGCTCCGGAAACTCCGCGATGCGCGGGCTGAACACGATCTCGCGCGATAGCGCGGTATCGACGTTGCACATGCCCAGCACCGCGAAAAACACGTCGGGATACTCCTCGGCGTAGACCCCGCACAACGCCAGCAACGCGGCCTTCGATACGCTGTACGGCAGCATCCCGGCGCGAAACCGCACCCCCGCGATCGATGCGGACGCAACCACTACCCCGGGACGCACCGGCAGCGCCATGAACGCATCGAGCAGCAGCTTGTTCGCCACCGTGTTCACGGTCAGCGTCCGTTGAATCTCGTCGAGCGAACATTCACGAGCGCGCCGGGGCGCCGCCCCGGACACGCCCGCATTCAGGTAGACGACGGACACACCGTCTTGCGCGATGGGTGCGAACGCCCCGTCGAACAAGTCCGTCGTCTCGTCGAGCGTCTGCAGGTCGCACTGCCTGAAAACCATCCTTGCGTGCGCCAGCAAAGCATCGGGTCGACGCCGGGCAAGCCCGTACACGGTCCAGCCTCGATCCAGATAGTGCGCGGCCAGCGCGTGCCCGATCCCGTCGCTGACGCCGGAAATGAAAACGCTCGCCACGTCACCCTCCGTCGTTCCGATGCCTGCCATCCCGCCCCTGAGCGATCGTGCTCAAAACTTGCCCGCCACGAATCCGCCGTCGACGGATAACAGCGTGCCCGTCACGTACGAAGCCTGTTCGCTCAGCAGCCACAGAATCGCGGCCGTGATTTCCTCCGGGTTCGCGAAGCGCTTCATCGCGGTCGACTGGATCTTCTCCTGCGTCGATTCCGGGTTCGCGCGCAGCCGCTCCTCGGTATTCATGCCGCCGAGCGTCGGGCCGGGACACACGGCATTCACGCGCACCACGTTCTGGCCTTCCGTCGGATTCGCGCTCTCGATCGCGGCAACCTGGGTCAGCATGTTCAGCGCCGCCTTGCTGGTCGAATACGCGCTTTGACGCGGCTGGCCGAGCACACCGCCACAGGACGACACGTTGACGATCGACGCGCGCTCGTGCCGCGCCATCAGGCGGATTTCATGCGACATCAGCAACAGCGGGCCGACCAGGTTGATGTCCAGCACGCGCTTCCATTCCTTCAGGTCCAGCTCGCGAACCGCGGCGCGCTTGGTCGTCACGCCGGCGTTGTTGACCGCGAGATCGAGGCGGCCATGGCGGGATTCGATCAGGTCGAAGAGGCCGGCAACCGCGTTCTCGTCGGTGACGTCGGTTGCCACGTAGCGTCCGTTCTCGCCGAGCAGTTCCTGCGCACGACGGCCGTCGTCCTCGTTGCGTCCGGTCACGTAGCAGAACGCGCCCGCGTCGACCAGCGACTGCGCGGCGCTCAGGCCGATGCCACGCGTGCCGCCCGAAATCAGTGCAACTTTTCCGTTAAATGTCATGTTCAGTTCTCCTGGTATTTCATCTGAATGATTTGAGGCCGAAGATAGCGAGGGTTGACGCAGCAGAAGACCCGATCCGCCAGCGGCTCCTTCTTGTCTCGCAGACAATACGAATCCCACCGGCAGCGATCGACTTCGGCCGCGCGCCCCGACAATTCCTTCCACACGAAATGGTGATCCGCAACGATCGCGCGCCCGAAGCCGATGAAGTCGGCATCGCCGCTCGCGACAATCGCCTCGGCCGTCGCAAGGCTGTCGAGGTTGGCCGCGAAGCCGATGGGCAGCCGCGTCGTCCGCTTCAGGAATCGCACCGCATGGCGTGACAGCGCCAGCGAGTAGTCGCGGTCCGCGAGAAACTTCCCGAACGTTCCGGCCACGCCGGTCGCGCAGGTGATCGCGTCGGCGCCCGCCTCCTCGAGCGCCGCGACCACGTCGCCCAGCTGCTCGACCTGCAACCCGGCCTCGCCAAAGCCGTCGTCGATCTGCAGGCGCACGAAGATCGCTGCGCGATCGGCGGCCAGCGCACGCACGCGTTGCACGATTTCCAGCAGAATCCGCGCGCGGCCAATGGGCGACCCGCCCCATCGGTCGGTGCGACGATTCGTTCGCGGCGACAGGAAGCTGCTCAGCAGATAACCGTTGGCTGCGTGGATCTGCAGCACCGGCGCGCCGATCGACAGCGCCTGGCGAGCCGCCTCGCAAAAGTGGTCGATGTACTGGCCGATCTGTTCGTCGCCCACCGACGTGACGTCGCCTTCCACCGCGTGCCCACCGTCGCCGGTCGCGGGCGCGTGAACGCCGTAATGCTGAAGCTGGACGCCCAGCGGAAAGCCGAGGCGCCGCGCGGCCTCGAAGACCGGACGCAGATCGTCGGCGTGCGACGGGGACGTCAGCTTCAGGCTCCGGTCCGTGTACTGCGAATCCGGATCGACCGACGAATTGCCGAGGAATCCGAAGCCGCATCCGCCCTGCATGATCGACGCGTAGATGTCGAAGAATTCGGGCAGCGGACGCCCCGTCGGATCGCACACGTCGAAACCGACGGACGAGAAGTACATCCGGTTCGGTACGATCAGGCCGGACCCGATCGCGAGCGGCATCGTCAGGTTCTCAAAATGACTCATTGGCATGGCAGCGTGCTCGACCATCCGTTCAACGCACCGCGAAGCCGCGCTTGATCATTTCCTTCAGGCGCTCCAGCTCCGCGTACTCGACGTGACCGAAATCCCACGTGATGCCGTCCTCGTCCTGGCCTGCGCGCGTGACGGGTGCCTTGAAGCAGATGTCGCCGTCATAGATGACCGTCAGGAGCGCATTGGACGCGTCGCCGAATTTGGCGGCGCTGGTCACGCACGACTGCTTGCCGATCTTCCTGAGCGCGACGATCGACTGTCCCAGCCCGTCCGACGTGAGCAGCGAGATGACCGGCGCGCTCGGCAGCGGCGCGAAATGCTCGGCGTCGAACAGGCACGCATTGCGCGCGAGCTTGAACTTGTCGAGCCCGATGACGGGCGCCACCGAATCGATCCGTGCGATCAGCGCGCCGCGCTGATAGAACGACGACGAGTAGCGCACCTCGTGCGGCTGCAGGTCGTCCGTACCGGTCAGGTCGTCGATCACGATCTCGATCGAATACATCAGCTCCGCGTACGCAAGGAATTTCGCGTTGAGCTCGCTGAGGCTCACGGTCACCTTGCCGAGCGCATGCTTCGAGTACGTGTACAGCTGGTAATAGATCGCCTGCCGCGCCGCTTCCAGCAGCATGATGCCGGGCACGTGCTCGTGCGGCTTCCGGTAGAAGAAGTAGTGATCCGCGAGATTGACGAATTCGAAGCTCGTCGAGCGCGCCGACACGCCGTGGTGCGTCAGGAACCCTTCGATCGCATCGTCGCCGACCGGTACGTCCGCGTGCGTGCGCAGGCTGTCGATCACCTGGTGCGGCACGCCGCGAATGACGTCTTCCTTCGCGACATCGGCGAACGGCTGCCCGGTCGCGAATCCGCGCTCCGGCGCCGCACGCAGGATGCGCCCGCCGGCGCCATCGGATTCGTAGAGGCGTTCGAGCGCGGCCACGTCGCCGTCCGGGTGTTCGCGCGCCGCCGGCGACACCAGTCGCGACGGCAAGACCTTGCGCGGACGCGTCAACAGGACGTCGTTGGTCGAATTCTTGTGAAGGAGCTTCGGAGAGATTGTCGTCGTGCTGGTCATCTTTCTGCTCTACAGTGCGATTTCAACGTTGTATTCCTTGATCCAGCGATTCATCCACAGCGCCATCTCCAGACCGCCGCGGTTATACGGCTGACTGATTTCGGCGGGTGCGCGCTCCAGCAGTGCGCGTACCTTCGCGCGATCGATCAGGTCGAGAATCGGCGCGGCCGGATCGTCGAGCACGTCGGCCAGCTCGGCGCGCAGCCCCTGCTCGTACGCGCCGTCCTGCGTCGCCGGGTACGGCGTCTTCACCCGGTTGAGGACGCTGTCCGGCAGCAGCGGACGGACGGCCTCGCGCAGCAGGCTCTTCTCCCGCCCGTCGAACGTCTTCATGTGCCACGGCACATTGAACACGTACTCGATCAGCCGGTGGTCGCAGAACGGCACGCGCACTTCCAGCCCGACCGCCATGCTCATCCGGTCGTTTCGATCCAGCAGTGTCTGCAGGAAACGCGTCAGCGCGAGATACGACACTTCCCGCATCCGGCGGTCCTGCTCGGATTCGCCGTCGAGCACCGGCACTTCGCGCAGCGCGTCCTGATAGCGATCTGCCCGATAGGTATCGCGATCGAGAGACGCCACGAAGTCGGGCGCGAGCAGCTGGATGCCGCCGAAATAGCGCGACGAACCGGCGGTCAGCCACGGGAACGTCTCCGCCTTCAGCGCGGCCGGATTCCGGAACCACTGATAGCCGCCGAACACCTCGTCCGCCGCCTCGCCCGACAGCGCCACCGTCGAATGCTCGGACAGCTCGCGAAACAGCAGATACAGCGACGGCCACATGTCGCCCCAGTACGCGGGCGGCGCATCCACCGCGTTCAGGATGCTGCCGCGGACCGATGCATCGAGCATCTGGTCGCTGCGCAGCAGCAGTTCCGTGTGGCGCGTGCTCGCGTGCGCAGCGAGATCTCGCGCGAACGGCGCGTCGGGCGAACCCCGCACGCCGTCGGCCGTGAACGCGTCGACGTTGTGCTGGAAGTCGACCGAGTACGACGCCAGCGCGCCGTCGGCCATCTGCCGCGCCGCGATCGCGGTCACCGCCGACGAATCGAGACCGCCGGAGAGCAGCGTGCAGATCGGCACGTCGGACACGATCTGGCGCTGGATCGTGTCCGACAGGATGTCGCGCACGGTCGCGATCGTCGTCTGCTGGTCGTCGCGATGCTCGTTGGCCTCGAGGCGCCAGTAGGTCTCCTTCCTGAGCCCGCTGCGGTCGAGGATCACCAGGTCGCCCGGGCGGACCTCGAACAGGCCGTCGTAGACGGTCAGCTCCGGCGTCTTGATCATGTCCAGCAGCTCCCGGAAGCCGTTCGCCGTCACGCGCGGCTTCACGAGCGGATGCTGGAACAGCGCCTTCGGCTCCGACGCGAACACGAGCCCGCCGTCGGTCGGGAAGTAATAGAGCGGCTTCACCCCCAGACGATCGCGGATCAGGATCAGGCGCTCGCGCTGGCTGTCCCAGATCGCGACGGCGAACATGCCGTTCAGGTGACGCGCGACGTCCTCCTTCCAGTGCAGATAGCCCTTCAGCAGCACCTCGGTATCGCTGTTGGTCTCGAACGTATAACCGGCGCGCTGCAGTTCGGCGCGCAGATCCTTGAAGTTGAAGATCTCGCCGCAGAAGGACACCACCGCCTTCTGCCCTGCGCGATCGATGGCATGCATCGGCTGCGCGCCATAGGCGAGGTCAATGATCGCGAGCCGCCGATGGCCGAGCGCGACGTGCCCGTCGAGCCACGTGCCGTGCGCATCAGGACCGCGATGCACGAGCGAATCCGTCATCGCCTCGATGAGGCGACTCGGTTCGGGAAAATTTCGTTTGAAATCGATCCAGCCGGCAATGCCGCACATATTCGCCCCATAATTTAGTTAATCTAAGTATTATTCGTGCTCTCTACCGCTTCATGTTCCTGCTTCGCCATCCCGTTTCGTCCTCGCGAAACGCGACCGCCTGCGACTGTTGCTACGCGACTTCCAATGCCACTTCCACCGGCGCCAGCACCCGGGTCTTCGACAGGTCCGCCAGCAGCGCGCCCCACGCCAGTCCCACGCCGAATCCGCACATCACGACACTGCGGCGCGCCTCGTCGTCCTCCTCGTGACGACGGGACAGGAGCAGCGGAATGGACGTCGAATTCGTGTTGCCGATGCCGTCGACGTCGACGGGCAGCCGCTCGGGTGTGACGCCGAGCCGGTTGCGGATGTAATCCAGGATGAACCGGTTCGGCTGGTGCAACGCGAACAGATCGACGTCTTCGAGGCGCTTGCCCTGGCTCCCGAGCAGCGTATCGATCACTTCGGGCACGCGGCGCAGCGCGAAGCTCATGACCGCGGCGCCGTCCATCTTCAGGCAGCGGATCGTGCCGGTGCGCTCCCCTGTCTTCTCGTACTGAAGGTTCACGCCGAGCAGGCTCCGGCCGCTGCCGTCCGCGCCGGACACAAAATGCAGCGTCTCGTCGCCCGCCGTGATCAGCGTGGCCGACGCCGCGTCGCCGAACAACATGCGGACCTGATGATCCTGATCGTCGACCAGCCGCGTATTGATGTCGCCGGTACACAGCAGCACGTTCCGGCACGCCCCCGACGCGACGAGCGAAGCAGCCTGGACCAGACCGCTCACGTAACCCGCACAGCCGGCGTTGACGTCGACGACGAAGCAGTCGGTCGGGAGCTCGAGCCGGTGATGCACCGCGTATGCGCAACCCGGGCTCCAGTCGTCCGGCGTCTGCGTCACGACGATCAGCCCGTCGATCTCGCCCGCGTCGATTCCCCAGCCGTGCATCAGGTGCGCCGCGGCCGCGACGACCAGGTCGCTCGTCGTCATGCCGGCCGCCGTGCGGATCGAGCTGATGCCTGTCCCGCGCACGATCCGCGCGACCTCGCGTTCCCCATAGATCGCCGCGAACTCCGCCTCGCCGATCGTGCCGGACGGCAACGCCGCGGTGATCGCCTTGACCGAAATGCCGGAAATCGTCCTGGAAGCCATGTTCAACTCCCTTTCAGTTTCCGGACCAGGTCGACGAGATCGGAAACAGCGCCCAGCTTTGCCACATCCGGCAGGGTCAGTTGTTTCCCCGTGTGCTCGGTTACCAGCGCCACCACCGACAAAACGGCGAAAGAATCCCACTTTTCATTACCGCTCAAAATCGTGGCCGGCTCGAGGTCAGCGGGATCGATATCCAGCGCTTTTGCAATTTGGGGTCTCAGGTTCTCGAAATTCAACTGCATGGCAATGCCCTCTCTTGAATAATATTTGGATATTGCTGGCTACACGTCGCTACCCTCGTCGATGCTCCGTTCGTTGGGCCGGGAATATCCCGGCACCGGTTTTCAGTCGATCGAGGTCAGCGCCGGCTGCTTGTCGTCCACGCCGGAACGTTCTGTTGCGACGGGCGCCGGCTTTTTACGGCCGAATACGATAGCGGCGGCAAACCCGAGCAGCAGCGGCGCGATGGTTCCGTAGAGCGTGACCCAGCCGAAGCCCCGCGTCAGCGCGGCGCGTCCCACGGCGACGGGAATGCCGCCGGCATCGGCCGCCACGAAGTTGCCCGCCGAAACCGCGTCGACCAGGTGACGGCTCTGCGCGAGCGCCGGCAGCGCATCAGCCACACCCGCCGACACGCCCTTCACCAGCACGAAGCCCATGATCGCGATGTTGATCGCCAGCGAAATCATTCGCGCGCTGAACTCCATGCCGGACGCCATGCCCGCCCGCTCCGGCGGCAGCGACCCGGTGGCGGTATTCGTCACTGGCGTGTTGGTCAGCCCGAGACCGATGCCCGCCACCAGGCAACCCGGCAGCAGCGTGATCCAGCTTGCGTGCCCGGCCGTCGCGACCAGGTGGATCAGCAGGAAGCCGGCCGCGATCGTGAACAGCCCGACGGGAATCACGAAGTTCGGTCCGCGCTTGAGCAGCAGCCGCTCGGCCACCGGCGGCACGACGACCGTCGGCAGCGTGTACGCCAGCACCGTCAGGCCCGCGGCGACACTGCTGTAGCCGAGCACCGCCTGCAGATAGATCGGGAAGTAGATGACGAACGGCCAGAAACTGAAATTCATCCCGCACGCGCCGAGCAGCGCACCCGAGAAATTGCGGACGCGAAACGCCTTGAAGTCGAACATCGGCCGCGCAACCCGGTTCTCGACGACGACGAACAGGATGAAGCTGACTACGGCGATCGCGAGTGCACCCATGCCGACCGGATTGCCGACCTCGGGCTTCTGCCCCTGAGTGATCAGATACACCAGGCAGAACACGGAAAGCGACAGGGTCGCCATCCCGCCGATATCGATCTTGAGCGCATGCGGATCGGACGACTCGACCACGCCGGCGCGGGCGAGCGACACGGCCAGCACGGCGATCAGCACGTGAATCAGGAATACCCATTCCCAGTTGGCGAAGCTCGCGATCAGGCCGCCGACGATCGGCCCGAAGCCCAGCCCGAGCCCGAACACGACGCCCCACCACGCGAATGCCACACCACGCTCCGGGCCGCTCTGGAATTGATGGGACAGCACCGCGACCTGGCACGACAGCATCGCCGCAGCGCTCACGCCCTGCAGGAATCTGGCTGCGATCAGCAGCGGCGCGCTGGACGCCAATCCGCAAATCAGCGACGCGATGCCGAAGACCACGATGCCGATCGTGAAAACGCGCTTGCGTCCGAAACGATCCGCCAATGCGCCCATCGCCACGAGCGACGAGCACATCGCGATCGTATAGGCATTCATGATCCACTGAAGCTGCTTAAAATCAGCCGGCAATACATGCTCCAGTGTCGGAAGAATAGAAGGGACGCTGGTAATTTCCAGTCCCAGCATGACTGCCGACAAGCAAATCGCCGCAAGTGCAATCTTGTTTTTCAACGATACGTCGACGGACATTTTATATCGACTCCATAACTTTAACGAACCGGATAATAACAGTGAGTTTCAACATTTCAATCTGACAAATAAAAATTTCTGCGATAACAAAACCTAATAGACCATAAAAAATAAGCTTATAATCGCCATCCATATTTTCACCTCGTAAATTCGACAGTTCGCCACTGCGATTAATTGACTTTCTTCACGTCCGCACCGGTTAACCCAGTAATAAAAATGCAATAGTTCTCCTGGCAAAGATCGCTGGCTTATAAAAGCATTACAGCCACCCACGGCACGGTTAATCGGAATTCAAGGGGAAGTGAAGGAACGCGCCACAGTTGGCGATTGAGCCGGGCTGGCCCGCGTACGGATCGGTGCGGAAGCCCGCCGGCATCAAACGGAAGAGCGAGCAGCGCGTGTCGCGACAAATGCGCTCGGGAATGGAATCCGGCAGCCGGGAATCCGCCGGTCGCGGCTGCGCCGCTGAAGATCTGGAACCTGCCCGCCCGTTCGCGAACGCGATGCGACGAAACGGCGAGCAGGTTATGTGGACGTCGTGCCCGGCAACGTCAGGCACGCATCCCGCGATGCGTCTGCCAATGCGCTTCCGGCATCACCGAGTCGCGTGTGGTCTCGGCCAGCACCTGCGCCAGCATTGCCTTGTCGAGCGGAACGCAGTACGCCGGCCGCCGCCGCTCGAAACGCCATCCCTCCGTCAGCGGCCCGGCATCGACCGCGTCGTAGCCAAGGCGATCCATCAGCGTGATCGTCGTGCTGCGCGCGTCGGGGTCGTCGCCAGCGATCGGCAGCGCGCGGCGGTCCGGCGCACCGGCGGGCCGCGCGTCCGGCACCACTTCCTCCACCAGGATGGCATTGAACGCCTTGACGACGCGCGATTTCGGCAGATGATGCGCAAGCACGTCGGCGGTTGTCATCGCCCCGTTCTCGAGCTCGGGCAGGAGACCGAAATACGGGAAATAGTTCTGCGGGTTGAGCACGATCTTGCCTTCGAGCGGCGCTGCCGGCACCGCGCGAAAGGCCTGCAGCGGAAGCGCCGCGAACACGATATCGCCGTAAGCGGCGGCCTCCTCCACCTGCCCGACTTCGCAGCCGAGCGACTTGCGCAGCCCCTGAATGGTTTCCGGCCCGCGCGAATTGCTCAACATGACCTGGTAACCGGCGCGCGTGGCCAGCCATGCGACCGACTGCGCCATACGGCCGGCGCCAATGATTCCGATCTTCACACTCTCTCCTTTTTGGAATTTTCATCCGGCCGCGCATCGAGGTCCTGCTACGCCCCAACACGACACGGATAAACGACGGCTCGCCGCCCCGACACAACGCCCGGGTGACGGTCGAGTTGTCCATGTTACGAAACAGAGCCGTCATCAGACAATGCTATGATCGAAGATAACAATGACAGCAATTCTTTATAGATCATGAGCAAATTGATCTTGGACGTCGACGCCATTCAGGCATTCGTGACCATCGCGGAATTCCAGAGCTTCACGAAGGCGGCGGAAGCGCTCGGCACGCAGCAAGGCGCGATCAGCGTGAAGCTGAAACGTCTGGAACAACGCCTCGGCCACAAGCTGATCGAACGCACTCCGCGCGTCGTGCGGCTGTCCGCCCAGGGCGCGCTGTTCCTCAACGCCGCGCGCGAATTCCTCGCCGCCCATGACCGCGCGGTCGCTGAACTGTCCGCCGAGCGCCGCCACTTCAGGCTCGGCATCGCCGAGCACGTGGCCGGGCCGGAAATTCCGGTGTTGCTTGCGCGCCTGTACGAACGCGACCCGGCGTTGACGATCGAGGTGCGTCTCATGAATTCCCGCACCTTGCTCGATGCCTTCGACAACGGCGATCTCGACGCCGTGATCGTCCGCCAGGGAGACGACCGCCGCGACGGCAGCGACCTCGGCCCGGAGAATTTCGGCTGGTTCGCCGCGCCCGGCTTCACTCACCGCCCCGGCGAACCGCTCCGGCTCGCGGCGCTGGCACCCTGCTGCGGCGTGCGCGACATCGCGATGCGCGCCCTCAACGACGCGGGCATCAGCTGGACCGAGGTATTTCTCGGCGGCGGACACGCAGCGGTCATGGCCGCCGTGTCGGCCGGCCTGGCGGTAGCGGCCTTCTCGTGCCGACTCGCACCGCCGGACACGATCGAGGTCAGCGAGCGCTTCGGCCTCCCCGAGTTGCCGCCATCGAGAATCGTCCTGCATTCGACGCTGTCGGACCAGCGCTCCCGCGAAGCGCTGCGCACGCTCGCCGCGACCTATCGGGAACATCGCGCGTCCCGCCCTGCTCCGGTGCAACGCGAGACGCCCATCATCGATCCCGAACACGCCGCGGCGTTTGCGCCGATCGCGCAAGCCCGCACCGAACTCCTGCATACCTGACGACGAGTCGTGCGCCGCGCGCAGTGCATGTCGCATCGCGTGAGCACGCGGCCCCGGCCCGCAGCCCGACACCTGGCCACGCGTCTTCCCGCACGCTTTCGCGACGGTGCGGTATACGCCGGCCGAAAGCGCGCTCATCCTGCCGCCGGCGTCGACTGCCATCCGCCCGCCAGCGCCTTGTACAGCGCGACGGTCGCTGCCGCGCTACGGATCCGGCCGTCTGCCGCCGCATCCTGCGCCTGCAACAGCGTGCGCTGCGCGTCGAGCACCTCGTAGTAATCGATCGCGCCGGCCGCGAAGCGCGTCTGCGCGAGCTGCGCGGCGCGTGCGCTGTCCGTCGCCGCACGTTCCAGATGCGTGGTTTCGTCACGCGTGCGCGCCGCGCGCAGCAGCGCATTCTCCGTGTCCTCCAGCGCGAGCAGCACCGTCTGCTGATACTGCGCAAGCTGCCCCGCGGCGTCGGCGCGGCTCTCCGCGATGCGCGCGCGCACGCGGCCGATGTCGAGGAACGACCAGTCGATGCCGAGCGCGATCAGGTTCGTATCGCTGCCTGCGCGGAAGAACCCGTAGCTGCTCGTCGCGCTGCCGAGCAACCCCGACAGCGTGAAGCGCGGAAACAGGTCGGCCGTCGCGACACCGACGCGCGCGGTCGCCGCGTGCAACCGCGCTTCGGCTGCCGCGATATCGGGGCGCCTGCGCAGCAAGTCGCCCGGCGTGCCGGGATCGATGTCGGCGGCAAGCGTCGGCATCGGCACGGGCGTGCCCGGCGATACGGCCGCCTTCGGCCAGTCGAAACGGCCGATCAGCGCATCCGGCGTCTGCCCGGTCAGCACGGCGAGCCGATGCTCGTCGACGCCGATCGCCGCTTCGTACACGGCGATCCGCGACGTCGTCGATTCGTATTGCGCCCGCGCGCGCGCCGCGTCGAGTTCGGACCCGCGCCCCGCGCCGACGCGCGCATTGATCAGCGCGAGCGTCTGCTTCTGGTTGTCGGCGTTGTCGCGCGCAATCCGCAACCGCTCCTGCGAGCCGCGCAGATCGACGTAGGTACTTGCCACCTCGCCGGCGATCGCGACGCGCACCGCGCGCACGTCCGCCGCACTCGCCGCCGTTTCCGCGCGCTGCGATTCGATCGAGCGCCGCACGCGGCCGAACAGGTCGAGCTCCCACGCGGCATTGATCCCGATGCTGGACGTCGGATTATCGCGCTGGCTGCGCGGCGCGCCGAACGCCTGATCCTTGCTCAGCAACTGGTGGCCGATCTGCCCGCTCGCGGTAATCGTCGGAAAGCGGTCGAACTTCGCATGCGCGAGCAACGCGTTCGCGGCGTCGTAGCGCGCGATCGCGAATCGCAGGTCCTGGTTCGCCGCCAGCGCCTGATCGATCAGGTGGCCCAGCACGGGATCGCCGAACCCGCGCCAGAACGCCGCGTCGGCATCGGCCGATGCGGTGGCCGGCTCCTGCCGGGCCGACGCCAGCCGCTCGTCACGCACGAAGCGCGACGCTGCCGGCGTCGCGGGCCGTTCGTAGTCCGGCCCGACCGCGCATGCGGCCAGCGCCATTGCGGCGGCAATCATCGGGAATCGCATCAGTACGCTCATTGGAGTTCCCCTTCGAGCGTCACCGGCTGCTCGACCCAGGCGGTCGATTGCCTGCCTCCCGCCAGCGTGCGGATCACGACATAGAACACCGGCGTCAGGAACAGACCGAACAGCGTCACGCCAAGCATCCCCGCAAACACCGTGACGCCGGTGGCCGCGCGCACTTCGCTGCCGGCGCCCGAGCCGATCATCAGCGGCACCGACCCGGCAATGAACGCGACCGACGTCATCACGATCGGGCGCAGCCGCAACCGGCACGCTTCGAGCGCGGCCTCGACGATGCCCTTGCCGTGGATCTCGAGCTCGCGCGCGAACTCGACGATCAGGATCGCGTTCTTGCACGCAAGGCCCATCAGCACGACGAGCCCGACCTGCACGAACACGTTGTTGTCGCCGCCCGACAGCCACACGCCGAACAGCGCCGCGGCCATGCAGACCGGCACGATCAGGATCACCGCAAGCGGCAGCGTCCAGCTCTCGTACAGCGCCGCCAGCACCAGGAACACCAGCATCACCGCGAGCGGGAACACGACGATCGCCGCGTTGCTCTGCGTGACCTGCTGGTAGCTGAGGTCGGTCCATTCGAGCGTGATGCCGGGCGGCAACACGTCCTTCGCGATCTGCTGGAGCTTCGCGATCGCCTGCGCGGACGACAACACGGCCGGGTCTGCTTCGCCGATCAGGCCGGCCGCCGGATAGCCGTTGTAGCGCACGACCGGATCGGGTCCGAAGGTCGGCGTCACGGTCACCATCGAGCCGATCGGCACCATCTCGCCGTTCGCGTTGCGCACGCGCAGATTTGCAATGTCCTCGACGCTCTGGCGGTGCGCTGCGTCGGCCTGCGCCATCACGCGGTAGACGCGGCCGAACACGTTGAAGTCGTTCACGTAGACGGATCCCAGATAGACCTGCAGCGCCTCGAACAGGTCGGTCAGCGCGACGCCCTGCGCCTTCGCCTTCAGCCGGTCGACCTTCACCTCGAGCTGCGGGATGTTCGATTGATAGGTGCTCACCGGATAATGCATGCCGGGTGTCTTCGCAACCGCGACCTGGAACGCGTTGACCGCGTTCTGCAGCACGCCGTAGCCGAGCCCCGCGCGATCCTCCAGATAAAGCGCGTAGCCGGAGCCGTTGCCGAGCCCCTGGATCGGCGGTGGCATCAGTGCGTACGCGAAGCCGCCCTTGATGCCGGCAAAGCGTGCGTTCAGGTCGGCATTGATCTGCGCGGCGCTGCGCTTGCGCTGGTCGAACGGCTTCAGCAGGATGTACGAGCTCGTGATGTTCGGCGTGTTCACGACCTGCAGCGCATTCATGCCGGCGAACGCGGGCATCATCTCGACGCCCTCCGTCTCGTGCGCGATCTTCACCATCTGCCGCACCACCGCATCGGTGCGCGACAGCGACGCGCCTTCCGGCAGCTTCGCGCCGGCGAACAGGTACAGCTTGTCCTGGATCGGGATGAAGCCGCCCGGCACCGTCTTGAACAGCAGCGCCGTCGCCGCGAGCAGGCCGACGTAGACGACGAACACCGCGCCGCGCTGCTGGAAGGTGCGCCCGACCACGCCGTGATAGCGATCCGAGCTGCGCAGGAAGAAGCGGTTGAACCCCCGGAACAGGCGGCCGAACAGGCGTTCGAGCACGCGCGACAGCGCGTCCGGCGGCGCATCGTGCGGCCGCAGCAGCTTCGCGGCGAGCGCGGGCGACAGCGTCAGCGAGTTGATCGCGGAGATCACCGTCGAGATCGCGATCGTCACCGCGAACTGCTTGTAGAACTGGCCCGTGACGCCCGACAGGAACGCCATCGGCACGAACACCGCGCACAGCACCAGCGCGATCGCGATGATCGGCCCCGACACTTCCTTCATCGCCTGATGGGCGGCATCGCGCGGGCTCAGCCCCTGTTCGATGTTGCGCTCCACGTTCTCGACGACGACGATCGCGTCGTCGACGACGATCCCGATCGCGAGCACGAGCCCGAACAGCGTCAGCGTGTTGATCGAATAGCCGAGCAGCAGCAGCCATGCGAACGTGCCGACCACCGACACCGGTACCGCGACGAGCGGAATGATCGACGCGCGCCAGGTCTGCAGGAACAGGATCACGACCAGCACGACAAGCACGACGGCCTCGATCAGCGTGTGCTGCACCGCGCGGATCGATTCGCGCACGAACACCGTTGGGTCCCACATTGGCTTGTAGGTCAGCCCCGGCGGAAACCGCTTCGCCAGTTCGTCGAGTTTCGCGTACACCGCCTTCGCGACCGCGAGCGCATTCGCGCCCGGCGCCAGGAAGATGCCGACCGTCGCGGCGTCGGATTGATCCAGGTGCGCGCGCAGCGTGTAGTCGCCGGCGCCCAGTTCGATGCGCGCGACGTCGGACAGCTTGACCACCTGGCCGTCTGCGCCGTTCTTCAGCACGATGTCGCCGAACTCCTGGGTCGTGCGCAGCCGGCCGCGGACGTTGATCGACATGAGGAAATCGGTGGCCTTCGGCGACGGCTCCGCGCCGAGCTGGCCCGCCGACACCTGGACGTTCTGCTCACGCACCGCGGCGATCACGTCGCCCGCAGTCAGCCCGCGCGACGCGAGCCGGTTCGGATCGAGCCAGATCCGCATCGCGTAATCGCCGGAACCGTGCAGGCTGACATCGCCGATGCCGGGAATGCGCGACAGTTCGTCTTTCACGTGCAGCGTCAGGTAGTTGCGCAGGTACAGCGGATCGCGGCTACCGTCCGGCGAGATCAGGCCGATATACATCAGCGGCGTCGGCGACTGCTTCTGCGTCGTCACGCCGTACTGCCGCACCTCGTCGGGCAAGCGCGACAGCGCCTGGCTCACGCGGTTCTGCACGCGCACCGCGGCCGTGTCCGCATCCACGCTCGGCATGAACGTGACGACGACCTGCAGGCTGCCGTCCGAGCCCGCAACCGACTTCATGTACATGATGCCTTCGACGCCGTTGATCGCTTCCTCGAGCGGCTCGGCGACCGACTCGGCGATCTCCTTCGGGTTTGCACCCGGATACGTCGCGCGCACCACGACGCTCGGCGGCACGACTTCCGGGTACTCGCCCGTCGGCAGCATCGGGATTGCGATCAGGCCGATCGCGAAGATGATGATCGACAGCACGACCGCGAAGATCGGCCGGTCGATGAAGAATTTCGAGAAATCCATCACGCCTCCGATCGTCAGCGGGTAATCGCGCGCGCCGCCGAATCATCGGCGGTCTGCACGGCCAGCGCCTTCGGCTTCACCGATGCGCCCGGATAAAAGATCCGCTGCAGGCCCTCGACGACCACGCGATCGCCGGACTTCAACCCGCTTTCGATGATGCGCCGGCCGTCGAGCTGGCGGCCGATCGTCACGTCGCGACGGAGCGCTTTGTCGCCCGGACCGATCACGTAGACGTACTTGCGGTCCTGGTCGGTCAGCACCGCCTTGTCGTCGATCACCAGCGCGCGATCGTCGCGTCCGCTCGTCAGCTGCACGCGCGCATACAGCCCCGGCGTAAACACGTGGTCCGGATTCGCGAGACGCACGCGCGCACGGATCGTCCCCGTCGCCGGATCGAGCCGGTTATCGAGAAAATCGACGGTGCCCGCGTGCGGGAAGCCGGTCTCGTTCGCGAGCCCGACGCTGACCGGGTTCGCGCCGATCGCGCGGCCGCGCGGATCGGTGCGCTGCGCACCGTAGCGCAGATAGCTCTGCTCGTCGCAGTCGAAATAGACGTACACCGGATCCTGGGACACGATCGTCGTCAGCAGCGTCTGGTCCGCGCGGGCGAGATTGCCCGCCGTCACGAGCGCACGGCCGACCCGCCCTGCGATCGGCGCGCGCACTTCGGTAAAGCCGAGATTGAGCTTCGCGTCCGCGACGGCCGCCTCCGCTGCGCTCAGATCCGCGCGCGCCTGCGCATCGGCGGCGCGCGTGTTGTCCAGTTCTTCCTGCGAGGTCGCGTGCGACGCGATCAGGGTCTGCGCACGTTTGTACTGCAGCTGCGCGAGGTTCGCCGTCGCGCGTGCGCGCTGCAGCTGCGCGTTCGCTCGATCGAGCGCGATCAGGTAAGGACGTTGATCAATGACGAACAGCACCGCGCCTTGCGCGACGCGATCGCCTTCCTTGTAGGCGACGCGATCGAGATAGCCGCTGACACGCGGCCTGAGTTCGACCGCATCGACCGCTTCGACGCGACCATTGAATTCGTCGGTGACGTGAACCGTGCGCGGCGCGATCGTCTCGACGCCGACCTCGGGCGCAGGCGGCGCCGCATCGTGCGCTTCCCCGTGACAACCCGCCAGCAAAACCAGCATGCCTGCCCACGACACCAGCATGCCCGCGGCCCGCAGGCGGCGTGCGCTTCCAAAACCTGAATGGCGAACCATAGCGTTAAGCAATGTTTGAATGAATTGGATTGATCTGAATATCCGGCTCTCTTCCGGATCGGCTGCGCTCGCCGCTACGCATGGTAGCCAGCCGGGGCGGCTCCCCGTGCACGTGCCGCCGCTCGGACGACGGCACGTGCGGAGTCAATGCTCATCGTGTGGATGCATTCTCCTCGCTATTCAATTCAGGAATGGTTGGTTCATGAGTCACGATGCGCAGCAGTAACGAATCGCCTGTCGCCGCGCCGCCCCTTCGGTCAACTCCGGGCCACCGGCGGCTCGGCGCCGCCGAGAATCCGTTCCAGCGCGAGTCCGAGCGCGAGCATGTCCCGGTCGCCGCCCGGCAATCCGGCGAACTCGATCCCGACCGGCATGCCGTCGCCCGCAAGTCCCGCAGGTAGCACGATGCTTGCCATGCCGACGCAACTGCCGAGCGCGACGTTGCGGCCCAGCGCATCGAATGCGTCGACCGTGCGCCCGCCGTCGATCGTCACTTCGGTTTCCTCACCGATCCATGGCGCACGCACCGTGGCAACCGGAAATGCCAGCGCGTGCACGCGGTGCATCCGCATGCGAGCAGCAACGATCGACGCGATCGTGCTCCGTTCGCGCAACGCCGCCTCATACGCTTCGCGCGAAGGCGCGCGCGGCGGCAGGATCATCGAATCCATCAGATTCTTCGTATTCGATGCGAGCGCCGCATACAGATCGTCGAACGAGACGCCTGTTTCGTGCCGTCGGAGAAAATCCGCGACACTGCTTCGCAACTCGTAAGCCACGATCGTCCCGACGACGCCGGGCGCACGCGCCACATCGTTCAGCGACGCGGCGATTTCCACGACCGATATGCCCGCTTCGCGCAGGCGCCCCAACGCACGTCGCGCGACCCGTTCGACTTCGGGATCGAGGTCCGCCCAAAACGCCGCCGGCATCGCGATGCGAATCCCGTTCGTGGCGCGCGGCTCGATCGGCCGCGCGTCGCGCGCGGCAATCTGGTCGAACAGCACAAGATCGTCGACGCGGCGGGCAAGCGGGCCGACCTGATCGAAGCGCCTGCTCAACGGCATGATGCCGTCGTCCGGGTAGCGTCCGCAGCTCGGACGAAAGCCCGCGAGCCCGCAAAAAGACGCCGGCAGACGAATCGACCCCCAGGTGTCCTCGGCCACGGCGAGCGGCGCCATCCCGGCGGACACCGCGGCTGCCGAACCGCCGCTGCTGCCGCCGGGGCTGCGCGCGAAATCGTATGGATTGCGAACCGCGCCGAAGGTTTCGTTGTTGCTGGTCCAGCCGAACGACAGTTCGTGCAGATTGGTCTTGCCCATGACGATCGCCCCTTCCTCGTCAAGCAGGCCGATCACACCGGCGTCCGCAGATGGCCTGAAGCCCGTCAGCGACAACGTGCCGTTCGACGTCGGAAGCGTACGCGTGTTGACGCTGTCCTTCACCGGAATCGGCAGGCCGTGGAGCCGGCCGAGCACGCCGCCCCGGCTGCGATGTGCGTCCGCCGAGCGGGCCGCCTGCAGCACCGCATCGCGATCCAGCGTGCGGAACGCATTGAGGGCGCTCCAGCGGTCCACCTGCTCGAGGAGCGTCGTCGCGTACCGCTCCGCGGTGAAATCGCCACGCTGCATCGCGGCGACGGCCTCGGCCGCCCCGAGGCCGAGTAACGCTGCATCACGCGGCGAAACGGCCGGCGCTGCCTGAAACGATGCGACTTCTGCCGTCGAACGAGCGGCAGCAGCCGTCGTGAAGCCCCGTGCGCTGAGCGTATCCATCACCTTCCTCCCCTCGACTGTTCAGAAACCCGGTTCCGGCTCGACGCCGGGATCCCGTGCCAGCTCAATGCGCGGCCGACCCGGCCACACCGCGATCGCTCCGATGTCGTGCGATCGTGAACGCCAATCCCGTCAGCACCAGCAGAATCAATGCGCCACCATAGAAATTGGCGACCTTCAGCAATCCGAACCGCGGCGTCATGTAGCCCGCGAGAATCGCCGGCAGGCTGTTCGCGAGATAGCTTTCGACATAGAAGGCCGCCATCAGCCCCGCTCGTTCGTGCGGTTGCGCGAGCGGCATCACGCTGCGCACCGCGCCGAGAAATCCTGACCCGAATCCGATCCCGGCGATCACCGAGCCGACGAGCAGGATCGCCGTCACGCCCAGATCCGCGCCTGCGAGGATCGCGGGAATGCCGATGAGCAGCGCCACCGCACCGACGATCAGCACCGGGAGCGGTTTGCGCAGGCGCACGACCAGGATGGCCACGCCACCGCTCAACGTCAGCGCCGCGACGCTCAACCCGCCGAGCCAGACCGATGCCGCGCCGGTCACCTTGCCGATCAGCGACGGCATCAACGACAGATAGAAACCACCGAGCGCCCACACTGCGACGTTGATCGGCGTGATCGCCAGCAGCTCGGCCCTGGCGCCCGGTGGCACCGAAATGCTCGGCCGCAACGACTTCAGCGCGCCGGGCCGGCCGCCCGACGTTTCCGGCGTGCGCCACGTCTGGAACAGCTGGAAAGCGAAGAGCGCCAGCAGCAGAACGAATACGAGATGTAGCGGCGCGGGCGCCAACTGCGCCAGCGCGGTCGAGCCGAGCGCCCCGAGCGACATGCCGCCCATCGGCGCCAACCCGTTGATCAGCGCGCCCCGCTCCCTGTCGAGATCGATGAGGGCCGCCCCCACGGACGCGGCCGCGAGCCCGGTCGCCACGCCTTGCAGCACGCGCGCCGCGATGAGCCAGCCTGGGCCGACCGCCGCCAGAAACAGCCCCATCGCGCCCATTTCGAGAACGAGCGCCGCGCTGATCACCGGGCGCCGGCCGATATAATCGGAAAGCGCCCCCGCCACGATCAGCGCGGACAGCAGCGACAGCGCATACACGCCGAAGATCAGCGTCAGCAGCATCGGCGAGAAATGCCATTGCGCCTGATAGAGCCGATAAAGCGGCGTCGGCACGCTCGACGCGGCGAGATAACCCACCAGCGTGATCGTGTGGGTCGTCAGCGCGGATGCGGTCGCAGCAGGCGCCGCGCCGGCGGGTGCTTCGGTTTGGGTGACATTCGACATGAGGTCGGCCGATCCACTAACGCAAAGAATGTGCTTTAATATAACGACGGCCGCGCGCAAATGCAAATATTTTGCTTTAGTGGCGTTCGTTGTTCGATGTGTTGCATGAAGGAATTGAATCGACCATGACGACGAGAAAGGGATTGCGGCCAGGTGGTCGCAGCGCGCGCGTACAGGAGGCCGTGCATCGCGCAGTCCGCGGCCTCCAGCAGGAAAACGGCCGGGACGGCCTGACCGTGCCGGCCATCGCGGCGCGCGCCGGCGTGACGCCGTCGACCATCTATCGGCGCTGGGGCGACCTGCCGCAGTTGCTTTCCGACGTGGCGATCGAGAATCTCCTGCCCGACAGTCTTCCGCCGGACACCGGCTCGTTTCGACAGGACATGGAGAACTGGCTGGCCCAGTATCTCGAGGAGATGTCGTCCGAGGTCGGCCGGACGCTGCTTCGTGATGTGCTGAACAGCACCGATCCGCTCAATGCGGGGCAATGCGCGCACTGTATCGAGGAACAGCTTGACCTCATGCGCGAACAGGCGCTGGCGCGCGGGGAAACCCCACCGACTTGCCAGACCTTGATGGACTATCTCATCGCGCCGCTGGTCTACCGGATCCTGTTCGCGACTGAGACGCCGGCGTACGCGTTTGCGCAGGGGTTGCTGGATCGGGTGCTGGCGCGGGTTGTCGAGATCGAGGCGTGAGGGGGCAAGTGTTGACGTGCACCCGTAATGGACTCGTCCGGGCTCGTGGTTTTCATTGAATTTCGACCCACGTGATTGAATGCCCGGCTCAATCGTTGAGCAGCGGATACAGGGGCGATCACGATGGGCATGCAGGCCAGGATCAGGCGGATGTATTTCCGCGAGAAGGTCCCGCCGTGCGAGATTGCGCGGCGCACGGGCCTGTCCCGAAACACGGTGCGCGCCCTGCCGCCCAGATACCCACACCGCGAATCGAACGCATCGTTCACACGCAATCATCCGGACACCGCTTGACTAATTGCAGCTCCGCGTCAGTCCCGCCTGCCTGCGCCCCGGTCGAGCGTGCCTAACCAGGCAAGCCGTTCGGCGATCCTCGCCTCGACCCCACGCGGCACTGGCTGGTACCAATGCGGCTCGTACATTCCGTCCGGCAAATAGGTTTCTCCCGCCGCGTACCCATGCGGTTCATCATGCGGATCGCGATACGTGTGGCCGAGCGCGCGCAGCACCTGCGCCGGCGCGTCCCGCAAATGCTGCGGCACGTCGCGCGGTAGGTCTTGCCGAACAAACGCCCTCGCCTGCATGAACGCCATGCCGCCGGCGTTGCTCTTCGCCGCGCACGCGAGGTAAAGCACCGCCTGCGCGAGCGCCAGGTCGCCGTCCGGCGCACCAAGCCGTTCGCAGGCTTCGACCGCGGCGTTCGCCATCCTGGGCCCGCGAGGATCGGCAAGCCCGATGTCGTCCCATGCGATCGCGACGATCCGACGCGCGAGGTATTTGCGATCGCAGCCACCGTCCAGCATCCGGCACAGCCAATAGAGCGCCGCGTCCGGATTCGAGCCACGCACCGATTTGTGCAACGCTGAAATCTGGTCGTAGAAGTTCTCGCCGCCCTTGTCGAATCGCCGGGCGCCGACCGTCAATGCCCCGGTGACAAAAGCCGCGTCGATCGTAGTCACACCTGCCGCCGTCGCAGCCGACCAGGCTTGCTCGAGCAGGTTCAGCAGGCGTCGCGCGTCGCCGTCCGCGTAGCTGATCAGCGTGTCGACCGCCTGGCCGTCGAACGCCAGCTCGCCAGGTACGGTGCCGCGCGCACGCTCGAACAGGCGACGCAATTCATCGTCGGTCAACGGTGTCAGTACGTGGACCTGCGCGTGCGACAGCAAGGCCCGGCTCACTTCGAAGCTCGGGTTCTCCGTAGTCGCGCCGATCAACGTCATGAGCCCTGATTTGACGAATGGCAGTAGCGCTTCCTGTTGGCCCTTGTTGAAGCGATGGATCTCGTCGACGAAGAGGATCGTACGGCGGCCGTTGCGCTCGAGTGCATCCTGCGCACGCGCCATCGCGGCGCGGATGTCCTTCATGCTGCCCAGTACCGCGGACAGCGCGATGAACTCGCAATCGAACGCCTGCGCGGTGAGCCGCGCAAGCGTGGTCTTGCCCACACCTGGCGGCCCCCACAGGATCATCGAGTGAGGTTTGCCCGATTCGAACGCACGCCATAGCGGCTTACCCTCGCCGAGCAGGTGTGACTGACCGATCACGTCGGCAAGCGTCGTCGGCCGCAGCGCCTCGGCGAGCGGCCGGCGCGGGTCAGTGTGAAACAGGTCGGACATGATCCTCGATGCGCTGTCGTGCTCCGGCAGCAACCGCTGCCGCCGGATGAGGAAAGTATGACAGCGGGAACCCAGGCGGGTTGGATAGCCCGTGCCCGTCCGTCATCATCGCCTGGCCGCGATCGATACTGTTCTCGGCCCAGCTTTCGCGCCAGGCATGCGATTCGCCGTCAACGACAATCCGGCGGGCTTCAAACACTTTCAGGCAAATCGGGCAGGATGTCGAATCAATCTCCGACGCTCCGATCGTCACCTGCGACCAGCCGCGTTGTCAGGCGAGATGCCGGTGCGGACAGCGCGACTTGCCCGGTGTCGCCGGAACATGATGCCGAAGAGGATCAGCAGCACGACAACGACCGGCGCCGCCAGCATCAACGGACGCGCCCGCACGAGCAGCGGAACCGGGCCGCCGTTGCGCGCGACGGCAACGTCTTCCTGCGTCACGGTCACGTCGGCATTACCGTACTGCGCGAGCACGTAGTTCGCGATCGCGGCGATCTGATCATCCTTCAGCGGCTGGACGTAGGAATCCTCGCCGAAAGAAGGCATCAGCACATGCTGGCCACCCGCCTCGCGATCGACGCCATACAGGATCGCCGCAATCAGGTTCGACGGATTGCGCGAGCCCGTGGCGGTATTGTTCGACAGCGACGGATAGGCCTGGCTCGGGCTGCCCTTGCCGTCGACCCGGTGACAGCTCGCGCAATAGCCGCTGAACAGCGCCGCACCCGTCGACAGCGTGCCGTTCGCATTCAGCGCGGACGTGCCGCGCAGCGTCCCTTCGCTGCTGACCGCGCGGCCATGCTCGAATGCCGGTACGGATTCGCGCGCGTCGCGGATCGGCTTCGTGCTGCGCAGATACGTGACGATCGATTGCAGGTCCGCGTCCGACAGATACTGCAGGCTGTTCTGCACGGCTTCCGCCATCGGACCGGCCGCCTGGTTCTTGCCGGGTGCGCGGCCAGTCTTCAGGTACGACACCAGCTCGTCGTCGGTCCACGCGCCGATTCCGCTCACCGGGTCCGACGTGATGTTCGGCGCATACCACGCACCGAGCTGCGCACCGCCCAGGTTACGGCCGAAGTCTTCGGCCATCAGCGCGTTGCGCGGCGTGTGGCACGCGCTGCAGTGCGCGAGCACGTTGGTCAGGTAGGCGCCGCGGTTCCACTGCGCGTCGTGAGCCGGATCGGGTTCGAAGCGCTTGTTCGACAGGAACAGCATGTTCCAGCCCGCCATCGCCACGCGCATGCCGAACGGGAACGGCAGGTTCGTGACCGGCGCGGGTTCGTCGACCGGCTTCACGGCATGCATGAAGTAGCCGTAAAGTGCGTGCACGTCGTCGTCGCTGAGGCCGCTGTAGGACGTATACGGCATCGCAGGATACAGGTGTGCGCCGTCCGCGCGCACGCCTTCGCGCAGCGCGCGCGCGAACTGCGCCTCCGTGTAATTGCCGATGCCGGCTGTTTTCGACGGTGTGATGTTGCTCGAATAGATCTGCCCCATCGGCGACGCAATGCCGTACCCGCCCGCGAACGGCTTGCCGCCGTCGAGCGCCGTATGGCATGCCATGCAGTCCGCCGCGACCGCGATCTGACGGCCCTTGTCGATCAGCGCGGCGTCGGCCGATGTCGTACCGGCCGCGGCCTCCTGCGCAAACGCGGGTGACCCGCAAACGATGCCGAACAGTCCGAGTGCGACGGCCGTGCGATAGCCAGCGCTGCGCAGCAGCCGAAGTTGTCGTTGAATCGTGTGTTTCATCGAATCAACCCTTCGTGAGGCTTGCGGAAATCGAATCCGCGGCCTTCAGGCCGAGCGCCGCCATCGACAGCGTCGTGTTGACGACGGATGCCGACGGCATCGCGCCGCCGCCCGGCAGCCACAGGTTCGCGTGATCGTGCGTGCGGCAGTCTCCGTCGACGACCGAATTCTTCGGATCGGAGCCCATGATGGTGCCGCCCATGATGTGATTGTTCGCGTTCAGCGTCGTCGTGATGTTGAACTCGACTGCATCGAACAGGCGACCGATGTGCGTGAGTTGCTTGCATGCGGCGGCGTAGCCGTCCCGCACGTAGTCACCCACGTCGTAGTGGATGTCCGGGCATGCGAGGCCGAGCGGGTCGACGCGCGTCTTGCTGAGCGTCAGGCGGTTGTTCGGATCCGGCAGCGGTTCGAGGCTGATCGACAGGTCGACGCCGTATATCGCGCGGCGCCGGATTTCCTCGTCGAGCGCCTGACCGACCAGGCCGAGCTTCAGCGCCTGCTGCGTGGCCGGCCCGACACGCGAGATATTGTTCAGGATCATCTTGTTCGCCGAATACTGCCCGCGGAAATCGCCGTCGCGCGGGCCGACGATGCAACTGCTCTGTGCGGGGCCGCGGCCGAGCCACATCGGCTCGTTCGCAAGGAACGTGCAGTGGAAACCCGAGTGATCCATCATGTTGCGGCCGACCTGGTCCGAGCCGTTCGCGATGCCGTGCGGATTGCGCTCGTTCGCGGCGAGCAGCAACAGGCGCGGCGTCTCGATGCCGTTGCACGCGAGCACGAACATCTTGCCGCTCGCCTTGTGCGACTTGTGCGACGCGTCGTACCAGTGCACGGCCGTCACGCGGTTGTTCGCATCGGTGTCGATCTTGTAGACGACCGATTCGGCGAGCACCTTCGCGCCCTTGCGTTCCGCGCGCTCGATATGATGGATGCCGTTGTACATCGCACCGATCGGGCAGATCGGCTGGCAGTTGTTGTTGCCGCAACAGGTCGGACGACCATGCCATGGCCGCGTGCTGCGCGCCTGCGGAATCGGGATCGACCGATAACCGTGCGCATTGACGATTTCGGCAAAGCGCCGGTCACCATGCCCCCACGGCACCATGTCCATCGGATACGGGCGGCTGCGCTGCGACGGCGACTGCATGGTCGGATCGCTCGGCCCGGCGACACCCATTTCCTCTTCTGCACGGCAGTAGTACGGCTCGAGATCGTCATAGGAGATCGGCCAGTCGCGGCCGACGCCATACGTCGACTTCATCCGGAAATCAACCGGCAGATGCCGCCAGCTCGAAGCAGCCCAGTGCCACGTCGTGCCGCCGACGGTGCGCAGATAGCCCTGCTGGAAGCTCTGCCCGTCACGACCGCTCAGGCCGACGTAGTTGTTCTTCGGGAAATACAGCGGGGCCGGCGCATTCGGCGCCTGCGGATAGAGCCCCTGGAAGTCCGAGCCGACGCGATTGTCGAACGGCATGTTGCGCCAGTTCTCGACCGCCTGCCCGCGCTCGATGCGCAGGCCGGATTCGAGGATCAGCACCGAATGGCCCTGGCTGACCAACTGGTCGGCGATCAGGCCGCCAACTACGCCGGACCCCACGATCACGACGTCGGCAGACACGTCGCCGCTGGATTCAAATACGGGAGTTCTCATGGGAATCAGACGCGCTTTTGCAGGTGCGGGTTGGTTGCTGACGCAACCGTTTTACGGGGCGGCGCGACATCGGCCGGCGGCGGTTCGGCGGTCCACCACAGCGGTCCGTTCGAACAATAGGTCGGCGCGCTCATGCCGTCGTGGACGGTGTCGTACATCAGCGCCTCGGCATACGTGACCATCACGGCCTTCTGGCCATGCCCGACGGTGCCCGTGTACCACGCAGCGACGATCGCGAGCGCCGTGTCGTGCAGACCGGCGCCGTCGGCATCGGCCAGCAGTTGCGCGGGAGTCTGGCCGGCGCGGACGCGTTGCGCCAGCGCGGCCGCACGCGCGGCAAAACCGGCGTCCGTGCGATGGAATGCGTCGACGAGGCGCAAAGCCGTCGCCGGGTCGAGATTCGCGTGGCCGGTCAGCGCTTGCGATAGCGCAAGAAAGGTCTTGCCGTCGAGCGACGGCTGCTGCGCGAATGCATATTCGGGCGCAGAGGTGAACAGCCCGACTTGCGTCAGCGCCGCCGCCATGACCTTCAGGGCCGCTCTCCGGGTAACGCCGGCGCGCGCAGTGACGCGCCTTTCATGATCGTGTGAGGGCATGTGGTTTTCGTCTTTTTCGCGAGAGGTTGCTCGCATGCTTTCATTCTTCCGAATGTTCCGCGACGGGAGTCGCTTCGGGCCGCAACAGCCGACCTGCCCCCTCCACGGCACTGCTCCGCCCATCCAGACGCACCGTCAAACGACCGTTGCCGGTTGAGCAAAGTATTGCATACGTCGTGTAAATCGGATTTGTTCTTTCAAGCTGAACATGGCACGGGTATCGGATTATGGAACCGGTTCCATTTGTGCGTCCAGTACTCGCTTGAATTTTCATCGAGAAGGCAGCAGTGTATCGAGATCGACCGATTCGCGTATTTTCGCGATGAGTTCGAACGCCGAATCCATCGGACCGTCATCGGCATCGAGCAAGCGAAAAACCGATCGAAATAAAAACGTCAGATTTCTATTATTTATTTGAAAGAATTCTCGCGGAATCGACACCATGCCTGTCACGATAACCGGCAGCGACACTGCATGGCGATCGAGGGCGAATGACGCTGCGACTCACCTGATTGCCGCAGCGCCCGCGGCCGCGATGACGCTATCCTGCACACCCGCACCGCCGCTGGTCCCGATGGCGCCGATCAGCTGCCCGTCGATCACGATCGGGATACCCCCTTCTCCGGCAAGAATGCCTGGAATGCTGAGGTTGCCGGTCGCCCCGTGGTTGATTGCGTTCTGCATATCCCGGGTCTGTCTTCGAAAACGCACCGACGCTCGCGCCTTTGCTTCCGCGATTTCAACAGATGCGAGTTGTGTGCCGTCCATTTTGTCGCACGAAACCAGATTCCCGCCGCTATCGACGACGGCAACAGCATATTTCCAGTTTCGACGTCGCGCCTCTGCTTCGGCTGCCGAAATGATGGTGCGTGCCTGCGCCAGCTTGATGGGCGGACCGTAGGGGATGTCATACGGGAGTTGTTCGGGAACCGTCGTCGGTTCGGTGGATTGTGCTTGCGCATGGAGCGCGAAAATTGCGGCAACCACGCCGAGGGTCCGGAATGTCTTCGAGAACATAAGTCGCTGATATGGTTGAGCCTGATTTATTTCAGGTGTCGGTCGGTAGTGGTGAAGGCGATACGTTTCCACGATGAAGGGACTCGATTGCCGCGCGCCACGATCACCGCGGAATATATTGCATTCGCGGCCGATTTGCAGCGAAGCGGGACCGAGGGCGCGAAATTCAGGCCGCGAGTGGTCAGCGGACGAGAGTGCTCCCCCGACGAGATCAACGCATCTTTTCCAGAACTGGAAATTGGATGATCGGTGCCACGCGGGGAAGAACCACGTCAGGCACCCTCATTCGCTGACGAAATACACTCAAACCGGTAGTTATCCGGACTATCTCCCGAGTGAAGTGCTTTACCGCGCTCGTCATTCACGGCATGACCTCGTGGTCTCGACGACAACATCATGCCGGAATGTCCCGCTTCCAGATGGATCGGCGTGTGCCGGCGAACGGGCTACAGCGTGAGTTCGAACGAGCGCGCGAGCAGCCCCGGCAGCTTCGCGCCGCCGGTGGCCCGCTCGCCGTACGTGCTGTCGTTCACGAGCAACGCCGGTGTCGCGCCGAGCTGCTCGAGTTCCGAGCCAAACAGCCGGTAGACGCTGTCGTCGAACCGCATTGCGTCGACCGGCGCGACGATTCGCCCGCTTTCGACCCAGAACGTCGCGAACCGCGTCATCCCCGTCATCCGGCATGCGATCGGGTCCGAGAAGTTCAGGTACCAGAGGTTACCGACGTAAAGCCCCGTGTCGAGCGCGGCGAGCACGTCGGCATCGGCGAGCGTGCCACCCGTCATCGTCAGCGATTGCGGCGACTCTCCATCGTCCGAGCCGTTCGGGGCGCGCCCATGCTCGCGTGAAGTGCGTGCGCACACGAGCTGCCCCGCGCCACGCCCTTCGACGACGAGGGGCACGCTGTCGCGTCGGTAGCCGTCCGTATTGAACGCCGGCGCGATGCCCAGCGAAAAATCCTCGGTGATCGACACGCGTGGATCGAGCGCCACCTCGCCGGCGTACAGGCGATGCAGCGGGCTGCGGGCACTCGCCAGCGCGCGCGCGGAAAAGCCGCTCCAGCCGAGCAGGGCCGTCATCTCGTTGACGGCGTCCGGTGCGAAATAAGTCCGGTAGCGCCCGGGAGAAAGCGCCTTCGGCGTGCGGCCGAGCACGGGCAAACGCGCGGCGGCCGCGTCCACCCTGGCCGCGAACGCCGCATCGCTCCAGTCGTCGCCCGCATAGACGGTCTTGATCGCACGGCCGCTCGGATCGTACAGCGACCAGCTGAAGTCGAAATTCTCGACCTCGTACCAGCCGCGGCTGCCGGTCGACGACGCGAAACCTCGCGCCTGCGTGCCACCCGCGTAAAAGCCGACGAAGTCGAGCCCGCGCGCGCATTCGGCCACGACCTGCGCGAGCCCGTCCGCATCCGGCAGGCGCCCGGTGCGGCGCGTTTCCTGTACCCATGACGAGGTATCGAACAGCAGATGCGGGTCGTCCGGCGCATCGCGCAGGCCGTCACGCAGCACGGCCAACGCGGCCGCCAGTTCGGGCAGGTCGGCCGCCGGATCGCCGCAGATGGTCAGCGACGAGTGCGCCTGCCGCGCCCCGTCGATGAGCCGCACGGACAGCCGCCCCTGCGTGACACGCCCGGTCTGGCGAATCCTGCCGCCATTGAAGCGGATGAAGTCGGACGTTTCGCCGGAGAAGCCGAGCAATACGGTTTCCGCCGACGCCGTCAGACGTTGCGCGTCGTCGGCGAGCCGGGTGAAATGCTCGCGCCAGTCGATTCCGGCGCGGCGCACCATCGGATCGAATCCCGTCATCACATTCCTCCGAATACGTCGACGCCAGCGAACACGCAAGCCGGCGCTGCATGGCCAACGCGGATGATCTGCGCAGGTTCGCCCTTCCCGCAGTAAGGCGTGCCGTAGATGCCGAACGTGCTCGCATCGCCTACCGCGCGCAGGCTGCGCCAGAACTGTGCGGAGATGCCGCGGTAGTTCGGGCGCTTGACGACCTGCGTGAGCCGGCCGTTCTCGATCAGTTGGCCGAATTCGCAGCCGAACTGGAATTTGTTGCGGTGGTCGTCGATCGACCAGGACGTGTTGGTACGCATCAGGATTCCGTGTTCGGTACCCGCGATCAGCGCATCGAGCGACTGGTCGCCGGGCTCGACGTTCAGGTTCGCCATCCGGTCGATCGGCGCGCGATTCCAGCTGGACGCGCGCGAGTTGGCGACACCCGGCAAGCTCGCGCGCTGCTGCGACAGCGCCCCGCCGAGCAGCCGTTCGAGCACGCCGTTGCGAATCAGGTACTGCTTGCGCGCCGGCGTGCCATCGTCGTCGAACGCGTATGACGCGGCCTCGGCGGCCGGTTCGGGATCGAACGTGACGTTCAGCAGCGGCGAGCCGTACTGATAGCTGCCGACCATCTCCGGCACGACGAAGCTCGATCCGGCGAAGTTTCGTTCGTCGCCGAGAATCCGGTCGAGTTCGAGCGGATGGCCGATCGATTCGTGGATCTGCAGCATCATCTGGTCCGGCATCAGCAGCAAGTCGCGTCGGCCGGTCGGGCAGTTCGGCGCGGCGAGCAACTGCAGCGCCTCGTCGGCGACGCGCGCGCCGGCACCGTCGAACCCGTAGCGCGCCAGCACGTCGATGCCACCTTGCGCCAGCGTGCCCGATTGGCCGAGCGAGCGCATCTGCGTGTCGCCGTCGCCGTGGGCGACGGCGCGCAGTTCGGGCATCAGGAAGCGGAACCGCTGGTCGATCCGCACCCCGTCGCTCGTCACGTAACCCTGCTCGATGTGCACGATCATCACGCTCGCCACGCGCTCGACGATACGCGCGCCGAGGTTCGCCGCCGCGCATTCGTGTGCGAGACGCGCGATCCATTCGCCGCGCGACGGCAGCGCCGCATCGACATGCGGCGACGCATACGTGCCGCTCGCCTGCGGACGCTCGGCCTGGCGATGATCGACCAGCGCCCACGGCGCGCTCGCTCGCGCTCGGGCGGTTGCGATGTCGAGCGCAGCCTGCAGCCCGGCCAGGGACAGGTCGGGCGTGGCCGCATAGCCCGCACCCGCGCCAACCCAGGCCGTCAGCATCGCACCGCGCTCGCGCGCGCGAGAAAACGGTTGCGCGATGTCGTTGCGCACCGCATGTTCGTCGATCGTCTCGTCGACGATGCGCAGCGACCAGAAATCGGCGCCGCTGCGCAGCGCCTGCGCGACCTGCATGGCTCGGGCGCCCGGCGCCCGGTTCTCGTCAATCATCGGTTCCCTCTTGCCTTTGCTGCGAGCCGCGCTCCGGCGTCAGCATCGACGACGCGAGCAGTGCCTGCGTATACGGATGGGACGGTGCGTGCAGCACGTCGAGCGTCTCGCCCTCCTCGACCACGCGCCCCGCTTTCATCACGATCACGCGATGCGCCATCGCGCGCATCACGGCCAGATCGTGCGTGATGAACAGGTAGCTGAGCCGATACCGGGCCTGCAGGCTCGTCAGCAACGCCAGCACCTGCTTCTGAATCGATACGTCGAGGGCGCTGGTCGGCTCGTCGAGCACGAGAAGCTCGGGCTCCACGGCCAGCGCGCGCGCGATCGCGATGCGCTGCCGCTGCCCGCCGGAGAATTCATGCGGGTAGCGTGGCATCGCGTCGGCCGGCAGCCCGACTTCTTCCAGCAGCGCCGCGACCCGCGCGCGCCGCGCGGCACCCGCCAATTCCGGCCGATGCAGCGCGAGCCCTTCGCCGACGATCTGCTCGATGGTCATGCGCGGCGACAGCGAACCGAACGGGTCCTGAAATACGACCTGCAGCCGCCCGTACAACGCGCGGCGCCCCGCTCTCGCGCGCAACGCCGCAAGCGGCATCCCGTCGATCCCGATCTCGCCGGCCGCCGGCTGCTGCAAGCCCAGCACCGCAGCCGCGAGCGTCGACTTGCCCGAGCCCGACTCGCCGACGATACCGATGGTTTCGCCGCGGCGCAAGCGCAGTTGTACGTCGTGCACCGCGCGGAACGCGGTCTGCCCGAACATCGCGCGCCAGCCTTTCGGGGTGGTCCGGTAGTCGACCGCGAGCGCACGCACGTCGAGGATCGTCCGCGCGTCGGTCGCGACGGGTTCGATCGCACGACGCGGCGCACTGTCAAGCAGGCGCCGCGTATAGGGGTGCTGCGGCGTGTCGAACAGCGCGCCGGTTTCGTTGGCCTCGACGAGCACACCATGCTCCATCACGGCGACGCGCTGCGCAAAGCGGCGCACGAGGTTCAGGTCGTGCGTGATCAGCAGCACGGCCATGCCGCGCCCGCCCGCCTCCTGCGCCTGCAGGTCGAGCAGCAGGTCGACGATCTGCTGGCGCACGGTCACGTCGAGCGCCGTGGTCGGCTCGTCGGCGAGCAGCAGGCGCGGCCGGCACGCGAGCGCCATAGCGATCATCGCGCGCTGTCGCTGCCCGCCTGACAACTGGTGCGGAAAGCTGTCGATGCGGCGCTCGGGCTCCGGAATCCCGGTGCGGTGCAATAGCTCGATGCCGCGCGCTCGCGCCGCACCGGGCCGCAGCCCTTCGTGCAGCCGCAGGCTCTCCGCGATCTGTCGACCGATCGTATACAACGGATTGAGCGCCGTCATCGGCTCCTGGAACACCATCGCGATGTCCGCGCCGCGAATCCCGCGCATCTGCTGCTCGCTCTTCGACAGCAGATCCTGGCCGTCGAACAGAATGCGCCCCGACAGACTCGCCTGCCGCACCAGCCGCAGGATCGACAGCGCCGTCACGCTCTTGCCGGAGCCCGATTCGCCGACAAGCGCGACCCGCTCGCCGCGCGCGACCGACAGGCTCAGTTCGCGCACGACGGTCCGGTCGCCGAACCGCGCGGAAAAGCCGTCGATTTCCAGCAACGGTGTCGTCATCGCGGGCCTCCGCCGAATGCAGACCCGCTCGTGCGCGCATCGAGCGCGTTGCGCAGCGCATCGCCGATGAAGGTCAGCAGCAGCAGCGTGACGACCAGCGCCGCGAACGCCGACAGAGAGATCCACCACGCATCGAGATTGTTCTTGCCCTGCTTCAACAGCTCGCCGAGGCTCGGCGTCGGCGGCGGCACGCCGAGCCCGAGAAAGTCGAGGCTCGTCAGCGACAGGATCGCCGCGCTCATCCGGAACGGCAGGAACGTGATCACCGGCGTCAGGCTGTTCGGCAGCACGTGCCGCCACATGATCTGCAGGTTCGACAGGCCCATCGTGCGCGCGGCCTTCACGTAGTCGAGCCCGCGGTTGCGCAGGAATTCGGCTCGCACGTAGTCGGACAGCAGAAGCCAGCCGAACATCGACAGCAGCACGAACAGCAGCCCCAGCGAAGGCTCGAAGATCGACGCGAAAATGATCAACAGGTACAGGTCGGGCAGCGCACTCCAGATCTCGATCAGCCGCTGGCCGATCAGGTCGATGCGCCCGCCGTAGAAGCCCTGCACGGCGCCCGCCAGCACGCCGATCAGCATTCCCGATGCGGTCAGCGCGAATGCCATCAGCACGGACAGCCGAAAGCCGTAGAGCAGTCGCGCGAGCACGTCGCGGCCGAACTGATCGGTGCCTAGCCAGTTGCTGGCCGATGGCGGCGCCGGATACGGACGCGACGCGAAATAGTCGATCGTGTCGTAGCGGTAGCGGTTCGGCGGGAAGATCGCGAAATTGCCGTGCGCGTCGAGATTCGCGCGAATGGCCGGGTCGAGATAATTCGTCTTCGCGGGGAAATCGCCGCCGAAACGCGTTTCCGGATAATCCTTCACGATCGGGAACGCGTAGTGCCCGTCGTAGCGCAGCACGAGCGGCCGGTCGTTCGACAGCACGTCGGCGAACAGGCTGATCGCGAACAACGCGACGAAGATCACGAAGCTCCAGTAGCCGAGCGGCTGCGCGCGAAACCGCCGCCACGTGCGCCGCCACGGCGACGTCAATTGGCCGGCGCGGGCGCGCTCAGCGGTCCAGACGGTTGAATTGGATGCGGGGGTCGACGAGGACATAGCAGACGTCAGCGATGAGTTTGGTCAGAAGACCGATGAGCGTGAACAGGAACAGCGAGCCGAGCACGACCGGATAGTCGCGGCGGATCACCGAGTCGTAAGAGAGCTGCCCCATGCCGTCGAGCGAGAACAGTGTCTCGATCAGCAGGTTGCCATTCAGGAACGCACCGACGAACGCGGCGGGCAGCCCGGTCAGCAGCGGAATCGCGGCATTGCGCAGCACGTGCTTCCACAGCACGTCGCGCTCGGGTACGCCCTTCGCGCGCGCGGTCAGCACGTACTGCCGGCCGATTTCGTCGAGGAACGTGTTCTTCGTCAGGATCGTGACGATCGCGAAGTTGCCGATCACCGCAGCCGTAACGGGGAGCACGATGTGCCACAGGTAGTCGAGCGCCTTGCCGGCGAGCGTCATCCTGTCGAAGTCGTCGGACGTGAGGCCGCGCATCGGGAACAGCTGCCAGAACGTGCCGCCGCCGAACAGCATCAGCAACAGCACGCCGAGCACGAAGCCCGGGATCGCGTAGCCCGCAAGTACGAGCACGCTCGTCGCGGTATCGAAGTGCGACCCATTGCGTACCGCCTTCGCGATGCCGAGCGGCACGGAAACCAGGTACGTGAGGAACACCGTCCACATCCCGAGCGTGATCGACACCGGCAGCTTCGCGCGGATCACGTCCCACACCCGCGCATGCACGAAGTACGACTGGCCGAGATCGAAGCGCGCGTACCCTTTCAGCATCATCCAGTAGCGTGTGAGAGGCGGCTTGTCGAAGCCGAACTGCTTGCGGATCTGCTCGATCTGCTGCGGATCGATCCCCTGGCTGCCGTGATAGCCGCCCCCGCCGCCGCCCGCCTCGCCGCCGTGCGCGCTGCCGTGGCGCAGTTGCGTGAGGACCTGCTCGACCGGGCCGCCCGGCACGAATTGCGTGACGGCGAACGTGATCGTCACGACGCCGATCAGCGTCGGGATCATCATCAGCAGCCGCCGGAATATGTAGGCAATCATCGTTGCGCTCCCCGTCATGTGCCGGAAACCAGCGCGTCGCCCGCGGGCTTCTTCCGGTACCAGTAGCTAATGATCCAGTCCTCATACGAGTAGGAATCCGGGACGACCGCCGGATGCCCGTAAGTCGCCTTGTACGCGATCCGCGCGTTCGGCAGGTAGTAGTGCGGCACGAGGATGTACAGGTTGATCAGCACGCGATCGAGCGCATGCATCGCCGTTTCGAGATCGTCCAGCGTCGTGGCCGCGAAGGCCGCACGAATCAGCGCATCGACTGCCTTCGAGCGCACGCCTGGATAGTTTTCGGCTCCGACTTCGAGCGCCGCCGCGCTGCCGAAGCGGCGTGCGAGCTCCACGCCCGGAATCGTGACGGGCGGATAGATGAAGGACGTCATGTCGTACTGGAAGTTGTCCAGGCGCCGCTGGTACAGCGCGCTGTCGAGCTCGTGCAGCGATGCGCGGATGCCCAGCGTGCCGAGCGCCTGGATGTACGGCAGGATCAGCCGGTCCATGCCCGGCTGGTCGTCGATGATCTCGATCGTCATCGGCGTGCCGTCCGCATCACGCAGCGCGCCGTCCCGGAAGTGCCAGCCGGCCTGCGCGAGCAGGTCGCGCGCCTGCTTCAGGTTCTCGCGCAGCGAGCCGGGCGGCAGCGTCGACGGCTGTCGGACCATCGGGCCGAACACCTCGGGCGGCAGCTCCGTGCGATACGGCGCGAGCAACGCCAGCTCGCGCTCGCCAGGCATGCCCTTCGCACCGAACGGGCTCGCCGCCCAGAAGCTGTCCGTGCGGCGGTACTGCCCGTAGAACATCATCCGGTTCATCCAGTCGTAGTCGAACGCGAGCGTCAACGCATGACGCACGCGCACGTCGGCGAACTGCGGTTTGCGCAGGTTGATCAAAAAGCCCTGCATCTGCGCGGGTCCATCCGGGAATTCGCCCTGCTTCAGCATCCCGTTGCGGAAATTACGGCCGACGTAGCGGCGTGCCCATTGCGTCGCGCTGTACTCCACCCGTGCATCGATGTCGCCGGCCTTGAACGCCTCGAGCATCGTGTACTGGTCGAGATACAGCTTGAACGACACGCGCGCGAAGCGGTACATCCCGCGCCGCGACGGCAGGTTCGCCGCCCAGTAGCGCGGGTTGCGCACGTAGACGATCTGCTTGTCGTTCTTGCGCTGCTCGATCAGGTACGGGCCGCTCGCGATCGGCGGTGCGGTCGCGATCTGATCGAACGGCGGCCGCGTGCCGTCGGCCCGCATGCCCCACTTCGGCGAGAACACCGGCAGGTCGCCCGCGATCAGCGCGGCGTCGCGCGCCGGGCGCCGGAAGTCGAAGCGAACCGACTGTGCATCCACGACAACCGCGCGCCGGATCACCGCGAACTGCGCGTTAAAGAGCGGCGACGCCTGCGCGCCCGACAGCGTGTCGAACGAGTATTTGACGTCGGCCGGCGTGATCGGGTCGCCGTTCGAAAAACGTGCGGCCGGATCGATGTGGAACGTGGCCGACATCCCGTCGGGCGCAACCTGCACGTCATCGGCGATCAACGCGTACTCGGTCGCGAGCTCGTCCCAGCTGCGCTGCATCAGTGTGTCGAACATCAAATGCAGGATGTCCGGCGCGGGGGAGCCTCTCACGAGGAACGGATTCAGCGAATCGTAGCTCTGCGCCTCGCTGTAGTTCTGGAAATCGAGCGTGCCGTCGTCCGGCGCGTCGGGGGCCGCGTACGCGAAATGCGTGAATCCCGCGGGATACTTCGGCTGGCCGAACTGCGCGATCGCCGGCGCGGCTGCGGCGCACGCGGTCGCGGCGCAGTACACGAGCATGGCCGCGCACGCACCACGCGCGCCCCGGGCCACGGTCTCCCGCGCGCGCCGCGCATGCAACATCAACACTGTCATCATCGGTTTTCGTGTGGTCGCACCGGCGCGCGGCCGATGCAATGTCGATTCGAAATGCGGGAAGGCATGCGACCGGCCGTTGCGACAGCCGGCCGCATGCGCGGGTTCAAGCCGTCAGAACCGGTAGGTCGCGCCGGCCTGCGCAAAGCGGCCGACATACGTGTACAGCGACGTGTCGTAACCAGTCTGGTAGGCCGCATTCATGTACACGGGATCGAACGGCGGCTTGCGGTTGAAAATGTTGTTGATTCCCGCATACAGCGTCCAGTGCTTGAACCCGGTATAGCTGACGGTCATGTTGAACTGGCTGTACGACGCGACGCTGTCCTGCATGTTCGGGTAGTTCCCGGCCGGCAGGATCGCCTGGCTGTACGGGCCCACGTAGATCCACGTCAGCGTCGTGTTCCACTTCCGGTAGTTCCAGTTCAGGTCCGTATTGCCCTTCCAGCGCGGAAAGCTGCCGCCGAACGGTTGGTTTACCGAACCGTTGTTGCCCGCGAAGTCGGTATCGACACCGCCCACCGGCATCTTGAAGTGCCATACGTACGCCCAGTCGCCCGACAGCGTGAACGTGCCGATCGCCGTCTTCATCGACTGGCGGAACGTCGTCTCGAAGCCGTCCGTATCGAGATGCGACAGGTTCTTGTACGGCATCACCACGTACGCGATCGATCCGTTCGGGTTGCGCACCACGCGGGACGGATCGTTCGCGTCGACCACGCCCTGCACGTCGTCGGTACCGATCACGTTGTCGACGTGGATCTTGTACCAGTCGAAGCCGATGTCGGTCGTGCGCGTCGGCGACAGCTGGAAGCCGATGTTGTAATTCTTCGTGCGCTCGGGTTGCAGGTTCTGGTTGCCCGCCTGGATTTCTTCCGTCAGACCGTATGCGCCCGGGTTGTTCGGGTCGTGCCGGTCGATCACGCCCTGCGACGAGAAGGTACGCGACGATGTGTTCTCGATCAGAGTAGGCGCGCGGAAGCCGCGCGTATACGATGCGTACGTCGTGAATTCACGGACGGGCTGAAAGCGCAGCGCAAAGCGCGGCGAGAACGCGCCACCGAAGTCGCTGTAGTGGTCGTAGCGCCCCGACTGGCTGAAGGTGAGGTTTTTCAGGATCGGAACGTCGATCTGATAATAGATCGCCGCGACGTTGCGCTGACCGTTGACCGATTGCATCGCCGGCGTGATGAACGTACCGTTGGCCCAGCCGAGGCCGGTGCCGATGTACTGGGTTTCGTGCAGGAACTGCGCCCCGAGTCCCAGGCCGACGTTGCCGGTCGGCAACGTGAAAAGGTTCGGCGTCGCGATCGTTGCGTCGATCGAGTCGAGCTTCGTGATCGCCTGCGTCTCCGTGTTGCCGTACAGCCCGCTCAGCCCGTTCGGCGTGGCCGACGGGTTCGCGAAGTCGAACCCGCCGTTCTGGATCAGGTTGCCGAGCACCGATGCGTTGATCCGGTTCGAGAAGTTGTTCGACACCTCGCTCTGCGAGTGTGAATACGCGGCCGACCAGTCCCAATCGCCGACCTTCGGGGTCGAGAACGTGCCCTTCACGCCGGTCGCCGCGCGCCAGAAATTCGCGCTCGTGTGGACAGACTGCGCGTCCGAGAACGCATAGCGCAGCTGCGTCGGTGCGCCGAACGGGTTGTACGGGTTGCTGCCCGGCATGACGTTCGAAATCAATCTGACGCCGCCCGTCGACGGATCGTACGTCTGCGTGTTGGCGCCCAGGCGACCGACGCCGGTGTTCGTGACCGTCGTATTGTTGCTTTCCCACAGATCGGCGAACGCCTGCATCGCGTCGTTGATCTTGAAGTCGGCGTGGACCTTCGCGCTCAGGCGCTCGGCCCACGGCGAGATCGACGACGCGTACGCGGTGTTGTTGCCGCACACGGTACCGCCCGCGCCGAATGCCTGCGAGGTCGAATTCGACGGAACCGCCCGGCCGCCGTTCGGGCATGGGCCGAGCGGAATGTTGCTGCCGTTGCGCCGCCAGTACGACAGCGATTCGTTGTTCAGGCCACCGGGGAAATTCGAGAAGTTCTGGTTCTGCGACATGTCGCGATCGGACGCCAGAATCCCGTTCGACTTGTAGTAGCTGAGCGCCGCGGTCACGTTGAAGCGATCCGAGTTCAGGTCGCCGATGCCGCCCAGGATGCTGAACTGGGTCGTGCCCGCGCCGCCGCCGCCCTGCGTCGCGCCGCCGTAGCTGCCGCCAAGCTCGAGCCCCTGGAAGTTCTTCTTCGTGATGATGTTCACGACGCCCGCGATTGCGTCCGAGCCATACTGCGACACGGCGCCGGTCTTGACGATCTCGATGCGGTCGATGATGTTGATCGGCAGCGTGTTCAGGTCGAAGAACTGGTCGGTACCGTTGACCGCGAACGCGTAGGGCGCCACGCGCTGCCCGTCCACCAGCACCAGCGTGTACTTTTCGCTGAGGCCGCGCAATGCGATGCCCGCTCCGCCTGGCGCGAAGCTGCCCTGTGCGCCCGAGCCTTCGCCCCAGCTGCTCGACGAGTTGGCCGACACACCGCGCAGGAAATCCGATACCGTCGTGTAGCCGCTGTTCTCGATGTCCTTGGCCGTGACGGTCTGGACCTGGTTGAAACCGACCTTGTCCGCGCTGCGGATCAGCGAACCCGTCACCTCGAAGCGCTTGATCTGCGCGACCTTGCTCTTGCCCTGCGCCGGTGCGCCACCGGTCGGCGCACCGGCGCCCGTCGCGGCGTCCGGGCCCGACTGCCCGGCCGCCGCTGGCGCATCCTGCGCGACTGCCGTCGCAACCGCTGCCCCCCGGGCGACGGCTGACTCTGCGCGAATGCCGGCGCCGCCAGCGTCGCCGTCAACGCCATTTCCGCCCAGATCATCCTCTTGATAGCCAACGCCAAAGCTCTCTGCTTCATCTTGCCCCACTCGTTCATCAATAAGAACCCGCCGGTTTTGCCCGGGATCTCGTGAATCCCCGCCCGCTTCCGGGCGTCTGCATACCGGTCCCCGTTATTGCCGACCTGCCACCTGCACTGCCTCGAACCCGCCGGCAACGCGACCTGCACGGCACCCGTGCCCCGCGCTGCCGGCCCCGTCGTTCGGCGTTGCCAACCGGAACGGCGTGCGGAAAGACCGTGCGAGTACTTGTTCTCGTCTTTCCGCCCCTGCGTAGCTATCCCGACCGGGCGCCTCGCACGTTCCTTCGATCAACGATCAGTAATGCTTATGTAAGCGCCCGGTCAAACGGATGCGCTTTTGTTTTCTCTCAGGTTCCAGTCGGCGCGCCGACCCAGACGATCACCGCTTCTTCGTTCGCGGCGTTGCTCCAGACCTGGGCCGGGGTCGACTCGTAATGCGCGGTATCGCCCGCTTTCAGCACAACGGTGCGGTCGTCCAGCGTCAGCTCGAGCTCGCCGTTCATCACGTAAAGAAACGCCTCACCCGCGTAAGACGCCCCTTCCGGCGCGGCCTGGCCGCCCGGAATCCGGAACAACCGCGCATCCAGCCTTGTTCCGCTCGCCAGGTGCGAAAGCTGCGCAAACGCGTTCGCGAGCGACTCGATGCCGAAGTGCTGCAGCGAGTCGCACTGGCACGCCGGTGGCGTGTCGGGCGGTGCGCCGACGAAGCGGTCGATCGTGACGCCCAGCGCCTTCGCGATTCCGACGAGCGTCACGATCGACGGCATCGCGCGTCCGCGTTCGATCTGCGACAGAAACGGCTTGGAAATGCCGGCCGCGGCGGCGGTCACGTCCAGCGTGAGCTTGAGCTGCCGGCGCAGCAGGCGAATCCTGTTTCCCATCGAGGTGGCAACAAGCATCGATTCATCGGAAGGCGAAACCATAGTGAGACACGAACCCGTAGTCGAAACTGTTTGATGAAAGCGCCCTCCGGTCAACGCGATCGCAGCGCGCTTTCAGCACGACTGCGTACCGGCGGAAACCGTGGTCGCGCGGTGAACGTTCGATGTTACGGCTTTCCCGTTTTTCACATCGCCTCCACCTGTTCGCACTACAGATCAATATGAAATCCCGTTTCTCGCGCCGGATCGACCCGTCTGTCACATGTTCGCCGAGCCACGCGAGGTGCCTGACGCCAGCCCCGCTGCCTGCCTCACGGCATGTACTGCTCGTTGCCGATCAGGCCGATCCTGGTCGCACCGACGCGCTGCGCGCTCGTCAGCACGCCGGCGACGGCCCGGTACGGCGCGAGTTTGTCCGGACGCAAACGGATTTCCGCCTGCACGGGCTCCGCGGCGACGCGTGCGAGCTTCTGCTCGAGCGTCGTGCGATCCAGCACGCGCGCGCCGTTCCAGGTCGTCGCGCCGTCGGCCGCGATGTCGATCTGCACGGCTTCCGGCGGTGTCGCCGGCGGCGGCGGATTGCCGACCGGCAGGTCCATCCGGACCGAGTGCATCTGGATCGGGATCGTGATGATCAACATGATCAGCAGCACCAGCATCACGTCGATCAGCGGCGTGGTATTGATGTCGACCATCACGTCCGGCTCGCCGCCGCCCGAAGATACGTTCATGCCCATCGTCGACTCCTATCCGCCGCGCGCCGGCGGCTCGGTGATGAAAGAAACCTTCGCGATGCCCGACCGCTCGCACGCAGTGACCACGCGCCCGATGAATTCGTAGCGCGTGTTCTCGTCGCCGCGCACGTGCACGTCGGGCTGCGGTGACATCTGCGAGATGCCCTTCAGCTTGACGAGCAGCGTCGGGCCGTCTACAAGCGTTTCGCCCCAAAAGAATTGCCCGTCGCGATTCACCGCGATCTCGACGCTTTTCGGCGCCGTCTCCAGCGGCTGCACCGTTTCCTTCGGCAGCTCCAGCGGAATCGTATGAGTCACGACCGGAATCGTGATCAGGAAAATGATCAGCAACACCAGCATCACGTCGACGAGCGGCGTCGTGTTGATATTGGCGATCACATCGTCGTTGTCGTCCTGCCCGACGTTCATGGCCATCTCGCCCCCCGTCTGCGTCAGTGCACGAGCGACGCGGTCGGCGCACCGGCGGCCCGCACCGGACGCTTGCTGCCCGCGAGCAGCACCGTATGCAACTGCGCGCCGAAGTTGCGCACCCGCTCCATCACCGACTTGTTGCGGCGGACCAGGAAGTTGTAACCGAGCACGGCCGGCACGGCGACCGCCAACCCGATCGCCGTCATGATCAGTGCTTCGCCGACCGGGCCCGCGACCTTGTCGATCGACGCCTGCCCGGCGATACCGATTGCCGTCAGCGCGTGATAGATGCCCCACACGGTGCCGAATAGCCCGACGAACGGCGCGGTCGAGCCGACCGTCGCGAGGAACGCAAGGCCATCCTGCAGCCGGTTCGACACGTTGGTGATCGCGCGCTCGACCGAGACGTCGATCCACGTGTTGCGATCGACCGCCTCGAGCAGCGCCTCGTCGTGATGCTCGCCGGCCTCGATCGCGGTCTCCGCGATGAAGCGGAACGGCGACGCCTCATCGAGCAGGCTCGCGCCGGCCGACAGCGACGGGGCCGACCAGAGTTGCTCGTCGGCGAGTTTCGCGCGGCGGTTCGCGCGGAACTGCTCGAGGAACTTGGCGATCATGATGTACCAGCTTCCCATCGACATGATCACGAGCAGAATCAGCACGAATCGCGCGACGAAATCGCCGTTCTTCCACAGCGCGCCGAGCCCGTACGGATTCTCGACGGCCTTGGTCGCCGCCGGCGCGGGCGGCGGCGAAGGTTCGTCCGCGGCCGCCTGCGGCGCGGACGCTGTCGCGGCCACGGCCACCGGCCCGCTCGCCTCGGCAAACGCCGGCTGCGGCACGACGAGCGCATCGAGCGCGACGGTGGAAATCAACATGCAAGCCGCCAGTGCAGCCAGTGAACGCTTTGCCATACCTACTCCAGTTGTTTCGTTAAACTGATCGATTGAAATTCCAGGCCAGCCGGCCCGGCGCCAGGTCAGTTCAGGTTGAACGAGAACGGAACCTGGACGCGCACCGGCTGCCCTTGCGCCACGCACCTGAATCGCTTGACCGTGTTGTAGGCAGCGCGATCGAGGACCGGATCGGCCGACTGCGCCACGCGCACGTTGGTGATGTTGCCGTCGGCATCGACGACGAATTCGATCGTGACGTCGCCGGTGATGTTGTTTTCCTGCGCTTCCTTCGGATACTGCATCGATGCTCGCATCTGCTCGGAATTCGGGCAGACCACCCCCACCTCGTGGCTGACCGGCTTCGCCGCCGGCGCCGGCGGCGCGACGACCGGCGCCTGCACGGCCGGCGCGGACGGCACGGGTGCGGCCTGATGCGTGATCGTCGCCTGGGGAGGCGCCTGGACCGGCACCTCCGCAGGCGGTACGAACGGTGGCGGCGGCAGCGTCGCCTTCGGCGGCGGCAGCTTGACCACCGGCAAAGGCGGCGGAGGCGGCGGCGGCTTCACCGGCTCGATGATGCGGGTTTCGATCGGATGCTGAATAACCTGCACGACCTTGGTCGCGAGGCCATTGAGGAGCGCATAGACCAACAACACATGCAGCAGCAACACGGCCGCGATGCCACCGAACCGGCGCACCGGGTTCCGCTGTTTCCCGCCGAACTGCCGCGGGCGTCCGGGCCTCGCCGGCCCGCCGCCGGACGCGAACACGCCGTCCTCGATCTTGATACCCACCTTCAGTCCCCCAACGTGAATGTCGCCGATGCACGATGCCCCACGGCCCGTATGACGGCAGTGTTTGATTCAATATCCATAAAACCCGAATTACTTATTCCCGAAAATAAAATGCCCGCCCGCCGATTGCTCGACGCGGGAAAATACCTTCTTATCGAAATTGATTAGATTCCGGAAAATAAAACGGATGCCCGTCCGCCAGAACAACGGTCGGCGGAGCCGCGATCCAATCGTAATCACGCGGATCCAGGCGAAAGACATTCGTAAAGAAATGAATACCTCAAAAAATCGGCATCACTTGATTACGGAAGATATCAAGAAAAAATTTTGAGCGTCAAACTTTTTTTGATGAAAAACCAAAAGTTTGACTGCATCAAACTTAATGAATAGACCACAAGAATTTAAAAGTTTAATTGCATCAAACATCGCCGCCTCAAGTGCATTGAATAATCCATAAAAGTTTGATCACATCAAACTTTCACATTATTTTATTCGCCACGAAGCGATACTTCATGAAACAAGAATCCACTCGAACGGAGCCGGCATCCATTCGCCCCCGAGTACTGCACGCGTCGTAGATTCGGACGGATCGCAGGTTGGCGATCGAAGCAATCGACCGATCCGGTCGTCGTCGCACAGGTTTCAGGCGCATGATCGGCGATTGCGAAATGCAGCCCGATTGGGGCGACCCCGAAGCCAATGACCTGCCGCGACACCACGCGCCACATAGAGCTTGATGCCTTTCCCATTATCAAGAATGACAAATAGAATTAGCAGGAGATTTCCATTTCCTTCCGCCTACCACATCAATATACGTAACTATCATTTGCCCAACCCAAAGGCGATCGATAAAGTCTCCCGCCACACGGCCAGCCATTAGTACCGGTTACGGCAACTGAAAGAAAAATCGATCCGCCTACCGGATTTTCAGACCGCACTCGTCATTCCGAGTACTTGAATCGGACACTGGAATTGCGCGAACGACAGGGCGTTGCGAGTTGATATGCCGCAACAAACGGCATGGATGCCCGGCAACGGCCAGCCATTTAACTTGCTCGTCAACACAACTTGAAGATGCAAAACACGTCGCTCTATATCAAGAGAGGGAGCGCGATCGCGCTCTGCCTGTCCGGCCTGGCGACATCGTGGATGCCCGCCGCGGCTCAGGAAGCCGCATCGAGCACCGCCACCGTCACCGCGCCGCCCAATGCGGCCAGCGCCGCCGCATCGCTGAAGACGTTCGTCGTGACGGGATCGCGCATTCCTCGCTCCGAGAAGGAAGGCGCGACGCCCGTCACCGTCATTACCGGTCAGGATCTCGAATCGAAAGGGTACCGAAACGTTTTCGACGCGCTCCAGTCGCAAACCCAGAACACCGGCTTCACGCAAGGCGCCGACTACGGCAACACGTTCACGCCGGCCGCGAATGCGCTCAGCCTGCGCGGCCTCGGCCCGAACCACACGCTCGTCCTCGTCGACGGCCGGCGCGTGGCCGACTACCCGATCGCGTACGACGGCAACGTCAACTTCGTCAATCTGGCCAACATTCCGTCGGCGATGATCGACCGCATCGAAATCCTGAACGGCGCGGCCTCCGCCGTATACGGCTCGGACGCAATCGCGGGTGTCGTCAACATCATCATGAAGAAGCACATCGACGGCATCGAGGTCAACGTCAAGGGCGGCCGCACCTGGGACGGCGGCGGCGGCAACGGCCGGTTGCAGGTGTCGGGCGGCAAGACGTTCGGCGCGCTGAGCACGGTGTTCGGCCTCGAGATCGGCAAGACCAATCCGGTCTGGTCCGGACAGCGCGACTTCATGTCATCGTCGACGCTCGAAGGCGAGCCGCCGACCAAGACCTGGGCACGCCAGAATCTCGACACCGGACGCTACGTCGGCGCCGCCGGCGCGTGCGGCGCGCTCGCCGGCATCGGCGCATTCGGCGGCACCGCTACCGTCAACTCCCGCAATGGCGCGTACTGCGGCAGCGGCGGCGCGCAGCCGTCGTACTGGACGACGCAAACGAACAACGTCAGCGAGAACCTGTACGGCGGGGTCGAATACCGGCTGAGCGATCTCGTCACGCTGTTCGGCTCCGTGTCGACCGCCTGGAACCAGACCGAGAACAACACGCGCGGCCCGAGCTGGACATCGGCCGCGGCGACGACCGGCTATTTCTTCAATCAGGAAACGGGCGCAAACGAGGCGTGGACCAAGCGCATCGCGCCGCAGGAGATCGGCGGCGCATCGGTATGGAACAAGCGCTGGGACGACGTCGCGGGCAACCTGATCACCGGCCTGCGCGGCAAGCTGCCAGACAGCAGCTGGAACTACGAGCTCACGTACAGCGCATCCGGCTACCAGAGCCGCGCGACGGTGCCGCGCCTGTTGTCGAACGTCGACCGCTACTACCTCGGCCCGCAGCTCGGCACCGCCACCGACGGTGCGCCGATCTACGCACCCAACGCCGCACGCTTCGCAACCCCGCTCACGCCGAACCAGTTCGCGTCGATGTATGGCGAATCGACCAGCAGGAACGCCACGTGGACGCAGACCTTCAGCCTCGCCGCCAACGGCAACCTGCTCTCGCTACCGGCCGGCCCCGTGCGGGCCGCCGGCGTGATCGAATACGGCACGCAGGGCTTCAGCAATTCGATCGATCCCGCGCTCAACCAGGGCGTGTACTACAACTCCGCCGGCGCGACCGGTGCGAGCGGCAATCGCAAGCGCTACGCGGCCGCGGTCGAACTACGCATCCCGATCCTGAGCCAATTGACCGCAAACGTCGCCACGCGCTATGACGACTACTCGTTCGCCGGCACCCGCAACAACAAACTCACTTACGACCTGGGGCTCGAATACAGGCCGCTGCGCGAGCTGTTGCTTCGCGGCAATTACGGCACGAGCTTCCGCGCGCCGGACATGAATTACATCTTCATGAGCCAGTCGAAGGGCTATTTCGAATCGACCACCGACTACTTCCGCTGCAACCAGTCGGGGAAATCGCTCGCATCGTGCGAATACGCGAACGTGTCGCCGGGTTCGAACTTCATTCAGAAGGGCAATGCGAACCTGAAGCCGGAAAACGGCAAATCGTGGGGCGCCGGCTTCGTGCTTGCACCCACACCGGACATCGACCTGTCCGCCGACTACTACAACATCCGCATCGACAATCTCGTCACGACCATCGACCCGGACAATCTGCTGCGCACCGAAGCCGCATGCCGTGCCGGGCAACTGGGCGCCAGTTCGCCCAACTGCGTGGACGCGCTGAGTCGAGTGATCCGCAACCCGCTGACGGCCGTGCTCGACCCCGGCGCGATCAACACGATCCTCGTGAATCCGATCAACGCCGCGATGGAAAAGACGACGGGCTTCGATCTCGGCGGCAAATGGCGCTTTCGCCTCGGCCGCGCCGGCACGTTCCTGCTGAGCGCCAACTTCACGAAGGTCCTGAGCCACAAGTACCAGCAGTACGCGAATAGCCCGGTACAGGACCTCCTGCATTCGCTCGCCAACCCGACAGGCAACCCGGAATGGCCGGACAAGCTCATGCTGAGCCTGACGTGGTCGGTCCCGAAGTGGACCTCGACGGTGCAGCTCGAGCGCTACGGCAAGGTGCCGAACGCCGCCCAGACCGCGTATCTGACACCGACGACGCTCGCGAACCTGAGCATCTCGCACCAGTTCTCGCGCGACACGTCGCTGACCTTCGTGATGAACAACGTGTTCAACACGATCAAACACGACGATTCCGTCGGCTGGCCGTACTACACCGTCGGCTACTACATGCCGTATGGCCGCACGCTGTGGCTCGAACTCAGCCATCACTTCAGTTGATTCCTCACTGGCGCAGCCTCCCTACCTTGGTCGAGACCTGCAAGGCTGACGGTATCGAGCCGTACCGATACCTCGTCTGGCTGCTCCAGCGTCACCCGCTGGCAAAGACCGTCGACGACTACGACGTATTGCTTCCCCGGATGACGCCGTCCGGTCTCCGCCAATCGCTCATACCTCCGGCAGTCGGCGGGGGCGGTACGCGAACGTCGACACGGCTCGATGTGCACGAGGGCTTCCGGACCCGGGCTGCCGGGTTCGATCAGGCGTGATCTCCACTCACTTGCGTCGTGTTGGAGACACCGGCGTATCGATGGGAAACTCCGGCGCGCGTTTTTCCCTGAACGATTTCACGCCTTCGCGCACTTCCTCTCCGCCGAACCCAAGCATCTCCAGCGCCAGCGAAGCATCGAACGTCGGCCCCGCCTGGCGCAGCCAGTTGTTGAGCGCATACTTGGTCCAGCGCGTCGCAGACGGCGCGCCGTTCACAAGCCGGATTGCGATCGACAGCGCCGTCTGCTGCACGTCCGCATCGTCCACGGCAACGGAAACGAGGCCGATCTGCTCGGCCTTCTCGCCGTTCACCGGTTCGCACAGCATCAAGTGATACTTGGCCTTCGCCATGCCGCACAGCAGCGGCCAGACGATCGCCGCGTGATCTCCTGCCGCGACGCCAAGCCGCGTATGACCGTCGACGAGCCGTGCAGAGCGGCCGGCAACCGATATGTCCGCGAGCAGCGCGGCAACCAGCCCCGCCCCCACTGCCGAGCCGTGGATGGCAGACACGATCGGCTTCGAGCAATTGATGATGTTGTAGACGAGATCCTTGGATTCGCGCCATACACGCACGCGCGCGTCGAAGGAATCGATCATTTCCTCGACCATGTCGAAATCACCGCCGGCAGAGAACGCCTTGCCGGCGCCGCACAGAATCACGGCCGCGACACGCGGATCCTCGTCGACGTCACGCCACACCCGGGCCAGTTCATCGTGCCCTCGCGCGTCGAGTGCGTTGAGTCGCTCCGGCCGATTCAGCGTGATGCGCAAGACGCCTTTCGCAGGCCAATCGAACGCGAGACTCGAATACGACGCATAGACGACTTCTTCCTGCCGGCTTTCTGACATGACGCTCCACTCTCTGTTGAACTCGCGGGACGACGCCACGGACGGTGTGGCAGGACGCGATCGATATCAACGTCAATCGTGTGCGGCGCACGGAAACGCGTCAATGTCGAACCGGCTGTTGTCCCGTACTTTGGAATGGTCGCGCCGTGCCTTTTGCGCGCCGCGTACGCTCCCCCGGCCACATGACCGATTTCACCTGCCCCGCATGACTTCCGAGGTACGGAATCGATGATCGTGTCATCGCGATACGGCGCGCCGTAGCCGCCCTCACACATCCCCCCGCCAGCTGCCCGACCGGCCCTGCATGCGTACGGAACCGCCCCCTTCCGGGCCGGACGAGGCGACCGGCATTGCCCGATTCTCCAGCGGCATCACGCAGCACGTCGCTTCGCTGCACCATCGGAAAACTACGGGCACAATGCAGAAAATTCTCGGTCACTCGCTACGTTCAAATTGATAGTTTCCTAACGAATTTATTTATTAACGCCCCAAAAAACGACGTACCCACCAGCACCAACATCCTCCCGGCAAGATCGATTCCGTCCACAAGACGCCCGCAATACAGTTTCCTTATGACTCAGACATCCATCCAGCATCCTCCTCTCAGAGGGGGCCAGCTCGTTGTCGCTACCTTCGTCGTGGCACTCGCCACCTTCATGACCGTACTCGACACGTCGATCGCCAACGTGGCGATCCCGAACCTCTCCGGCAATCTCGGCGTTTCCGTCGATGAAGGCACGTGGGTCATCACGATGTTCGCCGCGGCCAACGCCGTGTCGATTCCGCTGACAGGCTGGCTCACGCAGCGCATCGGCCAGATCAAGCTCTTCGTCGGCGCCATCCTGATGTTCGTGTTCGCGTCGTGGCTGTGCGGGATCGCGCCGACGCTGCCGTTTCTGCTGGCCGCACGGATCCTGCAAGGGATCGTGGCGGGCCCGTTGATCCCGCTGTCCCAGGCGGTCCTGCTCAGTTCGTATCCGAAGGAAAAATCCGGCACCGCGCTGTCTCTGTGGGCGATGACCGCCACGGTCGGCCCGATCGCCGGCCCGCTGCTCGGCGGCTGGATCACCGACAGCTACAGCTGGTCGTGGATTTTCTACGTGAACATCCCGGTCGGCCTGCTCGCCGCGAGCGTCATCTGGGTGATCTACCGCAACCGCGAAACGCCGACGAAGAAGATGCCGATCGACATCGTCGGGCTCGTCTTGCTGATCGCGTGGGTCGGAACCTTGCAGATCATGCTCGACAAAGGCCGGGACCTCGACTGGTTTTCGTCACCCGTCATCATCGGGCTGACCATCGCGGCGCTGATCTGTTTCGCGCTGTTCCTCATCTGGGAGCTGACCGAAGACAATCCGATCGTCGACCTGCGGCTGTTCACCCAGCGCAATTTCCTGGGCGGCACGATTGCGATTTCGGTTTCGTATGCGCTCTACTTCGGCAATCTCGTGCTGCTGCCGCAATGGATGCAGGAGGATCTCGGCTACCGGGCGTTCGACGCCGGGCTCGTCACCGCGCCGGTCGGCATTTTCACGGTGCTGCTTTCCCCGTTCATGGGCCGTTTGCTGCGGGCGATCGATGCGCGCATCATCGCAACACTGTCATTCGTCGGCTTCGCGGGCGTGTTCTTCATGCGCACGCAGTACATCACCGAAATCGACACGTGGCATCTCGTCATGCCGACTTTGCTGCAGGGCATCCCGGCCGTACTGTGGTTCGTGCCGCTGATCGCGATCATCCTGTCGGGCCTGCCGCCGGAACGCATTCCCGCGGCCGCCGGCCTGTCGAATTTCGTCCGGATCTTCTGCGGCGCCGCCGGCACATCCATCGCCGGCACGATATGGAACAACCGGACCATCATGCACCACGCACACCTGACCGAGCAGGCGAGCGTGAACAATCCCGTCTTCACCGAACAGATCAGCACGATGCACTCGCTGCTGAACCTCGATACGCCGTCGGCACACGCGTTGTTCGATACGATCGTCAACGCCCAGGCGGCCATTCTGGGCCTCGACGACTTCTTCTATCTGTCGACATTCATTTTCATCTGCATCATCCCGCTGATCTGGATCACGCGGCCGATGAAAGGCGAATCATCCGATGCGGCGTCGGGCGCGCATTGATTTGCCGGGCTGACCGGTTCGAGGCCCCCGATCGCATGTCCGGCACGGTCTCGGTGAACCCACAACTTCGACGACACCGCCAGGAGACTTCACGCGCTAATTTCAAAGCACGGAATACATGCGTGTTAACCCTTGATGTCGACCCGCGACGCCCGGAATAATCGTCCGTGACACTGCCCCTCGCGGAATGAACTGCGAGGGCTGCAATCCCTTCACATGCGCTGCTCGCGCCTTCGTCGTCTCTCGGCGAGGATGCCCCGGACGATCGGTAGTCGATGACACTTTGCGGCCACTATTTCAGCCACGGTGACTTTCGCCGAAGCCACGGCGGCCGCGATAACCGGCCGCCAGCCGCTCAGCCGTCGTGTTGCGCCGACTCGAACCTTGTTCGTGTTGCGCTCCTGCACGCCCGGGTCATTGCTTCCGGAAGCAACCGGCGGTGCTGCGTTCATGAGGATCGCCACCTGCACCTTCAACTGGCGGCGTCCTCAAGGTTCGTTCCGTCTGCTGTTCCAGCCCGGGTTTCTCATCCGATTCATTCCGGAGTCCAGGTGTTTCGTCACGTTCGCACCGGTGCCACGTTCCGTGTGCGCGCCCTTCCTCCAGCCGGATTCCCGCGCCGGCCAATGCCGTCGACGCGCGTGCCCGAAGTGGCGGCATCATGAAAATCACGCCCGCCCGCGCCCGCCTGTTCACGCTCAGACATTTACGCAGCGATCTGCTGCCGTGGGCGATCGCGCTGGCGGTCGGTATCGACTACTTCGACAACACGATCTTTTCGTTCTTCACGAGCTATATCGCGGGCGGCATCAATGCATCGCCGGACGAGCTGGTGTGGTCGTCGACGGCCTATGCGACCGCTTCCGTGCTCGGCATCGTGCAACAGCAGTGGCTGATCGAGCGTCTCGGCTTCCGGCGCTACCTGAGCGGCTGCCTGCTGATGTTCGCGGCGGGATCGCTGGCCGCGTCTCTCAGTGAATCGTCGCTTTCGCTCGCGATGGCGCGCGGTTTTCAGGGCTATTTCATCGGACCGATGCTCGGCACCTGCCGCATCATGCTGCAAACCGGCTTCACGCCGCAGGATCGCGCGCCGGCCACGCGCATCTTCCTGATCATGATCCTGCTCGCAAGCGCGCTCGCGCCGATGGCGGGCGGTTATCTCGTTGCGTGCTTCGACTGGCGCGCGCTGTTCCTGTGCTCGACGGTGGGCGGGGCCGCGCTATCGGCGTTTGCATTCGTCGTGGTGCCGCACATCGGCAGGCGCCCGGTCGAGCGGCGCAGCGCAGCTCACCTGTGGCCCTATCTGGTGTTCGCCATTGCCCTCGGAGCGTTGCAGATCGTCGCGCAGCAACTGCGCTTCGAAGTGTTCAGCACGACGCCCCTGATGCCGCTGGCCACCGTTGCGGGGCTGACCGTGATCGGCTGGTTCGCCTGGCATCAGTGGCATGATCCACGCCCGCTGGTGCGTCTGAATGCGCTGCGCGAGGGGCCTTTCCGGCAAGGGATCGTGCTCTATGCGTTCTATTACTTCATCAGCAATGGGATCGGCTTTCTGGTATCTCGACTACTGGAAAGCGGGCTGGGCTACCCGGTGGAAAATGCCGGGCGCATCGTCGGGTTCACTTCGCTCGCGGCAATTCCGATGGCGATCGCGTATTTCAAGTACTCACGTTTCATCAAGCGCAAATGGCTGATCGTCCCGGGCTTCATCATGGCGGCCACGATCGGCATCTGGATGCTCAACCTGCCGCCCGACGCCAGCATGGGCTGGCTGCTGCCGCCGCTGATGTTGCGCGGCTTCCTGCTGATGTTCATCGCGCTGCCGACGGCGAGCGCCGCGTTTCAGATCTTCTCGAACGACGAATTCACGCACGGCTACCGCTTCAAGAATGTCGTCAAGCAGATGGCCTACTCGCTGTCCACCGCGACGTTCATCATCGTGGATCAGCATCGCACGGCCGTGCATCACACACGTCTCGTCGAATTCGCGAGCCCGTATAACCCGGTGTTCCAGAGCGCGCTTGAAACGATGACGCACGCGTTCGAGGCGCAAGGTCTGGGCGAAGGCGCGGCACGCGGCCTGTCGCTGGGTCAACTGGCGGGTATGGCCGCCCACCAGGCCAGTTTCCTGAGCGTGCTGGACGGCTTCGAGATGATCGTGGGGCTCGCGCTCGCAGGCGGTGTGATCGCACTGGTGCAGCGGCAGATCAGGTAATCGGGCGAAGATTGGCGATGCGCGCGGCCTGCGCCGTACGCACGATACGGCTGGAAATCGCGAGCGCGCCAATCCGGGTTGGCGGGAAAGCACGCTCGCCCATACTCAGGCCACCGATCGTTTCGATGTGATGCCGCCGTCCACCGTGACGATCGTGCCGCTGGTGTAACTCGAGCGAGGCGACGCCAGAAAGACGAACAGGTCGGCGACTTCCGCCACGGTCGCGGCGCGGCCCAACGGATAACCCGCCATGAGTTCATCGGCGCGCGTTTCGTCACCCAGCAACCGCGACGCGTGATTCCGGAGGACTTTGGCAATACGCTCCGTTCCCACCGGCCCGGGATTGACGCCCAGCACGCGGATTCCGTCTTCCAGGCTACGCCCGCCCAGCGCGCAGGTGAAAGCCATGAGCGCGGCATTGCCCGTCGAACCCGCGATGTAGTTGAAGTCGAAGTTTTGCCCGCCGTTGCCGATGTTGTTCAGGATGACGCCGTGCCCGCGCGCCTTCATTTTCGTGTACATCGCGCGCGTCAGGTTGATATAGCCGAACACCTTCAGCTCCCAGCCCTTGCGCCACGCGTCCTCGTCGACATCCCACAGTGTGCCGCCCGGAATCGCGCCCGCGTTGTTCACCAGGATGTCGGCATGGCCCGCGAACGAAACGATGTCGGCAATCGCGCCCGTTTGCGTCATGTCGAGTGCCAGCACGCCCGCATCCACACCGTGCGCGGATCGCAGTTCGCCGGCCAGCGCGTCCAGCTTCTCGGCCGACCGCGAAACCAGCAACACGTTGCAGCCTTCCCGGGCAAACGATCTCGCCAGCCCTTCGCCGATGCCTTGCGCGGCGCCGGTAATCAGTACGCTTTGCCCTGCGATTCCCATATCCATCGTGTCTCCTCCTGTTCTCCGTGTCACGGGTTGCATGCGGGTGGGCCGCGCACTGCCTGCGCTGATCGCGACAACGGCCTCCGGCGACGGCAACGATGCACCGCGCGATCGCGATTCCGGAGCGGTCATCGCCGGATGTCGTGTCGAATCCGGCAGCGGTCGCGGCCAGTACCGTCAGGGCGTCGAACGCACGCGTGCCCGACGGCATCACCTGAACCGCATCGCTATCCGTTTCAACGATCGCGCAGGCATTCGAGGTGTTACTGGGCCCGTGCCTTGCTGACCTGCTCGGCGGTTACCCCACCCTGTTTCGAGCCGAAATGGCTCAATACGAAGTTCGCGACCGCGGCGATATCGGCATCACCATACGCAGCGCCGAAACCCGGCATCTGTTGCGTGCGACCGCCGACCGTCAGGCTGGTGCCGTGCAGCAGCACCTGCACGAGCGCAGCGCCGGACGGATCGTTGACCGCATGTGCGCCGACGAGCGACGCATATTCGCTCTGTCGACCAACGCCGTTCCACTGGTGGCAGCCCGCGCAGTCCCCGGCGAACAGCCGCTGACCGCGCTCGAGCGCCTGCGGCAGCGATGCCGCGCCTGGCAGTACCGCGTTTGATGCACGTGCTGCGGAGGGCTCGAGATCGATCCGGCCCGCCTGTTCGCCCGAGGCCGGACTCACGCCGCGCAGATAGACGACCATCGACGCAATGTCGTGCGGCGTCAGGTACTGCAGGCTGTGCTCGACCACGTCCGCCATCGGGCCGGACGCCGAGCTGCGCCCCGGCGCATGTCCGCGCGACAGATACTGCGAGATTTGCTCGTCGGTCCACGACCCGAGGCCGTATGCCTGATCCGATGTCGTGTTGTACGCCTTCCAGCCTTCGATTTCGGCGCCCGACAGATAGTCGCGCGACTTCATCGCGAAGCCGACGTTGCGCGGCGTGTGGCATTCGCCGCAGTGTCCGAGCGCGCCGGCCAGATACGCGCCGCGATTCCATTCGACGCTCTGCTTCGGGTCCGGCGCAAAACGCTGCCCGCGGAAGAACACCGCGTTCCATGCGGCGAGCCCCCAGCGCTGGTTGAACGGGAACGACAGGTCGTTCTCGAGCGGCGCCTGATGCACCGGTTCGAGCGTCATCAGGTACTGCTTGATCGCAATGACGTCGTCGCGACTCATTTCCGCGTACGACGTATAGGGCATCGCCGGATACAGATTGCCGTGCGATCCGACGCCCTCGCGTACCGCGCGCACGAACGCATCGTCCGACCAGTTGCCGATGCCGGTTTCCTTGTCCGGCGTGATGTTGGTGGAATACAGTTGTCCGAACGGAAGCTTGAACGGCCGACCGCCTGCATATGGCGTACCGCCCACGGACGTATGGCATGCGATGCAATCGGCAGCCTTCGCCAGATACTCGCCGCGCGCGACGGTTGCCAGCAGATCGGCCGGCGTGCCGGCGACGGGCGGTTGGGGTTCGGCGCCGCCCGGCGTCAGCCACGCGCGGCCAGCCGCACCGGCTGCGACCACAACGACGGCCGCGACGGCATAGCCGATGACTCGACGAATTTTCACGATGGATTGTTCTCTGAAACTGGGTGGAAGCGGAAAGTCAGGCCGGGCGCAGCGTGCCGCGCATCGGCAGCGACCGGAACGTGGTCCCGGTGGCGGCCGTCAGCGCATTCGCCACCGCGGGCGCGGCCGGCGGCACGCCGGGTTCCCCGATGCCGCTTGGCGCTTCCTGCGACGGCACCGTGTGCACTTCGACGCGTGGCATCCCGTTCATCCGCAGCACCGGGTAGTCATTGAAGTTCCCTTGCTGCACGCGCCCGTTCTCCAGCGTGATCGCCGCGCGCAGGAACGTCAGGCCGAAGCCGATCCCGCCCTCCACCTGTGACGCAACGATGTCGGGATTCACGACGGAGCCGCAATCGACCGCGCAGACAATCCGATCGACGGTGAACGTGCCGTCCTGCAGCACCGTCACTTCCGCGACCTGCGCGACGTACGTGCCGAATGCGAACTGCAGCGCGATCCCGCGTCCGCGCTTCGTGCCGGGCGCACCGTCACGCAACGGCGTCGACCAGCCGGCCTTCTGCGCGACCAGATCGAGGACGCCGCGATGACGCAACTGCTTCGCGAGCAACGCGCGGCGGAACGTGTACGGATCCTTGCCGGCCGCACGCGCTGCCTCGTCCATCATCGTCTCGCCGACGAACGCCGCGTGCGTATGGCCGACGGAACGCATCCATTGCGTCTTCACGGCGAGCTTTTGTATATGCTGCGTCACCTTGACGTTCGGGATGTCGTAAGGAATATCGGCGGACCCTTCGACAAGCGTCGGATCGACGCCCGACGGCAGCGGCGCGAAGAAGCTCTGCCCGACCACATTCTGGTTCCACGACACCAGGTTCCCCGACTTGTCGACCGCGAGCCGAACCCGGTGAACGGTCGCCGGCCGGTAGAAGCCGGCACGCATGTCGTCCTCGCGCATCCACACGAGCTTGATCGGCGCATCGATACCTTGCGCACGCGCCAGGCGGGCAATCCGTGCCGCCTCGCACACGTAATCGCTGACCGGATTCGCGCGGCGGCCGAAGCTGCCGCCCGCGTAGAGCTGGTTGATCGTCACCTGTTCCGGCTTGAGGCCGACTTCCTTCGCGACGATGACCTGATCGCCGGTATGCCACTGCTCGCCGTTCCAGATTTCGCAGCGGTCCGCGTGCAGGTGCACGACGCAATTCAGCGGCTCCATCGGCGCGTGCGACAGATAGGGCTGTTCGTAGACCGCGTCGATGAACTTGCCGCCGGACGGCGCTTCGCTCGCGACCTCGCCACGCGTCAGCGCGATCACGCCCGGCTTGTCGAGCGCCGCGCGGTACCGCTGCGCGATCTCGGCCGAGCCGACCGCGAGCGCATGCGTCTCATCCCATGTGATCTTCAGCGCATCGCGCCCCTGACGGGCAACCCAGGTGTTGCGCGCCAGCACCGCGACGCCGCCCTGCAGGTTGTCGTCGCCCGGCACCTGAACGACCGCGACCACACCCGGAATCGCCTTCGCCTTGCTGGCGTCGACATGACGGACCTTGCCCCACATCCGCGGCGGATGCGCGATCACCGCGACCAGCATCCCGGGCAGCTTCACGTCCTGCGTATAGATCGCGGAACCATCGACTTTCGCGGGAATATCGACACGTCGGGTGTAACGCTTGCCGATCAGCCTGAAATCGGCGCGCTGCTTGACGGCAACCTTCGACGGCACCGGCTCGCGCGCGGCATCGGCAGCGAACTGGCCGTAGCCGGCGCGACGGCCCGAGGCCGCGTGGATGATCGTGCCATCCTCGACGCGCAGCGATGACGGATCGACCTTCCACTTCCTGGCGGCCGCCGACAGCAACATCGCACGCGCCGACGCGGCCGCTTCGCGCATCACGGTCCACGAGCCGGTCATCGCGGTGCTGCCGCCCGTGGCCTGGATCTTCCAGCCCATCTTCGCGAACATCGGGTTCGCGTAGCGCTTCACATCGGCGGGCGCGGGCACGACGCGGACCTTGTCGAGCCCGATGTCGAGTTCTTCCGCCGCGAGTGTCGCGACACCGGTGAAGGTGCCCTGGCCCATTTCGAGGTACTCGGACACGACGCTGACGATACCGTCCGCGCCGATCCGGATGAACGCGTTCACCTCGAACGGCACGCGCGCCGTCGCCGGGTTGACCGACGCGGCGACGGCGATCTCGCCGCCGAATCCGACCGCGAGCGTCAGCGCGGCCAGGTTGCCGAGGAAGCTTCGACGCGACGGCGATGCGACGTCGTCAGCGGATTCGGGCAGGTCCGCCGACTGCGGGGAGCGAGCAGAATGTCTCATGCTTTCAGGCTCTCCGCGGCTTTGTGGATCGCGACACGAATCCGCTGATAGGTCGCACATCGGCAAATGTTCCCGCTCATCGCGGCATCGATGTCGCTATCCGTCGGATCGGGTTTCGTCGTCAACAGCGCGACCGCCGACATCACCTGACCGGATTGACAGTAGCCGCATTGAGGCACCTGCTCGTCGATCCAGGCTTTTTGCACGGCCTGGCCGATCTTTGCCTCATGCGCCGCCTCGATCGTCGTGACGCTGCGGCCGGCAAGCGTGCCGACCGGCGTCACGCACGCGCGTACCGGCTGACCATCGACGTGAACCGTGCAGGCCCCGCACAGCGCCATGCCACAACCGAATTTCGTGCCCGTCATGTCGAGTTCGTCGCGCAGGTACCAAAGCAACGGCATGTCGGGATCGCCAGCGAACTGATGTCGCTGACCGTTTATGGTGATGTCTGTCATTCTGTTCGATCTCTTGTGTGGGGTGCCCGGTTGGACGACCGGCTGTGTCACGCACGAACGCCGCGCTCGACTTGCCGCGGGCGTCGTGTCGCGACTGACATGCACGAGTGAGGCCGGTGCGCTGTCGTGCGCGATGCATCGATACACGCGCTCGCAATGGCGAACGCCTGCATGGGGAGGCTGGCGGTAACGTGAAAAATATAAGTCCGCGCCGCCAGCGCCGGCAATACTCGAAAATGGGAAAACGTTGCCTATTCCACCGAATGTGAGCAACGTGCGCGGCGCGATTCCCGACGCGGCGCCCGTCGGGACCACCACTTTTCCGATCGATCATCCGCCGGGTTGCCGTTCCTCGCGAGCCGAATCGAAGCAACGCAGCCACCCGCAGCTGCCACGGCCTGTTTCCGGCCGGCCGTCAGGCGGGTTCGAGTCATCACGAATTCCGGACACCGTAGCGGCCGACCGAATCCCGTGCAACGCATTCCCGATCGGCCTTCCGTACTTTGAAATATCCGGCCGGCACGAGGTAACCGACATGCACGCCTGCAACCGGACCGGTTGCGTGACGCAGCCACGCACATCGCAAGCCGCCCCGGCGAATGACGCATCACCGGTCAGTCCCACATCAAGCCGTTGTCGACGTTGATCGACTGACCGGTCATGCTGCTCGACAAATCCGAGGCCAGAAACAGAACTGCGTCGGCGATGTCGCGCGGGCGGGCGAAACGGCCGAGCGCGGTGTCATCCAGCATCTTCCGAAAGCCGACCGGATTGGCCTTTTCCAGATCGTCCAGCAACCGGGTACGCGTTGCGCCGGGGCAGACCGCGTTCACCCGTATGCCGCTGCCGCCCAGTTCGGTCGCGGCCACACGCGACATCACGATGGCTGCGGCCTTGGAGGCCGCATAACACGCGTTCGAGGTGCCCCTCGCACCCTTGCCCGCAATCGATGCGATGTTGACGACCGCGCCACCGCCCGCCTCCGCCATGTGACGCGCGAAAGCCTGCATGGTGAAGAACAGGCCGCGCGTATTGATGTTCTGGATCCAGTCCCAATCCTCCGGCGTCAAGTCGAGCAGCTTGATCTTCCGGGTCACGCCTGCGTTGTTCACCAGCACGTCGACCCGGCCATTCTGCGCAATGGCCCTGGCCGTCATCGTGGAGATCGATTCGAGGTTGCTGCTGTCGCAATGGACGTAGCTGGCCTTCAGTCCGCGCCTGATCAGTCTCGTTGTCAGTTCGTTGCCGCGCGGGTCATCCACGTCGGTCAGGATCACATGCGCGCCTTCTTCGGCCAGACGCTCGGCGATGGCGGCGCCGATCCCGGACGCAGCGCCGGTCACCACTGCCGTCTTGTTTCCGATCAGCATCGTTTCTCCTCCATGGTTGAAACCAGGTTGTTTTTACGTTGATGGCGTTCTTGCACGGCATCGTGCGAGATTTGTGCTCGCGAATGGCTTTCAGCAGGTCTCCGAAGGATAGGGAGATCACACCTGCCAGAACCGCTTGCGTTGCCGTCGATCCGGTCAATAAACCGTGACCCCGCTGTCGACGGGAATGATCTGCCCCGTCGTATGCCGTGATTCGTCCGATGCCAGATAGACCGCCACATGCGCCATGTCGATGGGCTCGCAGGGTCCCAGCAGGCACTGGTCCGCCAGCTTGCGCAGTTCTGCCCGTTCATCGACCAGATGGCGCACCCGCTCCGAAAGTGTCAGCCCCGGCGCGATCGCATTCACGCGGATGCGATCAGGCGCGTACTCCGGCGCCATCGAACGCGTCAGCGCATGAACGCCGCCCTTCGCCGCCGTATAGCAATCGCGATCGGTCAACGCCATCAACGCAACCATCGACGAGAAGTTGATGACCGAGCCGCCACCCGCGCTTTGCAGATAGGGGATGCCGTATTTGCATACGAGGAACGTGCCGAACAGATCCAGTTTGATCGCCCGCCAGAATTCCTCCTCCGTCGCGTCGGTCACGCGCGCGTCATCCGGCGTCGACCCGCCAGCGGTATTGCACAGGACGTCGATCTTTCCGAAGGCATCCGCGGCATGCGCCAGACCGGCGCAGACATCCTCCTTGTCGGTGACGTCGAGCCTGAGCGGAATGATCCGTTCCCCGCCGCCGCTGGCTTCGGCGGCCGCCTCGGCGAGATCCGGATGGATATCGCCCGCCAGTACGCGCGCGCCTTCTGCAATGAATTGCTTGCAGATGGCGGCGCCGATGCCGCCCCCCGCTCCGGTCACGAACGCGACCTTGCCGTCCAGCCTGCCCATTTCATGTCTCCTTCATGCAGTTAATTATGATTCCCGTCGGGCCACTGATCCCGACGGCCGCCTCGATCGCGCACACGCATGTCGCGCAAGACATCATCGATATGTCGTCGAGTCCGTAGTCGTCGAAGGGCTGCCTGCGCCTGTGATGCAGGCAGCCTTTCCGACCACTCACCCGGTGATGTCGCTCATGCTTCGTCTTCGACCGTTGCGTTCAGCGATGCGGTCTTGCGATCGCCGACGCCCGTCAGCACAAAACCCGTATAGCCGGACGCCGCGACGTCGTCGCATTTCTTGCGATACGTGCCGTGCCCGCCCAGATACGGCAGGAACACCTGCGGCTTGCCCGGCACGTTCGCGCCGACATACCAGGACTTCGCCTTCAGATAGAGCGTCTTCGACACGACGTCCTGAACGTGCTGCATCCAGTCCTCTTCCGCCTGCGGTTCGGCGTCGATCCGGTCGACGCCCGCTTCGCGCAGATCGGCCATGCATCGCGCGATCCAGTCGACGTGCTGCTCGATGCTCATCGACATGTTCGCGAGCGGCCCCGGGCTGCCGGGCCCCGTCACGGTGAACAGGTTCGGAAAGCCGCTCGTCATCAGGCCGATGTATGTCTTCGCGCCGGCCGCCCACTTGTCGTTCAGCCTGAGGCCGCCCACGCCGCGCACGTCGATATGCGTGAGTGCGCCCGTCAGCGCGTCGTAACCGGTTGCGTAGATCAGCACGTCGAGTTCGTGCAGGCCGTCGCTTGTCACGATCCCCTCCGGCACCACGCGATCGATCGGCGTCGCCTTCAGGTCGACGAGCGTGACATCGTCCCGGTTGTAGACGCCGTAGTAGGTATCGCCGAGACACGGGCGTTTCGTGCCGAACGGAAACCCGCGCGGCATCAGTTTCTCGGCAACGGCCGGGTCCTTCACCGTCTCGCGGATCTTGCCGCGAATGAACTCGGACACCGTCTCGTTGGCGGCGTCGTTCGACAGGATGTCGCCGTAGCACATGCGAAAGCCGAGCAACTGGCTGTTTTCCCACGCGTTCTCATACTTCCGGCTGCGCTCGTCCGGCGTGGCGTCGAGCGCGGACTCGACCGGGAACGGCACCGCGATGCCGAAGCGCGTGAGGCGGCTGATCTCGCGCCGCTCCGCGTAAGTCGCCCGCACACGTGTGCGCATGTCAGGCGTCAACGGATGATTCTTCGCGGGCACGACGTAGACTGCCGTGCGCTGGAACACGGTCAGGTGCTTGCACTTGCCGGCAAGCGCCTGAATCACCTGGATACCCGATGAGCCGGTGCCGATCACGCCGACCCGCTTGTTGCTGAAATCGACTTCGTGATGCGGCCAGCGGCCGGTGTGATGACTTTCACCCGCGAACGTCTCGATCCCGGCGATCTCGGGCGGCTTCGGCACCGACAGGACCCCCGTCGCCGGCACGAAGAAGCGGGCGCGCGTGACTTTCCCGTCGGACGTCGTCACGCTCCAGAGATTCTGTTTCTCATCGAACACGGCGGATTCGACCCGCGTATTGAAGCGGACGTGCCGACGCAGATCGAAGCGATCGGCCACGTGATTCAGATACCGCATCAGCTCCGCGGACGTCGGATAGCGCTCCGGCCAGTCCCACTCGTCCTGGAGTTCGGGAGAGAACGAATACGAGTAGTCCCAGCACTCGAGATCCACGCGTGCGCCCGGGTAGCGATTCCAGTACCACGTTCCGCCGACACCCTCGCCGGACTCGAACGCCTGGATACGAAATCCCGCATCGTCGAGCCGCTTGATCGCATACAGCCCGCCAAAGCCGGCGCCGACGATGACGGCGTCCAGCACGTCTGGATGTTGGTTCATTTGGGTTGTCTCCTGGAAATTTATGTTTCTCAGGAATCTATTGAATGATCGCGTGCCGGTCCGCATCAATGGCGACAGCGCCGCCTTCCCGTACATTGAAATCGGCTCGCGGCGCATGCGGGCCGATGTCGGGATCGCCGTCATGCCTGCCCGACACCTGCCATCAACGGGCCGGACCGGCGCGCTGCGCGTCCGGCCGTATCGGTCACCGCTTCGCACGACCGGTCGAAATTCCAAAGTACGGCACACTCGTATCGCGCGAGTTGACGTAGTCCATGCCGATTCTTCATCGTTGAGACAGGAAAACGAAAGGAATGCCGTGCCATGTCTGCCGCCATGCAGCGCTTGATCGACAAGGACCTGATTCGCGACGCGATGCTTCGCTACGCGCGCGGCGTCGACCGGCGCGACTGGGAATGCGTCCGCGCCACGTTCTTCGAGGATTGCCATGACGACCATGCCGACTTCAAGGGCACACGGGACGAATTCATCGCGTGGGTCAGGGAGCGGCACGATGCCCCGAGCCTGCTGACGTCCACGCACTTCCTCGGCAACTGCCTCGTGGAATTCGCGTCCGATAGCGTCGCCGCAGTCGAAACGTATTTCGTCGCACGGCTGGAACTCGCGCCACAGGCCAGCGAACACCGGTCGATGCTGGACGCGAAACATGCCGGCAGCACGCACAACAGCCGGGTCGAAGTGTTCGGACGCTATGTCGACCGCTTCGAGAAGCGCAACGGCGAATGGCGGGTCGCGCGTCGCCGAACCGTGTTCGACGCCATCCAGTCGCACCTCGTCGATGCGGCCGACAACACGCTGAACCCGGCCTGGACGCTCGGCCGCCGCGATCAGCACGATCCGGTGTTCGCGCTGCGGGCTGAAATCGGCTTGAGCTGACACGCCGGGCGCGCTGCCGGCCGTTTTCGCAGGCAGGCAGTGCATTCGGCAGACGAATTCACCGACACGTTCCATGCACCGCTCGACTGCGTCGAGCGTTCGCCCCATTACGCATCACTGCGCCACACTGCATCGCACCGCTGAAAAGTCGCCATCATGAGCCTCGATATCGAAACCCGCGCCTTCATGGACACGCTCGCCGCGACGGCGTCGAAACCCCGTCATCTGATGACGCCGGACGAGGCGCGCGCCGCGTTCGCACGCATCAGCACGATCCTGTCCGCGGGCGCCGACGTGCGCGCCACCATTCCCCTCGACATCCCCGTTGACGGCGGCACGCTCCGCGCGCGCCTGTTCGTACCGGACGAACGTCCGCAAGCGCTGCTCGTGTATTTTCACGGCGGCGGCTGGGTCGTCGGCGGAATCGACGAATTCACGCCGCTTTGCCGCGAAATCGCCGTCGGCGCCGGTGTCGCGGTTGCGCTCGTCGAATACCGGAAGGCACCGGAACATCCGTTTCCGGGGCCGGTCATCGACGCATGGCAGGCCACGCAGTGGCTCGTCGCGCAGCAGCCCGCCCTGCTCGGCACGACACTGCCCTTGTTCGTCGGCGGGGACAGCGCGGGCGCGAACCTCGCGATCGCGGTGACGATGCTCGCCCGACACGAGCAAACCGTATCGCTCGCCGGCCAGTTGCTCGTCTATCCGGTGACCGACTGCGTATTCGATCGGCCTTCGTACGTAGCGCCCGACAATCAGCTCCTGACCAATCGCGACGCGATGATGTGGTACTGGACCCACTATGTGCCGACCGACGACGCCCGGCGCTCGAGCCTCGCATCGCCGTTGCGGGAAACCGACCTTTCGTGTCTGCCGGAGGCGATCGTCGTCACCGCCGAGCACGACGTGTTGCGCGACGAAGGGGAAGCCTACGCGCTGCGCCTCGAGCAAGCCGGGGTGCCGGTTCATCATCTGCGCGCACAGGGTCAGATGCACGGCTTTCTCATGATGATTGGCATTCTGCCCGGAAGCCGCACCGGCCTGGGCTTCATCTGTGACCGGCTCCGCAGCCTCGTCGCGCGTGCGCCGCACTGATCTGCGACGTTGCGCCATGCCGCCCGATCTCGGGCACGTCCCGACTGCATGATCGGCGCGACGGTAGTACGATCCGCGTGGGCATGCGCACGCGCGCCGGCCCCGAACACGGTCCGCCATCGAAGAAACAGACGGAGACACGCATGCAACCCGGTAGATCCTTGCCGACACACGTCGACGCGAGGTCCGGCAATGGCCCGCATGGCGTCGACACCGCGTGGCCGAAACTGCCTCGCGGTGAACGCGCACCGAGCAGCGCGATGGTGACGCCACTCGCGCGCGGGCTGTCGATCCTGTCTGCATTCGGTCCCGACAAGGGCTGGCTCGGCAATCTGGAAATCGCGCAAGCGACCGGCATTCCCCCTCCCACCGCGCTGCGGCTGCTACGCTCGCTGGTCGCGCTCGGCTACCTGCACCACGACAAGGGCAGCCGGAAATACGCGCTCGCGTCCGCGTCGCTGGCGCTCGGCTACGCGGCCGTCGCCGATCCCGACCTTCAACGGCTCGCCAGCATCGAAATGCGGAAACTGGCCGAGGCGACCGATACCTACGTCCTGCTCGGCACGCGCGACCGCCTCGACATCCTGATCCTGGATACCCAGATCGGCAGCCGCACGGTGCTCGATCTGCGGTTGCGGCCCGGCATGCGCATGCATATCGCGTATTCGCTGATGGGGTGGGCATTGCTGGCCGTCCTGCCCGAATCGGAACGCAGCTACCTGCAAGGCGAGCTCGAGCGGCGAGCCGACGACAACTGGCCGACCATCGGGCGCCGCATGGTCGAGAAGGTCGCACAGGTGCGCGAACTCGGGTTCGGCATGTTGCACGGAGACTGGGAGCCGGAGCTCGCGTGTGTCGCCGCGCCCGTGCCGCTTCCCGATCGACCGCCACTGGTGCTCGGCTGCGTCGGGCGCACGGCCCGCCTCGCACAGGCCCGCCTCGAACGGGAACTCGGCCCCCGGCTCGTCGCGATCGCACAGACGCTGCGCGAGCGCGTGCCGCCCCGTGCCTGAACGCGCGGGATCACCATGGCAAGGCAACCCGATCAATCCGGCCTCACGATGCCCGAACCCACTCAGGTCACGCTGACGCTCGATCGCGGCCTTCAGATACTGCGCGCATTCCACGCCGAACGCGCGCCGCTGACCAACGGCGAACTGGCGCATCGCACGGGGATGTCCAGATCGGCCGTTTCCCGCCTGACGTCGACGCTGATTCATCTCGGGTACATCCGCCGTGTCGCCGGCGGCGCGCAATTCGAGCTGGCGACGAGCGTGTTCGACATCGGGTACGCCTACCTCGAAACCAATCCGGTCACGCGACTCGCCAACCCGCTGATGCAGCGGCTCGCCGACCAGCTGGACGTGTCCGTCGCGCTCGCCGCGCCCGACGGGCTCGACATGCTGTATATCGCGCATCGGACGAGTGCGCGCATCGCGACGCTGCGGCTCGGCGTGGGTTCGTTGCTGCCGATGGGCCTGACGGCGATCGGGCGCGCGTGGCTCTGGACGTTGCCTGAACCCGAACGGCAGCAGCACGTCGCGCGCTTGCTGGACGCCGCCGGCCCGCAGCGCGACGCGATGCGAGCCGGAATCGACAGCGCATTCGACGATCTCCGCTCGAACGGCGTTTGCATGTCGTTCGGCGAGTTCCAGCGCGACGCATACGGCATTGCGTTGCCGGTCAGCGTCGGCCGCGCCGCAACACCGATGTCGCTGAGCTGCGGCGCGGTCCGGTTCGATCCGGATATCGGCGCCGTCAGGCGGCGCATCGTGCCGGCACTCAAGCAGGCCGCACTCGATCTGGAGATTCTGCTTCGTGAGTTTCGCTACGAACCGTGACGGCATGCGTGCGGATTGGCCGGTGCGCGCGCTACCGCGAATTCAAGCGGTCCGCCCGCGCACGCGGGCGCCGCCTTGCTCCGCGACGATCGTCAGGATCGAAGTGAAATCCTCCGCACCGTGCCCCGCATCGTATGCCGCATGCCAGACATCGCGCGCACGCGCGAGCGATTCAATTCCACGCATGGCGCGCCGGACGCACGCCGTTCAGGTAGTAGTTGCCGACCAGGTGATATTTCCAGCGCACCGGATCGTGCAGCGTGTGCGTGCGCGCATTGCGCCAGTGCCGGTCGAGGTTGTGCTCGGCGAGCGTCGATTGCGTGCCGGCCAGCTCGAACAGCTTCTCGCTTGCGAGCAATGCGATCTCGGTCGTCAGCACCTTCGCTTCGCCAACCGCGACGGACGCACGCGCCACATCGTCCTCGGTCACCGTGCCGCGCGCGCCGATCTCGTCGAGCGTGCGCGCCGCCCGTTCGAGCAGCGCTTGCGCCGCATGAAGCCGGATGTGCAGCAGGCCGATCTCGCGGACGATCAGCGGATCGTCGGCCGCCCGCTCGACGCCGCTGTCGACCCATGGCCGCGTACGGGTGCGCACGAACGCAAGCGTATCGTCGATGGCCGCCTCGGCAATACCGGCATCGATCGCCGCCTGGATGATCTGCGACAGCGGGCCGTTGAGCGTCGGCTCGTCCGACACGCGCTGCGCGGGCAGCACATGCGACGCGGGCACGCGCACGCCGTCGAGCACCACCGTGCCGCTCGCGGTCGTGCGCTGACCGAACCCGGACCAGTCGTCGATCACGGTCAGCCCCGGCGTCGGTTGCGGCACGTACGCCAGCCACGCCTGCTGCGCGTCGTCGAGGCCGAGCACCGGCACGTAATGCGCGAACAGCGCGCCCGTCGAGTAGAACTTCGTGCCGTCGACGACGTAGTCGCCGCCGTCGCGCCGCACGCGCGTCTTCAGATCGAGCACGTGCTTCGTGCCCTTCTCCGAGAAGCCGTTGCCGAACCGCTTGCCGCTCAGCACTTCCGCGAAGAAATGGCGCTTCTGCGCATCGGTGCCGGTCAGCGCGATCACGTCGACCAGCCCGAAATGATTTTGCGGCAACTGGCCGAGCGACGGATCGGCGGCCGCGATGATCCTGACCACCTCCGTGAGCGTCACATGCGACACGCCCGCGCCGCCGTATGCCTTCGGCACCGTGATCGCCCAGAGCCCCGACTGCGAGAACCATTCGATCTCGTCGCGCGGCAACCGGCGCTCCCGATCCCGCTCGGCCGCGCCTTCCGCGAGCCGCTTCGCAAGCCCGCGCGCGGCGGCGATCGCCTGCGCGTCGTCGGCGATCACCCGGGCCACCTGCGGTTTCGCATCGGCCGGCCGCTCCTGAATCGTGGTGCTCGTCTCTGGCATCGGGCTCTCCTGTCGAATGGCGAAAGCATTCAATCTAGCAGCGCATCGCAGGCCGTCAAACCGAGCGATTCTCGTAACGATATTCCTTCGGATAACAAATGACATCGTGATTCCCGCTCGGCGAGCGTGCGCTTCGGCGTCGCAATCGATGCCCGGGCGTCGATGTGTCCCCGGCCTGTCCGCGTAATGCCCATCGACGATAACGATCTGCGAATCGATTATTGGAACACCCGCGTCGCGCTTCCTATACTGGCCTGCCCGGTAAACGGCCCCGCCCTTCGAGGAAAACCGCATGACTTCATCGCACGCAGACCCCGACCTTTCCACCGGCACCGACTACGACACGCTCGCGGCCCGGTTCCGGCCGATATTCGACCGTATCGCCGCGGGCACCGCCGAACGCGAGCGCCGCCGCGAGCTGCCGCACGAAGCGATCGGCTGGTTGAAGGCAGCCGGCTTCGGCGCGATACGGCTGCCGGTACGCGACGGCGGCGCCGGCGCATCGCTGCCGCAGCTGTTCCGGTTGCTGATCGAGCTCGCCGCCGCCGATTCCAATCTGCCGCAGGCGCTGCGCGGACACTTCGCGTTCGTCGAGGACTGGCTGAACGCGCCGCCCGGGCCGCAACACACGGCCTGGTTCGACCGCTTCGCAAGCGGCCAGCTCGTCGGCAACGCATGGTCGGAGGCCGGCGACGTGCCGCTCGGCCAGACCGTCACGAAGGTGTCGGAGCACAACGGGCAACTCGTGCTGAACGGCCGCAAGTTCTACAGCACCGGCAGCCTCTTCGCCGACTGGATCGACGTATTCGCGCAGCGCGCGCACGACGGCAGCGACGTGATCGTCGCCGTCGCGACCGCGCAGCCCGGCGTGATCCGCGACGACGACTGGGACGGCTTCGGCCAGACGACGACCGGCAGCGGCACGACGCGGTTCGAGAATGCGGCGGTCGACGCCGACAACGTGATCGACTTCGCGCGCCGCTTCAAGTACCAGACTGCGTTCTACCAGCTGTTCCACGTCGCGACGCTGGCCGGCATCGGTCACGCGATCGTGCGCGACGCGGGCGAGCTCGTGCGCAACCGCACGCGCGTGTACAGCCACGGCAACGCGCAGCGCGCCGGCGACGACGCGCAACTGCAGCAGGTGATCGGCGAGATCGCGTCGTGGGCCTACGCGGCCGACGCGCTCGCGCTGCGCGCCGCGCAGCCGCTGCAGCTTGCCTACGCAGCGCGCTTCGGCGGCGACGAAGCGGCCGAACATGCGGCGAACGTCGCGGCGGAAATCGAATCCGCCCAGAGCCAGCTCGTCGTGTCCGAACTCGTGCTGCGCGCCGCGACGCGCCTGTTCGACGCACTCGGCGCATCCGCCACGCGCAGCACGACCGCGCTCGACCGCCACTGGCGCAACGCGCGCACGGTGTCGTCGCATAATCCGCTGGTCTACAAGGCGCGGATCGTCGGCGACTGGATCATCAACGGCCGTACGCCGCCGTTCGTCTGGCGCGTCGGCGGCGCCACGCACGCGAACACGGAACCGGGAGTCGCGCAATGAGCAAGGCCATCCGCTTCAATGCGTTCGAGATGAACTGCGTCGGCCACCAGTCGCCCGGCCTGTGGGCGCACCCGCGCGACCGTTCGTGGCAGTACAAGGATCTCGACTACTGGACCGATCTCGCGCGCATACTCGAGCGCGGGATCTTCGACGCGATCTTCATCGCGGACGTGATCGGCTATTACGACGTCTACAAGGGCAGCAACTACCACGCGCTGCACCAGGCCGCGCAGATCCCGGTCAACGACCCGCTGCAGCTCGCCGCGCCGATCGCGATGGCGACCGAGCATCTCGGCATCGGCATCACCGCGTCGACGACGTTCGAGCACCCGTACACGTTCGCGCGCCGCCTGTCGACCGCCGACCATCACACCAAGGGCCGGCTCGCCTGGAACATCGTCACGTCCTACCTGGAAAGCGGCGCGAAGAACGTCGGCGATCACGGCTTGCGCACGCACGACGACCGTTATGCGGTCGCGGCCGAATACGTCGAGGTGCTGTACAAGCTGTTCGAGGGCAGCTGGGAAGACGGCGCGGTGGTGCGCGATCGCGACGGCCGCGTGTTCACGCATCCCGAGAAGGTGCACGAGATCGGTCACAAGGGCCGCTTCTTCGACGTACCCGGCTACCATCTGTGCGAACCCTCGCCGCAGCGCACGCCGGTGCTGTTCCAGGCCGGCGCGTCCGGCCCCGGCAAGGCGTTCGCCGCGCAGCACGCGGAATGCGTGTTCGTCGCCGCGCCGAGCCGCGAACAGCTCGCGCGCTACGTGGCCGACGTGCGCGCGCAGGCCGCCGCCGCGGGACGCGATCCGCGCAAGGTGCTGATCTACAACCTCGTCACGGTGATCGTCGACGAAACCGACGAGAAGGCGCAGGCCAAGTTCGACGAGTACCGCCGCTATGTGTCGTACGACGGCTCGCTGGTGTTCATGTCGGGCTGGACCGGCATCGACTTCGGCGAGTATGCGCCGACCGATCCCGTCAGGCGCGTCGAAACGAACGCGATCGTTTCGGCGGTCGAGCACCTGTCGGGCGGCGACACCGCATGGACGATCGAGGCGCTCGCGGCATGGGGCGGCATCGGCGGACTGGGGCCGGTGTTCGTCGGGTCGGCCGCGACCGTGGCGGACATCCTGCAGCAATGGGTTGCCGAAACCGACGTGGATGGTTTCAATCTCGCGTACGCGGTGGCGCACGAAACCTTCGAAGACATCGTGCGCCACCTCGTTCCGGAGCTGCAGCGGCGCGGCGTCTATCCGACGCAGTATGCGCCGGGCACGCTGCGCGAGAAGCTGTTCGGCGGCGCGGCGCGGTTGCCGGACGAACACCCGGCCGCACAGTTTCGCGATATCGAGCAGGTCAAGCGCGATGCCGAGCAGGTGGCGGCCGTCGCGTGACGGACATGCTGCGTCTCGGCGCCGCGCGTCACCGATCCTCGCAGGAACGGCAGCGCGCGGCCCGACGACGCAGCATGCGTTTGCCGGGAACACGACACGTGGATGGATCATCGGCAGCGCATCGCGCGGCCGGCCTACCTTCGGCATGCGCCGTCGTCGCGTTCCGGCAAATCCGCTACGAAGCATGCACCCCGGCACTTGATGCACGGATGTGCCGCAACTCCCCGTCGATGGTCTGCGGCAGCCTCAGCAGGTTGAAGATCGGGCAAACCGCTTCGACCGCCTGATGCAGCGCGCGAATCGCGTCGGGCGGCTCGGGCGACACGATATCGAGCGTATAGCGAAGGTTGTGCGGGAACACGGGCACATGCTCGAAACCCGGCTGCTGTGCGAGCGGATGCTGATCACCGGTCACTTCCACCTCGATCGCATCGATCTTCAGGCCGCGCTCGGCGGCCTGGATCAGCGTGATGTGCGTGAGGCAACTGCCCAGCACGCCGAGTTGCAACTCCGGCGACGCGGGCCCGAGGTTGTAGCCCGCGAAGTCGGGCGGGCTGTCGCTGATCACCTGGAAGTCGCGAATGCGGATCTCGCGCACGCCGCTGCGGCCGAGCGCGCGCACGGTCGCCTTCAGCGGCGTCGCCTTGAAATCGGGATCGTTGCGTGCCGCTTCCTGCTTCGCGCGCCAGGCGTCGCGTTTTTGGTCGAGATAGTCGTTCAGGGTCGTCATGGTCGAGTGGCCGGTGCGTGAGTCGGTGGGGCTTCGTGCCGGGCGGCGTGTGCCGCCCGCTGTCGGCGGTGGTCAGTCCGCCTTCGGAATCCATGCGGCGCTCGCCGCGTCGCTCGCGCGGAACGCCGGGATCTTCGCGCCGAGTTCGGCCACGGTCCGGATGTCGTTTTTCACGAGATCGTCGCGCGTGATCAGCGTCGGCTTGACGACGATGCGCGCGCCCGGGTCCTGGCCGGCAACGAGCAGCGCGGCGGCCCGTACCGACACGGCGCCGACGACCGCGGGATTGGTCGCGGCCGTCGCGACCCATGCGCTGTTCGGCGCGCGGATGGCCTCGATGTCGGACGTCGAGATATCCGCGCTGTAGATGCGGATCTTCGACGACAGCTTCGCTTCGTCCGCGGCGAGCTTCGCGCCGCGCGCGAACTCGTCGTAAGGCGCGAACACGACGCGAATGTCGGGATTCGCGCGATAGACCGCCGCCGCCTGGTTCGCGACCGATTGCGCGATCGGATTGTCGACGGTGCCCCAGCGCGCCTTCTCCTGCACCTTCGGATGCGCGCGCTTGAAGTCGCGCCATGCGGCATCGCGCCGGTCGAGCGGCGCAAAGCCGGCGACGTACACATACCCGGCCGCGAATGCGTCGCCGTTGTCCTTCACAGCCTGACCGAGCAGCAGGTTGGCCAGGTCGCGATCGCTCTGCTCGATTTGCGGCACCTTCGGATTGCCGAGATCGACGTCGAACGCGACGACCTTGATCCCCTTGTCCAGCGCGCGCTGGACGACGTCCTTCAACGATTCCGGCAACCCGTGGTTGACGATGATCGCGGACACACCGATGCTGATCGCCTGCTGGATCTGCTCGCGCTGTTCGGCCGCATCCTGCCGGCCCTCATAGATGCGCAGATCGACGCCGAGCGCCTTCGCCTGCTTCTGCGCGCCGGCCTCGTAGGCCTGGAAGAAATCGCCGGTCGACAGATAGTTGACGAGCGCGATCTTCACGCCGCCCTTGTCGAACGGCGCGGGGGCGCCCTTGAGCGGGCCGGCGTGCGCCGCGGGTGCGAACGCGGCCCATGCCGCAGCGCAAAACAGCGTGAGCGCGCCGACCGTCCGGTCGATGCGTGACTTGCGGCGAAGCGACGATCGCATGTTCTGCCTGTCTCCGTGAAGGACGATATCCGAACAATCTATCAGCGCAGAATGCACGTTCAAACCGAGCGATTCTGAAATCGATATTCCTTCGGATGTCAAAGCGGTTTTGGCCGCATCGCGTCGATGCGGGCCACACGCAATCGAGCGCAGTTGATCGGCGTCGCAGGAATCGAGGACCGGAGACCGCCCCCCGGGCCGACTGCAGGCGCTGCGACACGCCACAGCCGTGTCGCTTGAAGCACCGCCCCGTCACGCACGCGCATCGCCCCGGCGGCCGATGCCGAACGTGAACGCCAGCGCGAGCACCAGCAACACGCCCTTGATGAAATCCTGCATGTAGTACGGCGCGTTCAGCATCGTCAGCCCGTTGAGCAGCACGCCGACGAATACCGCGCCCACGACCGTGCCGAACACGTTCGGCCGCTTGGCGCCCCACACCGCGTAACCGACCAGCGCCGCGGCCACCGCGTCGAGCAGCAGCGAATGCCCGGCGCTCACGTCGCCGCGTCCGACCCGCGCGGCGACTAGCACGCCGCCCAGCGACGCGATCGCGCCCGACACGACGTACGCGGCAACCCGGTAGCGCGCGGCCGGCGCGCCGGCGAGTCGCGCGGCCGTTTCGTTGCCGCCGATCGCGTAAATCACGCGGCCCCAGCGCGTCGCTTCCATCGCGACGCAGGCCAGCACCGTCACCGCCGCGAGCAGCAGCACCGGCAACGGCACGACGTCGAACAGCCGCAAGCGCCCGAGCGCGAGAAACGCGGCAGGGAACACGCCCGTCGCGTCCGTGCCGTCGGGCAGCACCGAACCGGTCGCGAGCGACCGGCCGCCGGTCGGGATCAGTTGCAGGCCCGCCAGCAGGAACAGCGTGCCGAGCGTCGCGAGCTGGTCGGGCACGCGCAGCCGCGTGATCAGCAAGCCGTTGAACAATCCGGCCGCCACGCCGAGCACGATGCAGGCGGCAACCGCCGCGAGCGCGCCGCCGTGCCAGACGACCAGCACGTAGCTGGCGGCCATCTGCGCGGACGCGGCCACACTGCCCACCGACAGATCGAAGCCGCCCGCTGCGAGCGTGATCGTCACGCCGATGCCGAGCAGCGCGACGATCGACACGGCCTGCAGAATGCTGAACAGGTTGTCGACGTTCAGGAACGCCGGCTCCCTGAGCGCGAACACGACGACGAGTGCGGCCAGCACGACCAGGATGCCCGTGCGTTCGAGCACTGCGCGGATGCGGGCAGGCGCGGGGCGGCGCGCCGCTCGGGCAGGCAAGGCATCGCGCGCCAGCGAAGAGGAAACGGGTTTCATGGAGGCACGGTCACTCAGGAGGAAGACGGAAGCGGAGAGTCGAGCGTGGCGCGATCGAACCGCACGATGCGATCCGCGATTTCGGCCGCCTCTTCGAGATCGCTGACGAACACGAGCGTCGCGCGCTCATGCGCGTGACGCCGCAACGTATCGACGATATCGGCGCGCGCGCCGGCGTCGATGCCCTGAAACGGTTCGTCGAGCAGCAACAGCCGCGCGCGTTCCGCGTGCCAGCGCGCGAGCACGACTTTCTGCTGGTTCCCGCCGGACAGGTGCGCGAGCCGGTCGTCCGGGCCCGTGCAGCGGATGCCGAAGGCAGCGATCGCCGCCGCGGCGGCCGCGCGTTCGCGGGCCGGCCGCACCGCGCCGCCGGCAAACCAGCGCGACAGGAACGGAAAGCTGATCGTGCCGGCGATCGACGCGAACGGCACGCTGTCAGGAAACAGCGACGAGCGCCAGCGGTCCTCGCCGGCCAGGAACACGCCGGCCCGAATGGCGTCGGCCGGTGAGCGCGGCCGCCACGGCCGGCCGTCGAGCGTCATCTCGCCGGCGGCCGGGCGCGCAGCGCCGAAGATCGCGCTGGCCAGGCGCGACTTGCCGCCGCCGACCGGGCCCGCGATCGCGACGATCTCCCCGCGCCGGACGTCGAGATCGAACGGCGCGCTGGCCGGTGTGAGCCGGAAGTTCCGCAGGCCGAGGCCGGCGTCGGGCGACGAGGCGACGCGGCCCGCATCCGCCGCGCGCGCTTTCGGCAACGGCCGCCCGATCATCGTTTCCACGGCGGCATCGAAATCGACCGGCGCGGCCAGGTCGGCGACGATCCGGCCGTCGCGGACGATCGCGACGCGATCGGCGATGCGGCGCAAGTCGCCGAGCCGGTGCGACACCAGCAGGATGGCGACACCGTCGTCGCGCAATACGTCCAGCAGTGCGAAGAGCCGCTGCGCTTCCGGCGCGGACAGGCTCGCGGTCGGCTCGTCGAGAATCAGCAGGCCGGGCTGCGCGGCGAGCGCGCGCGCCAGGGTCACGCGCTGCTGATCGGCCAGCGACAGCGACGCAAGCGGCGCCGACACGTCGGCGTCGAGCCCGACGCGCCCGGCGAGCGGTTGTGCCGCGGCGCGCCGCGCGGCCGGCGTTGCGCGCCACGGCGAGGCCGGATCGCACAGCCGGTCGAGCAACAGGTTGTCGGCGATCGACAGCGTCGGCACGACGGCGTCGGCAACCGACTGGTGCACGGTGGCGACGCCGAGCCGCTTCGCCGCGTGCGGCGAAGCCGGCCGATAAGGCGCGCCGCGCAGCGTCAGCGTGCCGCCATCGGGCCGGATCACGCCGCTCAGGATCTTCACGAAGGTCGATTTGCCCGCGCCGTTCGCGCCCATCAGCGCGACGACTTCACCGGCCGCGATCGACAGGTCGAGCGACGCCAGCGCGACGGTCGCGTCGAACCGCTTCGCGATGCCGGCAGCGCTCAGCACGGGCGACGACGGCGATCGTTGCGCTCGATGCGCAGAGACGCCGTTCACGATCGCGCCCCCGACGCAGGCAGTTCGGGAGGCGACGCCACGCTTCGCACGCCCTGTCCGCCTAGACACGGCGCGACGTGCAGCATGAAGTCGGTCAGGATCTGCTCGTACTCGTCGGGGGCGAAGTCGTACGGCAACTCCAGGCGTAACTCGCCGATCTGCCGGACGACCGGGTCCGCAAGCAGACGCTCGGCGATTTCCGCGGCGCTGCCGACCAGGTCCTGCGCATACAGGGTGCGACGCGGGCCTTGCGGGCCGCGCGTACGCTCGACGCGTTGCGCGGCGAACGCGCGATAGCGTCGGCGGCTGACCCGATCCGCGCTGTCGGTCGGTACGATCACGCGCCCGAGCGCGATGCGCGGCGGATGCGCGCCGCGCCAGTTCGCCCGAAACGTGTCGATGTGACCGCGCTGCGTGTCGAAGAAATCGTCCGAGCGCTCGCCGAAGTTCAGATTGCCGATCAGCAGGTTGAAGCCGTTGCGGCCGGCCCATTCGGCCGAACGCAACGAGCCGCCGCCATACCAGAGCCGCTGCGTCAGCCCGGGCGCATACGGCATCACGCGCGGCCGTTCACGCCCGGCCGGCGATTCGACGAAACACTGTTCGTCGCCGAGCAGTTCACCCGTCAGGTTCGCGCGCAGCCGTGCGACGCGCGCGTGCGAAAAGTCGATCTGTTCCGGCGCGCCGTCGAACAACCTGTCGCCGAGCAACGCGCCGTGGGGCGGCGCACCCGCGCTGAGCCCGACGTTCAGGCGGCCGCGCGACAGGATGTCGACGGTCGCCAGATCCTCGGCCAGCCGGAACGGATTCTCGTAACCCATCTGGATCACGGCCGCGCCGAGCCCGATCCGGGTCGTATGCTGGCTCGCCGCTGCAAGAAACGTCGCCGCCGACGACACGGCCCGCTCGAGATGGCGTTGACGCACCCACGCACAGTCGTAGCCGAGCGCCTCGCCGATCCGGAACAGCTCGAGCGTCTGCTCGAGGCCCGGCAACGGATCGTCCGCCGCATAGTTGCCGGGTGTCAGGAAGCTGATCCGCGTGATGCACACGTCTTCGGCCGCTTGCGTCATCGTTGCCTCGGTGGCCTGGGGACAGGCGCGACCGTCCCGGCGCGCAACGCCGGACCGGCGAACGCGCGCACCGGGAGGGGGCGATGCCGGCTTTCCGGCAGCGAAACGAGCGGAGGGAAGTCCGTGCGGTTGTCCATGATTCGGGGGCGGGCGGACCGGTTGACGATATGGGCGTCCGCCCGAGGGGGTGATCTTAGCCACCCGGGACTGCGCGCAAAATACCGATTGCTGCAATGCTTCGCAGCGGTGCGCAGATAACGAATCCCGGATTCGACTCGACGCGCATGGCGGGACACCGCCGTGCCGTCACGGCCCATTGAGCCGGGGCGCCAACGTGTCTTGTTACCGCATGTCCCCGGCACGCGCTCCCGACATCTCCGTCAATTATGAACGCGACTTCGGCACGCAAGCCGGGCGGAGCCGATTGCTGCGTGCCGCTGTACCGATCAGACGCAGCGCATAGCTGACGCCGAGTACGCTTGTTCGCACGTGGCATCGGCGCATTTGACCGATGCGCGTTCCCTCCGTTAGCCGCCTGGCCCGCGCGTGCTCAGCCGATCATCTTTGACAGGCGTTGCCTGACAATCTGCTCGGCCTCGCTCATCACCCGACGGATCAGCTCGGCAACGCTGGGAACGTCGTGGATGAGTCCCGCGACCATGCCGCAGGACCACGCGCCGGCATCGAGGTCGCCGTCTCGCATGACACGCGGGTAGACGCCCGCCACTTCGTCCACGATGTCCTCGAAGCGGATCTCGGCGCCCAGTTGCCGCTCTTTTTCCAGCAGGCGATCGACGCCCGCGTTGCGGAGCACACGCTCGGTATTTCGCAGCGGCCGCATGACCAGACGCGTGTCCAGTTCACTGGCCTGAACGATCGCTTCCTTCACGCGCGGATGCACGGGTGCTTCCCGGGTCGCCACGAAGCGCGTGCCCATATTGATGCCGGCGGCGCCGAGAGACAGGGCGGCGACCAGTGAGCGGCCGTCAGCCATGCCTCCGGATGCCAAAAACGGGATGCTCAGCGCGTCGGCTGCACGCGGCAGCAAGATGAAATTGGGCACATCGTCTTCGCCGGGATGACCGCCGCACTCGAAACCATCCACGCTGACCGCATCGCAGCCAAGCGCCTCGGCCTTGAGCGCGTGGCGCACCGAGGTGCATTTGTGAATGACCTTGATACCGGCCTCATGCAACCCCGGCAACCATTTCCGAGGATTGTTCCCCGCCGTCTCCACGACCTTGACGCCGCCATCTATGATCGCTTTCACGTATCCGGCGTAGTCCGGCGGCGTGCGCACGGGAAGAAAGGTAAGGTTCACGCCGAATGGCTTGTCGGTCAGTTCGCGGCAGCGACGGATTTCGTCGGCGAGCGCCTGCGCCGTGGGCTGCGTCAGCGCTGTCAGGATGCCCAGCCCTCCCGCGTTGGAAACCGCAGCGGCCAGTTCGGCCAAGCCGACAAAATGCATGCCGCCCTGAACGATGGGGTGTTCGATGCCGAGAAGCTCGGTGATTTGCGTTTTCATAATTCGCCTGGATCGTGTTTACTATGTGGAGGCACGCAACGATATGCAGCATCCACATGATTTACGCGGGAATACAGCCTTCGAGACATCAAGCTCTTTTGCTATACGCACTGCACCAGCCCTTGGCCGCAACCTGCTTGCCGCCGAAAATCGGGCACGGGGCAAACGGATCATTCGGTTTCCCCTGGTATAACGTGCAGTTCCGACAGTCCTCCCCCGCTGCATACTTCGAATACTTCGCCTTGTTCACGCGGGTCGCGTCGGTCAAGTAGCCCAGTGCGACCGCCGTCGCATCGGTTTCCGACACCTTGGCTGCATCTGCAAACGCAACGCGTGACAGCGCGAGTCCCGAAGCAATGCCTGCGGACGTGATCATAAAATTCCGGCGGGACTTGATCATGCAAATATTCCTTTATTGTGAAATGGCGGGGCATCCCGATTCCGGGATACCCGATAAATAATTCGATGAGCTGATCAGATCGCGAGCATGCCGAAAACCTCGCCGAGCATCGACTTCGCGTCGCCGAACAACATGCGGTTGTTGTCCTTGTAGAACAGCGGATTGTCGACGCCTGCATAGCCCGAAGCCATGCTGCGCTTCATCACGATCGACGTCTTCGCCTTCCACACTTCCAGCACCGGCATGCCGGCGATCGGGCTCGTCGGGTCGTCCTGCGCGGCCGGGTTCACGATGTCGTTCGCGCCGATCACCATCGACACGTCGGCTTCGGGGAAGTCGCCGTTGATCTCGTCCATTTCCAGCACGATGTCGTACGGCACCTTCGCTTCGGCCAGCAGCACGTTCATGTGGCCCGGCATGCGGCCCGCGACCGGGTGAATCGCGAAACGGACGTCGACGCCCTTCTCGCGCAGCAGCTTCGTCAGTTCGAACACCGTGTGCTGGGCCTGCGCCACCGCCATCCCATAGCCGGGTACGATGATCACGCGCTTCGCCTCGCGCAGCAGCTCGGCCGTTTCCGCCGCGCTCACCGCGACCGCCTCGCCGGCCGGCTGCGCGCCGCCGCCGGCTGCCGCCGGAGCGCCTGCGCCGCTGCCGAAGCCGCCCGCGATCACGCTGATGAAGTTGCGGTTCATCGCGCGGCACATGATGTATGACAGGATCGCACCCGACGAGCCGACCAGCGCGCCGATCACGATCAGCAGGTCGTTGCCGAGCATGAAGCCGGTGGCCGCCGCCGCCCAGCCCGAGTAGCTGTTGAGCATCGATACGACGACCGGCATGTCCGCGCCGCCAATCGCCATCACCATGTGCACGCCGAACAGCAGCGAGATCACCGTCATCACGACGAGCGGCAACATGCCGTCCTGGATGCTTTCCGCATGCAGGAACGCGCGGCAGAAGTAGATCACGATCAGCAGCGCGGCCAGGTTCATCCAGTGCCGCGCCGGCAGCAGCAGCGGCTTGCCGCCGATCTTGCCCGACAGCTTGCCGAACGCGATGATCGAGCCCGCGAAGGTGATGGCGCCGATCAGGATGCCGACGTAGATCTCCACTTCGTGGATGGCCTTCTCGGCGCCGCTGAACTGCAGCGACGTGTCGATGTAGCTCGCGAAACCCACGAGGCAGGCCGCCAGACCGACCAGGCTGTGCATCAGCGCGACCAGTTCCGGCATCTGCGTCATCTGCACCTTCTTCGCGGCGTACAGGCCGACGGCGCCGCCGACGGCCAGTGCCGCGACCACGTACGGAATGCCCGCGGCCGACACGCGCGGACCGGCCACGGTGGCCAGCACCGCGATCAGCATGCCGATCATGCCGAGCAGGTTGCCGCGACGCGCGGTTTCAGGGTTGGCGAGGCCGCCGAGGCTGAGGATGAACAGGATCGCGGCGCCGATATAGGAGACGGTAGTCAGGTTTGAAGTCATGGTTGTCGTCCCCTTATTTGCGGAACATCGCCAGCATGCGTCGCGTGACCGCGAAGCCACCGAACATGTTGACGGCCGTGAGCGTCAGCGCGCCCACCGCCAGGCCGAGGATCAGCCCGGACGGGCGATCGCCCGCGTTGGCCAGTTCACCGAGGGCGGTGCGACCTGCACGAGCGCGCCGATCGCGATGATCGACGAGATCGCGTTGGTCACGCTCATCAGCGGCGTGTGCAGAGACGGCGTGACGTTCCAGATCACCATGTAGCCGACGAAGCACGCGAGCACGAACACCGTGAAGTGCGACAGGAAGCTCGCCGGCGCGTATTGGCCGACGAACAGGAAAGCCAGCGCGCCGAACGCGAACGTGATCGCGAGCGCCTTGGCCGACATCGGCTCGCCGCTGTGGCCGTGGCCCTTGGATTTCGCAGGCGCGACCACTGCGGGCACCGCCTGCGGCTTGGGCGCGACGACCGCCTGCTTGACCGGCGGCGGCGGCCACGTAACGTTGCCTTCCTTGATGACGGTCAGGCCGCGGATCGCGTCGTCGTCGAAGTCGACGTTGATCGAGCCGTCCTTGCCCTTGCACAGCTCCTCGACCACGCGCAGCAGGTTGGTCGCATACAGCGTGGACGACTGCCGCGACAGGCGCGACGCGAGATCCGTGTAGCCGACGATCGTCACGCCGTGGCGCACGACCGCCTCGCCGGGCACCGTGAGTTCGCAGTTGCCGCCCTGTTCGGCGGCCATGTCGACGATCACGCTGCCGGGCTTCATCGACTGCACCATCTCGGCGGTGATCAGCTTCGGCGCGGGCTTGCCGGGGATCAGCGCGGTCGTGATGATGATGTCGGCGTCCTTCGCCTGCTGCGCGTACATCGCGCGCTGCGCCTGCTGGAAGCCTTCGCTCATCACCTTCGCGTAACCGCCGCCGCCCGAGCCCTCCTCTTCGTAGTCGACCTTGACGAACTCGCCGCCCAGCGACTTGACCTGATCGGCCACTTCCGCACGCGTGTCGTTGGCGCGTACGATCGCGCCGAGGCTGGCTGCCGTGCCGATCGCGGCGAGGCCGGCCACGCCGGCACCGGCGATGAACACCTTGGCCGGCGGGACCTTGCCGGCCGCCGTGACCTGGCCGTTCAGGAAGCGGCCGAACGCATGCGCGGCCTCGATCACCGCGCGGTAGCCGCTGATACCGGCCATCGACGTGAGCGCATCCATTTTCTGCGCGCGCGACAGCGTGCGCGGCAGCGAATCGATCGCCAGCACGGTGGCGCGCCTGGCGGCCAGCTGCTGCATCAGTTCGGGGTGCTGCGCCGGCCAGACGAAGCCGATCAGCATGCCGCCCTCGCGCATCAGCGCCACTTCGTCGCCGGTCGGCGGGCGCACCTTGAACACGATGTCGCTGCCGGACCAGAGCTCGGCCGCTGTCGCGACGACGCTCGCGCCGGCCGCGCGGTATGCGTCGTCGTCAAAGTTCGCGCCGGCCCCGGCGCCGCTTTGAACGGCAACCGAAAACCCCAGCCTGCTCAGCTTCTCGACCACTTCGGGTACGGTCGCTACGCGCCGTTCGCCGGTGGCCGTCTCCAGAGGAATCCCAATCTTCAATTTCATCAGCAGTTCTGTTGATCAGAGGGTATCGTTCATCGCATGGATCGCAGGCCCGATGGCAATGACGAAGTCGGCCAACCGAACGACCTGTCAGTCGTCCGCGCGGAAAATCGTCGGCGTGATATCGGTGAAATTCTTCACGTCGCTCATCACCTCGCGAGTTTCACCGGAAGAGAGCGCCATATCGATTCCTGCCTGATCGCCGAAACGCAGTATCGCCACGCAAACGAAGGGTTGCCGGGTCGATGACGGAAACAGGAATTCGGCAGATTGCAGACCGAACTTGCTCCACGCCGTGCCGACGAGTTGACCATGCTTCGAGAGGTAATACTCGCGGTCGAAGGTCGCTCCTTCCGTGCGTGGGTAGCTCACGATCAAGGTAGACATATCCAGTCCTCCATTGAGATGTGTTCGAGCGTTGCATCAGGCGATCGCGCCAGCACCTTGCACGCGTGCCGGAACTTTTCGTGCGCGGCGAAGCAACTGCAAGCCGAACCACACCATCCACAACGGCAACAGGAGGACGACGACGATCTCGCTCACACCCGTCACGGCTTCGTATTCCGGAAAGAATCCGGACACAAAAATGACCGCGAAAAACCATGCAACGATCTTCAGCAAGAATGACCCGTTCCAACCGGATTTTTTCAGCTGATTGGCGACGATCGGCGCCCAGAAGAACACCAGCGGGCCTTCGGTCCACCACAACCCATTTTGCGTGCCGTTGGCGACCGTCGTCCATGCTGCCGCGGCGGCGGCCCTCGTTGCGTCGTCTCCGCCCGCATACATTTGCGCCAGCGGATTGAGCACCGACAACTGCAGTGCCGCGCCCGTGATGCCGAGCACCGCATACGCCCCGATCCCGAACGCGATCATGTAACCCAGCGAGCCGAGTTCATCCTTGAAGGTGTGCAGGAAGTACCCGCCGATCACGAGCACCGCGAGATAGAAGCCGAACACGTCGGCCAGCATCGACAAGCGAAACAGGTCGCGCATGTCGGACGGCAAGCTCAGCATGGTCGCACCGTGCAGCAACATGCCCATATCCGTGCCGGCCACCATCGATACCAGCCCGACGTTCGCGTAGGCCAGCAGGCCGCCGATGATCGCGCTCCATGCCGTGAAGCGCATGACCTTGTATGAATCGTTCCTCATTCTCTTTCTCCGTACACCATGTCCGGCTCCCGCGCAGGGAACCCTTCGATAACAGTGACCGACCCGATCGGACGACTTCGCAAACCGGGCCGTCCGATTGGTAGTTCACATTAACAATGATAGGTCGTCATGACAAACATAAAATCAACGCAACACATGAGGAACTTCCCTCATGGCTGCTTCATCCAGGTCGACGCGTAACGCGTCGCGGGTCAGTCACACCACTGCGTTGCCTTGAGCCGCGGCTGTCGCGGCCTCTTCCCTTTCCTGCAGTTCCCGCCACATGATCTTCCCGGATCCGGATTTCGGCAGCGCATCGACGAATTCGACGATTCGCGGAACCTTGTAGGACGCCATATGATCGCGCACCCATGCAATCACGTCGTCGGGCGTCACCCCGTCGGGGTATGCCGGGTCCAGCACGACGAATGCCTTGACGGTCTCGCCTCGATGCGCGCTGCGCGTGCCGATCACGCACACTTCCTTGATCGCCGGATGGCGGTACATCATCGTCTCGACTTCGGCCGGCCACACCTTGTAGCCCGATGCGTTGATCATCCGCTTCAGCCGGTCGGCCATGAAGAAATAGCCGTCCGCATCGACGCGGCCGAGGTCGCCGGTGCGCAGGAAGCGCTTGCCGTCGATCTCGACGAACGCGTCCCTCGTAGCATCCGGATTGCGCCAGTACCCTTGCATCAGTTGCGGCGCATTCATGACGATCTCGCCCACCTCCCCTTGCGGCACCGGCTGGAACGTAATCGGATCGACGATCCGCGCATCGACGTCGAACACCGGAATGCCGAGACACTGCGGCTTGGGGCGTGCCGGCGGATTGATGTGCGTCGCGGCAATCGTTTCCGACATCCCGTAGCCTTCGACGTAATCGAGCCCGACCGCGTCCTTGAGCTTCCGGGCGATCGCGTCCGGCATTGCCGCGCCACCGCCGCGCAACGAGCGCAGGCTCGACAGGTCGTATTCCTGCAAGTTCGGATTCGACAGGAAATCCACCATCATCGTCGAGATCGACTGCCATACCGATACGCGGTTGCGGCCGATCGCGCGGCCCGCGGCATCGCGGTCCCATCTCGGCAGCACGACGACGGTCGACCCGCGGTACAGCGGGCCGTTCAGCCCGCCCTGCATGCCGGTGACATGGAACAGCGGCAGCACCGCCAGGTGGATCGCGTCTTCAGGATCGTCGAACCAGTCGACGAAGCCCGCCGCCGTACACATGACGCTTCGATGCGTATGCACGCAGCCTTTCGGCTTGCCCGTCGTGCCGGACGTGTAGGGCATCAGGCAGATGTCGTCCGGGCCCGCCGTCAGTTCGCCCGGCGCCAGTTCCGCAGCGAGCGCATCGCGCCAGTGGACCACGCCCGGCCCGTCGACGTGGCGCGGCGCAGCCACGAAATCGGGCAACGCGACGGCCGAAGGTTGCGCCACGTAGTCGCCATACGTCGCCACGACGACGTTCGCGAGGCCACTCGCGCCGCCCACGAGCGGCGCGATGCGCGGATACAGGTCCTGCGCGACGAACGCCGTGCTCGCACCGCTATCCTCGATGTAATGCGCCAGCTCGTCGGTCATGTTCATCGGATTGACCGGAACGACCACCGCGTTCGCACGCAGGATGCCGTAGTACGCGATCATCCATTGCGGGCTGTTCTGCATGTACAGCAGCACGCGGTCACCCGCTTTCACCCCGCACCGTTGCTGCAGGAAGCCTGCCACGTGCTCGGCTTCACGCTGGAAGCGCGCGAACGAGACCGGCGTGTCATAGAAAAGAATGAACGGCTTGTCGGGATGACGCGCCGCCGCGGCCTCCACGTGACGAAACAGGTTGGTCGCGGGCGGCACCTGATGCGCGGCCAGATGCGCGGGCCAGAATGGCGATCGGATGGCAGACATGATTCGGCAACTCTTCGTCAAAACTGCGGGTGATAAATGGCATCGACGGGACGCGTCGTCCCGACGCTGCATGCACGCATTCGCTTGGTCGCGTGAAAGTCCGACGCAGATGACAATCCGACTTTCACCGTGATCGGACTTTCACCCTATCGGCCGGCCGCGATGCCCGACGTCGTGAACCGGCGCGTTTCCACCGCTGCCGTGCGCACCGCGGGCGCCACGCGGCTCACGCCGCGCATCATGTCGACCGCCTTCTCCGCGATCATGATGGTGGGCGCATTGGTGTTGCCGCCGATCAGTGTCGGCATCACCGATGCATCGACGATGCGCAGCCCGTCGATGCCATGTACACGCAACTGCGGATCGACCACGGCCATCGCGTCCTGCCCCATGCGGCATGTGCCGACCGGGTGATAGACGGTATCCGTGCGCTTGCGCAGCACGGCCCGGATCTCGTCGTCGCTGTGCACGTCGCGCGTGAACATGTCCCGCGTGATCCACTCCGCGAGCGCGGGCGCATTCATGAGGCTGCGCGTGATCTTGAAGCCCGCCACCATGTCCTCCAGATCCCGCGGATCGTCGAGGAACGCGGGGTCGATCAGCGGCGCGGCAGCCGGGTCGCGGTTGAGCAGCGTGACCGAGCCGCGGCTGCGCGGGCGCAGCAGGCACACGTGGCAGGACAGCCCGTGACCCAGGTGCATGCGTCGCGCGTGGTCGTCGACCAGCGCCACCAGGAAATGCAGCTGGATGTCGGGCGCGTCGAGGCCCGGTTGCGTCTTCAGGAACGCGCCGCCTTCGGCGAAATTCGACGTCAGCATGCCGCGCCGTTCACGGCGAAAGCGCATGATCTCGCGCAGCATTCGCGCGCTGCCGCCCAGCGAGATGCCCATCGTATCGAGGCTGCGCGTGCGGTAGCTGAAGATGAAGTCGGGGTGATCCTGCAGGTTGCGGCCCACGCCGGGCAGATTGTGCAGCGTCTCGATGCCGACGCGCGCGAGCTCGCCCTTCGGGCCGATACCGGACAGCATCAGCAGTTGCGGCGTCTGCAGCGCGCCCGCTGCCAGCACCACCTCGCGCCGGGCGCGAAATGTCTTCAGCGTGCCTTTCTGCAGCACTTCCACACCCACCGCACGCTTGCCCTCGAACAGGATGCGCCGGACCTGCGCGTGCGTCTCGACGGCGAGATTGGCGCGTTTGCCGAGGTGCGGGAACAGATAGCCGCGCGCCGCGCTCCACCGCTCGCCCTGCTTCTGCGTGACCTGGTAGATGCCGACGCCTTCCTGCTGCGCGCCGTTGAAATCGTCCGTCAGCGGCAGGCCGGCCTGGCGGGCAGCCGTCAGGAAGCGCGCCTGGAACGGGTTGTCGGAACGCAGGTCGCTGACCCACAGCGGGCCGTCCTGGCCGTGCCACTCGTCGTTGATGCGCTCGTTGTGCTCGCTCAGACGAAAGTAAGGCAGCACTTCGTCATACGACCAGCCGGGATTGCCGAGCGCAGCCCACGTGTCGTAGTCGCTGCGGTGGCCGCGAATGTAGACCATCGCGTTGATCGCGGACGAACCGCCCAGCGCCTTGCCGCGCGGCTGATAGCCGACGCGCCCGCCGAGCCCGCGCTGCGGCACCGTGTCGAACGCCCAGTTGTTGAGGCGGGTCGGCAACATCGCGACCGTGCCGGCCGGGATGTTGATCGCCATGTCGTTGCCGCTGCCTCCCGCTTCCAGCAGGCAGACGGTGGTGTTCGGGTCTTCGGTCAGGCGCCCTGCTACCACGCTGCCGCCTGAGCCTCCGCCCACGACGATGTAGTCGAACTGATGATTCATGGCATTTCTCTCGATACAGGATTCGGAGGTCACGCGAGACGCGACAGCGTGCGCAGCAGCAAATCGAAGACACGACCGTACGGCGGATGGAACAGCACGGCGCCGTTCAAGCGGGTCTGGTGAAACACCGGCTTCAGTTTGCTGAAGGTGTCGAAGCCCCACTGCCCGTGATAGGCGCCCATGCCGCTCTGCCCGACGCCGCCGAACGGCTGGTTTTCTTGCACCAGGTGCCACAGGCAGTCGTTGATCGTGACGCCGCCGGACACCGTCTCGCGCAACACGCGATCGCGGCGCGACGCGTCTTCGCCGAACCAGTACAGCGCCAGCGGACGCGCGCGGTCCTGAATGTAGGCCAGCGCATCGTCGAGATTCGCGTATTCGACGATCGGCAGAACGGGGCCGAAGATCTCTTCGTTCATCAGCCGCGTATCAGCCGGCGCGCCGACCACGATCGTGGGCGCGAATTTTCGCGACGACGTGCCGAACGATTCGCCGGCCGGGTTGACTTCGAGGATGCGCGCGCCCGCGCGACGTGCTTCGTCGACCATGTCGGCGAGGCGTGCGCGGTGGCGTGCGCTGATGATGGCCGTGTAGTCGGGATTGGCGGCGAGCGTCGGATACAGGCGCGCGACGGCCCGCGACAGCTGCGACGCGACACGGTCGGCCATTCCGGTGGGCACGAGCAGGTAATCGGGCGCGACGCAGGTCTGGCCCGCGTTGAGCAGCTTGCCGAACGCGATGCGCTGCGCGGCAATCGCGACGTTGCACGACGCATCGAGGATGGCCGGCGATTTGCCGCCGAGCTCGAGCGTCACGGGCGTCAGGTTGGCCGCGGCCGCCTGTGCGACGACACGCCCCACCTGGGTCGAACCGGTGAAGAACAGGTGATCGAACGGCAGGCCGGCAAACGCCTTGCCCAGTTCGACGTCGCCCACCACGACGTCCAGCTCGTCCGGCGCAAAGGTCTCGCGCGCCATCGACACGAGCAGGTCGGAGAGCGCCGGCGTAAGCTCGGACGGCTTGATCAATACGCGATTGCCGGCGGCGAGCGCCGCGAGTGCCGGCCCGAGCGAAAGCTGCAGCGGGTAGTTCCACGGCGAGATGATGCCCGTCACGCCCAGCGGTTGCGGCACGAGCCGGTTGTAGCCGGGACGGAAATGCAGCGCGGTCGGCACGCGGCGCGCCCGCATCCAGTGCTTCAGGTGCCGGCGCGCGTGCCTGATACCGGCGCGCACGATGAACACCTCCGCCAGCCGCGTCTCGTGAGCCGAGCGGCCCTGAAAATCGGCGTCGATGGCGCATACGATGTCGTGCTCGTGCGTATCGAGCCACGCAGCAAGCCGTTCGAGGCGCGCCAGCCGGGTGGCCAGCGCCGGGTTCGGCTCCAGTGCGAAAGCGCGGCGCTGGCGCTCGAAGCGCGCTGCAAGGTCGGTTGGGTAGCCTTGATGCATGGTGTCTCCTCCGGCTTGTCGATCGTGCGATCGCGTCGCGTCACGACGACAAGCGGCTTGCAAAATGTTCCTGGTTCTCACGCGGCGACGGGCCGGTTCGGTGGCCGGCGATGGCGTGAGCGCTGCGTCCCGGCGTCACGCGCGGATCGCCTGCCGCAAGCGAGCCGGCTCACGCAATGTGCCTGCCGGCGCGTACGGGTTCCGCGGTAGCGCGTGTCGCACGGCGCCGGATATGACCATCGATCAGACTCGTCAGCAGCGGCACGACGCCATCGGGAATGTCATGCCCCATGCCGCGCACCGTGACCATGTCGGCACCCGCGATGGCTGCGGCGGTCGCGACGCCGCCGCTTGGCGCGACCAGCAGGTCGCGATCGCCGTGCACGACCAGCGTCGGCGCCTGGATTCGCCGGAGTTCGTCGGTCCGGTCTCCTGAATTGATGATCGCGCCGATCTGGCGGGTCGTGCTCTCATGGTCGCGCGCCTGCTGGCCGCGATCCCACGCCTGGGCCGCGTACGCGCGTCGTGCGACGTCATCCGCGGGATACGCCTGCGTGCCGATGTGGGCCATGATGCGGCTGTACTGCTCCACCGCCGCTTCGCGCGTGCGCGGCGGCGGCGCGGTCAGCATCAGCATGCTGGACATGGCCGGCTGTCCGACCTCGCGCGCGCCGGTCGTGGAAATGATGGAGGTGAGCGACAGCACGCGTTGCGGATAGCCCGCGGCGAGCACCTGGCCGATCATGCCGCCCATCGACATGCCGACGACATGCGCGCGCGCCACCTGCAGGCTGTCGAGCAAGCCAATCGTGTCCTGCGCCATGTCATTCAGGTCGTAGCCGTCCTTGACGGGCCGGCGCAGGAATTGCTGGAGCACACTCGGCCCCGGCAGCGGGATGCGGGACGAGCGCCCGACATCGCGATTGTCGAACACGATCACGCGATAGCCGCATTGAATCAGCGCGCCGATCAGCGCAGGCGGCCAGAAAGTCAACTGCAGCGTCATGCCCGCGATCAGCAGCAACGGCTCGCCGTCGTCGGGCCCGTAGGTGCGATAGCAGAGGCGCACTCCGCTCGACAGATCGCAGAACGCGTCCTGGATCTCTTCCATGGCGTGGATCGTCATGATCAGGCTCCGACGGCCCGACGGGCCACGACGCGATCCGTTCCGCCCGCTGCCTGCGCATACCGGAAGCGCAGGCACGGATCTTCGATCGGGCCATGCCGCAGGATCTTGACATCGACGTGATAGTCCATCGACATGATCCACGGCGTGCCGGGGCCCTGACGCGGCAGGCCGCCGATCGCGCGCTGCACGTACCCGGCACCGAAATCGAGCAACGGGCGCGTCGGCATATCGCTGTCCGGCAATTCAGGCATGCAGACCGCGTAGCCGCCGCGCTCCATATGCGTCAGCAAACGGCAGAAGTGTTCGGCCAGCAGCCCGACCTTCATCGTCCACGACGAATTCGTATAGCCGATCGAGAACCCGAAATTCGGCACGCCGCTGAGCATCATGCCTTTGAAAGCCACCTTGCTGTGGAGATCGACCGGTTCGCCGTCGACCGTCAGCTTGATCCCGCCGAAGAACCTGACGCTGAGCCCGGTCGCCGTGACGATGATATCGGCGGGCAATGTCTGCCCGGATTCAAGCACGATGCCCGTTTCCGTGAAGGTCTTGATGCGGTCCGTCACGACCGACGCGCGGCCATCGCGGATCGACTTGAAGAGATCACCGTCCGGCACCGCGCACAGGCGCTGGTCCCACGGGTTGTACGGCGGGTTGAAGTGGACGTCGACCGGATAATCCTTCGGCAACTGGCGCTTGTTCATGTAGCGGATCAGGCGCCGTGCAGCCTGCGGACGCGACCGGCAGAAGCGCCAGATGAAGCGGGAAATCGCGACATTCTTCCGCCGCACGATCGCGTAGGCCCACTTGTGAGGCATGATCTTGCGCAGCGTATTGGCAATGATGTCTTCCGACGGCAGGCTCACCACGTAGGTCGGCGTGCGCTGCAGCATCGTCACGTGCCCGGCCTTGCCGGCCATCGCCGGCAACAGCGTGACGGCAGTCGCGCCACTGCCGATCACCACCACGCGCTTGCCGCTGTAGTCGAGATCTTCCGGCCAGTGCTGCGGGTGAACCACCGGGCCGCCGAAGTTCTCGATCCCGTCGAGTTTCGGCGTGTAGCCTTCGTCGTGGCGATAGAAGCCCGCGGCGCTGAAGAACCACTTGGCCAGGATCGTCTTGCGTTCGCCGGTATCGAGGCGCTCGACTTCGACGCTCCACAGAGCCTGCGCACTCGACCAGCTTGCCTGGATCACCTTGTGATTCATGCGGATGTGACGATCGATCCCGTATTCGGCTGCCGTCTCTCTCAGGTACGAAAGGATCGCATCCGCTCCGGCGATCGCCTTCTTGTCGGCCCACGGCTTGAAACCGTAGCCATAGGTATGCATGTCCGAGTCGGAGCGGATGCCCGGATAACGGAACAGGTCCCATGTGCCGCCGGTCGCGGCACGCGCTTCCAGAATGAGGTACGTCGTGCCGGGGCGGTCCGTCTCGAGTTGACGCGCAACGCCGATACCGGAAAGGCCGGCGCCTACGATGAGCACATCCACATGCTCGGTGGACGGAAGAGGGTGTACGGTCACGGCTTGTCTCCAGATCGCGTCGAAATGCGCTATGTGACGTTATTGTTATCAACCGAATTAGCTCAAACAAGGTGTCGAACGCACAGTACGCGACTACAATTGGTGCAACTTGCACCTCTTCGTTTGCGTCTTGCCTGCCATGTCCCAGAACCTCCCCCCCGTTACCCCGCCGCCATGGCCGATGCCGTCGCCCCGCATCCGGGAATTGATGCGCCAGGGTGCCGAGATCGCGCTGAATGTGCAGACGGAATGGCTGCAGGAACTGGACAAGGAGAACGTGGCGGCCAGCACGACGATGAGCGACCCCGTGCTCGCGGCGGCCGTACGCCGGATCAACCGCAACGGGCTGATTCACTGGGCAACCTCCAACCTCGAGAACCCTTGCGCGCCGGTCTCCCGCTTTCTGTCCGCCGACATGCTGAGCAGTGCGCAGGAACTGGTGCGGCGCGGCCTGACCGACCTCGTGTTCGTCGCGGCCCGTTCGTCGCAGAGCGTCGTGTGGCAACGCTGGATGGAGCTCGCGTTTGCGTTGACCCAGGACCCGGAAGAACTGCGCGAATTCCTCGCCGTGTCGTCACGTTCGATCGCGACTTTCATCGACACCAACATGGTGGGCATGGCGGAGTTCATGCGCGCCGAACGCGAAGCCCGACTGCGCGGCACTCACGCCGACCGGCGCGAACTCGTCACGCAGATCGTCGAAGGCGCAACCATCAGCGCGCAAGAGGCCAGCCGGCGCCTGGGCTATACGCTGGAGCAGCGCCATCACGCCGCGATCGTCTGGAGCGAGGAAGCGGATATCGAGCTGGGGTTGCTGGAACGGGCAGCCGATGCGCTGGCCCAGTGCGCGGGCACGCGCAATGCGCTGGTCGTCGTCGCGAACACGGCGACGTTGTGGGTCTGGACGTATCACGACGGCAAACCGCTCGACATGCTTTCGCTGCAGCGTGCGATCAAGCTGCTGCCCGGCGTGCACATGGCCGTCGCAACCGCCGGGAGCGGCATGGAAGGATTCCGGCACGGCCACCTGGATGCCCTGGCGACACAGCGGTTGCTCGGCAGGCTCCATGCCGGCGTCGGCGTGGTACACGCCGACAGCATGAGCCTGATCGCACTGATGACGAACCATATGGAATCCGTACAACAGTTCGTCACCAATACGCTGGGCAACCTGGCCACCGCCGACAAATCGCTGCGCGCTGCGCTGCGCGCGTTTCTCGCGGAAGGCTGCAGCGTGACCGACGCAGCCGAGAAAACCCATGTTCACCGCAACACGCTGCTGCGCCGGCTCGAGCGCGCCGAGTCGCTGCTGCCCCGCCCGCTCGCACAGCAGCGTCTGCACGTCGCGGCTGCGCTGGAGGTGCTGTACTGGATCGCCAGCGATCCGGATTGATGGCGGTGAATGCGTCGAGACCGCTCTTCACATGCGGATGACGTGTGCAAACGGCCGGTGACGCGTAACGGGCAGCTGCCGTCAGCTCAACACGTCTCTGCCGCTATCGCACGGTCCCGGCCCGGCGCACCCGGCACGATATCGCGCAACCGCGCCGTGACCGGGGCGCCTACTCGCAACTCACCGTCACCGCAGGAGGTTGCCTCAAGGTCGCTTTCCGTAGATGAGGCAATGGGCCGTCTCCATGAACATCGCATCCAGCCGCTGCGTAAATCGCGCTGACCCGGATTGCATCGTCAGGCCGTCGGCGGTCGCAATCAACAGCGTGGCAACGTGCAGGCCGTCGGCCGCGTCGAACGCCGGATTGACGGTGCGCAACAGCGCCGCGATCTCGCGCGTCAGTGTGTCGTACCATCCGTCGAACAGCTTGAGGCACTCTGGATCGATGGCGGCGAACGACAGGAAATGCCTGAACAGCGCGCCGTATTGCGCATCCTTCGCATCGCTCAGCGAGCGTGCCAGCACGCGTTCGAGTACGTCGTCCGGCGATGCATCGCTATCGAGCACGCGTTTCAGCTCGACCAGGTACGCATCGATGACCGGTTCGATCACGGCCCGCAGCACGGCCAGACGGGTCGGGAAGTAGTACTGCAAATTGCTCACGCTGATTCCGGCACCGGCGGCGACTGCGCGTTGCGAGAAGGTCAGCGGGCCACCTTTCAGCAGGAGTTCCCGTGCGACGCGAACGATCGTGTTACGCGTACGCAGGCCCTGGGCCCGCAAGCCGTCGAGATCGCTGCCTGACGAAGCGGCACGCGTCGGGCGCCGCCTTCTGCCACCGTGGTGTGCTTTGGGTTCGGTCATCGTGTTCGGTCCGTCGTGACGATGTCGCACGACGCTATCCGCGATCCGCGTGGCGATTCACGCGCTCGTCGAGCAAGTTCGCGACGCCCAGCACTGCCTTGATCGAGCACCAGCGCAGCGGCTCCGGCGGTAGCGTGGGCGTGCGGTGCGTGAGCGTCGTGAGCAGTGGCGACTCCGCGCCGCTGATCCGGTCGGCCAGCACCTGCCCGATCAGCGACTGCGTGCCGACGCCGTGCCCCGAGCATCCAGCCGTGTAGAACACGTTGCCGTGCGTGCCGGTCGCGCCGACCACCGGCAGTGCATCGCTGGCAATCGAGATATAGCCGCTCCAGCACGCACGCACCGGCTGGTTGCCCAGTTGCGGAAAACGCGCGTGCAACGTCGCGAGCAGTGCGCGATAGGCCGCTTCGTCCGCTACGTTCGGCGTACGCGATCCATAAACGTAATCCAGCCGCTTGGTTGTCACCAACAGCGTATTCCGCGCAGTGAGCCGGTGGCTCTCCATCGTCAAGTGCGGTGTCACGATTCCTTCGCGATTTGGCCAGCCCAGTGCCGCCAGTTGCGCATCGGACAACGGCTCGGTTTCGAGAGCGGACACGCGCAGCGGCATCACCTTGTTGCCAAGCAAGCCGAGTTGCGGCGTATACGCATTGGTGGCGAGCACCATGACAGGTGCGCTTGCGCTGCCGCGCGCCGTCCGGACTCGCACGGTCTCGCCCGCGTCGAAGTCGAGCAGCGCGGTGTTCTCGTAAAGCCTCACACCCGCCGCGAGCGCCGCGCGCCGCAAGCCCGTCACGTACTTGCCGGGGTCGAGCGTGCCGCCGCCGGGGATGTAGCAGCCGAACAGGAACGCAGGTGGAATCCCGCGTGCGCGCATCGCCGCACCATCGAGATACTGAGCGGGCGAACCAAGCGCGATGCCGGTCTCCATGTTCTCGCGCAAGCGCTTCTCCTGCGACGGATGCACGCCGGCGCGGACAATGCCCGACGCGCGGTAGTCACAGTCGATCCCGTATTCGACGAGCTTGCGTTCGACGTAGACCACGCCCTCGTCATAGAATCCGACGATTCGTTTCGCCTGCTCGTGCCCCACGCGTTTCACGAACAGCTCGTATTCAAGCCCCTGCCCGCCCGCGAGATAGCCGGCATTGCGCCCGCTCGCGCCGAAGCCCGCGAACTCACGCTCGATCACGACGACGCTGGCGCCGCGCGCGGTCAGTTCCAGCGCAGTGGACAGGCCAGCGAAGCCGGCGCCCACGACGACCACGTCCGCACGAACATCGCCTTCCAGCTGAGGCTGGATGTTGTCCGGCCGCTCGATCCACCCGCCGATGGGCCGGTACATTTGCAACGCACGATCTGCGTGCGATGCATCGAACCGCATGGCATTGCCGGGCGATTCATCCCGAATCCTGTACTGCGAATCGCTCATGTTTGCCTCCATCACTCAGTTTTGCCGATAAAAATCCCGTGCAGCTCGAGTTGCAATCAAGGCGACGTCAACACGCCGTCCTGCGAGAACAGCATTGGCGTGCCGCCCTTGCCGGGCAGCGCGGCAGTCAGCGTCGCACGATCCGGTCGCTGCGCGACCTCGACCGTTGCGGCCCCGGCCCGCTGCTTCAACACCAGGCCATCGAGCCCGACGCCGACCAGGCCGTCGCCTGCCGCCATCAGATCGGCGATCGAACTCCGCGTGCGACTGTCGACGGCCGTCCAGCTCGCGCCACCGTCGCTGCTCTGGTACAGGCTGCCGAGCAACCCACCGACCACGATCCGGCCATCGGGCATCGCGACGCCCGACCACAACGTGCCCTTGCCGCCGGTCGGCAGATAGGTCCAGTTCGTGCCCCCATCGGCCGACTTGAGCACCATCCCCTGTTCCGACGCGACGTAAAGCGCGTGTGCGGCGTCGGCAAACACGTGATAGAGATTGCGGTCGGCCTTGCCGCCGCCGGGCGGTTTCGGCAGCGTCGTACGCGCCCACGTCTTGCCGCCGTCATGGGTCTGCAGCATCAGCGACCACAGGCCGACCGCAATGCCGTCCTGCGCATTCGTGAACAGCACCGAGAACAGCGGCTGGTCGACCGACGTATCGAGCCGCTGCGTGACCCACGTGTCGCCGCCGTCGTCGGTCGCGAGAATCACGCCCCACTGGCCGACGGCCCAGCCGTGCTTCGCATCCGCGAACGACACGGCCGACAACGTCGCCGACACCGGCACGCGTCGTGCCTGACGCCAGGTCTTGCCGTCGTCATCGGACAGCAGCACGATGCCGTGCTCGCCGACCGCGACGACCCGCGACCCGGCACGCGTCGCGTCCATCAGCATCATGTGTGTCGGGGCGGCCCACGTGTGCGCGGGCTTCGCGGCCCAGGCCGCTACTGTTCCGTCCTGCGGTTGCGCGAAGACCGTCGCGGCGGCGCAGAGCGCGGTACAGCCAACCAGCATCTTGATCATGGTGAATCTCTGTAGTGTGTGCGGGCTTCAGTGGTTGAACAGCGACGACCAGCCAGCATTCGCTTCGTGAAGCACAACGACCGGCGGCTGGTCGGCACCCGGTGCGACCGCTGCCTGTCGCTCGGCCTTGCCGTCGTTCGACGACGCCGCGGCGCCCGTTTCCCCGGCCGCGGCATGGCGCACACCGGTGCGTGCCGTGTCGGTCGCGAACGCACGAGCCGGCGCGGTCGGGCTTGCGGCGGTTTCACGAAATCGCGGGATGGCAACCGCGACGATGCAAAGTGCGGCGCAAGCAGCCAGGGTCTTGACCATGCGGGAATCTCCGTCAGCGTGTTCGCAAGCTTCAGTGGCTGAACAAACCCGGCGCGCGGGCCGGCTTGCGGCGGGGGAACCAGCGTTCGAGCAGCGACGCGAGCGCGGGCAAAGCGGTCATCGCCATCACGAGGTTCACGATGAACATGAATGCGAGCAGCTTGCCCATGTCGGCCTGGAACTTGAGCGCGGAGAAGCTCCACGTCGCCACGCCGATCGCGAGCGTGATCGCCGTGAAGATCGTCGCGACGCCGACTTCGAGCATCGCGTGCTGCACCGCCTTCACGATCGTCTGCCCGCTCGCGAGATGCACCTGCAGCCGGTTGTAGATGTAGAACGCGTAATCGACGCCGATCCCCACGGCCAGCACCATCACCGGCAACGTTGCAACCGTCAGCCCGATCTGCAGTTCCTTCATGAACCAGTAGCCGATGAAGGTCGCGACCGACAGCGGCGCACAGCAGGCGATCATCGCGCGCCAGTCGCGATACGCGAGGAACACGAGGATCAGGATCGCGCCGTACACGTACAGCATCATCGGCAGCTCGCTGCCCGCGACTTCCTCGTTGGTCGCCGCCAGCACCCCCGCGTTGCCGGCCGCGAGCCGCACGGCGATGCCGGGGAACGGATGCGACGCGCGATACTGCTTCACGTCGTCGAGGATGCGGTTGATCGTCGTCGCCTTGTGGTCGGTCAGGAACAGGTGCACGGCCGACATCGTGCAGTCGGCCTTCATGAAGCCCTTCACGCGCCCGACGTCGACCGATACCGCCCCGTAGTTCTCCGGGTCGATCGGCACCACGTTCATCTTCGGATAGTCTTCGTTGTAGCCCTGGTTGTACGCGCGCAGCATGCCCGAGTACGACTGCACGGACACCACGCCCGGCTCGGTGCGCATGGCCGCCGCGAAATCGTCTTCGTACAGCCCGACCGCCGGGTTGTCGCAGCCCTTGCCGGCCGACTCGATCGCAACCGTCAGCCAGTCGAGGCCCATGTCGTAGTTGCCGGCGATCGCCGTTGCGTCGCGATTGAACCGTGCGTCCTCGCGCAGTTCCGGCGCGCCCGGCTGCAGCGTGCCGATCACGCGATCGCGGCTTTGCCACGCGGCCATCGCGAACACGACCAGCGTCAGTGCGACTGTCGCCCCCGCATACTTCGGCTGCGCGACGCGCGCCAGCGGGCGCAGCCATGCCGAGCGCCGCTCTCCGCGCTTGAGCGCGCTGTCCGCGTAGCGCTTCGTGAAGTTGAAGCAGGACGCGGCCACCGGCAGCAGGATCAGGTTCGTCACGATCTTGTATGCCACGCCGAGCGACGCGGTGATCGCCAGTTCACGCACCATCGGGATCGGGATCAGCAGCAGCGTGATGAACGACACGAACGCGGTGATCAGCGCCAGCACGCCCGGAATCAGCAACCCGCTGAAGCTGCGGCGCGCCGCCTCGTACGAACTGTGCCCGTGCGAAATCTCGCGCACGATGAAGTTCACCTGCTGCACACCGTGCGAAACACCGATCGCGAACACCAGGAACGGCACCAGCACCGCGAGCGGGTCGAGGCCGAAACCCAGCAGCTTCAGCGTGCCGAACTGCCAGACCAACGACGTCAGCGAGCACGCGATCAGCAGCACCGTGAAGCGCAGCGAATGGCAATACCAGTACACCGCAAGAGCGGTCAGCAGCAGCGCGATCGCGCAGAAGCCGAGTACGCCCTTCGCGCCGTCCGCGATGTCGCCGATCTGCTTCGCGAAGCCGATGATCTGGACTTCGTAGCCCGCATCCTCGAACGGCTGGCGGATCTTCTGTTCCAGCAAATGATTGAACGCGACGTAATCGAGCACCTTGCCCGCGCTGTCGTGCTCGTTCAGTTCTGCCGTGATCATCGCGCTGTCCTCGCCGTGCGACACGAGCGTGCCGACATAGCCGCCCAGTGTCGTCGCACGACGGATCTTCTCGACGATCTGCGGCGTCAGCTGATCCGGCGTGATCGTGCCGGAAATGATCGGTTCCGCGCGGAAACCCTCGTCGGTGATCTCGTTGACGAACGCATTCGACGTCCACAGCGAGCGCACGCCGATCCGGTCGACGTTCGGCAGGTAAGTCACCGCCTGCGTCACCTTGTACAGCCGTGTCAGGCCGTCCGGCGTCCAGATCGAGCCGTGCTTCGCGCGCACGACGACGGTGATCCGGTTCGCGCCGAGCAGGTCGTTCCGGTATTGCTGGAACGTGCGGATGTACTCATGGCCGATCGGCATCTGCTTTTCGAAGCCGGCATCCATACGCAGTTGCATCGCGAACACGGCCATCACGACGGTGAACAGGCCGATCGCCGCGAGCACGATCGCGCGATGACCGAAAAAAAGCCTTTCAAGGCGGCTGACCAGACGATTAAGCACTGCATGACCCCTTCATGTTTTCCGGCGCTGCCCGACACGCGCGCTCGCTTCCGCTTGCACCCGTCAGAAGTTCCGGGTAGCAAACACACCGACGAAATTGCGGTCCGAATACGGGTTCCCCACCGACTGATGGCCGCCGAAGAACGCCGCGAAGTTGATGCCCGCCTGCCACGTCGGCGGATTCTGGTTGAACAGCACGTAGACGTTCACCGACTTCGCGCCCTGCATGTAGTTCGCGGTGAAGGTCGGCGTGTACCCGTAGAGGCCGGTGCTGAACGTCACGCCCGGTGTCACTTGCCAGCCAGGAATCAGCGAGCCGTCGTACGTCCAGTTGAAGTCGATCGTCGCGCCCACCGAACTCGACGTGCCCTGCCCTTGCGCGATCGGATAGCCGAGCCCCGAGTTGTTGTTCAACCACGGGAAATAGCCGGTGGCCGGCACCTGCGTGACCGGCTGCCCGCCCACCGTGCGCGTCACGTCCGAACCGAGGCCCGGGTAGTAGATCCACGTGAGTTCCCAGGTCAACGCGGCGGAATCCGCCGCGATCAGCTTCAGGAACGGGTACTCGCTGCGCGTCAGAGCCAGCAGCCCGTTCACGTCCAGCTGGAACTTCTTCTTGTCGGCCCACTGCTGGCAGTCGACCCCTTGTACGCCGTTCGTGATCAGGTCGGTCGGGCCGCCCGCGCCGTAACAGCTCGACAGCGCAACCGCATCGCGCGGCCGATACGACAGCTCAGTGCCGATCGCCCACGGGCCGACCCCGAAGTTCGCGCTCGCGCCGAACAGTTGCCGGTTCTGCAGATACGACCACTGGGCTGTACCGTTGGCCAGCGTCGACAGCACCGGCGACTTGTCCGTGTAGTTCAGGTAGTAGAACGCGAAGTTCGCATCGAACGAGCGCGGCGCGTAATTGAACTTCACGCCGAACTGCGGCCGGTATTTCGCGGGCAGCTGCGTCGAAACCGGAATACCGATATCGTTGAACGGCGGCCCGGCGAACGCACCGTTCACCAGCCCGTTCTTGATCGCGGTCAGCGTGTCCTGGTTGCCCGCCGCGGCCCCGCCGCCGATCGCATTGGCGATCGTGCCCACTCCCGGGCCGGCCAAGTTCGGGTTGTTCGCGTTGATCGTGAATGGTTCGGCGCCGCGGCCGATGACGTTCGCCAGCGACCAGTACGACCCGACCGGCGGGATACGGTTGCCGTTCCACTGGAACTGGTAATACGCTTCGGTGCTGAAGCCGTGGGAAAGATCGGCGGCGAGGCTCAGCATCGGCGCCGGCAGCAGCGCCTGCTTGAGCTGCGAACCCGGAATCAGCAGCTTCTGCACATCGATCGAATTGGTCGCGTTGATGCCGCTCTGCGCGTAGATGCTCTCGCCCCAGTTGATCACCTGGTTGCCGAACCGGACGTGCGCGTTGCGCCCGCCGATCGTGAAATCCTTCTGCGCCCACAGATCGAGTAGCTGCGTGTTGTACACCACCTGCGCGGCAGCCGTGCTCGACAGCGGCGTTCTGGCCGTTCTCCCGGCGAGGAAGTCGTACATACCCGTGCCGCGCACCATGAACTTGAGCCCTTCGCTCGGCATCTTCAGCAGCAGCTCGCTGGTCGCGCTCACGTAAGTGCTGAACGGCTGCCCCTTGCGGTAATTCAGGTCGCCGTTGTCGCCGTAACCCCACTGGTTCGTATTGGCGGCCGCACCACATCCGTATGCGTTCGGATCGCCGGTCAGCGAGCAGCTCGGATTCTTGGTCCGGATCCCGCCGCCCGCCGTGAGATTGCTCACCCACGACCCCTGGACGACTCCGTCCCCGAGCGTGAACTCGTACCCGTACGCAGTCGACGTTGCCGCGCCCAGCATTGCAATCGACACCGTAGTACTCTTAACGATATTGCTTGCTTTCATCGCACCACCCACCCATCTCCAGACCGGATGCCGACGGCGCGAGCGCGCACGTCGGGCCTGTTTTGTTTTTTTATTACCGCAATCAGCGTTCGCTGACCGATCTCAGCGATTCCGCCGAGTAGAAATCGGACTTGAAGCGCGGATCGTTGATCTCCTGATACCAGCGGATATCCTTGCCCTGGCCGATCGTCGACGAATCGAATACGTAACGCCCGCTCAGCACGTCGTACTGCGCCATCGGCTCGTTGTCGCAGGCACCGCCCAGCTCCCATACCGGAATCGGGTAGCTCTCGCGCACCTTCCACAGCTTGCCCTGCGCGTCGTAGTCCTCGCCGACGAGCGCGAGCCAGCTGTCCTCGTCGAGGTAGAACACCTTCTTCGACGCGACGTGGCGCGCGCTCGGCTTGACCGTCGCCTCGACGACCCATACGCGATGCATCTCGTAGCGGCGGTTCGCCGATGCGATGCCGTCCGGGGTTGCGACGTCGTGCAGCTTGCTCTTGAACTTGTACATGCCGAATGCGTTGTACGGAACGAGCAAGTCGCGCTTGCCGACGAGCTTCCAGTTGAACCGGTCGATCGAGCCGTTGAACATGTTGGCTTCGTCGATCAGGTACTGGTTCTCGAAGCCGATCAGCGGCGCGTCATGCGTATAGGCCGGCATGCGTCTCACACGGCGCTGGCCCGGAAAGTAGTAGTAGGTTTCCGAGTCCTTGTTGAAATACTGGCGCTGCACGAATGCCTGCCCGGCCAGCGCGGCCGGCGAAGTGGCCGAGAAATAGGCGGCCAGGCTGAGCTGGTCGACATCCTTCGGCCCGCTCTTGCCCGATTTGCCCGACGGGAAATAGAAGACCTGCGGGCCGATCCCGTCGATCCATTCGCCGCCGCCCGGACGCGGCGAGATGGACGTGACGACCAGCGGCCATTCGATACCGATACCCCGATACCGGTTCTCGTAGTTCAGGATCGCTTCGGCGCCGTTTTTCGGCTGGGGGAACAGCACGCCGGGCAAGACGCCCGCTTCGAGCGTTTCTCCATCCGACGCGAGCTTCGCGGCCGTGAGGTTGGCCTTCGTGTTCTGCTCGGCAAATTCCGGCAGCTGGCACTCGCGGTGCGACGGATAGACATCCATCCGGTAACCCTTGCGCTGCTTGATCAATGCGATCTGGCCGGGCGACAGATTGCTCGCGTACTTGTCGACGTTCGCGGCATCGATCGAATAAAGCGGCTTCTCGCTCCGGTGTTTCCAGAAATCGCCACGCGTCTTGCCGTATTCCCAGCCCGACTGCGGCTCCTGCTTGCCGGCGAAGGCCGGAATGGAGCCGTCCTTGCTCGCGCCGCGTTCGGCTCCTGCGGGGGTGAGGTCGTCAGCCACGGCGCTGCCGGCCATCACCAACAACGCAGCCGCGATTGCGGACACGGTTCCGATCGTGTGCTTCTTCATCATGTTCTCCTTCCGAGACTCGGCTTTCATTCACCGGTTGTGCGGTTGACGGGCGACAGGCGTTCAATCCGTTTCGTGCGGCTGGCGCGCCGCTTCATGGACAGCCATCGCGCGACCTCCGCGACCGCGAAACGCTCGACATCACCGGCCGATGTGCTCTACGTTGTAAGTAATACGAAATATTGTCGGTATTCTTCTGCCGGATGTGGCGGCGTCGAACACCCTCTTGCGTCGACGCCGCACCGGCCGCGCGAACGGCCGGGCGTCCGCGTCAGGCAGCACCGGAACCGGCCACCGCCACCGCCCGCACTTCGACACACAGCTCGGGCAGCGCGAGCTGCGTTACCCCGACCGCCGTCCACGACGGATAGCGATCCGGGAAGTATTCGTCCTTCACGGTGGTGAAGGCTTCAACCTCGGCGCGCAGATCCGTATGAAAAGTCGTCAGTTCCACCACGTCGGCAAGACTCGCGCCCGCCTCGACCAGAATCGCCTTCAGTGATTCGAACGCGATGCGCGCCTGCGCCTGCACGCCGTCGCCCGGCCGCATGTCCGCGCCGATCCCGACCTGGCCGGAAACCCAGATCGTGTCGCCCACACGCGTGGCCGGGGCGAAATGGTAGGTGTCGTACCACGCCTTGAACCCGGGTGGAATGATCTGTTGCCGCTTGCTGGTTGTTGCCATGACTGGAATCCTCCGGATTCAGACGAGTTGACGGAAGCACGGCGCGCGAAACGGGTCGCCCGCCTTCAAGGACGCGAGCTCGTCCACGAACAGCACGCCGGCCGGCGTGAAGCCGGATGCGCTGTTGTCCGGCAGCGGGCTGAACGTGGCGTCGTCGCCGAAGAAGCGCAGCACGAGCGTGTGGCGATCGGGAAACGCCGGATCGACCACGCCGCCGCCGTGCAGCACGCCGGGATGAAGCAGCAGGACGTCGCCCGGCTTCGTGGCCCACGAGATGATGTCGTACTTGCCCGGATCGGCGCGGCGCTCGGCTTCGATGTCCGGCATCCGCGGCCAGACGCCACCGCCATGCAGCGGCTCGGTGGGATCGTCGACGTTCTGGAACGTGGTGCCGTCGTGACGCACGCCGCGATGCGAACCCCGGACGATCTCGAGCGCGTTGCGCTTGGGAACGGCCTCGAAACTGATCCACGCGTTGCCGAAGTGCATCCCTGCCCACGGCAGGTACGAGGTGTCCTGATGCCACAACGAGCGTGCGCCCTTTCCGCCTCGCTTCAGGAACAGCTCCTCGGCGAAGAACCACGCGTGCTCCGATCCCCACAAGTCGGCAAACAGGCGACCGAGCGGCAGCGTGGCGACCAGCTCGTCGAGCCGTTCCTTCGCATACGGATTCGCGTTGTCGACGTGTGACCGGAATTCGGTACCGTCGAGCAGGCTCGACGCCATCGGCCCCGGGTTTTCAATACCCCAGTCGAACGCGAGCCGGCATCGGGCCAGCTGCTCCTCGTTCAACACACCCTCGATCAGAACCGCGCCGTCTTCTGCGAAAGCCCTGCGCTTGAGATCGTCCATCTGTCACCTCCTGTTGGTTCGCCCCCGCCTTGCTTGCGGGTCCGCTGTACCGTCTTGACTATAGAACGGGATAACAATGTTAGGTAATGATGATAAATTTAGAACAAAATAAAAAGAGAGGGTATTCCCGGTACGAATTCAATGCGTGGACAAAGCAGGATGCCTGGCATGCGAAGCCGATCACGGCGGCGCGCCTGCCGGCGCGCCGCTTGGCACGTACGACGAAAGGGCACGCGAAGGGCTAGTGCCCCCTCTTTCCTGTGACGATTGTTCGACGGCCTTCACATGTCGCGGTCGGCTCCGCGCCGCCCCCATCCAGAACAAGCCGGACAACGAGACGCTCGGGTCGTCGACGGATCGATGTCGACACCGCCCGACGAAGGCCTGTGAATATGCGACGGCCGATGCACGCAAGCCGCGCTCCGGCACACCGTGACTCACGCGCGCGATCGGCCGCGGTGAGTCACGGAGGCGATTCGACCCTGCGCGGCACGACGACACGACAGCCGTCTCCGGCGCGTGTCTTCGATCGACGCGAATGCTCCGATGCGCGTCGCCACGCGCTTACGCGAGGCGACGATCCCCGTTCCGTGGCGAGCGGAACCGGCTGGCGTCATGCGTCTGACCTGCGCGCTCCAGCGCGCAATAGGCGTAATACAGCACGACCGTCATGTACGACCACGTCACCAGCGCGAGTACGAAGAAGTTGAGCACGACGTTGTGCTCGTCTCCCGGTATCGGATAGAAGTCGTAGATGCACGCGATCGCCATCGAGGTCACTGCCGCGACGGTCGTCGTCATCGCGTGAAACCGCTCGCCGGCCGCCAGCAGTTTCCGCACGAAACCCGCGAGATAGATCGTCAGCCATGCCCATGCCGCGACATAGAAATACGGTTGCACTTTCGCGATCAGGCCGGACACCAGCACGACGGTGCCGACGGTGGAAATCCCGAACAGCAAGACATCCTGGCGGCCCGACGGCCTGTAGCCGCGCGTCACGGCCATCAGGCCCGCGACGGCGACGAGCGGCATCCCGAAGCCGCGGGAAAACGCATCCAGGACATGCGACACGAGCCCCGAGATTTCGAAGTGAGTCGCGAAGTAGATCAGCGCGTTGGTCGAAGAGACCGTGACGATGAGCCACTCGATCCCGAGCAGGAAATTGCGCCGCTTGAGAAACTTCCAGCCGTACGTGGCCGTCGTGGTTGCCAGCAACGCACTGGCGAAGCAAAGTACGAGCGATCTGCTGTCCATGATCAAACACTCCATTCCGATTGCATACGGTTCATCATTCCTTCTCCGGATTCAAACTCGCCAGGTACTGGGCGACGGCCTCGCGGTCTTTCGGCGACAGCGCGGCGGCGACGCGCTGCATCGTGCCGGTCGCTTCGGTTCGCGTGCCGGCGGCAAACGCCTCCAATTGCTTCAGGAGATAGTCGTGCCCCTGGCCCGCCAGTCGCGGGAACTGCGCCTGGCCCATCAAGCGGGCACCGTGGCACGCGGCACACGCCCCCTTCTCGACCAGTTGCCTGCCTTGTGCCGCCTGTTGCGGATCGGCTTCGAAGTACCGGTTGCCGCGGGCCGGCTGCCGCGCGTAGTACTCGGACAGCGACTTGATTTCGGCCTCGCTCAGGCTCATCGCCAGCGGCGCCATGTTCGGGTTGGCGCGCTTGCCGCTCGCGAAGTCGTGAAGCTGGGCCGCCACGTAGGACGCCGGTTGCCCCGCCAGGCTCGGATAACCCTGATCGACCGACGTACCCTTGACGCCGTGACAGCCGAGGCACGTGTCGGTCTGGTGCGGCCACGGTCCGCCATCGGCGCGGTACGCATCTTCCGACGCGGACACGAACTGTTGAAGGCGGTACAGATTCAACAACGTCGGCCCGAAGACGACGAGCGATACGGCGACGAGCCCCGCAATGGCGAGCAAGATGCGTTTTTTCATGATTGCTCTCCTATGCGCGACGCAGGCTGTTCAGCGCCTGCAATGCGCCCTGATGGCCCGAACGCACGGCGCCATCCATGTAGCCGGCCCAGATGTTCGCGGTTTCGGTCCCCGACCAGATCAGATTGCCGCACGGCAAATGCAGTCCCTCGCCGTGCGCAGTCCAGAAACCGGGTGGAATCGCGGACACGCACGTGATCGTCCACGGGTCGACGCGGCTCCAGTCGTGGTCGTGATACGACACGGGTGACAACGCGTCGTCACCCCACGCCTGCGCATAGATGTCCGTGAGCATGTGTTGCGCGGCCTTCCGGTCCGTCGGCAACAGCGCGTTCCGGACGAATGCATTGATGATCCCGATCTCGCCGCCCGGCGGGGAGTTGTCGTACGCCCAGATGATCGGCCCGCCGACCTGGAAGATATGGCCGTTCAACCCCTTCTCGCGCCAGAACGGACGGCGATAGACCATCGCCGTCTTGCGCGCCGGCGAGTGAGCGGGCCACGCACGCTGCAGCGACGCCCGCTTCTCGGGTAACGCCGGCTCGAACTGCACCTGGTTGCAGAGGGCCGGGTGGATGGCCATGATGACCTTGCGCGCACGCACCGCTCCACGATCGGTATGCAGCGTGACGATGTCGCGATCCCAACCGGAGATCCGGCGCACCGGGGTCGACAGGCGCACCTTGTCGCCCAGTTGCCCGGCCATCTTCGTGCAAAGGATCTGCGAGCCGCCGATGAAGCGCGTTTCCTGTGCGCTGTGCTTGATGGAGTCGAGTTGCGTGAAGTCGTTGGACGCCGAATTGATCATCGACAGGAAGTGCAGCAGCCCCATGCTGACCGGCGGAGCGCCGCCGCTCAGCGTGCACGAGCCCTCCCAACCCACCCGGTCCTCGGGCTTGATGTCCTGCGTCACCAGCCAGTCCGCCACCGACAGCTTGTCCAGCTCGCCGGCCCGGGGGGACGTCCACGGCGCGCCCGACGGCACGTCGCGCGACATCTTGCTGAGCTTCGACGATACGGCCTCGTCGGTTCCGAACGTGCCTTTCAGGTCGGCCGTCGCGCGGCCTTCGCCGCCCAGGATGACCGTCTTGCCTTCGTAGTAACTCGGGAACGTGCCGATCTCCAGCTCGCGGGCGAGATCGGCGACGGCGGTCTGACCCGGTCCGATCCATTGGCCGCCGACCTCGGTGACAAATCCGCCTTCCACGTTGTAGTTGAGGGTCCGGCCGCCGACGCGGTCGCGCGCCTCGAGCACCACAAACGATTCGCAACCGGCCTGTCGCAAGTCGCGCGCGGCCGTCAGTCCGGCCAGCCCCGCGCCGATGATGACCACGTCGAGCACGTCGCCCGGCGTGCCGGACGTGTCGCCTTCGCCGGCGCTCGCCTGCCGCGCGCCGATCGCAAGCGTGCCCACGGCGGCGGCTGACGCGCCCGCATACTTGAGCCACTGCCTCCGATGCAAATCGGCTGCTCCATTGGGGAAAGACTTCTTTGGCATTTTGTCTTGGCTACTGCAATGAAAGTCGCTCGGGAGCCGTCCATCAGGATGACGAACGATAGGCGGCCCGTTCGGCACGTCGTTCCAGACCGATCGGAGTGCGGCCGTTACTCCCGCCCCGCTCGTAGCGCAAGGCAAGTCGACGAACCACGCAATCCATTTGTAGGAATATGTGACAAACGTAGGTCATGATACATATAACCAAAATAAAAAAAAGACGGGGGATTACCCTGCCTTCGGAGGACCGTCTGACGCGTGCGGACGACGATGCGCGAAGCAGGTCATTCATCGCACGAATGCATGCCGATTCACAAAATAAACTTCAATGCGGCGCACGTGCCCGCTATGCTCGCGGTCGCGAATCCTCGCAAGAAATCGCATCGATCCGCCGGCAATGGCATTGCCGCATGGCATTCACACGCTCGATCACGGCAACCCATGCGCGGTAGCGACTCGCGTGCACGTCGCGGTGCGCGTGCCGCTCAATTCGATTCCCCATCCCGTCGACGGGGCATGGCTTCACAGGAACAGGAATGTCAGGCGCCTGCGTGGAAATACCCGTCGATATCTCGTCTCGATTCAACGTCCTCGGCTATCCGAACGGGGGCTACCTCACGCGGCTGGCAGCCGAGACGCTCGCCGGCCGAAGCGCGCACCCCGACCTGCTGTCGATCAACGCGAGTTTTCTCGGCCATCCCGTTTCCGGCCCTGCAACGGCCCGCATCGTCGAACTGGGATCGACGAAAAGCCTGTCGCGCGCGACGTTGTCGCTGATACAGGAAGGCGAACTCAAGGCGTTCTACGTGGCGACGTTCAGCGACTTCTCCCGGACGACCGGCGCCACGGCGTCGCACTGCGCGGGACCGCAGCTGCCGGCCACGCCTTATCGCTCGTGCGTGAGCATCGACACGCTGGCGATCCCCGATCCGATGCGCTCGTTCATCTCGCAGTTCGACCTGCGTCTCGCACCTGGTGCATTGCAGAACGGCGGGCTGGAACGCACCGCCACCATCGAGGGATGGATTTCTCTGGATAACGAATCATTACCGACGCTCGCGTCGCTGACCCTCTTCGCCGATGCGTTCCCGCCACCGATCTACAACGTCATCGATCGCGCCGAGTGGGGATCGGTGCCGACGATCGAATATGCGGTACACCTCAAGGCCGCGCCCGGCCCCGGGCCGATCCACGCACGCTTCCTGACGAAGGACGTCCGCCATGGCCTGCTGGTCATCGATGGTGAATTGCGGGATACGGGCGGGCAGCTCGTGGCGGAATCGCGTCAGCTGGCGAAATTCCGCGGAACGCTCGGCAACCGGCCTCGGGCAAGCTGAATGCCCACCCTGCGCGTCGCCATCGTCAAACGCAGCGCCCGCCACGCGGGATCACGCGCGGCGCCAAAAGAAAAAAGACAGGGACATGCCCTGTCTTCCTGTGTCACCTGGTCAGGCTGCGACCGCTATCGGCTCTTGCCGCCGGACGCCTTGCCCTCCACCAGGCTGTACGCCGACGCCAGGAACCTCGCATCGAGCCCGTCCGTCTGCCGTCCCATCGTGTACTGGAGCGCCAGCCCGTCGGCCATCGCGACGAGCAGCATCGCGACGTGCTCGCCATCGGCCGCCTTGACGCCCGGATTCACCGCACGGACGAGCGCGGCAATGGCTTGCGTCAAGGACGCATACCATTCGTCGATCAGCCGAGCGCATTCGGGATCGATCGACGCGAACGAAACGAAGTGGGCCCACAGGGCCGTGCCCTTGACGTCCTTCGCATTCTCGAGCGCCATGCCGAGCAATGCATCGAGCGTTTCACGCGGCGGCGCGCCGCTTTCGAGCGCGCGCTTCAGCGCGCTCAGGTAGGCCTCGATCTCGGGCTCCATGACCGCCCGAAGCACGGCAAGCCGCGTTGGAAAGTAGTACTGGAGGTTGCTGACGCTGATGCCGGCGCGCTGCGCGACCGCGCGCTGGGAAAACTCCAGCGCACCGCCCTCGAGCAGGAGTTTCCGCGCCACGCGCACGATGAGTTTGCGCGTCCGAACGCCCTGGGCCCGAAGGCCTTCAGGCTGCGCGCCGGTGGGTGCAGCACTCGATGTGCGCCGTTTCCTGGTCGGTTGCTCAATAGGCACTGTCATCGCTTCCGTCATGATCCGGGCGTTCCCGCCCTCCTGATGTGATAGGACCGGCGTATCGCCGGTCGCGAACGACTATACCCGATGCCGACACCAATTTCCATCCGGGGCGCCGCCGGCCGGCGGCTCGCGGCCGCGGCCTCCGTCCGTCGCGGCGCGTGGCATCGCGCGCCATGTCGCGGCCGCCGGGGCCGCCCCTTGCCTGCCCGCTCCACATCGGCGCCGGGGTCCGACGGCGCCGTCGTCACAAGCAGCCGGGATCGCCTCTCCCGGCGTTACCTGACGCCGCCGTCGCGCCCGGAAGACACGTTGGCCAGGTAGTACGCCACGGCACGGATGTCGTCGCCGGACAACCTGGCGACAGCGGCATGCATCGCACCGGCCGGATCGGCTCGACTCCCGGCCTTGATGGCCGTGATCTGCTTCACCAGATCCGCTTCGCCGTGATTCGCGAGGCGCGGCGCAGGATCCACCGATGCGGCGGCGGCCGCGGCGTGCGTCGGCGCGATACCCGCCAGGTAATGCGCGACGGCCCGGATGTCTTCGTCCGACAATGCAGCGGCCACCCCGTTCATCGCGCCTGTTTCGTCATGTCGCTTGCCCGCCCGGAACGCGACGAGCTGGTCCGCGAGATAGGCCTCGCCCTGCCCCGCGAGGCGAGGCGCGCGCTCGTTGCCCGTCAGGCCCGCGCCGTGGCACGCGACGCAGCTCCGCGTCTGCACCACCGACATGCCGCGCGAGGCCAGTGCCGCGTCGACGCGGATCTTCTCGTTCTGGACCGGCGCCTGGCGCGCGAAATACTCGGCCAGCAGCTTCATCTGTTGCTCGTCCATGCCGCGCGCAAGCGGCCCCATGTACGGGTCCGGCCGGCGGTCGCTGGCGAACGCGCGCAACTGGGCTTCGATGTAGGCCGCCGGCTGGCCGGACAGCGCCGGATATCCGCCGTTACCGGATTGCCCGCGCGGGCCGTGACAGATAAAACACGTCTCCTGCGGCTGAGGCCACGGGCCGGCATCGGCCCTGAGCGTGTCGGCCTCGCCGTCCAGCGCCTTCCCGAAGCGGTAATAGCCGTACAGATCGGGCCCGAACAGTACGCCTGTCGCCGACACGGCGGCGACCACGACAACACCGATGATCCATGCTCGCTTCACTCAAACCTCCGTCGTCCGATGCGCGAGCGCACCCAAAACCTGCAGTGCGGCGCGATGCCCCGAACGCACCGCGCCATCCATCGAGCCGGCCCAGATGTCGGCCGTCTCCGTTCCGGACCAGATCAGCCGCCCGGCCGGCGGGTGCAGGTACTCGCCCCACTTCGTCCAGAAGCCGGGCGGAATCGGATGAATGCAGGTCAGCGACCACGGGTCCACCTTGCCCCAGTCGAAATCGTGGAACTGCGTCGGGCGCAGCGCCTTGTCGCCGAGCGCCTGCGCGTAGATCGCGGAAAGCGTCCGTTCCGCCACCTTCGCGTCGCTCGCGAGCGCGCCCGGTGCGATGAAGCCGTTGATGACCCCGATCGAGGCGTCCGGCGGCGAGTTGTCATAGGCCCACAGCAGCGGACCGTTGACCGGGATGACCTGACCGTTGCACCCGTCGTCCCGCCAGAACGGCCGGTCGTAGACGTGAACCGTCTTGCGCATCGGCGCATAAGCGGGCCACAGGCGTTGCAACTGCGCGCGGCCATCCGGCAGCGGCGGGTCGAACACGACCTGATTGCACAGCGCCGGATTCAACGCGACGATCACGCGGCGCGCGCGCACGACGCCCTGGTCGGTATGGAGCTCGACGACCTCGCGATTCCAGCCGGAAATCCTGCGCACCGGGCAGGACAGCTTCACCCGTTCGCCCAGTTCGTTCGCCATCCTGATGCTCAGCACCTGCGAACCGCCGACGAAACGCGATTCCTGTGCGCCCCCCTTGATCGACTCGAGCTGGTCGTAGTCGCTGTTCGCGCTGTTGATCGTCGCCAGGTAGTGCAGCAAGCCGAGCTGCGCCGGCGCCGTGCCGAGCGACAAACGGGCCGCCAGGCTGAACGAGAATTTCTCCTCGTTGGTCAGGCCTTGCTGCGCGAGCCACGCGCCCAGCGACAGTTTGTCGAGCGCCGCCGCATTCGGCGCTTTCCACGGTGCCGCCGAAGGCACGTTCTTCGCCATCGCGTTGAGCCGGGCCGCGATCGTGCCGTTGCCGCCCACCGTGCCCTGCGTGTCCTGGGCCACCCGCGCACCGTCCGCCAGGTACACCGTCTTGCCGGCGTAGTACGTGTCGAAGGTATCGACGTTCAGCTCGCGCGCGAGATCGACGATCGCCGTCTGGCCGGGGCCGAACCACTGCCCTCCCGCCTCGGAAACTCTCCCGCCGCCGAGGTCGTGGTTGTAGGTTCGCCCGCCGACGCGATCGCGCGCCTCGAGCACGACGAACGATTCGCATCCGGCACGCTTCAGGTCGCGCGCGGCGGTCAGCCCCGCGAGCCCCGCGCCGATGATCGCGACGTCGAGCACGCCGTCGTTCCCGGTGACCGCGCCGGCCGCTTGCGCGAGCGACACTTCACCGGCCGCGAGCGACGCCGCGCCCACCGCTGCGAGGCGGAGTATGTTGCGCCGGGTCTGGGCATCCGGCCCGGGTTTGCGATTCATTTTTATGTTCATTCCGTCCTCGTCAGTTTGTCCTTGCACCGGTACGCGGCGATCGCAAGGTCATTCCATCGTCTCGTCGCAAGGGCAGCCCGCGAACACCCGTGTCACCGCCGCGTCGACCCATGCATCGGTCAGGTGCCACCGTCCGCTCGCGCCGTCGGGCAACACGTCGTCGCCCAGCCCCGTCAGGCCGAGCGTCAGTAACTCGATCGGCAACGGCAGTCGCGCGCCGGCGCACGCCGAACCCCGATCCCGCCGCGCGTTCAGAAATGCAGCGAACTGAACGCGGAACAGCCGGTCGTGCACGGACAGGAGTGCCGCTTCCATCCACATGACGCAGGCGTCCGGCTGGCGATAGCGTTGCCTGAAGTACGCGTGCATCGCACGCTCCATCGCCTCGCGGTCGTTGCCGGCCTGGACGATGCGCATCAGTTCACGTTCGACGTCTTCGTGATCGCGCCTCAACAACTCGAGCAGTACGACCGTCTTGTCGCGGAAATTCGAATAGAACGCACCGCGCGTATAACCGGCTGCGAGGGCAATGCTTTCGATGCTCGCCGCCTCGTAGCCCTTTTCGGCGAAAATCGTGCGTGCCGCTTGCAGCAAACGCTCCCGCGACTCGCCGTCGCGTTTCCTTCCGCGCCGAGGCGTCGTCTTCATCGCATGTCCCGCCTGATCCGCGCCGGGTGCCGCATACGCTTTCAGATCCTCATTCATGTCAGGATTCCTGTTCGAATGAGGTAAATTCACGCCACCGGAGCATGACTTCAGCGCCGGCCGTTTCGACATGACGCTTCCGTTCCAGCGCGCAGTACGCGTAATAGATCGAGACCGCGAAATACGACCACGTCAGCAGCGCCAGCACGGGAAAGCTGAATACGGCGCCGTGCGTATTGCCAGGCATCTTGTACAGGTCGTCGACATACGCGACGACCAGCGACAGCACGAGCGCCAGCGTCGTCGTCATCGCGTGCAACGCCTCCCCGGCGCGCAACAGCCGCACGACGAAATAAACCAGATAGAGCGCCATCAACGCCCACATCGCTACATAGAAATACGGCAGAACGACATCGACGAACTCGAGCGTCATCAGCACCATCGTTCCCACCACGGCCATCCCGAACAACATCACCACCTGCTGGGCCATCGGCCTGTATTCGTGCGTGACGGCCATCATGCCGGCAGCCGCGATCACCGGGATGCCGAACCCTCTCGTGAACATGTCCAGGAAGTGCGCTACGCCGGACGAGCCTGACCAGCCCGTCGCCATGAAAATCAGCGCGTTGATGGCGGACGCCGCAACGACCCACCAGGCGGCCCCGAGCAACGGGTTGCGCTTCCGGACGAACTTCATGCCATAGGTGCCCGTCACCCACGCCAGCAAGGCAACGGACAACGCGATGTCGGGAGATCTGAAATCCATCATGAAACTTCCTGTACCGATTCGGTTCGATGCTTCATTTGTTTTCCGGATCAACGCTCGCCGGACGCGATAGCGCACGCTCATCGGTGTGCTCATGCTTCCCGCTCGCACCGGCAGCAACACCCCACACCTCCTCGATCCTCGCCCCTTCCATCGAACCCCGCCGGGTCAAGCGAGCTGAAACACTCCGACGATAGAAAACGTTGACCAATATAGGTCATGATACATAACAAATGGCCACGAAAAAAAGGCAGGGTATTCCCCTGCCTCGAAAGCGCGCGGATCGCGTGGATTCATCCGGCAGGCATCGGGCCAGCCGATGGCTCGACACCCCTGTCTCCCCGCGTCGCGCGGCAACGTCAGCGGCGCTCGCATTCCAACGCATACCGAACCATCGTGTCATCCGACGGCCAATTTCGTGCGGTAACATTGCGAGTCGATGGAGTGAACAGCAAGAACCAAAGCGGACACCATGACTGAAGAATCCATACCGTCCCGCGCAAATCGAGCCGTTCGGCCGCCGTCCCTATCGGTCGGGAGCGATCCCGTTGATACAAGCCCGGCCCGCTCCGGTCCCGGGCGACATGACGTCTCCGGCACACCTGCAGCCGGGAATCTCGACACGCCGAGGCCCGCCGCGGCCTTCCGCGCCACAACGGCAGCCCCTGGCCGGAACCCCGCTCGCGCGACCCGGTCATGCCTCTCACCAGACGCCAAGGCAATCACACCGCGCAACTTTCCCGTCTTGAATCGACGCAACGCCACGCTTGGGAGCACGAAATGAAGCTCGGAGGGCTGGGCCGCAAGATTGCGGTATCGATGGCGGAGCTGGCGCTCGGCATCACGTTGATCGTCGTGCTGATGCTCTATGCGTTCTACTACGTGATGCTCCGGCACTGGAGCGAGGTTTGCTACCAGGCGGGCTGGTTTCCGTCCAACCCCGAGTGGATCTGGCTGGGCATCACCATCGTGATCGGCCTGGCACTCGCGATCGTCGTATCGGCTCGACTCGCACACCGGATCCTGGTGCCGCTCAACTCCGTCGCGGACAGCATTCGCCGCGTCGCCAAAGGCGATCTGACCGCGCGCGCCGTCGCCGGCGATCGATCGATGCGCGAAGCCGCGCTGATCGCGGACGACTTCAATGCACTCGCGGCCCAGTTGCAGCGGATGACGGACGAACAGGCGTTCTGGAATGCCGCGATCGCTCACGAACTGCGTACGCCGGTCACGGTCCTGCGCGGGCGGTTGCAGGGGCTCGCGGAAGGCGTCTTCCAGCCGGGCGAGGCGCTGTTCCGAAGCCTGTTGACCCAGGCGGAAGGACTGACGCGCCTGATCGAGGATCTCCGCGTGATCAGCCTCGCTGAAAGCGGGCATCTGAGCGTCAGCATCCAGGAGACCGATCTGGCGACGCACGTCAGGGCGGTCGTCGAGGTGTTCGAGGATTCGCTGGCCGCGGCCGGCCAACGCATGGTGCTCGATCTCGATACGCGGCCCATACACTGCGACCCGTTCCGGATGCGCCAGGCGCTGCTCGCACTGCTGGAGAATGCGCGGCGCTATGCGGTCCCCGGCGCGATACGCATTCACACGCGCGTCGAAAACGGCGCGTGTCGCTTGCTGGTCGAGGACGAGGGGCCGGGCATTCCGGCCGATTGCGCGGCCCGGATTTTCGATGCATTCCGGCGCGTGGACGATACACAATCCAACCAGAAGGGCGGCAGCGGCCTGGGGCTTGCGGTGGTCGCCGCCATTGCGCAGGCGCACGACGGAGAGGCATCGTGTCGCCCGACGGCATGCGGCGGCACGGCGTTCGAATTGCGCTGGCCCGACAGCCCCGCATCGCCGCGCATCGCGACACCGAACCGGAGGACGTGACGTCTGCCACGCCACGCGCCGTCGACAACGATCCATACTGAATCTCGCGGCGAGCCGTCGACACGCCCCCCGCGCCGGCCTGCCGCCCCGCATCCTCGCGTCCACGCCCGCCACCGCCGACGGCATGCACGGCCGCCGCCATTTCATCAGATGATTGCGGGATTCCCGCCCCGCGCTCCCCGCTTCCGCATACCGCCAGATCGCCCGAAGGCCCGTCTCTTCGGGCTCGGCCCGCCTTCGCATCGCCCTCCCGCGATTCTTTCGCCGCCTCCATCAAACCTCCATCTTTCCGCACAAAAAACTCCATCGGGCGCACGCACACTGCGAACCGAAAATGCGGGCCATTGGGTGCCTGCGTCCCAAGGAGTCCACATGAAGAATCAGAAAAGAGCCTGCTACAGCGCCGTGTGCGCGCTGGTGGCGGCGATGCTGGCGGGTTGCGGGCCCTCCGAACAGCAGGCCGCTGCGCCGGCCATCCCGGTTGCGGCGATGACGCTGGCGGCCGCACCGCTCGACCTGACCGAAGACCTGCCCGGCCGCGTCGCGGCCCACCGGATCGCCGAGATCCGGCCGCAGGTCAGCGGTATCGTGCAACGACGGCTGTTCGAACAGGGCTCGGAAGTGCGGGCGGGCGAGCCGCTGTTCCAGATCAACCCGGCGCCGTTCAAGGCCGACATGGACACGGCCGCGGCGGCCCTGCAACGTGCGCAAGCCGCGCTCGAACGGGCCAAGGTGCAGACCACGCGACTCAAGCCGCTGGTCGAAGCCGACGCGATTAGCCGGCAGGTCTACGACGACTCGGTGTCGCAGCGCGACCAGGCTGCCGCCGACGTCGCGCAGGCCCGCGCGACGCTCGCGCGCCGCCAGCTCGACCTGAAGTTCGCGACCGTCGAGGCGCCGATCACGGGCCGCATCGACCAGGCCCTCGTGACCGAAGGTGCGCTCGTCGCCAGCAGCGACAGCCAGCCGATGGCACGCATCCAGCAGATCGACCAGGTCTATGTGGACGTACGCCAGCCGGCCGCGTCGCTCGATTCGCTGCGCGGCGCGCTCGCCGGGCAGCCGGACACCGCTGGCAACGGGCTGCCGGTCGACGTGCTGCGCGACGACGACTCGCGCTACGACGTGAAGGGCCGCATGCTGTTCTCGGGCGTCAACGTCGATCCGGGCACCGGCGACGTGCTGCTGCGCGTGCTGGTCGACAACCCGAAGCGCGAACTGCTGCCGGGCATGTACGTGCGTGCCCGCATCCCGCGCGCGCACTACGCCAACGCGCTGACCGTGCCGCAGCAGGCGATCGTGCGCGCCGGCGGCAAGACGCAGGTCTGGGTGCTCGACGCGAAGGGCGCCGCGCATCTCAAGGGCGTCGAAGTCGGCGAGCTGACGCACCGCAGCTACCGCATCAAGTCGGGTCTGCAGGCGGGCCAGAAGGTCGTCGTCGAAGGCATGGAGCGCCTGAGCGACGGCGCGGCCGTGACCGCGACCGCATGGAAGGCGCCTGAAGCGGTCAAGACCGCTTCCGCGCACTGAGTCACGGGGAGCCTCCAGTCATGTCTCAATTCTTCATCCGGCGCCCGGTCTTCGCGTGGGTGATCGCCCTCTTCATCATCCTGCTGGGCCTGATCGCCATCCCCGAACTGCCGGTTGCGCGCTACCCGTCGGTCGCGCCGCCGACCGTCACCATTACCGCCACCTACCCGGGCGCCACGCCGCAAACGATGAGCGACAGCGTGCTGAGCCTCATCGAGCGCGAGCTGTCCGGCGTGCGAAACCTGCTGTACTTCGAATCGTCGGCGGATACGTCCGGCCAGGCGCAGATCACCGCGACCTTCAAGCCCGGCACCGATTCGGCGATGGCGCAGGTCGAGGTTCAGAACAAGCTCAAGTCGGTCGAACCGCGCCTGCCGCCCGTCGTGCGTCAAAACGGCGTGATCGTGCAGTCGGCTGCAACGGGCTTCCTGCTGTTCGTCGGCCTGAAGTCGGAAAGCGGCCGCTATGACGAAAATGCGCTGGCCGACTACATGGCGCGCAACGTCGTCGAGGACCTGCGACGTGTCGAAGGCGTCGGCAAGGTGCAGCTGTTCGGCTCCGAACAGGCGATGCGCATCTGGGTCGATCCGCAGAAGCTGATCACCTACGGCCTGTCGATGAACGACCTGACGACGGCCGTCAGCCAGCAGAACGTGCAGATCGCCCCGGGCAGCCTCGGTGCGGCGCCCGCCCTGCCGGGCCAGCGCGTGACGGTGCCGCTTACCGCGCAAGGCCAGCTCACGTCGCCGGAACAGTTCGCGAAGATCGTGCTGCGCGCGAATGCGAACGGCTCGAAGGTCGTGCTCGGCGATGTCGCGCGGGTCGAACTCGGCCCGCAGGCATTCACCTTCGTCAACAGCGAGAACGGCAAACCCGCCACCTTCGCCGGCGTGCAGCTGGCGCCGGGCGCCAATGCGGTGAAGACCGCCGAGGCCGTGCGCGAGCAACTGGACATGATCGCCAAGACCATGCCGGCCGGCATGACCTACTCGATCCCGTTCGATACCGCGCCGTTCGTGAAGATCTCGATCGAGAAGGTGATTCACACGCTGCTCGAAGCGATGGTGCTCGTGTTCCTGGTGATGTACCTGTTCCTGCAGAACGTGCGCTACACGCTGATCCCGGCGATCGTAGCGCCGGTGGCGATGCTCGGCACCTTCACGGTCATGTTGATGACAGGCTTCTCGATCAACGTGCTGACGATGTTCGGCATGGTGCTCGCGATCGGCATCATCGTCGACGATGCGATCGTCGTCGTGGAGAACGTCGAACGCCTGATGGTGGAAGAAGGCCTGTCGCCGAAGGACGCGACGATCAAGGCAATGAAGGAAATCACCGGCGCAATCATCGGCATCACGCTGGTGCTGACGGCCGTGTTCCTCCCGATGGCGATGTCGAGCGGCTCGGTCGGCGTGATCTATCAGCAGTTCACGCTGTCGATGGCCGTGTCGATCATGTTCTCGGCCCTGCTCGCGCTGACGCTGACCCCCGCCCTGTGCGCGACGATGCTCAAGCCGATCGAGCACGGCCACCACGAGAAGCGCGGCTTCTTCGGCTGGTTCAACCGCCGCTTCGACCGCCTCACGGATTGGTACGAAACGCGTGTCGGCCGCCTGGTCGGCCGCACGGGCCGCGTGATGCTGCTGTTCGTCGCGATTTCCGCCGCGCTGGTGTTCGGCTTCCGCATGCTGCCGTCGTCGTTCCTGCCCGAGGAAGACCAGGGCTACTTCATGACCGGCTTCCTGCTCCCGGCGGATTCGACCGTCGAGCGCACGGGTGACGTGGTCAAGACCCTCGAGAAGCATCTCGCGTCGCGTCCGGCGATCCAGTCGAGCATCTCCATCATCGGCTACGGCTTCTCCGGCCTCGGCTCCAACGCGGCGCTGAACTACTCGGTGCTCAAGGACTGGGACAAGCGCGAGGGTTCGTCCACGCTGGAAGAAGCGATGCGCGCACAGGCAGCAATGGGCGGCGTGACGGAAGGCACGGTCATGAGCCTGTTGCCGCCGGCGATCGACGGGCTGGGCACCAGCTCGGGCTTCACGATGCGCCTGCAGGATCGCGCCAACCAGGGTTACGCGGCGCTCAAGGCGGCTGAAACCAAGCTGCTCGAACTGGCCGCGCAAAGCAAGGTGGTGACCGGCGTCTATCCGGACAGCCTGCCGGCCGGCACGAGCGTGCGGCTGGACATCGACCGCGAGAAGGCCGAAGCGCTCGGCGTGTCGTTCACGACCATCAGCGACACGCTGTCGGCCGCGATGGGCTCGACCTACGTGAACGACTTCCCCAACGCGGGCCGCATGCAGCAGGTGATCATCCAGGCCGATGCCCCGGCACGCATGCAGATCGAAAACGTGATGAAGCTCTACGTGCGCAATGCGACCGGCGGCATGGTGCCGCTGTCCGAAGTGGTGCATCCGGTCTGGTCGGAAGCCCCGCTCCAGATGGTGCGCTTCCAGGGTTACCCGTCCGCACGTATCTCCGGCGGTTCGGCTCCCGGCTACTCCAGCGGCGCGGCCATGGCCGAGATGGAGCGTCTGGCGGCGCAGTTGCCGCCGGGCTTCACGGTGGCATGGACCGGCCAGTCGCTGCAGGAGCGTGAATCGGCATCGCAGGCGCCGATGCTGATGGCGCTGTCGATGATCGTCGTGTTCCTGGTGCTCGCGGCGCTCTACGAGAGCTGGGCGATTCCGTTGTCGGTGATGCTGGTGGTGCCGCTCGGCCTGATCGGCGCACTCGGCGCGGTGATGCTCCGCGGGCTGCCGAACGACGTGTTCTTCAAGGTCGGGATGATTACCGTGATCGGCCTGTCGGCGAAGAACGCGATCCTGATCGTGGAGTTCGCGAAGCAGCTGCGCGAGGAAGGCAAGGGGCTGATCGAGGCTGCCGTGCAGTCGTCCAAGCTGCGCCTGCGACCGATCCTGATGACGTCGCTCGCGTTCGGGCTCGGCGTGGTGCCGCTCGTCATCGCCTCCGGCGCCAGCTCCGAGACGCAGCATGCGATCGGTACCGGCGTGCTGGGCGGCATGATTACCGCCACCGTGCTGGCCATTTTCTTCGTTCCGGTCTTCTTCGTGTTCGTGATGAGCATCCAGGAACGCATCTCGGCATGGCGCGCATCCGGCAAGAAGCCCGCCACCGTGACCCATGAACAAGAAGGTTGATGCCATGCGATTGCTCATTCTTTCCGCTGCGGTTTCCGCCGCCCTCGCGCTGTCGGCGTGCTCGATGGCGCCGAAGCTGGTCAAGCCCGAAATGCCGGTGCCGACCGCCTATACGACCGCAGCCGCGGCCGAGCAGCACGCGAACGCGGCCGATCTCGGCTGGCGCACGATGTTCGGCGACCGTCGCCTGCAGCGCCTGATCGAGCTCGCGCTCGACAACAACCGCGACCTGCGCCTGGCCGCGCTGAACGTCCAGGCCGCCGAAGCGCAGTACGGCATCCAGCGTTCCGCGCGCCTGCCGTCGATCGGCGCCGGCGCGAGCTTCACGCGCCAGCGTACGCCGGCCGACTCGCAATCGAACCCGCCGATATTCGAGACGACGCAGAACCAGTACGGCGTGAACGTCGGCGTCAGCGCGTTCGAGATCGACCTGTTCGGTCGCGTCAAGTCGCTGTCCGATGCGGCGTTCGCGCGCTACCTCGCGACCGATCACGGCCGCCGCGCGGTGCAGATCGCGCTCGTCGGCTCCGTGGCCAACGCGTATTTCGCCGAGCGTCTCGCGCAGGAACAGCGTGCGCTGTCCGAACGCACGCTGAACGACTGGCGCCAGTCGCTCGACCTCGCGCGCCGGCTCAAGCTCGCGGATCAGGCGAGCGGCGTCGACATCGCGCAGGCCGAAGGCCAGGTCGCGAGCGCCAGCGCCGATCTCGAAGCGCGTTCGCGCGCCGTCGAGCAGGCGGGCAACGCGCTGCGGCTGCTGGTCGGCACCGACCTGCCGAAGAACCTGCCCGACCCGTTGTCGCTGGAACGCCAGCCGGTGATGACGCAACTGCCCGCCGGCCTGCCGTCTGAATTGCTGTATCGCCGGCCGGACATCCAGCAGGCCGAGCAGAACCTCGTCGCCGCCAACGCCGACATCGGCGCGGCGCGCGCGGCGTTCTTCCCCCGCCTGTCGCTGACCTCGTCGATCGGCTTCCTGAGCCCGGGGCTGGGCAGCCTGTTCGCCGGCGGCCAGAACGTGTGGAGCTTCGCACCGCAGGTCACGTTGCCGACCTTCCAGGGCGGCCGGCTGCGCTCCGAACTGAATCTCGCGGAAGTGCGCAAGTCCAGCGCGGTCGTCGAGTACGAACGCTCGATCCAGACCGCGTTCCGCGAAGTGGCCGACGGTCTCGCCGGGCGCGAGACGTTCAGCCGCCAGATCGACGCGCAGACCAGGGTCGTCAAGAGCGCCGAGCGCCGTACCGATCTCGTGAACCTGCGCTATCGCGCCGGCATCGAGGATCGGCTGGAACTGCTCGACTCGCAGCGGCAGCTGTATGCCGCGCGTCAGGCGTTGCTGGATCTGCGCAACGCCGAACTGGGCAACGCGGTCGCGCTCTACAAGGCACTCGGTGGCGGCCTGACCGACACCGATGTGCCGCCCGCCAACGACGTGGCGAACAACTGAGCAGCGAGTCGTCGCCCATCCGTTCGCGACGACTGAACGCACGGTGAAGTCCGGCGGCGCACGTGCCGCGCCGCCGGCCTGCCTACATGGTCACGTTCACTTCCAGTGATACCGATGAACCCTCTGATACTCATCGCCGAAGACGAGCCGGAGATCGCCGAAATACTCGACGCCTACCTCGCTCACGACGGCTTTCGCACCTATCGCGTCGGTCACGGCCAGGCCGTGCTCGACGTGCAGCCCGTTCTGAAACCCGACCTGATCCTGCTCGACATCTGGATGCCGAAGAAAGACGGCTGGGAAGTCCTGGTCGAACTGCGACGCCGCGGCGACACGCCGATCGTCATCATCACGGCGCTCGACCGCGAAATCGATCGCTTGCAGGGGCTGCGCTTCGGCGCGGACGACTACATCACGAAACCGTTCAATCCGGCCGAGGTGGTCACGCGCATCCGCGCGATCCTGCGCCGTCTGGAAACGGCCGCGGCGGGACGCTTCATCAAGGTCGGCAACCTCGAAATCGATACGCAAAGCTATCTGACCACGGTCCGCACGGACACCGGGGAAACCGGCGTCGCGTTGACGCTGACCGAATTCCGGCTGCTCGCCCACCTGGCCGGCTCGCCGAACCGCGTGTTCACGCGCGGCGAACTGATCGATGCCTGCCTCGCCGACGTCGATGCGCTGGAACGTACCGTCGACAGCCATATCAGCCGGTTGCGCAAGAAGCTCGAATGCGCCGGCGCGTCCGGGATGCCGGAGGTGATGCGCGGCGTCGGCTACCGGCTGCGCAGCACCCCGTGAACACGCAGCATGGATCGCGGCCGCGCGTTGCACGGATCATCGGTCTCCTGACGATCGCTGTCGTACTGACGATCGCGACCGGGTGGTTCGTCGTCTACGGCCTGATCCTCGTCGTTTCGTCTCCTGCGACCGACAACCCGATCGCGGTTGTGATCCGGGAGACGCCGAGCTATCTGGTGCTCGCCGCCGTGCTGCTGGCCGGGCTGGCCGCGACGGTGATCGACCTCGTCAAGCTGGCGCGCAGGGCACGTTCATAACCCGTCGCACCGCATTCGCCGCCCGGCATGGCTGCCCGGCGGCCTGCGCCTTTTGATCGCGGCTCCATCATTTCTCCATCAAGCCGCACAAAAACGTCCATCGACGCCAAGCACACTGCAAAGCAAGTCATCGAATCTATCCGCGCGCGCAACCCGAACACATGGACACATTTCCGACCCTGATCGCCTGCGAGCATTGCGACAGCGTCTACCGACGCCGCGCGCTGGCGCCTCACGAGGTCGCGCGCTGCGAACGATGTTCCGCGGTGCTGTTTCGATCGAGCTGGCTCGATATCGACCGGTGGCTCGCACTGGCGGTTGCGGCCGGCGTGGTCTTTGCCATCGCCAACCTCTGCCCGATCATGCGGATCAGCATGCAGGGGCTGCACAGCGAGGCCACGCTGTGGCAATCCGCGCTCGCGCTTGCCCAGGGCTTCGCCGCGCCGATCGCGATTCCCACGGCCCTCGCCATCGTGGTGGTGCCGTTCCTGCAGATCGCCACGCTGATCTGGGTGCTGGCCTTTGCCCGTGCCGGACATCGCGCACCCGCGTTCGGCCCGCTGATGCGGCTGCTCGTCGCGCTGCGGCCATGGAGCATGATCGAGGTCGGATTGCTCGGCATCCTCATCGCCATCATCAAGCTGTCCAGCATCATGCAGATCATTCCCGGCGCCGGCTTGTGGGCCACGACCGTTCTGATGGTGCTGATCTCGCTGATCGCGGGGCACGATACGCGCCAGCTATGGGACCGGGTCGTGCCGGTGGAACCCGCCGGAGGCCACCCGTGAGCCTGCCCGTGCGCGCCGGTCAACTGGGCATGGTCGGGTGCCATGCGTGCGGCCTCGTCTGCCGCACACATGCATCCGCCACGCCGGCCGCCGAGCCACCTGCCGCCGAAACGGAACGCTGCCCGCGGTGCGGGTCCGCGCTGCATGCGCGTCGTTCGGACAGCATCGTGCGTGCGTGGGCGCTCCTGATCGCCAGCCTGATCTTCTACATCCCGGCCAACCTGTTGCCGGTGATGCGCACCACGCTGCTCGGCAGCCACAGCGAATCGACGATCCTCAGCGGCGTCGTGGTGTTCTGGAAAGCCGGCTCGTACGGCATTGCGTCGGTCATCTTCATCGCGAGCGTCGTCGTGCCGTGCACGAAGTTCCTCGCGATCGGCACGTTGCTCGTCACGACCGGCCGGCGCAGCGTGACGGCCATGCGCGAGCGGACCGTGCTGTACCGCGCGGTCGAGCTGGTCGGCTACTGGTCGATGCTCGACGTGCTGGTCGTCGCGATCATCTGTGCGCTGGTGAAGTTCGGTCCGCTGTCCGAGATCGAGCCGCGCGCCGGCATTTTGTTTTTCGGCATGGTCGTCATCCTCACGATGCTGTCTGCGATGAGTTTTGACCCACGCCTCATTTGGGACGCCGAGGAAGCATGAATCCTGCATCCGGCCCGCAAGGCCTCGAACCCCACGACCCGCCCGTATCACGCAACCGCATGCGGCTTTCCCTCGTCTGGCTCGTGCCGCTCGTCGCGGCGTTGATCGGCCTGTCGATGGTGATCCACGCGTGGTTGTCCGTCGGACCGGAAATCACGATCACGTTCAACACCGCGCAGGGCCTCGAGGCCGGCAAGACGCCCGTCAAGTACAAGGACGTCGTGATCGGCACCGTGACCGCCATTTCGCTGAGCGACGACAGTTCACACGTGGTCGCGACGGTTTCGTTCGTGAAGAATGCGCGCAACCTCATTCGCGACGACACGCGCTTCTGGGTCGTGCGGCCCCGCGTCGGCATGAGCGGCGTATCGGGCATCGATACGCTGTTCTCGGGCGCATACATCGGCATGGACACGGGCCGCTCGGACAAGGCGCGCAAAGCCTACACCGGGCTCGAAACGCCGCCTACCGTCATCAACGGCACGCCGGGGACGAGCTTCGCGTTGCGCGCCGCCGATCTCGGCTCGCTCGATATCGGCTCGCCGGTCTACTACCGCCATCTGATGGTGGGCCACGTGGCGTCGTACAAGCTCGACATGCAAAGTCGCGACATGAACCTGCAGGTGTTCATCGATGCGCCGTACGATCGCCTGGTGACGACCGATACGCGCTTCTGGAATGCGAGCGGCATGGATCTTTCGCTCGACGCGAACGGCCTGAAGCTGAAAACCCAGTCGGTCGCGACGATCGTGGGCGGCGGCATCGCGTTCGCGACACCGGAAGACGGCGGCACGACGGCCGCCCCTGCCGGCAACCTGTTTACGCTCGCCGTCGACGAAGCCGCCGCGATGGCCGCGCCGGACGGTCCGTCCCAGCTCATCCGGCTGCGTTTCGAACAGCCGTTGCGCGGGCTCGCGGTCGGGGCGCCGGTGGAATTTTCCGGCATCGAAATGGGCAAGGTCGTCTCGACCCAGCTCGACTTCGACCGTAGCGCGCAGCGCTTCCAGTCCATCGTCATGGTCAAGGTCTATCCGTATCGGCTCGGCCCCGTCGTCGAGAAACTGCAGAAGACCGAAGGCAACGGCAATCCGCGCGCCGCCCAGTTCCTCGCGGGCCTGGTCGAGTACGGGCTCCGGGCGGAAACGCGTACCGGCAACCTGCTGACGGGTCAGCTCTACATTTCGTTCGATTTCGTGAAGAACGCGCCGAAGGTGCCGTTCGATGCCAATGCGACGCCGCTGACCATTCCCACCGTCACGAGTGCGTTCGACAAGCTGCCGGAGCAGATCGCGGACATCGTCGACAAGATCAACAAGATGCCGCTGGATTCGATCGGCAAGCATGTCGATTCGAGCCTGACGAACCTGGACGCGACGCTCAGGCAGGTCAACGGCCAGCTGCTGCCGTCGACGACGCGCGCGCTCGACCAGGCGAACCAGACGTTCGGCGCATTGCGCCAGGGCATCGCCGAGGACGGCCCGCTACAGGAAAACCTGGCGAACACGCTGACCGAAGTCCAGCGCACCGCGCGATCGTTGCGCACGCTGACCGACATGCTGGGCCGCCGCCCCGAATCGCTGCTCCGCGGCGCCGGGGCCGATCATGCACCGCTCGCGCCCGCCGACACTTCAAACCCGCCTGTCCAACAGGAGCCACGACAACCATGAGCTTCCCGATTCGCGCCAGGACGATCGCCCTGGGCGCCGGCGCCGTCATCACGCTGACCGCCTGCGCGTCGAACCCGGTGCATTACTACACGCTCGTCTCGCCGGCCGCGTCCGCGACGGCGACGACCGCGCGCGGCACCGTGCCGCTGGCGATCAACGTGTTGCCGGTCGGCATCCCCGCCCAGCTCGACCAGCAGCAGATGGTCGTTCGCAGCGGCACGGGCACCGCGGTGATACTCGACAACGAACGCTGGGTCGCACCGCTCGGCGACGAGCTGCGCGCGGCGCTTTCGTCGGCACTCGTCGAGCAACTGGGCGCGCGCAACGTCACCGGCCTGCCGCGCCCGTCGAACCAGACCGTCATGAGCATCCGCACGCAGGTGCGCCGCTTCGACGCGTGGCCGGGGCGCATGGCCCAGTTCGAAGCCGACTGGGCCGTCGGCGTGCAGCAGGACACGCCGGGCCCGCGCATATCGTGCAGCACGCGGCTCAACGAGGCCGCCCCTGGGAGCTATGCCGACATGGTGCGCGTGCAACAGCGCATGATCGAGCAGTTCGCCGCCCGGATCGCGAGCGCCGTGCGCAGCTTCGGCAGCGGGCGTCCTGCCTGCCCCGCCGATTCGTAATTCATTCCGCCCAAGGTTCACAAATTCATGATCAGGCGTCGCCGGCGTCGTTCCTGAAGCCGACCCGGCCTATTGAGGTTTCGTGGCTGGATTGACGGCGCCTGAAACCCCCGATCGACCTTCCACAGTCGCTCGGTGCGCTCGATCTTTCTCATGGAGTTCCAATGTTCAGCAAACGCTACCTAGCGATGTGGTGCGTGGCCCTTTTCTTCGCTGCCGTTGCCATCCTCGTGGCCCGGCAGGCGATCTCGTGGTTGTGGCTCATTCCTGTCACCGCGCTGATCGTTCTAGGCCTGTCCGACATGCGGCAGCACCGGCACGCGATCCTGCGCAATTACCCGCTCGCGGGCCACCTGCGTTTCCTGTCCGAGTTCATTCGCCCGGCCGTGCGTCAGTACTTCATCGAGGGCGACACCGACGAGAAGCCGTTCTCGCATGTGCAGCGCAGCCTCGTCTACCAGCGAGCAAAAAACGTCGGGGACAAGCGACCGTTCGGCACCAAACTCGATGTGAAGATCGTCGCGCACCAGTGGATCGATCATTCGCTCGTGCCGACACAACTCGACGGACACGATTTCCGGATCCGCGTCGGCGCGTCCCGCCTGGCGCCGTACGACATGTCGATCTTCAACGTCTCGGCGATGAGCTTCGGCGCGCTGTCGGCGAATGCGATCCGCGCCCTCAATCGCGGCGCGAAGCAAGGCAACTTCGCGCACGACACGGGTGAAGGGTCCATTTCGCCGTACCATCGCGAACATGGCGGCGACCTCATTTGGGAAATCGGTTCGGGCTACTTTGGTTGCCGAAACGCCGATGGCACATTCGACCCGGATCGATTCGCGCAGCAAGCGCGCGATGGGCAGGTGAAAATGATCGAGGTGAAGCTGTCGCAGGGCGCGAAGCCCGGTCACGGTGGCATCCTCTCCGCGGCGAAAGTGACGCGCGAAATCGCCGAGACGCGCGGCATCCCGATGGGGCAGGACTGCATCTCGCCGTCCGCGCACTCGGCGTTCGCGACGCCTCGCGAACTGCTCGTCTTCATTGACCAACTGCGCGATCTTTCGGGTGGCAAGCCGACCGGCTTCAAGCTGTGTATCGGACATCCCTGGGAGTTCTTCGGCATTGCGAAGGCCATGCTGGAAACCGGCATCGTGCCGGATTTCATCGTGGTCGACGGTGCGGAAGGCGGCACCGGCGCCGCACCGCTCGAATTTACCGACCACGTTGGCATGCCGCTGCAGGAAGGCTTGCTGATCGTGCACAACACGTTGGTCGGGATCGGCTTGCGTGATCAGGTGAAGCTCGGCGCAAGCGGCAAGATCATCACCGCATTCGACATCGCACGCGCGCTCGCGATCGGCGCGGACTGGATCAACTCGGCACGCGGCTTCATGTTCGCAGTCGGCTGTATCCAGGCGCAGCACTGCGATACAGGCCGCTGCCCGACCGGCGTCGCGACCCAGGATCCCGCTCGCCAGCGCGCGCTCGTCGTGCCTGACAAGGCCGAGCGCGTCTACAATTTCCACCGCAATACGCTGCACGCGCTGCAGGAGCTGGTGCAAGCTGCGGGCCTTGAACACCCGTCCGAGTTGCGCGCGCATCACATTGTCCAGCGTGTCACGCCGCACCAGATCGATCTTTTGTCGTCGCTGCTCGAGTATCTGAAGCCGGGTGTGCTGCTGGGTGACGGACCCTTTGGGTCCGCGCTGTATGACACGTGGTGGCCAGTCGCGCGCAGCGATTCGTTCTCGCCGGGAAAGATTGTGTACGAGCGACTCGGGTGATGTGCCGAACTGATGTCCCGGACCGAGATCAAGTCGTCGCAGTCGATCAGGAGATGCGCAGACCGGTGTCAACTGGCGGCATTGTCACGTTAGCGCAGGATGACGAGATGATTCGGACATCGCGGTAAGCAACGGCAGAACGTTCGACGCAAACACGCCTGCGATCCTGTGGGCACGAAGGGTCGTGCAGCCCATGCTTTTCGATCGCACCTTGCTGCAACTTGCCGCCCTCCTTTCGGCCTTTCTTTCCGCGCCTCCTGTTGATCGCCTACCCGACACCGCAAACATAAAAAAAACACTAAAAAGTTGCGGCTCGTGCGGGATTCCCCCGGAAATGGGCGAACCGCGAATTCCCCGAAAATCCTTGTCAGACGGGGCTCTGACGGATTCGGCGGCGCCGGCCGGAGCACCCGGCAATTAATCACGATTCCTTTAACTTTCCGTGAGGACTTCGACACCGGCTGCCGCCTACGATGGGCGCATGTTTTCAGGACCTGCTTCCAGGAGCCCATCATGCCCACCCGCAGACATCTGCTGTTCGCCGGCGCCACCGGCCTCGCCGCGCTCGCGGCACTGTCGTCCGCCGGCCGCCGCGCGCTGGTCGGCCGCGCGTTCGCTGCGCCGCCGGCCACCCCGCAGCCGGGCACCCGCTTCGAAATCACGCTCAGCGACGCCGAATGGCATCGCCGGCTCACGCCCGCCCAGTACGACGTCCTGCGCGACGCCGGCACCGAGCGGCCGTACAGCAGCCCGCTGAACGACGAGCACCGGCACGGCACGTTCGCGTGCGCCGGCTGCGACCTCGCGCTGTTCTCGTCGGCCGCCAAGTTCGACAGCCACACGGGCTGGCCGAGCTTCTGGAAGCCGCTCGACCACGCGGTCGCGACCAACACCGACGCGTCGTTCGGGATGATCCGCACCGAAGTGCACTGCCGCCGCTGCGGCGGCCATCTCGGGCACGTGTTCGACGACGGCCCGGCGCCGACCGGCCTGCGCTACTGCATGAACGGGCTCGCGCTCGCCTTCCACCCGGCCGCCGCCTGATCCGGCCCTGCTTCGACCGACTGGAGAACGCACCATGCTGCTCATCGTCCTTGCCTATCTCGGCGGCGTGCTCACGATCCTGAGCCCGTGCATCCTGCCCGTGCTGCCATTCGTGTTCGCGCGCGCTGACCAGCCGTTCGTGCGCACCGGCCTGCCGCTGCTCGCCGGCATGGCGCTCACGTTCGCCGTCGTCGCGACGCTCGCCGCCGTCGGCGGCGGCTGGGTCGCGCAGGCCAACCAGGCCGGCCGCTGGATCGCGATCGTGCTGCTCGCCGTGTTCGGCCTGACGCTGCTGATGCCGCGCTTCGCGGAACACCTGACGCGCCCGCTCGTCGCTGCCGGCAACCGGCTCACCGGGCTCGCGCAGCGCGACGGCCGCCCGGCCGGCCCCGCGTCGTCGCTGCTGCTCGGCGTCGCGACGGGCCTGCTGTGGGCGCCCTGCGCAGGCCCGATCCTCGGGCTCGTGCTGACCGGCGCCGCGCTGCGCGGCGCGAGCGTCGGCACGACGCTGCTGCTCGTCGCATATGCGGCCGGCGCGGCGACATCGCTCGCCGTCGCGCTCGTGATCGGCGGCAAGGTGTTCGCCGCGATGAAGCGCTCGCTCGGCGCCGGCGAATGGATCCGGCGCGGCATCGGCGTAGCGCTGCTGGCCGGCGTCGGCGCGATCGCGCTCGGCCTCGATACCGGCGCACTCGCGCAACTGTCGACCGTCGCGACGGGCGGGCTCGAGACGAAGCTCATCGACCGGCTCGGCGGCCGCTCGAACGGCACGCCGGCGGCGATGGCCGCGACCGGCGATGCCGCCGGCAACGCGGCGGGCGGCGCGATGATGGCGGCGACCGCCGATGGCGCGCAGCCCGGCGGCGCAATGATGCGCGCGGTCGGCTCGACGCCGTCCGCGCTGCCCGTCGAAGGCACGCTGCCGTCGCTCGACGGGGCCGTGCAGTGGCTGAACTCGCCGCCGCTGACCGCGGCCGGCCTGCGCGGCAAGGTCGTGCTCGTCGATTTCTGGACGTACTCGTGCATCAACTGCCTGCGCACGCTGCCTTACACGAACGCGTGGGCGCGCAAGTACGCGCCGTACGGGCTCGTCGTGATCGGCGTGCATGCGCCGGAATTCGCGTTCGAGCGCGACATCGGCAACGTGAAGAAGGCCGTGCACGACCTCGGTATCGACTACCCGGTCGCGATCGACAACGGCTATTCGATCTGGCGCGCGTTCGGCAACGAATACTGGCCGGCGCACTACTTCGTCGACGCGCAGGGACGCATCCGCCATCACCACTTCGGCGAAGGCGAATACGCGCAGTCGGAACGCGCGATCCAGTCTCTGCTCGCCGAAGCCGGCCATCCGGAAGCATTGAACGTGCCGCTCGGGCTGGCCGGTGCGCCCGCGAAGGGCGCGCTCGCGGCGGCGGACGCCGCGGACGTGCGCTCGCCCGAAACCTATGTCGGTTATGCGCGCGCGGAGGACTTCACGTCGCCGGGCGGCGTCGTGCGCGATGCGGCGCACCGCTACGACGCGCCGGCGCGCCCCGATCTCAACGACTGGGGCCTCGCCGGCACGTGGCAGGTCGGCGCCGAGCGCGCGACGCTCGCCGCACCGGCCGGCCGGATCGTCTACCGCTTCCATGCGCGCGACCTGCACCTCGTGCTCGGCCCCGGCGAGAACGGCCAGCCGGTGCGCTTTCGCGTGACGCTCGACGGCGCGGCGCCCGGCGCCGCGCACGGTGCCGACATCGATGCGCAGGGCTACGGCACCGTCACCGGGCAGCGCCTGTACCAGCTCGTCAGGCAGCCCGGCGCGATCGCCGACCGCACGTTCGCGATCGAGTTTCTCGATCGCGGTGTCGATGCGTACGCATTCACTTTCGGTTGAACGCGGGCGCCCCGTCATCCGCGCACCGTCTTCCACCCGCATTCCGAAGGAGCAAACGATGAACCCGATTCCCCCCCGCGATGCCGCGCCGCGACGGCGCGCGGCCATGCTGCGCCGCATCGGCGCGATCGCCGTCGCGGCCGCCGCCGTGTTCGGCTTCCAGCGCATCGTCAATTCCGCCGAACCGATGCGCACCGTGCCCGCGCCGACGCTCGACGAAACGCCCGGCGCGTCGCACGACGAGACGGCCGTGTTCGCCGGCGGCTGCTTCTGGGGCGTGCAGGGCGTGTTCGAGCACGTGAAGGGCGTGAAGCAGGTCACGGCCGGTTATGCGGGCGGCGCGTCCGAAACCGCGCACTACGCGCTCGTCGGCTCCGGGCTGACGGGGCACGCGGAATCGGTCCGCATCGTCTACGACCCGACGCAGGTCACGTACGGCCGGCTGCTGCAGGTGTTCTTCTCGGTCGCGCACGATCCGACCGAGCTCAACCGGCAAGGCCCCGACGATGGGCCGCAGTACCGCTCCGCGATCTTCCCGACCACCGCGCAGCAACGCGCGGTCGCGACCGCGTACATCGCGCAGCTCGGCGGCGCGCACGTGTTTCCCGCGCCCGTCGTCACGCGCGTCGAGGCCTACAAGGGGTTCTATCCGGCCGAGGCCTATCACCAGAACTACCTCGAGCTGCATCCCGACGCGCCGTATATCGCGTTCAACGACCTGCCGAAGGTCGCCGGGCTGAAGCAGCGCTTCCCGGCGCTGTACCGCTCCGACGCGGTGCTGTGGCGCGATACCGGTTCGTGACCGGCAACCGGCCGCGTGACGGGGACTGCCCGCCGCGCGGCCCGGGCCGGGCGCCTCACGTGCGGCCCGGGTTGCGCCGCATCAAGGAAATCGCGCCTGCCGTGCCGGGGCAAACCCGCATCGCGTCCGCCGCAACGGGTAACTTCGCGTAGACTTCTCCTGATCCACGCCGCGCCATGCGGCGTTCGGAACACCCGCCCAGCCAGGAGGCGTCACGCATGCTCGCAGTGCCCTTGCCTGACAGCAGCACCGTCGGAGAACCCTCTTCCGGCACCGGCGTGCGCGATCTGCGCCGCGTGCCGATTCATCCCGATCACTGGTATCCGCTCGCGTGGTCGCGCGAGCTCAAGCGCGGCAAGACGCTCGGCGTGCGCTTCGCCGGCGATCCGATCGTACTCGTGCGCACCGAATCGGGCGCCGTGTACGCGCTCGAAGATCGTTGCGCGCACCGCCAGGTGCCGCTGCATGCGGGCGTCGTGAGCGGCGAAACGCTGCGCTGCTGCTATCACGGGTGGACCTACGCGTGCGACAGCGGCCGCTGCGTCGACGTGCCCTATCTCGGCCGCGAGCGCTTGCCGAACGGCGTGCGCGCGTACCCGTGCCGCGAATCGCACGGGCTGATCTTCGTGTTTCCCGGCGACGCGACGCTCGCCGACACGCGGCCGTTCCCCGCGCTCGAATCGGCGGACAACCGCGCGTACAAAACTCGCCGCTTCGGCCGCGAGGTCAAGTGCCACTACTCGTTCATGCACGAGAACCTGATGGACATGAACCATCAGTTCCTGCACCGCAAGCAGATGGGACAGATGCGCGCGCGCTCGGTGGGCCGTCGCCGCGGCGACGACTGGGTCGAGGTCGACTACACGTTCGCGCGGATGGAGGGCAAGCAGCCGGTCGGCGAGGCACTCGTGTTCGGCGCAAGCAAGAAGCCGGCCGACCAGTCCGACAAGAGCGTGATGACGGTGCGCACCGGCTATCCGTACCAGACACTGCAGATCCGTTCGAGCGAAGGCACGCTCGTGATGGATCTGTGGATCGTCTACGTGCCGCTCGACGCCGAGCAACGCACCAATCGCACGTTCGGCATGCTGTCGATCCACAAGCCCGGCATCCCGTTCGCGCTCGATCTCGCATGGCCGCTGCTCGTGTGGTTCACCGAGCGCATCTTCCGCGAGGATCGCTGGATCGTCGAGCGCGAGCAGGAAGCGCACGATCGCCAGGGCGCCGACTGGAACCACGAAGTGTTTCCGGTCATCAACGAGCTGCGCGACCTGCTGCGCCAGTGCGGCGCACGCACCGTGATCCCGATCCGCGAAGCGCGCGACGGCGCATGATCCGTGCGTCGCGGGTGCGCCGCGACGCATGCCGTCACAACCGGAACGCGCCCGGCAGCAACGCGTGCGCCGTCGTGACCTCGACCGCGCCTTGCAGGTTGCCCAGGATCACTTCGATATCCGGCAGGCCAATCTCGATGATCACCTGGCGGCACGCGCCGCACGGTGCGATCGGGCCGTCCGTGTCGCCGACGACCGCGAGCCGCGCGAAGTCCCCCGGACGATAGCCGGCCGCGATCGCCGCAAACATCGCCGTGCGCTCCGCGCAATTGCACAGCCCGTACGACGCGTTCTCGACGTTGCAGCCGTGAAAAATCGTCCCGTCGCGCGCCTGCAGCGCCGCGCCGACCTTGAAGCGCGAATACGGCGCATACGCGCGTTCGCGCGCCGCCTTGGCCTGTTCGATCAGTGCGTCCCGTTCCGTTGCCATGGTGCCTCCGCTAGTGGGCCGGGATGCATCGGCGCAGCCGCATCCCGGCGCGCGCGATACTCCCCGTGATGTGAAGCCGCCGCGCGCACGTGTCTCCCGTGCCGGCAGCGGTTATCGGTCAGCCGATCCGCTGGTGAATGGTCGGCGGCGCGTCGCCTGTCTCGCCCAGCACGTAGCCGTGCCGGACCGCTTCCACCGCGCGTGCCGCGGCGGCATCGTCGCGGGCGTGCACGCAGCCCAGCGGCTGCCCGGCCTCGACGCGCTGCCCGATCTCCGCGAGCGCCGTCAGGCCGACGCTGTGGTCGATCGCATCTTCCGCGCGCGTGCGCCCGCCGCCGAGCGCGACGACCGCGAGCCCAAGCGCGCGGCAATCGACCCGCCGCACGACGCCGCTCGCGCGCGCCGGCACCGGCACGACCACCACCGCCGGCGCAAGATGACGCCCGGGCGCCTCGATCAGGTCCGCGGGGCCGCCGAGCGCCGCGATCATCCTCGCGAAACGCTCCGCCGCCGCGCCCGAATCGAGCGCTCGCTGCAGCATCGCGCGCGCCTGTGCGGTATCGCGCGCCAGCCCGCCGGTGACGAGCAACTCCGCCGCAAGCGCCATCGTGACGTCATGCAGGCGGGCCGGCCGCGACCGGCCCGTCAGGTAGTCGATCGCGCACGCCACTTCGAGCGCATTGCCCGCGCACGGCGCAAGCGACTGGTTCATGTCGGTGAGGATCGCGGTCGTCTTCATGCCGGCGCCGTTGCCGACGTCGACGATGCTGCGCGCGAGTTCCGCCGATTGCTCGACGGTCGGCATGAACGCGCCGGAGCCGACCTTGACGTCCATCACGAGCCCGTCGAGTCCCGCCGCGAGTTTCTTCGACAGGATCGACGCGGTGATCATCGCGACCGACTCGACCGTCGCCGTCACGTCGCGAATCGCGTAGATGCGCTTGTCGGCCGGCGCGAGCCGCGCGGTCTGCCCGATGATCGCGACGCCGACGTCGCGCACCGTGCGGCGAAACGCGTCCGTATCGGGCGTCACGTCGTAACCGGGAATCGCGCCGAGCTTGTCGAGCGTGCCGCCGGTATGGCCGAGCCCGCGCCCCGAAATCATCGGCACGTACCCGCCGCAAGCGGCCACCATCGGCCCGAGCATCAGCGACACGACATCGCCGACGCCGCCGGTCGAATGCTTGTCGATCACCGGCCCGTCGAGATCGAGCGCACGCCAGTCGAGCACGTCGCCCGAGTCGCGCTGCGCGAGGGTCAGCGCGACGCGCTCGTCGACGCTCAGGTCGTTGAAATACACGGCCATCGCGAACGCGGCCACCTGGCCTTCGGTCACGCTGCCGTCGGTCACGCCGCGCACGAACGCGGTTATCCCGTCGCGATCGAGCGGCTGCCGGTTGCGCTTCTGGCGGATGAATTCCTGCGGTAGAAACATCGTGCGTCTCCTCGATCGGTCAGCGGCCGCTGCACGGTTCAATGCAGGGAAAAGAACAGGCCGGCAATCGCGGCGCTCATCAAGTTCGATAATGTCGCGGCCGTCAGCGCGCGCAAGCCGTGCCGCGCGACTTCGGAGCGACGCTCGGGCGCGACTGCGCTGAAGCCGCCGGCGAGAATCGCGATCGACGAGAAGTTCGCGAAGCCGCACAGCGCGAACGACACGATCGCGAGCGTCTTCGGGTCGAGCACCTGCAGGCCGGCCGCCGCGACATGCGTGCTGCCCTTCAGATACGGCGACAGGTCGCCGTAGGCGACGAACTCGTTGAAGATCAGTTTCTCGCCGATGAAGTTGCCGGCCAGCATCGCATCGTGCCACGGCACGCCGATGATCCAGGCCAGCGGCGCGAACAGGTGGCCGATGAGGCTCACCAGCGTGATCTGCGGAAAGCCCGCGAACGTGGCCACGCCGCCGACGATGAGGTTCATCAGCGCGATCAGCCCGACGAACGCGATCAGCATCGCGCCGACGTTGATCGCGATCCGCAGGCCGACCGATGCACCGGACGCCGCCGCCTCGATCACGTTGGCGGCCCGCTTGTCGTCGAAATCGAGACCGTCGACCACCACGCGGCTCGGCTCGACGGTCGGAAACAGCAGCTTGCCGAACAGCAGGCCGCCCGGCACCGCCATGAACGACGCGGCGAGCAGATATTCCATCTTCACACCGAGGCCGGCGTAGCCGACCAGCACCGAGCCCGCAACCGACGCCATGCCGCTCGCCATCACGGTGAAGATCTCGGCGCTCGTCATGTTCCGCACGAACGGCTTCACGAGCGCGGGCATCTCGCTCTGTCCGAGGAAGATCGTCGCGACGGCCGAGCACGCCTCGATGCGGCTCACGCCGAGCACTTTCGACAGCCCGGCGCCGAGGATCGCGACGATCCACTTCATCACGCCGATGTAGTACAGCACCGCGATCAGCGCAGTGACGAAGATGATCATCGGCAGCACGCGCAGGCCGAACACGAAGCCGCCGTCGCCGAACAGCTGGAACATCCGGCTGTCGACCAGCCCGCCGAACACGAACGCGATACCGTGATTGCCCATGTCGAGCACGCGATTGACGCCGTTCGCGGCCGCGGCCAGCACCGCGCGCCCGCTCGGCACGAACAGCACCAGCGCGCCGATCGCAAGCTGCGTGAGCAGCGCGGCGATCATGGTCCGCCCGCTCACCGCGCGCCGGTTGTTCGACAGCAGGTAAGCCACCAGCAACAGGAACAGCATGCCCAGGAGACTGCGCAGAATATCCACCTTGTGCTCCTTTCTCACTATTTGAACTGTCCGGCGGGCGGCCCGAAGCCCGCGGCCCTGCATGGGGTGGGTGGATGTTACCCGCTTGATATGCGTGGCGGCAACGCCGTCAAAATCGCTGTCGCCAGTGCCGTCGATCGTTGCTTTTTTTTCGCTTCTCCGGCTTGCTCAGTATGTCTATCTACCGCGCAAAAACGCGCGGGGCGTGCCGTTCGCCGCCCGAACGGACACGCCCCGCATCACCTGCGCCGCTCAGCCGGCGCGCTCGACCGGATGCGGTTCGCGCAGCCGGTTCGCAATGCGCGCGGCCTCGTAGTAGCCGGCGGCCGGCGGGCGCTTCAGATAGCGGCCCGCGCCACGCACCGCGCGCAGCTCGCCGTCGGCCCATGCGAGCGCGCCGCGCGTGAGCGTGTGCGTCGCGACGCCCTGCACCGTCATCCCCTCGAACACGTTGAAGTCGACCTGCTGGTGATGGGTCTTCACCGAGATCGTCTTCGTCGCGGCCGGGTCCCACACGACGAGGTCGGCATCGGCGCCCACCTGCACGGCGCCCTTGCGCGGATACAGGTTGAAGATCTGCGCGGCGTTCGTCGACGTGATCCGCACGAACTCGTTCGGCGTGATGCGGCCATGATTCACGCCGTGATGCCACAGCACCGACATGCGATCCTCGACGCCGCCGCAGCCGTTCGGAATCTTCGTGAAATCTTCGCGGCCCATCGCCTTCTGCGACGCGCAGAACACGCAGTGATCGGTCGCGGTCGTATGCAGCTGCCCCGACTGCAGCCCGCGCCACAGCGCTTCGCGATGCTCGGCCGAGCGGAACGGCGGGCTCATCACGTGCGCGGCCGCGCGCGTCCAGTCCGGGTCGCGATAGACGGCCTCGTCGATCACGAGGTGGCCCGGCAGCACTTCGCCGAACACGCGCAGCCCTTCGCTACGTGCGCGCGTGATCGCGTCGACCGCATCCTTCGCCGACACGTGCACGATATACACCGGCACGCCGAGCACCTGCGCGATGCGGATCGCGCGGTTCGCGGCTTCGCCCTCGACCTCCGGCGGCCGCGACAGCGGATGCGCCTCCGGCCCGGTCATCCCGCGCGCGAGCAGCGCCTTCTGCAACTGGAACACGAGCTCGCCGTTCTCCGCGTGCACGGTCGGCAGCGCGCCGAGTTCGAGCGAACGCGAGAAGCTGTTCACGAGCACCTCGTCGTCGGCCATGATCGCGTTCTTGTACGCCATGAAGTGCTTGAAGCTCGACACGCCGTGCTCGCGCACGAGCGTGCCCATGTCGCGGTGCACGCTCTCGTCCCACCACGTCACCGCCACGTGAAAACCGTAGTCGGATGCCGCTTTCTCGGCCCAGCCGCGCCATGCGTGGAACGCGTCCATCAGCGGCTGTTTCGGGCTCGGGATCACGAAGTCGATGATGCTCGTCGTGCCGCCCGACAGCCCGGCGGCCGTGCCCGAGTAGAAATCGTCGCTCGCCGTCGTGCCCATGAACGGCAGTTCCATGTGCGTGTGCGGATCGATGCCGCCGGGCATCACGTACTGGTCGTGCGCGTCGACGACGGTCGCGCCGGCCGGCGCGTCGATCTTCTCGGCGATCTGCAGGATCGTCCCGCCGTCCTGCGGGTCCGCGCACAGGACGTCCGCGCGATAGGAGCGGTCTGCATCGACCACGGTGCCGCCGCGAATCAGGATTGCCATTTCGTTGCCTCCTCGTTGACTGTCGGGTGCCGCATGCGGCGAACGTCGCGCGTCATGCGCTCGCGATCTGCGCGCGCTGTCCGGCGCGCCACTTCATCCAGGTGCCGTACACGCCCGACGCCAGCACGAGGCCGACGAACCACGCGTACGTGTAGAGCGTATTGAAGAACGCCGGCACGTTCGGGAACGACGCCGGAAATGCGGTGTGCAGGAAGCCCGGCAGGTTCGGCAGCACGCCGACCGCGAGCGCGATCAGTGCGGCCGGGTTCCAGCCGCGCGCGTAGCTGAAGTCGCCGCGTTCGTCGAACAGTGCGCGCGTGTCGAGCCGCGTGCCGCGAATCAGGAAGTAGTCGACCATCAGGATGCCCGCGACGGGCCCGAGCAGCGCCGAATACCCGACGAGCCAGGTGAAGATGTAGCCGTCGGTCGTCGCGAGGATCTTCCACGGCATCATCACGATCGCGATCGTCGCGGTGATCATCCCGCCCGCGCGGTACGAGATCGCCTTCGGCCACAGGCTCGAGAAGTCGTACGCGGGGCCGACGAGATTCGCGGCGAGGTTGCAGCACATCGTGTCGAGCGTGAGGATCACGAGCGCGATGCCCACGCCGATGCCCGTCATCCGGCTCGTCAGGTCGATCGGGTCCCAGATCGCGTTGCCGTAGATCACGACGGTCGCCGACGTCACGACGACCGACACCACCGACAGCAGCGCCATCGGCAGCGGCAGCCCGATCGACTGCCCGATCATCTGGTCGCGCTGCGAATGCGCGAAACGCGTGAAATCGGGAATGTTCAGCGCGAGCGTGGCCCAGAAGCCGACCATCGCGGTCAGGCCCGGCCAGAACGTCGCCCAGAACAGCCCGGCTTTCTTGCCGCCCGCCGCGAACTGCGACGGCGCCGACAGCATCGAGCCGAAACCGCCCGCCTTCGACGTCGCCCACCACACGAGCGCCACGCACATCACGACCTTGATCGGCGCAGACCAGCTCTCGAGCCAGCGGATCGAATCGGTGCCGTGCCAGATGAAGTACAACTGCAGCGCCCAGAACACGAGGAAGCACGCGAGCTGCCCGAACGAGATGCCGATGACCGGCAGCGCCGCGCCGTGCAGCGCATTGCCGGTCAGGATGTTCAGCAGCGTATAGATCGCGCTGCCGCCGAGCCAGGTCTGGATGCCGTACCAGCCGCACGCGACGATCGCGCGCAACAGCGCCGGCAGCTTCGCCCCCTGCGTGCCGAACGACGCGCGCACGAGCACCGCGTACGGAATCCCGTGCTTCGCGCCCGCATGACCGATCAGCAGCATCGGCACGAGCACGATCAGGTTGCCGAGCAGCACGGTCATGACCGCCTGCCACGGCGACATGCCTTCCTGGATCAGCCCGGCCGCGAGCATGTACGACGCGATGTTCATCACCATCCCGACCCACAGCGCCGCGAAGTGATACCACTTCCACGTGCGCTGCGCCGGCGTCGTCGGCGCGAGGTCGTCGTTGTACAGGCTGCCGCCCGGCGCCGTGGCGCTGTCGGGCTCGGCGGGATTCGCTGCGGATTTCATCGAACGCACTCCACGTAAACGTCAGCGCCGGCATCGCACGATGCCGGCCCGGAGAGACGAAAAACGGCGGCCCTGACAATCCCGCGCCGCCGGATACCGGTCAAGCCGCCTTCGCGTGTTTCTCGGGCGCCGCCGGGTTCGCCCCCGTGTCGGCGCGCGCCGGATTGTTCGGATGCGTGGTCCAGTTCGCATATTCGCCCGAGTCGACGCGCTCCATCGTGATGCATTGCTCGACCGGACACACATGCATGCAAAGATTGCACCCGACGCACTCCGCATCGATCACTTCGAAGTGCCGCACGCCGTCCTTCTCGCGCGTGATCGCCTGATGCGACGTGTCCTCGCACGCGATATGGCACAGCCCGCACTGGATGCAGCGGTCCTGGTCGATGCGCGCCTTGATGTCGTACTTCAGGTTCAGGTATTTCCAGTCGGTCACGTTCGGCACCGCGCGGCCGCGCACGTCGTCGAGCGTCGCGTAGCCCTTCTCGTCCATCCAGTTCGACAGCCCGTCGGCGAGATCCGACACGATCCGGAAGCCGTAATGCATCGCGGCGGTGCACACCTGCACGCTGCCGGCGCCGAGCACCATGAATTCGGCCGCGTCGCGCCACGTCGAGATGCCGCCGATGCCCGAGATCGGCAGGTTCGGCGTTTCCGGGTCACGCGCGATTTCCGCGACCATGTTCAATGCGATCGGCTTGACCGCCGGGCCGCAATAACCGCCGTGCGTGCCCTTGCCGTCGACGGTCGGCATCGGCGCCATGTGATCGAGATCGACTGCGACGATCGAGTTGATCGTGTTGATCAGCGACACGCCGTCCGCGCCGCCCTTGTATGCGGCGCGCGAGCCCATCCGGATGTCGCTGATGTTCGGCGTGAGCTTCACGAGGCACGGCAGCTTCGTGCCTTCCTTCACCCAGCGCGTGACCATCTCGACGTATTCGGGCACCTGCCCGACGGCCGCGCCCATCCCGCGCTCGCTCATCCCGTGCGGACAGCCGAAGTTCAGTTCGACCGCATCGGCGCCGGTATCCTCGACGAGCGGCAGGATCCATTTCCAGTCGCGCTCGTTGCACGGCACCATCAGCGACACGATCAGCGCGCGGTCGGGCCAGTCGCGCTTCACTTGCGCGATCTCTCTCAGGTTCACGTCGAGCGGGCGGTCGGTGATCAGCTCGATGTTGTTCAGCCCCGCGATGCGCTGGCCGTTCCATTGCACGGCGCCGTAGCGCGAACTGACGTTGACGACGTGCGGATCGAGCCCGAGCGTTTTCCAGACCACGCCGCCCCAGCCCGCCTCGAACGCGCGGTTGACGTTGTAGGCCTTGTCGGTCGGCGGCGCGGACGCCAGCCAGAAGGGGTTCGGCGAAGTGATGCCCGCGATGGTGCAGCGAAGGTCGGCCATGTTCGGCTCCGTGAGAGTGGGGTCGCTATCGTTGTGTCCGGGTGTGCTCGGCGTGTCGCGCGTTCACGCAGCCTTCGCGTCGCGCTGCGCGAGCGCGGCATCGATCGATGCGGCCGCGCGCTTGCCGTCCTGCACGGCCTGCACCGTGAGGTCGATGCCGTCCGTTGCCGCGCAGTCGCCGCCGGCCCACACGTCGGGCCATGCGGTGCGGCCGTCCGCATCCACCGCGATGCGCGTACCGTCCGCCGTCAGCAACGCCGGCTCGACGCCATTGGGCGCGAGCGTCTGGCCGATCGCCTTCAGCACCATGTCCGCGTCGACGGTGAAGCGCTCGCCCGATGCCGCCTCGAATTCGACGCCCGTCACCTGCCCGTTCGCGCCCGCCATGCGCACCGGCTTCGCGTGCGTGACGAGCGTGACGCCGCTCTTCTGCGCGAACTCGCGCTCGGCCCACGTCGCGCTCATCGTGTCCACGCCGCGCCGGTAGACCATCGTCACACGCTCGGCGCCGAGCTTGCGGCTTTGCACGGCCGCGTCGATGGCCGTGTTGCCGCCGCCGATCACGACCACGCGCCGCCCGACCGGCACGTTCTCCAGCGCGTCGGCCTGCCGCACCTGCTCGATGAAGTCGACCGCGTTCATCACGCCGGCCAGTTGCTCGCCGTCGATCGCCAGCGCGCGCACGCCGCCGAGGCCCATCGCGAGAAACACTGCGTCGTGCTGCTCGCGCAACGCGTCGAGCGTCACGTCACGCCCGAGCGCCACGCCCGTTTGCAGCGTGATCCCGCCGACCGACAGCAGCCACTCGACTTCGCGCTGCGCGAAATCGTCGACGGTCTTGTATGCGGCGATCCCGTATTCATTGAGGCCGCCGGCCTTCTGCCGCGCGTCGAACAGCGTGACGCGATGCCCGGCGAGTGCGAGCCGGTGCGCGCACGCGAGCCCGGCCGGCCCCGCGCCGACCACCGCGACATGACGGCCCGTATCGGGCGCGCGTTTGAAGCGCACCGCGCCGGTCTCCATCGCCCAGTCGGTCGCGTGCCGCTGCAGCGCGCCGATCGCGACCGGTTGCGAATCCTGATGGTTGCGCACGCATGCGCCTTCGCACAGGATCTCGGTCGGGCACACGCGCGCGCACATCCCGCCGAGCGGATTCGCGGAGAGAATGTCGGTCGCGGCGCCCTTCAGGTTGCCGTTGCCGATCTTGCGGATGAAGCTCGGGATGTCGATCTGCGTCGGGCACGCCTGTACACACGGCGCGTCGTAGCAGTAGTGGCAGCGGCTGGCGGCCGCCGCCGCGGCAGTCGGATCGAGCAGCGGCGCGATATCGGCGAATTCGCACGAGAGTTGCGTGGACGACAGGCGATGCGCGGCGATATCGCCGGTTGGCTTGGTGGTCATACGCGTTCCTTCGACTGGGTGGAGACAAAGCCGTCCCCGCCGGCTGCGAATGCACAGTCGGGGCGGTGATGCTTGGGAATCCTGCGGTCAGGCGATGCGCGGCCTGCCGGCTGCTACGACCGATGCGTCATGAAGCCGGCTCGCATGCGCGCGACAGCATCGCGTGCAGCAGCACGTTCGCGCCGGCCTCGATCCACGCAGGCGTCGCGTCTTCGATCTCGTTGTGGCTGATGCCGTCGACACACGGCACGAACACCATCGACGTCGGCGCGACCTGCGCGAGATAACACGCGTCGTGGCCCGCGCCCGACACGATGTCGCGATGCGAGTAGCCGAAGCGCTCGGCCGCGCCGCGCACGGCGGCGACGCACGCCGGATCGAACGCGACGGGCTTGTAGTAGAAGATCTGCTCGAGCGCCGTTTCGAGCCCGATGTCGGCTGCGATGCGCGCGACGCCGTCGCGCAGCGCGGCGTCCATCTTCGCGAGCACGGCGTCGTCCGGATGACGGAAATCGACGGTGAAGAACACGCGGCCGGGAATCACGTTGCGCGAGTTCGGGTAGACCTGCATCATGCCGACCGTCGCGCAGCCGAACGGCGCATGGTCGAGGCCGATCCGGTTGACGAGATCGACCACGCGCGATGCGCCGAGCAGCGCGTCGCGGCGGCGCGGCATCGGCGTCGGGCCCGCATGCGCTTCCTGGCCGGTGAACGTGATCTCGTACCAGCGCTGCCCTTGCGCATCGGTCACGACGCCGATCGTCTTGCATTCCGCTTCGAGAATCGGGCCCTGCTCGATATGCAGTTCGAACGCCGCATGCAGCTTGCGCCCGCCGCACGGCACGTCGCCCGCGTAGCCGATGCGCGCCAGCTCCTCGCCGATCGTCTTGCCGTCGACATCCTTGCGCGACAGCCCGTATTCGAGCGGGAACACGCCCGCGAACACGCCGGAGGCGACCATCGCGGGCGCGAAGCGCGAGCCCTCCTCGTTGGTCCAGATCACCACTTCGACCGGATGCTCGGTCTCGATGCCGTGATCGTTGAGACTGCGAATCACTTCGAGGCCGCCGAGCACGCCGTAGATGCCGTCGAAACGGCCGCCCGTCGGCTGCGAATCCGCGTGCGAGCCGGTGACGACCGGCGCCGCGTCGGCCACGCGGCCCGCGCGGCGCATGAACACGTTGCCCATCGTGTCGACCGTCACCGTGCAGCCGGCGGCCTTCGCCCAGCTGACGATCAGGTCACGGCCGGCCTTGTCGAGATCGGTCAACGCGAGGCGGCACACGCCGCCCTTCGGCGTCGCACCGATTTTGGCGACCTCCATCAGGCTGTCCCACAACCGCTTGCCGTCGACCTTGATCGACGGGTCGAACACTGGCCGCTTCACTGCTTCCGATACCGCGTTCATTCGTATCGCTCCTGTGGGGTCGGTGATGTCGTCAGCCCGGTCTGTGCCGGTGCGTGCAATGCCTCATTCGGGGCATGCCCGCCCATGCGCGGTGCATATCCCGGTCATGCGCGAAGTTCGTCCGACGAATCGCCGGCACTGCCTTCCGCCGCTCGCCGAATCCTGTCCGATTGGACAGGTTTTAGACGATCAAAATGACCAAAGCAATGTCTTTCTTTCGTCGTTCGACAGAGCGAGAAACGTGCCATCGCAACGCAGCATCGCGGCGCACGCGCTGTGTCCGCACGCGTGCGCTCGATGCAATTGAGCGGCTAGAATGAAGCCCAACGCGGCATGCCCGCCGCGCGAGGGTAACGATGAGACATGACGAGGCGGCAGCCGAAGCGACCGACAGCGACGAAACGTCCGCGCCTTTGCGGCGACGCAAGGCGCACATCCGCGAGTCCAACGAAGCGCATCTGCTCGCCTGTGCGGAGGCCGTGTTCGCGGAGCGCGGGCTCGACGGCGCGAGCACCGCGATGATCGCGGAACGCGCGGGCCTGCCGAAGGCGAACCTGCATTACTACTTCCCGACGAAGCTTGCGCTGTACCGCCGCGTGCTGGAAGACCTGTTCGAGGACTGGCATCGCGCGGCCGGCTCGTTCGAGGCCGGCGACGATCCGGTGGAAGCGATCGGCGGCTACGTGCGCGCGAAGATGGCGCTGTCGCGTCGGCGCACGCTCGGCTCGAAGGTCTGGGCCAACGAGATCATCCAGGGCGCGGAGCACATGCAGGACATCCTGTCGCAACGCGTGAAGCCGTGGTTCGACACGCGCGTGAAGGTGATCGACGGCTGGATCGCGCGCGGGTTGCTCGCGCCGATCGATGCGCATGCGCTGATGTACCTGATCTGGGCAACCACGCAGCACTACGCCGATTTCGATGCGCAGATCCGCGCGCTGAGCGGCAAGCGCGCGTTCACGCAAAAGTCGTTCGACGAGCAGACCGAGCAGGTCGTGCAGCTCGTGATACGCGCATGCGGCGCGGTGTCGCCGCACGCGAAGCGCTAGCGCAGCGACGCGAGCCGCCGAAAACAAAACGGGCGACGGGCACCGCGCAGGTGTGTCCTGCACGATGCTCACCGTCGCCCGCGTCGCGATACGGCGAGCGTGCCGTATCGCGCAGACGCGTCGTAGCGTGCGTGCGACGCGTTATGCCACGCGTTCGATCGCGATCGCCGTCGCCTCGCCGCCGCCGATGCACAGCGAGGCGATGCCGCGTTTCAGACCGTACGTTTCGAGCGCGGCCAGCAGCGTCACCATCACGCGCGCGCCCGATGCGCCGATCGGATGGCCGAGCGCACACGCGCCGCCATGCACGTTGACCTTCTCGTGCGGCAGGTCGAGATCGCGCATCGCGGCCATCGGCACCACCGCGAACGCTTCGTTGATCTCGAACAGATCGACGTCGCGCAGGTTCCAGCCGGTTTTCTCCGACAGCTTGCGCAGCGCGCCGATCGGCGCCGTCGCGAACAGGCCCGGCTTGTCCGCGTAAGTCGAATGCCCGACGATCACGGCCTTCGGCGTGAGGCCCAGACGCTCGGCTTCCGAGCGGCGCATCATCACGAGCGCGGCCGCGCCGTCGGAAATCGACGATGCGTTGGCCGCGGTCACCGTGCCGCCTTCGCGAAACGCCGGCTTCAGCGTCGGGATCTTGTCGAGCTTCGCCTTGCCCGGCTGCTCGTCGATCGACACGACGGTTTCCGCTTTCCCTGCCTTCACGGTGACCGGCGCAATCTCCGACACGAAATGCCCGTCCGCGATCGCGCGTTGCGCACGCGTGAGCGATGCGATCGCGAACGCATCCTGCGCCTCGCGCGTGAACTGGTAAGCCTGCGCGCAGTCCTCGGCGAACGTGCCCATCAGGCGGCCCTTCTCATAGGCGTCCTCGAGCCCGTCGAGGAACATGTGGTCGAGCACCTGGCCGTGGCCCATCCGCATCCCCGCGCGCGCCTTCGGCAGCAGGTACGGCGCATTCGTCATGCTCTCCATCCCGCCTGCGACGGCCACGGCAGCCGAGCCCGCCAGCAGCAGGTCGTGCGCGAACATCGCGGCCTTCATCCCGGAGCCGCACATCTTGTTGACCGTGGTCGCGCCCGCCGCGAGCGGCAGCCCGGCCTTCAGCGCGGCCTGCCGGGCAGGCGCCTGGCCCTGGCCGGCAGGCAGCACGCAGCCGAACACGATTTCGTCGATACGTTCGGCCGGCACGTTCGCGCGCTCGAGCGCCGCACGAATGGCGACCGCGCCGAGCTCGCTCGCGCTCGCCGCGGCGAGGTCGCCCTGAAAACCACCCATCGGCGTACGCGCCGCCCCAACGATTACGATCGGATCCTGAGTCGTCATGATTCGTTTCCTCCAGTATTAGCGCGGTGCCATGCGCAACGCACCATCGAGACGGATGACTTCGCCGTTCAGCATCGTATTCTCGGCGATGTGGCGCACCAGCGCCGCAAATTCCTCCGGGCGGCCGAGCCGCGGCGGGAACGGCACGCTCTTGCCGAGCGCGTCCTGCACGTCCTGCGGCATGCCGGCCATCATCGGCGTCGCGAAGATGCCCGGCGCGACCGTCACGACGCGAATGCCGAACCGCGCGAGTTCGCGCGCGATCGGCAGCGTCATGCCCACCACGCCGCTCTTCGACGCCGCATACGCGGCCTGCCCGATCTGCCCGTCGAACGCCGCGACCGATGCGGTGTTGACGATCACGCCGCGCTCGCCTTGCGCATCGGCGTCCTGCTTCGACATCGCTTCGGCGGCCAACCGGATCATGTTGAACGTGCCGACGAGATTGATCGACACCGCACGCGCGAAACGATCGAGCGAATGCGGGCCGTCGCGGCCGACGACCTTCTCGCCCGGCGCGACGCCCGCGCAGTTGACGAGCGCATCGATGCGGCCGAACGCATCGCGCGCGGCGGCGACCGCCGCCTGCCCGTCGGCTTCGCTCGTCACGTCGGTCTTCACGAAGCGCGCGGCAGCACCCAGTTCGTGCGCGAGGCTCGCGCCGGCATCGTCATTGACGTCCAGCAGCACAGCCTTCCCGCCTTGCTCGACCACCATGCGCGCCACCGCGGCGCCGAGGCCCGAACCGGCGCCCGTAATCAGAAAAACGCGATCCTTGATATTCATCTGCAGTCCGTATTCAGGGTTGAGCGGCCTTCTCGGTTTCCATCTTGCGCAACACGAAGCGCTGGATCTTGCCGCTCGGGGTTTTCGGCAGCGCGTCGACGAATTCGATCGCGCGGGGATAAGCGTGGGCGGACAGCCGCCGCTTCACGTGCTGGCTCAGTTCGTCGGCCAGCGCCGGCGTGCCGTCGAAGCCGTTCGACAGCACGACGAACGCCTTGACGATCTCCGTGCGCTCCGGATCGGGCACGCCGATGACGGCGGCCTCGCTGACGGCCGGATGCTCGATCAGCGCGCTTTCCACGTCGAACGGGCCGATCCGGTAGCCGGACGACGTGATCACGTCGTCCGCGCGGCCGATGAAGCTCACGGTGCCGTCCGGCTCCAGCTCGACGTTGTCGCCGGTCCGGTAATAGCCGCCCGCGATCGCCGGCGTGTCCTGACGCCAGTAGCCGCTGAACCACAGCAGCGGCGAGCGGGCGATGTCGATCGCGAGATTGCCGGGCTCGCCTGGGCCGAGTTCGCGGCCCGCCTCGTCGAGCACCGCGACGCGGTAGCCCGGCATCGCGAAACCGGCCGAGCCGGAATGAACGACGTGCGCGAGCCCGTGATGGTTGTTCACGACCATCCCGAGTTCGGTCTGGCCGTAGTGATCGTAGATCGGCGCGCCGAGCACCGCGTCGAACCAGCGCACGACTTCCGGATTCAGCGGCTCGCCCGCGCTGCTGACCACGCGCAGCTTGCCGGCGATACGTGCCGCCGCTTCCCGGCCGGCGGCCATCAGCATCCGGTATGCGGTCGGCGAGCCGGCGAGGCTCGTGATACCGAGCCGTTCGATCACGTCGTACGTGCTGTCGACCGTGAAGCCGCCCTCGTAGAGCGTCGTCGCGTGGCCGAGCAGCAGCGGGCCCGTAATCGCGTAATAAAGGCCGTACGCCCAGCCCGGATCGGCGATGTTCCAGAACCGGTCGCCTTCGCGCAGGTCGACCGCTTCGCGCATGTACGCGCCGAACGCGAGCAGCGCGCGCAGCGGCACCGGCACGCCCTTCGGCAAGCCGGTCGTGCCCGACGTCGACATCATCATGAACAGGTCCGACCCCTTGCGCAGCACCGGTTCAAACGCGTCGGACTGTGCGTCGAGCGCCGCGCGGAAATCGATGTCGCGTTCCGGCAGACCCTCGCCCGGCTCGCGCACCGTCGCGACCGGCGGGCAATCGGCGATCTCGTCGAGCTTCGCGCGATTCGCGACGTTGGTCACGACCAGGCGCGCATCGCTCATGCGCAGCCGGTGCTCGATCGCCTTCGGGCCGAACGCGGTGAACAGCGGCTGGTAGACGGCGCCCGCGCGCCACGTGCCGAGGATCGTCGCGACGAGTTCGGGCGTGCGCGGCAACAGGCCGGCCACCACGTCGCCCGGTTTCACGCCCTGCGCGACGAGCAGGTTCGCGACCCGCGCCGACAGCGCCTGCATCTGCGCGAACGTGAAGCTGCGGTGCCGCCCGCCCGCGTCGATCCAGTCGAGCGCGATCGCGTCTGCCGACGCATGCCGGTCGCAGCATTCGACGCACGCGTTCAGGCCGCGCTCCAGGTCGCCGCGCAGATGCGTCGCGGCGGTCTCGATACTGAACCGGGCCACGGCGTCGGCGTAGGCCGGCACCGCCCGGGCGGTTGCTCCATCAGGCATGCGTGTCTCCTGTGCGTTATGACCGCCGGCGAGCCAGTGGCACGACGGGGATACATCGATGGTAGACAGCCGGCACATTGCAATCAATGACAAACCGAATCTAGAATCGTGATCGCTTTTGCCATGTCGGGAGGACGCAGGAAAATGGGGCCGCAGATGATTTCGCCGGATTTCGTCGACGACGCGCTCGCGAGCCTGCGCCGGCAGCGCATCCCGACGGAGCCCGTGCTGCGCGCAGCCGGCCTGCCGGCCACCGTGCGCGAGCCCGTCACGCCGCAGCAATACGGCCGGCTGTGGCTCGCGATCGCCGGCACGATCGACGACGAATTCTTCGGGCTCGCCGCGCGCCCGATGCGGCAAGGCAGCTTCACGCTGCTGTGCCACGCGGTGCTGCACGCCGGCACGCTCGACAAGGCGCTGCGCCGGGCGCTGCAGTTCCTGCGCGTGGTGCTGGACGAGCCGCACGGCGAGCTCGTCGTGGCCGACGGGCAGGCGCAGATCGTGCTGACGCAAGCGGGCGCACCGTACCCGGCGTTCGCGTACCGGACGTTCTGGCTGATCCTGCTCGGCGTCGCGTGCTGGCTGACCGGCCGGCGCATCCCGCTGCAGCGGATCGATTTCGCGTGCCCGAGCCCCGATCAGCGCAGCGACTATCACCAGTTCTTCGGCGTGCCCGTGCATTTCGACCGGCCGGACAGCCGGCTCGCGTTCAACGCCGCGTATCTCGCGTTGCCGACGATCCGCTCCGAGCAAGCGCTGAAAACGTTCCTGCGCGGCGCGCCCGGCAACCTGCTCGTCCGCTACCGGCACGACACGGGCTGGGTCGCGAAGACGCGCGCCCACCTGAAGGCGCTGCCGGCCGCCGAGTGGCCCGACTTCGATACGTTGGCCGGCCATCTCCGCACGACGCCCGCGACGCTGCGGCGGCGCCTGCGCAGCGAAGGGCAAAGCTTCGCGGCGCTCAAGGACGAACTGCGCGGCGTGCTGGCCCAGTCGTTGCTGCGCGGGCACACGCTCAGCGTCGCCGAGATCGCGGTCGAGCTCGGTTTCACCGAGCCGAGCGCGTTTCATCGCGCCTTTCGCAAATGGACGGGCACGAGCCCCGGCGCGTTCCGGCGTGACGTGCACGCGGCGCAGCAGGAGCCTTGAAACGCAGCAGACAAACGGCCGACGCAGCCCGGGTGCGCGTCGGCAAGCTCAGTCGCCATCCCGGGCTCGACGGGTTCGAAGCCCATGCCGAACGCCTGCGCGCGTTCGGCTCTTGAAGCGACGCGAACTCAGCGGGAGACGCCGTCGACGCTCGCGGCCACGCCATGCAGCGGCCGCGAGAACAGCTTGCAGCCCGCGTAGTAGACGAGCGACGTGAGCGACAGGCCGACGATCCACGAGACATCCGCGCCACCGAGCCGGCTCGCCAGTTCTCCCGTATAGAGATCGGTCGCCATGAACGGCGCCTGCGCGACGATGCCGATGAAGTACGACCCGACGGCGATCGCATTGAAGCGCCCGTAGATGCCGCCGTCCTGCCGGAAGAACGAATCGACGTCGTACTCGCCGTGGCAGACGAGGTAGTAGTCGACGAGGTTGATCGCCGTCCACGGCACGAGCACGTACAGCAGCAGCAGGATGAAGTTCGTGTAGCCGGCGAGGAAATTGTCCTGCCCGAACAGCGCGATCGCGAGCGCGATGCCGCACAGGACGATCGCGGTGATCGCCCGTGCGCGCGCCCTGCCCGACCACGACGGAAAGAGCGTCTGCAGCACGGTGATGGCCGACAGCGCGCCGCAATACAGCTCCATCGCGTTACTGGCCGCGATGCCGAACGACAGCACGACGATCACCAGCACGCTGATCCCCTGCGTGAGTCCCGTGAGACCGCTCACGACGTTGCCGTCGGGAGTCGCGAGTCCGACGAGGCAACCCAGCAGCATCGGGAAGAACGAGCCGAGCACGCAGCCCCAGTAACTCGACCAGAACGCAGTGCGCGGCCCCGTATCGGGCGGCAGGTAGCGCGAATAGTCCGACACGTAAGGCGCATATGCGATCTGCCACAGCGCGGCGACCGACATCGCGCCGAGAAAGCCCGACAGGTTCAGCGAATGCTTCGAGAACGTGTCGGCCGGCAAGCCGTGCACGAAGATGATCCACACGAAGGCCAGCACGAGCACGCTGCCCGAGCACCAGCTCAGCAGCCGCGCATACGCGTGGATCAGCTTGTATCCGTAGATCGATCCGAGCAGGCTGATCAGCCCGATGACGACGACGCCGGCGTCGAGCGGAATGCTCGCGTTCAGGCTATGCAACGCCTGCCCGCCGAACACGCAGTTCGACGCGAAGAAGCCGACATACATCACGACGACCAACCCGACCACGAGCAGCGCACCGAACGACCCGAACTGCCCGCGGGTCTGGATCATCTGCGGCACGCCGAGCTGCGGCCCCTGCGCGGAGTGCAGCGCCATGAAGACCGCGCCGATCAGGCTGCCGACGAGCGTGGCGAGCGCCGCCCACCAGAACGGCTGCTTGAACACCGTCGTCGCGAGCGATCCGGTGACGATCGTCAGCATCATGATGTTCGAGCCGAACCAGATCGTGAACAGATCCTTCGCGCTGCCGTGCCGCTCGGTCAGCGGAATCGGCTGGATGGTGCTTTCCTCGAGATGAGCAATGGACTCGCCCTGACTCATTTCGTCTCCTTGTTTCCGTTGTGATTTTCGTGGGTGCGCGAGTAGCCGACCAGCGTTCTCGACGCGATGCGGACGCGCCGGTCGGCATGACGTTTCCGGTTTTCAATCATCGGAAATCGTCATTTGCATTCCTTAATAATGCGCGGCCGCCCGGGCATCGTTTCCGTGCACCGTTACCTTGAAGTTCGATCTTCGGCGTATCGGGCGACGGCCCTGGAAACATTCCGCAATCGGCCGCCCCCGCAGCGATGTCTGTCGCGAAACGCGCTTTCGCCCGTCTGCCACCGGGCGAAAGCGCGTCGCCCGGTCGGTCAGCAGTCGATCCCGAGCACTTCACGTGCCGTCGCATCGACCGCCTTGCGCATCGTGCCGACCAGCTCGTCGATTTGCGCATGATCGATCACCAGCGGCGGCGCAACGATCAGGCGGCCGTTCGTCGAGCGTACGATCGCGCCGAGTTCGAACCCGACCGTCCGGCTGTGCCAGGTCAGATCGGCCTCGTTCGCGAAGCGCTCGCGCGTCGCCTTGTTCTTCGCGAACTGGATCGCGCCGACCGCACCCACGCCCTGGATCTCGCCGACGAGCGGATGGCCGTCGAACGCATCGCGCAGCGCCTTCTGCAGGTACGGCCCCGTATCCGTCTTCGTGCGCCCGACGAGGCCTTCGCGCTCGAGCACGTCGAGGTTGGCCAGCGCGACGGCGGCCGCGACCGGATGCCCCGAATAGGTCAGCCCGTGTGCGTAGACGCCGCCCTTGTCGACCAGCGCATCGCCGACGCGCCGGCTCATGATCAGGCCGCCCATCGGCACGTAGCCCGAGGTCAACCCCTTGGCCATGCAGATCAGGTCGGGCTCGAAGCCGAAGTGACGGTGCGCGAACCACTCGCCGGTGCGGCCGAAACCGCCGATCACTTCATCCGCGCAGAGCAGCACGTCGTACTGGCGACAGATGCGCTCGATCTCCTGCCAATAGCCGTCCGGCGGAAAGATCATCCCGCCCGCCCCCTGGAACGGCTCCGCGACGAACGCGGCGACGCGGTCCGCGCCGATCTCGAGAATCTTGCGTTCGAGCGACAACGCCGCCTGCTTGCCGAACGCCTCGGGGCTCAGATCGCCGCCGTTCGCGTACCAGTATGGTTCGTCGACGTGCGTGATGTTCGGAATCGGCAGATCGCCCATTTCGTGCATGAACGCCATGCCGCCCAGCGACGCGCTGCCGACCGTCGAGCCGTGGTAGCCGTTCACGCGGCCGATCAGCACCTTCTTCTCCGGCTTGCCCATCACGTCCCAGAACCGCCGCACGGTGCGAATCAGCACTTCGTTCGATTCGGAACCCGAATTGGTATACACGACGTGGCTGAAGCGATTGCCGAGCAACGCGAACAGCCGTTCCGACAGTTCGATCACCGACGGGTGCGTCGTATGAAAGAACATGTTGTAGTAGGACAGTTCCTTCATCTGCCGCGCGGCAGCGTCGATCAGTTCCGGTCGGCCATAGCCGACGTTGGTGCACCACAACCCGGACATGCCGTCCAGATAGCGGTTGCCGTCGTTGTCCCACAGATAAACGCCTTCGCCGCGCACCATCACGCGCGCGCCTTCCTCGTTCAGTGCCTTCTGGTCGACGAACGCATGCAGGTGATGCGCGGCGTCGCTGCGTTGATAGTCCTGCGTCGTGCGATGCGGAAAGTCGGGCGCATTCATAGGCAAGTCTCCGGTTCGTTTGATGAATAAGAAGCGTGGTTGTGCCGCGTCGAATCAATAGCTGATCCAGGTCGTCTTGAGACCCGTGTACTTGTCGATCGCGTGCAGCGAAAGATCGCGGCCGAAACCCGACTGGCGGAACCCGCCGAACGGCGTCTGCGCGCTCAGCGCATCGACCGTGTTGACGGACACCGTGCCGGCGCGCAGCCGGCCCGACACGCGATGCGCGCGCGACAGGCTGCCGGTCCAGAGCGACGCGGCCAGGCCGTAGATCGAGTCGTTCGCGAGCCGGACGGCCTCGTCCTCGGTGTCGAACGCCATCACCGACAGCACCGGTCCGAAAATCTCCTCGCGCGCGATCGCGTCGTCATGCTTCACATCGATGAAGATCGTCGGCTCGATGAAGTAGCCCTTGCCGTCGACGCGCGGCGCGCCTCCGCCGATCGCGAGCGTCGCGCTGTCGCGGCCGCGCGCGATCCACTCGCGCACCCGCCGGTGCTGCTGCTCGTCCACGATGGCCCCCATCCCGCTCGACGGATCGAGCGGATCGCCCGGCATGAACGCGGCAGCATGCGAAATCAGCCGGTCAACGAATTCGTCGTGGATCGAGCGCTGAACCAGCAGTCGCGAGTTCGCGGAACACACTTCGCCCTGGTTGAAGAAAATGCCGAAGCACGCCTTGCGTGCGGCGAGATCGAGATCGTCCGTATCGTCGAACACCAGGTTCGGGCTCTTGCCGCCGCACTCGAGCCATACCTGCTTCATGTTCGACTGCGCCGCATATTCGAGGAATTTCTTGCCGACGGCCGTCGATCCCGTGAACGCGAGCACGTCGACGTCGGGATGCAGACCGAGCGCACGCCCGGCAGTCTCGCCGTACCCGGCCACGACGTTCAGCACGCCGGGCGGCAACCCCGCTTCGAGCGCCAGCTCCGCGAGACGCAGCGCGGACAGCGGCGATTGCTCCGCGGGCTTCAGCACGACGCTGTTGCCGGCCGCCAGCGCCGGCGCCACCTTCCACGCGACCATGTCGAGCGGGAAATTCCAAGGCACCACGGCGCCGACCACGCCAAGCGGTTCGCGCGTGACGACCGCAAGGTTGCCCGGCTCGGTCGATGCGACTTCGCCATTCAGCTTGTCGACGGCCTCGCCGTACCAGCTGAACAGGCCGCCTGCAGCCGGCACGTCGATGCTGAACGCGTCGGCGACACGCTTGCCCATGTTGAGCGAATCGAGCAGCGCGAGCTCCGCGCCATGCGATGCGATGAGTTCGCCGAGCCGGCACAGCACGCGCTTGCGCTCGGCCGGCGCGCAGCGCGACCAGACGCCGGATTCGAATGCGTTGCGCGCTGCGCGCACCGCGTCGTCCACATCCGGTGCGTCGCACGACGCGACTTCCGCGATGACGGCCTCGGTGGCCGGGTTGATCGCGACGAACGTCCGGCCGCTCCGGGCGGGCACGCTGCGACCGCCGATATGCGCGAGCGTTCTCGGGACGACCTGCGCCGCGAGTCGTCTCCAGTCCGCGAGCTGAAGGTTTTCTGTTGAAGTTGGGTTCATTCGAGACTCCGTTGTGACGACCAGGCGCTTGTGCGTTGTTCTCCACCTGGATTCGACCCGACGAAAGACGCCGGCGGGCATGACCGAGGTCGATGACCGCCCTGAATCTCGGCAGTCGTCCGGTTGTCAAACTGTCGGCCATCAAAAAGAGATTTGAAAGAACAGTTTTTCTTCTCATTGAAGAGGTTATTTCTATTCATTCGGCTGTCGTGCAGTGGGAATTCCTGCCGCTTCACGGTTCCTGCGCCGTTTGTTTGCGTTCGGCCAAACCAGCCTTCCGGTGCGATGCGACGCGAAACTCGCGGCGATGCGTGGCAGGCACGACGTTGCACCGCGGCTCATCCGACCACATACTGGTCGGCCTGGACGAACGAGGTTGCGTCGATGGCGAGTGTCGAGCAGGCTGCCGCTTCGGTCTTTGGCGTTATCGGGACTGCCGTGTCGTTGCTGGCGGCGATTCCGTATGCGCTCGCGATTTATCGGCGCACCGTGCGTCCGCATCTGTTCACGTGGCTCGTATGGTCGATCGTCACGGCGATCGCAGCCGCCGGCCAGTTCGTTGCGGGTGCGGGGCCGTCCGCGTGGTGCACGGCGGCGATTGCCGTCACGTGCTTTCTGACGCTGGTGGCCAGCATCTTCCGCGGCGAACGCGGCTGGACACGCATCGACTGGGTTTTTCTGTGCGCCGCCCTTTCGGCCATCCCGCTCTGGATGCTCACCGACGATCCGACGATCGCGATCTGTCTGGTCACGCTGATCGAGCTTGCCGGCCTCGGCCCGACCGTGCGCAAGACGCTCCGCGATCCGTGGAGCGAGAGCCTCGCCTATTTCGCGCTGTGCGTGCTCAAGTACGCGCTGGCGTTGCTGGCGCTGAGCACGTGGAGTGTCGCGGTCGCGTTCTATCCGGCCGTCAACATCATCGCGTCGATCGGCATCTGCCTGGTGATGGTGGTCCGGCGTCAATCGCTGTCGAATGCACGGTAGGCGCCATTCGCCGCCGATGAATGAAATCACACCCCTGCACCAATCACGAGAGGCTCACACATGGATGCGATCCGTACCGTCATCGAACCTTACGAAGCTGCGCTTCGGGCCGCGATGCTGACCAACGATGTCGAGGCGCTCGATGCGTTGCTGGACGACGATCTGCTGTTCACCATCCCGTCCGGCCAGATCATCTCGAAAGACGACGATCTGGCCACGCATCGCGCGAAACTTCTGCGACTGGACAAGCTCGACTTTCATGAAACGCGAGCATCCGCGATCGACGGGATGATCCTGACCACGACGAAGGCAACGCTCGCCGGCCGTTTCGATGGCGTGGCTTTCGATGGCACATTTGCCTATACGCGCCTGTGGCGCCGCTCGGGCGCAGGCTGGCGCATCGTCGCCGGACATGCATCGCAGATCATGTAGCCGAACCAAACGTGCGCCGTTGAACGGTGCCGCCCGATTGCCCGACGAGTGGGCAAACTGAAAATCGAGAGGTAAAACGAAGTGAGCCAATGCACACCGGACGATGCACCGACGACGACACAGGCCGGCACGTCGACAGCAAGGGGAGACGAGATGCATCACCCATTTACCGTCCGTGCTGCACGTACTGCGGACGCAGACGAACTCACGAAACTTGCGCGCCTTTCGAAGGCGCATTGGGGCTATCCGGAGGACTGGCTCGATTTGTGGCAGCGCGATCTGACGATTTCGCCGGAGACGATCGAAGGGGCGATCGGTTATGTCGCGGAATCCGCCGGGACGATCATCGGATTCTGGGTGCGGGCATCATCGGATTCGGATCAACCGACGCCCGGATGGTTATTCGTCCATCCCGATCACATGGGCCGGGGCGTCGCGCGTGCGCTGTGGGAGGAGATCCGAAGGGAGGCTGCAGCGAGGGGAATCAGAAGCTTTGTGATCGAAGCAGATCCCAACGCCGTTCCGTTTTATCTGACGCTCGGAGCCGAAAAGATCGGCACAAAGGAATCGAGTGTCGTGCCGGGAAGGCTCTTCCCAATCCTGCGGATCACCATCTGATGGGCAAGCACGGAAGGGTGAAGCGACTAATATTTTGACAGAAGATGCAGCCAATAAGCCGTCGAATTGAGGAAGATAGCGGCCATTGCGGAACGACTTTGGCCTCTTGGGGATGGCGGGACCCTGACCTGCTCCCCGTAAACCGGGCCAGTCGGAATCTAGTAAAGTCCGTTTTCGGAGAGGAAGACGGACATGAAGAAGCGCTTTTCGGAAGAACAGATCATCGGCTTCCTGAAGGAAGCGGAGGCGGGCCTGCCGGTGAAGGAGCTGTGCAGGAAGCATGGGTTCAGTGACGCCTCGTTCTACACGTGGCGCGCGAAGTTCGGCGGCATGGAGGTGTCGGAAGCCCGTCGGCTCAAGGAGCTGGAAGCCGAGAACGCGAGGCTGAAGAAGCTGCTGGCCGAGGCGATGCTCGATATGGAAGCCCTGAAGGTGGTCGTGAAGGGAAAGCCCTGAGCCCGCAGGCCAGGCGCGAGGCGGTCGCGGCGATTCGGCAGAAGGTCAATGTCTCCGAGCGCCGTGCCTGCCGGCTTGTCGGGCTTTCGCGCAGCGTGCTGCATTATGAAGCGCAGCCGGACCACGAGAATGAGGCGCTCAAGGCGCGCCTCATCGAGCTGGGGCACCAGAGGCGGCGTTTCGGCTATCGGCGGCTACACGCGCTGCTGGCGCGCGAAGGAAGGCACGTAAACCACAAGCGCGTGCACCGGCTGTATCGCGAGGCCGGACTGGCCGTGCGGCGCCGGCGACGGCGCCACGGCGTGATGGTCGAGCGCGAGCAGCTGGCTTTGCCGAGTACGCCGAACGAGGTGTGGTCCCTCGATTTCGTGATGGACGCATTGTCCAACGGGCGTCGCCTGAAGTGCCTGACCATTGTCGACGACTTCACCAAGGAAGCGGTCGAGATCGTGGTGGACCACGGCATCTCGGGTCGGTATGTGACGCGCGTGCTGGACCGGGTGGCGCGCTTCAGGGGCTACCCGAAAGCGTTGCGCACGGACCAGGGACCCGAATTCACGAGCCGCGCGCTGGACCAGTGGGCCTACGCCAACGGCGTGACGTTGAAATTGATTCAGGCGGGCAAGCCGACGCAGAATGCGTACATCGAGTCGTTCAATGGCAAGTTTCGTGACGAGTGTCTGAACGAGCACTGGTTCACGACGCTCGCCCACGCCCGGGCCGTGGTGTCGGCATGGCGCCGGGACTACAACGAGGCACGGCCGCACAGCGCATTGAACTACCAGTCGCCGGCCGAATTCGCGGCGAAGCATCCGGCACCAGTAGGCGCTCCTGTCTTGCAGGAGCATGTTTGAACAGGACTTTACTAGAAGCTCCGTGGCCCTATCGAAGGGGGCAGGTCAACCCCGGCCCGTCGGGTACGTTTCGAGGCGCGCTGCGGCCAGCTCGGGCCAAGCTATCCCTCCTCTCGCGCACACATTTCCATCACCGAAATGCAAAAACCCCCGCCTGGTCGGGCGGGGGTTTCTGGCTTAGGGAGCCTGACGATTACCTACTTTCACACGGGAATCCGCACTATCATCGGCGTAGAGTCGTTTCACGGTCCTGTTCGGGATGGGAAGGGGTGGGACCGACTCGCTATGGTCATCAGGCAAAGAGGGTTGTCACGTTGCTTCGCAACGCAACCAATCGGGAAGAAGCAGTAATTTTTGAGGTTGTGCGTATCAGCACATCGCGGTCATTCAACCGCTGTCTGTAAAACAGACTTGTTATAGGATCAAGCCTTACGGGCAATTAGTATCAGTTAGCTGAACGCATTACTGCGCTTACACACCTGACCTATCAACGTCCTGGTCTCGAACGACCCTTCAAGGGGATCTAGTCCCCAGGGATATCTCATCTTAAGGCGAGTTTCCCGCTTAGATGCTTTCAGCGGTTATCTCTTCCGAACATAGCTACCCGGCGATGCCACTGGCGTGACAACCGGTACACCAGAGGTTCGTCCACTCCGGTCCTCTCGTACTAGGAGCAGCCCCCTTCAAATATCCAACGCCCACGGCAGATAGGGACCAAACTGTCTCACGACGTTTTAAACCCAGCTCACGTACCTCTTTAAATGGCGAACAGCCATACCCTTGGGACCGGCTACAGCCCCAGGATGAGATGAGCCGACATCGAGGTGCCAAACACCGCCGTCGATATGAACTCTTGGGCGGTATCAGCCTGTTATCCCCAGAGTACCTTTTATCCGTTGAGCGATGGCCCTTCCATACAGAACCACCGGATCACTATGACCTGCTTTCGCACCTGCTCGACTTGTCGGTCTCGCAGTTAAGCACGCTTATGCCATTGCACTATCAGCACGATTTCCGACCGTACCTAGCGTACCTTCGTACTCCTCCGTTACGCTTTGGGAGGAGACCGCCCCAGTCAAACTGCCTACCATGCACTGTCCCCGACCCGGATCACGGGCCAAGGTTAGAACCTCAAACAAACCAGGGTGGTATTTCAAGGACGGCTCCACCGAAACTAGCGTTCCGGTTTCATAGCCTCCCACCTATCCTACACAGATCGGTTCAAAGTCCAATGCAAAGCTACAGTAAAGGTTCATGGGGTCTTTCCGTCTAGCCGCGGGTAGATTGCATCATCACAAACACTTCAACTTCGCTGAGTCTCGGGAGGAGACAGTGTGGCCATCGTTACGCCATTCGTGCAGGTCGGAACTTACCCGACAAGGAATTTCGCTACCTTAGGACCGTTATAGTTACGGCCGCCGTTTACCGGGACTTCAATCAAGAGCTTGCACCCCATCATTTAATCTTCCGGCACCGGGCAGGCGTCACACCCTATACGTCCACTTTCGTGTTTGCAGAGTGCTGTGTTTTTATTAAACAGTCGCAGCCACCAGTTTATTGCAACCCCTTCACCCTTTGCCCGCAGGGGCATCAAGCTACAAGGGCGTACCTTATCCCGAAGTTACGGTACCAATTTGCCGAGTTCCTTCTCCCGAGTTCTCTCAAGCGCCTTAGAATACTCATCTCGCCCACCTGTGTCGGTTTGCGGTACGGTCATCGTTAGACTGAAGCTTAGAGGCTTTTCTTGGAACCACTTCCAATTGCTTCGCTCCCTAAGGAGCTCGCGCCACACCCTTGAATCCTGCGCCCGGATTTGCCTAAGCGCCTTCTCCAATGCAGCGACCGGGACTTCCAACACCCGGACAACCTTCCGCGATCCGTCCCCCCATCGCATCTAACAATGGTGCAGGAATATTGACCTGCTTCCCATCAGCTACGCATTTCTGCCTCGCCTTAGGGGCCGACTCACCCTACGCCGATGAACGTTGCGTAGGAAACCTTGGGCTTACGGCGAGGGGGCCTTTCACCCCCTTTATCGCTACTCATGTCAGCATTCGCACTTCTGATACCTCCAGCATCCCTTCCGAGACACCTTCGCAGGCTTACAGAACGCTCTCCTACCATGCGAGCATAGCTCGCATCCGCAGCTTCGGTATATAGCTTAGCCCCGTTACATCTTCCGCGCAGGACGACTCGATCAGTGAGCTATTACGCTTTCTTTAAAGGGTGGCTGCTTCTAAGCCAACCTCCTGACTGTTTTAGCCTTCCCACTTCGTTTCCCACTTAGCTATATTTGGGGACCTTAGCTGGCGGTCTGGGTTGTTTCCCTCTTGACACCGGACGTTAGCACCCGATGTCTGTCTCCCGTGATTGCACTCTTCGGTATTCGGAGTTTGCTATGGCGGGGTAATCTGCAATAGACCCCCCAACCATGACAGTGCTCTACCCCGAAGGTGAGACACGAGGCACTACCTAAATAGTTTTCGGAGAGAACCAGCTATTTCCAAGTTTGTTTAGCCTTTCACCCCTATCCACAGCTCATCCCCTAACTTTTCAACGTTAGTGGGTTCGGACCTCCAGTACGTGTTACCGCACCTTCATCCTGGCCATGGATAGATCACTTGGTTTCGGGTCTACGCCCAGCAACTGAACGCCCTATTCGGACTCGCTTTCGCTACGCCTGCCCTATACGGTTAAGCTTGCTACTGAACGTAAGTCGCTGACCCATTATACAAAAGGTACGCCGTCACCCCTTACGAGGCTCCGACTGTTTGTATGCATGCGGTTTCAGGATCTATTTCACTCCCCTCCCGGGGTTCTTTTCGCCTTTCCCTCACGGTACTGGTTCACTATCGGTCGATCACGAGTATTTAGCCTTGGAGGATGGTCCCCCCATCTTCAGACAGGATTTCACGTGTCCCGCCCTACTTGTCGCACACCTAGTTCTTTCATACTGTTTTCGCCTACGGGGCTATCACCCGCTATGGCCGCACTTTCCAGAGCGTTCGGCTAACAATACAAATAAAGAGTGCAAGGCTCATCCCATTTCGCTCGCCACTACTTTGGGAATCTCGGTTGATTTCTTTTCCTGCGGTTACTTAGATGTTTCAGTTCACCGCGTTCGCTTCGCATGGCCTATGTATTCAGCCATGGATACTCCAAAAGGAGTGGGTTTCCCCATTCGGACATCTACGGATCAAAGCTCGTTTGCCAGCTCCCCGTAGCTTTTCGCAGGCTACCGCGTCCTTCATCGCCTGTGATCGCCAAGGCATCCACCACATGCACTTGTTCGCTTGACCCTATAACGAGTCTGTCTCTCCGACAGTCGTTACAGGTTGAGTTTTCGCGTTGTGCCGTATTCCAATTGAGTCAAACATAGAGTTCGAATCATCTTGAGATACATCGATACAATCACAACCCGGATAACTTCCACGTCCATCTCAAGACGCTTCCGCTATCCAAATTACTTACTTCTTCCAGATTGTTAAAGAACGACAGCCGATATGGTGTTACTCATATCACTCTGACTGGCTCAATCGCCAATGGCAAATGCTCGTCTCACACGTCACTTTCGTGTGATCCAAACGCTTCCCATTGAAGATTGGTGGAGGCAGACGGGATCGAACCGACGACCCCCTGCTTGCAAAGCAGGTGCTCTCCCAGCTGAGCTATGCCCCCATGAGTACAGATTCCTCAGGTACTACCGCCAGACAAGACATTGGTGGGTCTGGTTGGATTCGAACCAACGACCCCCGCCTTATCAAGACGGTGCTCTAACCGACTGAGCTACAGACCCCTGAGTCTGTCTTTAATTTACAGCCGATAAGCGTGAGCGCTCAACTTTGCGAGATAGCTCTGGAAAGGAGGTGATCCAGCCGCACCTTCCGATACGGCTACCTTGTTACGACTTCACCCCAGTCATGAATCCTACCGTGGTGACCGTCCTCCTTGCGGTTAGACTAGCCACTTCTGGTAAAACCCACTCCCATGGTGTGACGGGCGGTGTGTACAAGACCCGGGAACGTATTCACCGCGGCATGCTGATCCGCGATTACTAGCGATTCCAGCTTCATGCACTCGAGTTGCAGAGTGCAATCCGGACTACGATCGGTTTTCTGGGATTAGCTCCCCCTCGCGGGTTGGCAACCCTCTGTTCCGACCATTGTATGACGTGTGAAGCCCTACCCATAAGGGCCATGAGGACTTGACGTCATCCCCACCTTCCTCCGGTTTGTCACCGGCAGTCTCCTTAGAGTGCTCTTGCGTAGCAACTAAGGACAAGGGTTGCGCTCGTTGCGGGACTTAACCCAACATCTCACGACACGAGCTGACGACAGCCATGCAGCACCTGTGTATCGGTTCTCTTTCGAGCACTCCCACCTCTCAGCAGGATTCCGACCATGTCAAGGGTAGGTAAGGTTTTTCGCGTTGCATCGAATTAATCCACATCATCCACCGCTTGTGCGGGTCCCCGTCAATTCCTTTGAGTTTTAATCTTGCGACCGTACTCCCCAGGCGGTCAACTTCACGCGTTAGCTACGTTACTAAGGAAATGAATCCCCAACAACTAGTTGACATCGTTTAGGGCGTGGACTACCAGGGTATCTAATCCTGTTTGCTCCCCACGCTTTCGTGCATGAGCGTCAGTATTGGCCCAGGGGGCTGCCTTCGCCATCGGTATTCCTCCACATCTCTACGCATTTCACTGCTACACGTGGAATTCTACCCCCCTCTGCCATACTCTAGCCTGCCAGTCACCAATGCAGTTCCCAGGTTGAGCCCGGGGATTTCACATCGGTCTTAGCAAACCGCCTGCGCACGCTTTACGCCCAGTAATTCCGATTAACGCTCGCACCCTACGTATTACCGCGGCTGCTGGCACGTAGTTAGCCGGTGCTTATTCTTCCGGTACCGTCATCCCCCGGCTATATTAGAACCAAGGATTTCTTTCCGGACAAAAGTGCTTTACAACCCGAAGGCCTTCTTCACACACGCGGCATTGCTGGATCAGGCTTTCGCCCATTGTCCAAAATTCCCCACTGCTGCCTCCCGTAGGAGTCTGGGCCGTGTCTCAGTCCCAGTGTGGCTGGTCGTCCTCTCAGACCAGCTACTGATCGTCGCCTTGGTAGGCCTTTACCCCACCAACTAGCTAATCAGCCATCGGCCAACCCTATAGCGCGAGGCCCGAAGGTCCCCCGCTTTCATCCATAGATCGTATGCGGTATTAATCCGGCTTTCGCCGGGCTATCCCCCACTACAGGACATGTTCCGATGTATTACTCACCCGTTCGCCACTCGCCACCAGGTGCAAGCACCCGTGCTGCCGTTCGACTTGCATGTGTAAGGCATGCCGCCAGCGTTCAATCTGAGCCAGGATCAAACTCTTCAGTTCAAACCTGTTACTGTTTTCGGTTCCGTTAAGAACCGGTCGCTCACTCAAAGCTGACAGGAATATGAATTGCTTCATAAACCTGACTTACTTTAGTGTGAGACTCTTGATACTTTCGCTTTCTGATCCGAAGATCAGCTCGCTTCCATCAAGCGCCCACACTTATCGGCTGTTAATTTTTAAAGAGCATTTCTGCGAGAAACCGTTGATTTCTCAGCAGCGCCGCGTTTTCAGCAGCAGAGAAGCGAGATTATGAACCGTGTTTCGCAGTTCGTCAACAACTTTTTAACTACTTCGTTGCGACTGCTGGGCCCATCTTCCTGCGCCAGCTGCGCGCCTGACCTGCTGCGCACCACCGACTTCGCTTCCCTCTTCCGCGCTGCGTTTCCGTTAGCGCGAAAGAGGCGTGATTCTATGCACCGCGCACCATCCGCGCAAGCCCCTTTGTGAAAATATTTTGAAAAAGCCTCCGTGCGCTGCCGCGCACGGAGGCTTGGGGCTTGGTGGGCCGAGGGGGCGCCGCGCGAACCGCCCGCTATCGATACAGGACGAACCTCTCTTTCATCCTATATATAGAAGGTAGAGGACCCGCGACATTGCGTGCTCAATCGGGTTCCGGGTTCGCCGGCCCAGGCCGCGGAACGGACAAGCAGCGTGGCTGCTGTCGAGTATCATGCCGCGACCGAACTACGTACTCACATCGACGATGGACAGCACCACTCAACCCGGCGACACCGATCTTCGCGACGAATATGCAGCGCTGCGCGAGCGCGCCATCATCCTGGAAGAACAGGTCCCGCCGCTTCTGCAACGCATCTCGGACCTCTTGCCGCGGATCAGCGGCGAATCCGAACTCGCGGACGAGCACCGCGAGCGGCTCGTCGGCGCTCGCAATGCAGCCATGGTCTCGATCGAAAACTATCAGCAGGCCATCCCTTTCCTGCAGACGGCCGATTCGATCATCGAGCAGATGGACAAGACGCCCGAGCGTGACGAAGACGTCGAGTGGCGCGAATCGCTGCTGCAACGGCTCGACGAACTGATCGACGTCGCGGTCGTGATGATCGACGACGCGCAAAGCTACTTCGAGCAGGCGCACGCCTGCGATCTGTCCGGCGTGCCGAAATCCATCCTCGAGGATTGAGTTGCGCTGGGCGCGACCGCGCGTTGCAACTACGGCGAATCGAGCACGATCGGTTCGCTCACGATCGGCACACGAATATATCCGCCCTCCGCATCGCCATACGCATGCGCGTTCCCGTCGACGACGTATTGCGCTGTCAACGCGCAGAGCGTCGCGTCTCGCGCATCGACGGAACGCAGCGTCGATACGTCGATCCCCAGTTGCTCCAGTAGTTGCCGGCGCTGGTTGCGCTTCTGCTTCGCAGACGCAACCGCCTTGCCCAGCAGCGCGCAGGTAATCGCGTAAGGATAGGTTTCGAAGCTCGCGCGGCCGCCCGCATATCGCGCATCGGTCAGCAACGGATAGGCATCCGCGAGCGCGCGGTAGACGCGTTCTCCCACGAACATCCAGTCGAAGAAGCCCGACGTGCTCGCGACGGCCTGCTCGCGCGACGGCGTCGGAAAACACGAGATCCGTTCGCGCGCCAGCGCCTGTTCTGCTGCGCGGCGCCCGGCGCCGGCCCACCAGAGGCTCGGTGCGTCGACGCCGACCGCCACGACGTCATGTGCGAGGCACAGTTCAGGCAACGCCTCGGGCGCGATCCGCGCTTCGCGGCAGACGACCGCCGATCCGCGCAGGATCACGAGATCGCATTGCTTCCTGTCTCCGCCAACATCGACACCCGCCACGGCAAGCAATTGCCGCGCGGCAGATCCGACGGATCGGGCCGATCGCACGCCGGCGCCTCAGTCTGCCGGTCGCGCGTCGTAGGCGGCGTCGAAGATCGCCTCCAGACCGGGATGCACGCCGCGCATCGGATCGACGACCGACTTCGCCCAGTCGAAGTACGCCTGCTTGCGCTCGAGCGGCCAGTCCGCGGGCGGATGCCGCGCGATGTCGCGCAGGTTGCAGATCTTGTCGGCCAGCTTCACGAGCTTCGCGCGCCGGCTGATGGTCGCCGCATGCTCGACCTGCAGGCGCTTGCGCTCGTCCTTCGGCAACGACTTGTCGTCCGTGACTTCCATCACGATGTCCGCCACGTCCTTGCCGAACAATCGCAGCAGTTCCTGCTCGGTCGTCTCCGTATCCTCGACCGTGTCGTGCAGCACGGCCGCGACGATCACGCGCTCGTCCTCGACGCCGGCCTCGTTGGCCAGCACGTCGGCGAGCGCGATCGGATGATTGATGTACGGCGACGCCTCTTCATCCTTGCGACGCTGATTGCGATGCTTGTCCGCCGCGAACGCAATGGCGGCTACCAGCTTTTTCATGTTCCCCCCTCGTGTGGCCAGTCCCGCGACCGCAAAACCGGCCGCGTGCGTTTCGGAACCGCACATACTACCTGTACGCGATGACCCTCCCCGTGTACCGGCATCCCCGCGCGCCGCCGTGCATCACGCGCCGGCCGGCCCGCGCTGCAGCTCGACCACGTTGACCCGCTCGCCGAATACGTCCCGCACGAGCGGCAACAAATGATCGTGGTGCGTCAGGAACAGTACCTGGGTTCGCGTCGACAGATCGCGCAGCGCATCGAGCCCCGCCTTCGCGCGCGCGTCGTCGAAGTTGATGAAGAGATCGTCGGCCACGAACGGCAGCGCGGTCCTGCTGCCGAGCTGCAACTCCAGCGCCGCGATCCGCAGCGCGAGGAACAACTGGTCGCGCGTCCCTTCGCTCAACCCGGCCACCTCGACCGACGCGCCTTTCGTGCGCCGCGCATACAGCGCGGGCGGCGTCCGTTCGGTATCGACGGTCAGCTTCGCGAATTCACCCAGCGTGAGCACGGCGAAGATCTCGCCCGCGCGCCGGAGCATCGGCCCCTGCTTCTGGTCGCGATAGCGATCCGTCGCCCACTTCAGCAACCGGCTCGCCGTGGCCGCCTCCAGATACTGTTCGGCCGCGTCGCCCATCGCCGCCAGCGCTTCCTGCCGCTTCGCCTCGGCGACGGCCGCATTCGCCTGGCCGTCGATCGCGCCGAACGCCTGGTCGGCCACGACCTGCTGCTGCGCGAGTTCGTTCAGCCGCCTGCCGACGTCGCCCAGCGACTGCTTCACCGCTTCGAGGTGCGCCGGCACGTCGGCTATATCCTGCTCCGCGACCTCGGCCTCGACGGCCGATCGCGCCAGGCCGTCGCCGTCGCGCACCAGCGTGTCATGCGCGGCATCGACCGCCTGCCGAAGCTGGCGCTGGCGATCCGAGCGTTCTGCCAGCGGCAGCGCCGCGTCGATCGACGTGACGCCGGCCAGTTGAAGCAACGGCTGGATGCGCGCATCGGCACCGGCCACCGCGGCGGTTGCATCCGCAACCTTGCCGTCGGCCTGCCGCACGGCATCGTCGGCACGCTCGATCGAGCGCGCGATTTCCCTGGCGGCCGCAAGCCGCATCGTCAGCCGGCGCGCCACGTCCGGCCAGTCGCCGCTCATCAGCCATTCCGGGGCCAGCGCCTCGGCCAGCCGCCGCGCACCGGCCTCGAGCGCGCCCAGCTCCGCGCGGATCGCGGCGATCCGGTTGCGCGGCGCATCGGCGTCGGCCAGTTCGGCCGTCACAGCATTCGCGAGCCCGAGCGCACCTTCCGCTGCGGCCAGCGTCGCCGCGCTCGCGGCAAGTTTCGCGTCGGCCAGCGCGTCGTTCCATTGCGCGTGCCATGCATCGTAGGCCGCCTGCGCGTGGCCGGCGCGCGATCGCGCCGTCGCGCATCCGCGTTCGGCTTCGCGTGCACGATCCTCGAGGCTGTCCTTCTGCGCGATCGCTTTCTCGGCCGACTGGACGAAAGTCTCGGCAATGGCCACGAGCGCTGCCAGCGCGTCCCCGTCATCACCGCGCGACACGGTGCGCAACGCCGCACGCAGCACGGCTTCGGCGCCGGCCCGCGCAGCGCGGATCGTGTCGAATTCGCGGCGCTGACGGTCGAGATCGGCCTGCGCGGCGAACACCGTGTCGCGCTTCGCGAGCCAGTCGCCCATCGCCGCCAGCGGCATGCCGGGCACCGCGGCCGTCGTCGCGAGCGCGGCCCAGGCGTCGCGATGCGCAGCCAGCTCGCGCTCACGCTCGTCCGACGCAGCTTGCCTGCGCGTCACGCCGGCACGCGCGAATTCGACCTGCTGACGCAGCGATTGCAGCGTCGCCGCCGCCTGCGTGGCGCCGAGCTGTACGTCGACGAGTTCGTCGGCCAGGCGAATCGCGTCGTCGACCGCCGGCGCGCCCGTCGCAAGATCGACGGCGCCGCTGCGGATGTCCCCCCATGCGCCGTCGCGCCGCGCGCGCGCCGCCAGCACGTCGGCGGTCGTGACGACCTTGTGGTTCTCCGCGAAATGCTTCTCCTGCAGTTCGAGCCGCTCGAGCTCTTCACGCGCGCCGTCCCGCGCATCGCGCGCGGCCGCGGCCGCGCTCGCGCGTTCGCCGTCCTCCTTGAGCAACGCGCCGAGCCGCGCCGCCGACGGCACATCGAGCGCACGAAGCGCCTCGACCGGCATGCGCCACTGGCCGAGCGCATCGAGCGCACCGGACAGCACGCGCTCGGCGGCGGCGATCTCGCGTTCCAGCGCCTGCTCGCGCTGGCTGCTATTGCGAAAACCTTGCGCATCGGCCAGCGCCGCGCGCAGCGCTTCCGGCACGTCGACGGTCGACAGGCGCGCCAGTTGCTCCTGCGCCTGCCCGAGTTCGCGTGTGCGTTCGTCGAGCGACTCTTGTGCGCCGACGCGGGCCTGATGCAGCGCGCCGTGTTCGCGCAGGAGGTTCGCGACCGTCTGCAGCGACAACGCCGTCGGCAGCGATGCGCGCAGCGACGCTTCGTCCGTCGGCCAGCCGAGCTGGGCGGCCGCGGAGCATGCAGCGGACAGGTGTCGTTCGACGTCGGCACCGAGCAACAGCAGATCCTGCGCGTGATTCATGCACGCGCTGCGCAGCCGATCGAGCGCTTCGATATCCGCGTCGAGCGCCAGCGTGTCGGCATCGGCGTCGATCGCCTCACGCGCCTGCCGTTTCGCGACCAGGTCGGCGCGCCGTTCTTCGAGCACTTTCTGTTCGGCTGCGAGATCGCCTTGCGCCTTCAGCAGATCCGCATAGGCGGTCGGCGGCAACTCGACGACCGCGCCCAGCTCGGCCAGCGCCGCGTCCTTGACCGTCAGCTCCTTCAGGTACGGCGCCAGCCGCCGCACGCGTTCGAGCTTGGAGCGCAGCGATTCGAGCCGGCGCTGTTCCGCGCGCGCCTGCTCGATCTGCTGTTCGACCGCTTCGCGCGCGTCCTTGCGATCGGCCCAGTCGCGCGTGCGCACCTGGACCGCCTTCAGTTCGGTCACGGCGTCGTTGAACGACGTTTCGGCGAGCGCAAAGGCGCTGCCGCTACGACGCGGCGCCCAGAGCTCGCCCGAGCGCGCCTCGAGCTCCTCGCGCACCGGCCCGAGACTGCCGACGCCGGCGGCCGATTCGAACAGCACCTGGCCGAGCTTGTCGGACGCATCGAGAATGCTCCGGCCGCCGTCGACCAGCCGCCCGTGATCGAGCCCGAACATCTGCTCGAAGAATTCGCGCGTCGCGCCATCGAGGATCGCGGCCAGATAGTCGTCGGGCAGCTTGTCGTCGGCGGGCGTGCGCAACGAGCTGCGCCCGCGCGCGCGGTGGAACGCGAGCGCGCCGGCGGCACTCTCGAGCACGCCGCCGATCCGCAGTTCGGGTGTGCTGTGCAGGAAATCGAGCGGCGTCTGCAGCTTCATCCCGAACAGCAGCTCCGACACCGCCGTGCGGATCGTCGACTTGCCGGCCTCGTTCGGCCCGACGATCACGTGAAAATCCTCGCCGGCCGACGGGAAACGCAGCGTCTCGTCGGTGAACTTGCCGTACTTGATCAGATCGAGCTGGCTGATGCGCATCGCTTACTCCCCCCTCGCCAGCCGCGCGAGCAGCGCAGGCCCGACCTGCTCGACGAGCGCGGTCAGCTCGCCCGTGCGCGCCATCGCCAACAACGGCACTTCCTCCTTCACGTCGCTGCGCACCTTGCCGACGAACGGCTTCAGGTCGCGTTCGAGCAGCGCGAGGAAATCCGGATCGTGCGCGGCGTCGGCGAGGATCTGCTTGAGATCCTCCAGCGCCTCGAGCTGTTCGCTCTCGCCCGGCTGCCGATCGGCGGCGGACGTCGCAAGGCGGACCTTCTCGAGCCACAGTCGCTCGTTGCCGATGATGCCGATCTGGTTCAGCACCTCCGCGCGCAACTGCGGCGCGCGGCCGAAAAAGAGGCCGTGCGCGGGCGTGCGCCCGGTGACCGTCACGCGCACCGCACGCGGCACGTGACCGTCGACGGTCAGCAGCGCCTCCAGCGACTGGCCGATCTTTCTCGACAGATCGGCGACCGTGACGCAATCGGACGCATCGACCGACACGGCTTCCCAGCGCAGCACGTCGAGATACAGGCGCTCGACCTGCGTGCGGCCCTGCTCGACCGTCACGAGCACCGCGCCACGGCGGCCCGTCTCGCGGATATGACGCCCCTGCAGGTTGCCGGGAAACACGACGGTGGACGACCCCGACCATTGCTGGAATTCGTGCACGTGGCCGAGCGCCCAGTAGTCGTAGCCTTTCGCGTGCAGTTCCGCCAGCGTGCACGGCGCATAGTTCGCGTGCGCCGCATAACCTTCGAGCGCCGTGTGCAGCACGCCGATGTTGTAGTACCCGGGTACCGGGTCCGGATAGCCGATCGCGAGATTGTCGACGACGGCCTTGTCCTTGAAGCTCTGCCCGTGCAGCGCGACGTCGAATTCCGGCAGCTTGTGGGTTTCCGGCTTGCGATGGCCGAACACGGTGACGTTGTCGGGCAGCGTCAGCTTCTTCGTCATTTCGCTTTCGGCATCGTGGTTGCCGCCGAGGACGAACGCACGAATGCCGGCCTTGCGCAGGCGCCCCATCTGCTGGCCGAAGAAAATGCCGGTGTTGTGATCCTTCCAGTCGCCGTCGTAGAGATCGCCGGCGATGACGAGGAACGCGACTTCCTCTTCGATCGCGCGATCCACGAGTTGCCGCAGCGCCTCGCGCGACGCGTTGCGCAACTGCGCGGCCGGTGCGTCGGGATACGCGCTCAGGCCGTGCAACGGGCTGTCAAGGTGAATGTCTGCCGCGTGGATGAACTTCACGAAGATTCCTCTGTTTCATGACGAAGGCGACTGCCGCACGACGCCACCGGCCCGGCCGTCAATCGCTATCCTGGTAACCGCCCAACTCGCCGCAATGAATGCAGCGAAACACATACGCGCTCGGCGAGCCGTCCTTGTCGAGCGCCGCGAAGAAACGCGCCCACTCGGCGCCGTCGTCGAGCCCGGTCGATTCCCGGATCGACGCGACGGCCTGCGGGCCGAGCGCCGTCAATTCGTCGGCACCCGCGCGGCCGATGAATTGCGCGCCGTCGCCGCAATGCGTCCACCACCGTTCCTGCTGCCAGCCCTGGAAGCCCGGCGTGCGATACGCGATCTCGTCGACGATCGCTTCGGGTACATCGTCCCATTCGCCGCCGCCGATCTCGTACGTGTCGGTAAAGCTTGCCTCGAGCCGCGCGTGCGCCGAGCCGTCGGCGATGCACCACGGGCAGATGCATTGCTCATACTCGTCGACCGCGTACACGGGGCCGGCGTAGACATGGCCGCGCGCTTCCCCGCAGCATACACAGCGCGTGTCCGACCGGATCACGCTGCCCGTTGACAGCGGGTCGGGATGGTACCTGAAAGCGGGTAACGACATGGGGTTCTCCTCGATCCGGATGAAGGGGAAGCACGCGATGCGAATTCGAACAGCCGGTGTGCCATCGCACGACTGTATTACTGCCGCGCCTCGGCCTCGGCACATGTGCCGTTCAAGCAACGATGGAAGCGATGCGTTGCGCCGCCGTGCGCGAGATATTTCCGATGGATGTCGATGCCTGCCGGTGCGGTACGCCACGTAATCGCCAAATATGGTGATTGCGCTTCGCCGTCGGTTTCGAGCGAAACAGAATCAAGACCGCTTTGAACGGGTAACGAAAAACGCGGTGCGGCGCAGCTCCAGCACGTGCAGCGCGCCTTCTTCACCGGCACCGCAACCGACATCGTCGGGCTGTTCCGTATTCGCATGGATCGCGCCGTGTACGTCGTTCGTCGCGACGAACGCGGCCGATCCGCCGCGCTCCATCACTCGCCACGCGGCACGGGCGGCGGCGCAAAGCCGTTGTCGTTGCCGGGGAACGGATTCGCGTTGCGGCGCAACGCTTCCTCTTCGCTCTCCTTCTGTGCGAACAACGCGACGCCGATCACGCCGACGTTCGCGGCATCGCCGTACTTCGAATTCGCGACATAACTGTCGGGCACCGACGCGAAGCGGAACGCGGCGACTTCGTCGCGGCTCTTGCGGAAGCCCTCGATCGTCAGCGTACGGCCCGGGTACAGCACGTAACCGCCGTTCGTGTAGCTGCCCGGCCGCCCCGACAGCACGTCGAGCCCGTCGACCGTCGACACGACTTCAAACGTGCGGCGCCCCTGGTTGCGCAGCACGATCATGTAGCGCGAGCCCTCGACGCCCGCCATGTGCCAGCGGCCGTTGCTGCGTGCGAGACGCAGCGGTGCGCCTTTTTCGTCGGTAAACGACAGCGCGATGTCGCCGTTCGCGAGGGCGACGCGGGTCGGCAACCGGCGAACCTGGGAGGCGGGAGGATGCCCGGGCAACGCGTCGTTGTAGTAGACCGACGCGAGATCCGTCGGCTTCGCCGGATCCGCGCGTTCGAAGTCGACGTTGCGGGTTTCGGATCGTACCGACTCGCCCCACGCGGTGCCGAGCCCGCGGCGTTCACTGGCGTCCGGCGCCTGCGGCGCGGCGGCGGACGCGCCGGTACTGGCGGACGGCGAAGGCGGTGCGGCGCAGGCGGCCAGCCAGAGTGCGCAGGCGAGCGCGAAAAGACGGAACAGGATGGTCATGACGTGTTGCCTCGGAATGTTATCGGACCGCGCCGGGCGAGCCGGAGCGGCGTTTTTGTGTCGTCTGTCGTCACGGTGTCGATCGGACGTGCTTGCCCGCGTCGGCCGGGGCCGCCATCGCGGCGCCCGGCAACCGGGAGCCCCGCTATTTAAGCATGGCGGGCGGGCAATGGGCAGGGGGCGCACCCGCCGCTCGCCGCGGGCATTTGTCTCCCGAGGTCACGTCGTGCGGCGGATCATTCCTGCTCGGCCAATGCGATCAGAATTCATCGGTGTGCTCGACCGTACCCGGGATGCTTCAGGTGCGTAATTGACGTCAGGTATGCGATGGATACCCTATCCGGGCAGCACCGGAAACGCAGGCCGGGCAACCAGCATCAACGCAAATCACGAGCACCCCGACTTGTTCAAAGCTTCACATCCAGCACGAATGCGGCGTAGCGACCGTCAGACCACCACCACCGACAATCCTCCGGTAAAGAACGGCGAGCGCGATCCCTCTCCATCGCCGGGTCATACTTCAGTCTGATACTGGAACCGGATGCAGGTCCCCGTGCACCGTGTTCTCCGCCTGTCCCCTTCGGGACATTCAAGTTCCCCTGCTGCCGGATGACAATGTTCGCCATGTGCCGCTTCGAGCGCACCCATGACTGGAAACGCACCATGACGCGCGGCCGCTCTTGCATGCGCTGCTGCCGGAAGGACCGGACAGGCCGCCTCGACGCGTCGCTCCCCGACTTCGCAACCGACGCGCTCGCGCTGTACGCACGGGCCATCGTCGGTTCGATCCCGCGCGGCCGCGCGAGCCTGCATTGACCGGGAACGGCCGATGACTGCCACCATCGCTTCCGCCGTCGCACTGCGCAGCTGTGACGACATCGATCTGCATGCCGGCATGCTCGCGGACTGGCACCAGTCGTATCGGCAACTGTCGCGCGGCGCATTCGACGGCGCCGTCACCGCGATCGATCTCGGCGGCGTGCGCGTGTACGTCGAGCGGATGAACCGGACCGTGTTCCAGCGCGGCTTCGTGCCGGACCGGATCGCGCTCGGCATCCCGCTGCAGCTTGCGGGGCAGGCCCGCATGTGCGGGCATGTCAGCGATCTCGACGGCCTGCACGTGTTCTCGGGACGCGACGCGTTCGAACTGCTGTCGCCCGACTGCTATCTCGACTGCAACGTCGAATTCGATCCGGCCGCACTGGCCGACCCGCTCGCATCCGAGCGCTTGCGGCTGGCGGCCGGCGCGCACCTGCCTGCGCGCCCGGGCATCCTGACCGTCGACCGTGCATTGCTCGACGGTCTGCGCGCGCGGCTCGTCGCGTTGACCCGGCTGGCCTCGGCTGCACCGGAGGCGCTTGCCGACCCCGCCGTGCAGACCCATCACGCGCGCGCGATCACGTTCGACGTCGCGGCGCTGCTCGACGACGAGCTGTGCGGGCCACGGCCCGTGCGCCGGCGCGCGGCACGCGACTGGGCGCTCGTCACGGCGGCACGCGAGCTGATCGAGACGGCCAATGCGTGCCCGGCGTCGGTGTCCGAACTCGCGGCGCGGCTCGAGGTCCCGTCGCACGCGCTGTACCGCGCTTTCATCGACGTAACGGGCGCGCGGCCGGTCGACTACCTGCGTGCGATCCGGCTGAACCGGGTCAGGCAATCGTTGTACGACGCGCCGTCGGTCACGCACGCGGCGCTGCGCTGGGGTTTCGTTCATTTCGGCCGCTTCGCACAGGACTACCGCGCGATGTTCGGCGAGCCGCCGTCCCGCACGCTGCAGCGCGTGCGTCGCGACAGCGCGCACGCGGCGCCTCAGTAAGCCGGCGGCACATTGCCGCTGCCTCGCGCACGCAGCGCATCGATCAGCCAGGCGCGCCGCTTCGCGACATCCATCAGCGCGGGCCGCCGCAGCCGTGCGACTTCGTCGGCGGAGTAGGGGCGGAAGTCGCGCGGCAGCAGGTCGCGGTTGTAGCGCAGCAGCATCCAGTTCAGCACCCTGGCGAGATCCGCGTCGCTCAGCGCCGAATTCGACGCACCCGGCACCCGCACCGCGAATGCGCGGCCTTCCGGCATGCGCATGAAATAACCGAGCGAATCGCGCAGCGGAGGAATCCGGCCCGGCACGCCCGCACCTGCCGGGCCATGGCATCCCATGCAGTTCAGCACATAGCCTTGCGGGACGCGCGACGCCGTGTCCTGCTCCGGGGCGGCGCGCACCGCACCGAACGCCGCACATGCGGCAATGCAGGCCACCGCGTGCCGTCCGGCACGCCCTGCACCACGCCGCGCGACCGTCATGGTCCGAGCATCCGCAGCAACGCGGCGCGCCGCTCGCGCACCTGCGCGCCGTCGAGCGGCCGTGCGCGCTGCGCCCGTACGTCCGACGCACTGATCGGTGCAACCCGCCCCGGAGGCTTCGCCGCGAGATCGAACACGACATGGTTCAGCACGTCGGCGATCTCGGTATCGGACAGCGCCGCGAACGACGGCATCCGGAAGTTGTAGTGCTTGCCGTCGACCGTCACGTCGCCGAACATGCCGTCGAGCACGGTCTGCACAAGTTGTGCGCGGCCTTCGGCCAGCGCCGCGTAGCGCGCCGGATACGTGGTCAGCGGCGGCGCGAGCCCGTCCATGCCGCGCCCGCCTGCCTGGTGGCAGACCGCGCAGCGCGCGGCGAATACGTCCCGGCCGGCGTCGTGCGCCGCCTGCGCGGCCCCTGCGAACACGATGCAGCACGCGCCCGCCGCGATCATCCCGACGATGAACCGGATCATTTCTGTGCAACTCCGAGGATGTAGGACACCGAACAGACATAGGTCGACACCGGATTGGCCATGCACCAGTTGATGTCGTTGTCGAGCGACAGCTTGTAGAGCGGCTTCTCCCCTTCATTGCGGCTGCACAGGCAATGGCCGCAGCTCGTCGTGCCGCAGCAGTCGTTGTACGACACCATGTAGTCGCGGCCGTCGTTGGGATTGCGGCAGGTGCCGATCCACGTGATCGGCGACGGCGTGCTGCCGGGCGGACAACTGCTCGACGAGCCGCCGCAGCAGCTGCACAGCCAGCCGTCGATCGCGCAATGCTTCCAGTAGTCGCAGTGCTTCGGATCGTTGACCGACGCGGGCACGCCGTGCGGCGCGGACGCCGCCCGCGCCTGCGCACGGGCGGAACGGTCGTACGGCAGCAGCGGAAAAAGCGCCGCGCCGGCCGCAAACCGGCCGAGACGCGCGAGCATTCCGCGCCGCGAGCTGCGCCGTGCGACGCTGCGCACGGAACGTTCACACACTGCATCCAGCCATTTCATCGCCATTCCTCGTGCAAGAGATCAATGGATACACATCGCCGTGCGTCGTTACGCGGCCTCTGCCGCACCGCGCTTGCCGGCCGCGTAGGCCTGGATCGACGCGACGCCGGCCTCGCGCGCCTCGAACAGGCTTTCGACGTGCTCGCGCGTATTGACGAGCCCCTTCGCGCGGACCACCCCGTGTTCGTCAAGCAGCACCGCGTACGGCAGCTTGCCGATCTGGTACGTGCGCCCCAGTTCCTGCGACAGCACGTATGCCGTGTCGGCGCCCATCGCGCGCGACCGCGTTGCGGTGAAACGCCGCGTGCTCGCGCACGTCCCCGTCGCTCGCGAGCACGACCCGGTACGCGCGCGGCTCGTTCGCGACGACCGACGGCAGCAGCGGCAGCAACGTCTTGCAGATCGGGCAGGTCGGCGACACGAAGAACAGCAACGTGCCGACCCCGGCGCGATCGATGCCGCCGATCCGCACGGCCCGCTGCGCGAGATCGAACAGCTCGAACACAGGCGCGACGCTGCCGACCGCGGGACCGGCGTCGATCACGAGCGCGCCGACCGGTTTCAGCCGCTCGGACAGCACGCCGACCTGGCGCGCCAGCGCAAAACCCACCAGCATCAGCGCGACGATCGCGACCCACGCCAGCAGGTTCGACATCCACAATGCATCGATCACGGCTTCACCCTCCCTCTGTCGAGGTCGGCCGCCTGCGCGAACAGGAAGTCGACCGTATGAACGAGCGCCAGCACGAACAGCGTCGCGAACGCCACCGTCGCATAGTCGGTGGCGAGCAGCGTGCGTTCGCCCGGCGCGAACAGGACCGGTAGCGGAATCAGGCCGATCGCCGCCGCACGGGCGACATGCCGGTAGCCGATGCCCGTCGCGTCGTCGTTAGCCGCACCGGCGAAACCGCCGCAGCCGCAGGCGATCGCGTCGTTGCCGCGGCGCAGGTTGACGATCAGCGCCACCACGAACAACACGAGCAACCCTTCCAGCCCCAGCGCGGCCGCGACGCGCGTCGGCCCGTACAGCAGGCCGATCACGCCGGCCGTCTCGGCCAGCGGCACGAGCGGCGCGGCGCGAGCCGGCAACAGCCCGTACGCGGCGAAAGCCGTTTCGAACGCAGGCAGCCTGCGCCATTTGCGCCACGCCGCGATACCGAACACCGCCGCGCTCGCCGCCAGGCCGGCGGCATGTATCACCGGATCGATCGACCCCATTGCTTGCTCCCCCAACGGCGTTCCCAGGCTCAGAATGCGACGAGCTGATCCACGCTCTCTCCGATCTGCTTTTCGTCGACGAGCAGCTTGCCGCTCGCGCCATCGAATACGCTCAGGTCCGCGCCGCCCGTGCCGTAGACGACGGGCCGGTCGTCCTGCGATACCTCGAGCGACGTGACGGGCGCGACCTGCCGCTCGGCGAGATTCCAGCGGGCAAGGCGGGTGTGATGCGCGAGGTCGTACACCCAGATTTCGGTGCCGGGGTCCTTGTGCGAACCGTCGACGCCCCGATGCATCGCGACGTAGAGCCGCCCGGTGCGCGTGTTGACCGCGAACGGCTGGTTGCCGCCCGGCCGCCAGCCGGCCGCACGCTCCCGCTCGTCCACGAGGCTCCACGGCGTGCCGAAACGCCCGGCGCCATGCGAGAAATCGGCTTCGCGCAGCCAGCCGTGATGCGACAGGAACAGGTAGCGCTCGCCGATGCGGCGCGCGTTCACGTAGAAGGGATCGCGATCGACGTCGATGAACGGGTCGCTCTGGCGACGCGCGGTTTCGCGGCCGTCGTCGCCGATCGTCACGGTCAGCGCACGACCGCTCTCGCACAGCGCCGTGACGCGGCGAACGCCTGACGGATAGGCCAGCACGCAACCGGCCGTGTCGATTTCGGAGGCCACCCGGCGGTGCGCGAGATCGACGACGGTGATCGACATCGCGGGCGTCACGTTCGACACGAACGCGAAGCGTCCGTCGCCGCTGACGGTCGTGTCGTAGCTCGCCGTGACGACCTGCATGTGTTTCGGCGGCAGCACGACCTCGCCCGCTTTCTCGAAGGTGCGGTTGTCGTTGATCTCGAGGACGTCGGTTCGCACACCACGCGTGCCGCGCGACATGTAGCTCGTCGCGATGTAGTGCTCCCGGCGGTCGGGCGCCGCCGCGAAGCCGGGCCACGCGCCGGCGCCGAGCTGCGCGACGATGCGCCGGCGATCGGCGTCGTAGACGATCAGCTTCGCGTCGACCATGTGGCTGTTGGCGGCATCGATCAGGTAGACCCAGTGAGGGCCCGGCTGCGGTACCGGCTCGACGCTCAGCGTCTCCGTACGCAGCGGCGGCGCCGCGCCGGCCGTGGTCAGCGCGGCGAGCATGATCATCAGCGCGACACCGTGCATGCATCGTGTAACCATTCCCGTCTCCCGTGACGAAGAGGCGCGCCGGTAGCGGCGCGCGGCATGCACGGAGATTAGGGAGGATGGGCGGCGGCGACTATCCGATTTCAGACACGACGTGTAACAGCGGGCGACGAGGCGGCTGAAACGCCTGCGCTCACGTTCGCAGCGCCCGGCGCAGCACCTTGCCGACCGACGACTTCGGCAGCGCATCGACGAATTCGAACTGCCGCGGCACCTTGTACGCCGTCAGGCGTTCCCGGGAAAACTGCTGAAGCGCGTCGGCGGTCAGCGTGCGGTCGCGCGCAACCACGAACACCCTGAGCGCCTCGCCGGTCCGGTCGTCGGGCACCCCGATGCAGGCGCATTCGAGCACGCCCGGATGCGCGCCCACCACGGCTTCGATTTCGTTCGGATAAACGTTGAAGCCCGATACCAGCACGACGTCCTTCTTTCGATCGACGATCCTGACGAACCCGTCCGGATCGATCGTGCCGATATCGCCGGTCAGCAGAAATCCGTCCGCGGTGAACGCGTCGCGCGTCTCGTCCGGCCGGTTCCAGTAGCGCGTCATGACCTGCGGCCCCTTGACCGCGATTTCGCCCGACGTGCCCGGCGGCACGTCATCGCCCGCGCCGTCCAGCAGCCTGAGGTCGGTCGAGGGCAGCGGCAGGCCGACGCTGCCGGCAGGCCCCGCCGCATCGAGCGGCATCATGCACACGGCGGGCGACGCTTCGGTCAGGCCATATGCGCTCAGCAGGCGACAGCCCGTCAGCGCGTGCCAGCGCTTCGCGACGTCGGGTTCGACCTGCGCGCCCGCGCCGTAGGTGTGGCGAAGGTAGCCGGGATTCAGGTTCCGGAACGGCTCGTATTCGAGCAATGCGTTGAACAACGTATTCACGCCGACGAAAAAGGACACACGGTGCTCCCGCAGTTCGTCGACGAAATGCCCGAGATTCCGGGGATTCGGAATCAGCACGTTCTTGCACCCGATCGCGACCGGGAAGAAGCAGCCGATCGACAACCCGATGACGTGATAGATCGGCAGTATCGTCGCCAGACATTCATCGCCGCGCGCAAATCCGGCCGCGAACCAGTCGCGGATCATCAGCAGGTTCGCCGTCAGGTTGCGATGCGTGAGGACAGCCGCCTTCTGCCTGCCGGTCGTACCGCCGGTATATTGCAGGAACGCCGCCATGTCGGGCGTGACGCACGGCGCAGGACACGGGCGTTCGCGTCCCGCCGCAAGCGCCTCGACGAAACGGCGCCCGGCTGGCGGCGCCGCCGTTGCGGACGCCGGTACGTCACCACCCGCGGCCAGCACCTGGAACGCAGGCATCTCGTCCGCTTCCGCCACGACGATGCCGATCCGCATGCCATCGACCGCGTCCCGCACCGCATCGAGCGAACTTCCGCACGTGACCAGCACGCGCGCCCCGCTATCCTGCAGGTGAAACCGCACTTCGCGTGCGGTGTAGTTCGGGTTGAGATTGACCAGCGTCAGGCCGGCCCGCAACGCACCGAACACCACGACCGGATAGTGGAGAAGATTCGGCAGCATGATGGCGACACGATCCCCGCTGTCCAATCCTTCGACGCCCCGCAGATAACCGGCAAAGGCGCGACTCAACGCATCCAGCCCCCGGTAGCCGAGCGACGACCCCGCGCAGGCGAACGCCACCTGGTCGGGCCGCTCGGCCAGCGCCTGCTCGAGAAACCCGACGATCGACGAGCGTCCCGCCAGGTCGACCTCGAAAGGCACGCCCTCCTGATACCGCGCCTGCCAAATCCGTTCCATTTATCCGCCTCCTGAAACTGCCGTGCCCGACGACACCGGATGCCGAATCGCGATCGGCCTGCGTCATTCGCGCTGCAATGCATCCCTGACGAAATCGAGGCGATCCTGACCGAAGAACATCTCGTCGCCGACGAACATCGTCGGCGCCCCGAAGATTCCCCGAGCAACCGCCGCGTCCGTGTCGGCCTTGAGCTGGTCCTTGACCGACGGGTCCTGCACGATGGTCAGGATCAGTTGCGGATCGATCTCGCCGTGTGCGAGCACGCCCGCCAGCGTCCCGGGATCGCCGAGATCGCGGGGCGTTTCCCACATCGCCCTGAAGATCACCGAGACATAACGCTCGAACAGTGCGGCATCCCGCATCTGCGTGCCGGTCGCGCCCCTCATCAGCGCGAGCGTGTTGATCGGGAAATGCGGGTTGTGCTGGTAGCGGACGCCATAACGCTGCGCGAAGCGCGCGAGATCGCGCCGCATCCATGCGGCTTTCGCCGGGATCGCCGCCGGCGACGCGTTCTGGGTCGCCTTGTGCACGGCGCCGAGCAACATCGGCTTGAACGCCAGCAAGGCGCCGTACTCGGCGGCGATCGCCGGCAACTGGGTCCATGCTAGATACGAGGCAGGGCTGCCGAAATCGAAGTAGAAGTCGATGCGTTTTGACATGGGCGGTTCCTTGGTCAGCGAAGATCAGCGACGTGTTTCACCAGGTTTCGCGCCAGGGCCGAAGGTCGAGTTCGTGCGTCCACGCATCGCGCGGCTGCGCATGCAGGTGCCAGTAGTTGTCGGCGATATGCTCCGGATTCAGGATGCCGTCCTCGCTTTTCAGCGCGTACCGCTCCGGGAAATTCTCCCGGATGAAATCCGTATCGATCGCCCCGTCGACGATCACATGCGCGACGTGGACGTTCTTCGGCCCCAGCTCGCGCGCCATGCTCTGGGCCAGTGCGCGCAGCGCATGCTTGGCCCCCGCAAACGCCGCGAAATTGGCCGATCCGCGCAGCGACGCGGTCGCCCCCGTGAAGATGATCGTGCCGCGCCCGCGGGCGACCATGCGCCTGGCCACTTCCCGCCCGTACAGGAATCCGCCGAGGCAGGCCATCTCCCAGATCTTGAAGTACTTGCGGGCCGTCTCGTCGAGAATGCTGCACGGCACGTTCGCGCCGATATTGAACACCATCGCCTCGATCGGACCGACCTCCCGTTCGATGCGCGACACGACCTCCATCACGTCCTCCTCCTTGCGCGCGTCGGACCCGAACCCCACCGCCGCGCCCCCTCCGCCTCGATCTGCCGGACCAACGGCTCGAGCTTCTCGGCATGGCGACGCACCACGCAAGCCACCATGCCTTCACGCGCAAACCGCCGGGCAATCGCACCGCCGGTCGCATCGCCCGCACCGATCACCAATGCCGCGGGCCGGTTATTCGACGTTTCGCCTGCCATCCTCATCTCCTTTGATTAACGATCGTTTACTTATAGGACGGCAGCGTGACCATGCCTAGTCAGCGCTTTCCCTAATATTGCGCCGGCGTGACGACACGAACACCGGACGCCCGTGTTAACGCGATCTTGAGCGATGGGTAAACGACAGTTATGCTATGGAGCCAGTATCTGTCGGCCCGGCCCCGACTCGAGCGGAACTCCACCATGCGCTACTCCAGCACCCACAAGGCAGAGACTCGCCAGAAGCTCATCGCCAGCAGCCGCGCCATCGCGAAACGCGGCGGCTTCGCGACGACGGGCATCGACGAACTGATGGCGTCGATCGGGCTTACCGGCGGCGCCTTTTACAATCACTTTCCGTCGAAGCAGGCGCTCTTCCAGGCTCTGGTTGACGAGGAAGTCGAGAAGAGCTCGGAGATGCTCGCCGGAGACGACACCTCCCCCGACGATCACGTCGCGAAGTGTCTGCGCAACTATCTGAGCTCGTTTCATGCGCTGCACCCCGAGGAAGGTTGCGTCCTTCCGACGCTCGGGCCGGAAATTTCGCGCGCTTCGCCTGAAGTGCGCGCGTCGGTCGAGCAGGCGGTCAAACAGATCCAGAAAAGCTGGAGCAGCCGCACGGGCGATTCCGATGCGGCGTGGGCACTCATGGCGCAGTGCATCGGCGCGCTGGTGCTCGCCCGCACGGTCGAGACGGAACGCACGCGCAAGGAAATCCTCGCCGCCAGCCGCCGCTTCCTGGCCAAGGCACTCGCGATGGATTCCCTGCGCTGACGACGCCATGCTCCGTCTCGCGGCGCCACATGGCCAGCGCGCGCGGCGCGCGTATCTCACGCCCTTTCTGTCCATGCTCGCGCTGCTGGGCGTCGCCGGCTGCGCCGGCGCGGCCCCTCTGCACCCCGCCTACGCGAGATCGCAGGTCGAGCCCGTCACGGTCAGCAGGGTCGCCGACGATGCGATCGCCATCCGTTACCGGGTGCCGCCCGAAAGCCTGCAGTACTCGCCCGGTGTCGATTACGAAAAGGACGGCGACCGGCTGCGGATCTTCATCGTGCGTTGCAGGATCGGCAACGCCTGCGAGCCAATGGCGAAGTCCACCGTTCCGCTCGATCAACGATGGAGCGCCGAAGTACGCATTCCGTACCACCTCGAACAGGTCCGCCTGATCAGCGTCGGCGAGGATACGTCGATCTACCCCTGATGCACGAGCCGCGCGCGGCGGCCGGCGCCTCGACGACGCGCATCCCGCATGGTTTCGGCAGGCACCTCCCCTCCGGCGGCGTGCGTTTGAAAACAACGATGTGGGCGGCCCCGTCGCACGATCAGATCGCGCGAACGCTCGCTGCCGATCGGCCGCCCAGCGTCACCCACGACAACCCGACGGCAATCAACCCGCAAGCCGTCATGCCGGCGACCATCGGCAACGGACCGTCACTCGCGAACCCGCTCATCACGGCCGTTGCGACCGCGCCGGTCAGAATCTGCACCGTTCCCAGCAGCGCGGAAGCCGTTCCCGCAATGTGGCCGTGCCGCTCCAGCGAAAGCACGCCGGTCGTGGGGATCACGATGCCCATGAACGCACTCGCGAGAAAGTAAAGGGCGATCAATACCCACAACCGGTCGCCGATCGCAACGTAGTACGCCAGCAGGATCAGCAGGACGGCGCCGCACGCGTATGCACCGGCCTTGATCACCCGCTCGATGCCGAAGCGTTCGCACAATGCGCCGTTGAATTGCGCGGCGATGAAGAACGAAGCGGCGTTGATCCCGAACGCCATGCCGTAGTGCGCCGGCGACAAACCATAGTGGTTGATCAGCACGAACGGCGAGTTGGCGAGGAAGATGAAGAAGATCGCAAACGCGCAACTGCCGATGAGCACCAGCCCCAGGTAGCGGCCGTCGCGCAGCAGCAGCGCGTACGCACGCAAGGTCGCGCCGAAACCGCCGCCGATGCGGGCATCGCGTGTGCGCGATTCGTCGAGCATCGTCGCGGCCAACACCAGTCCGGCCAGCGCCGCGAACGTCACGGCCCAGAAAACGCCGCGCCAGCTCGTATGGGCGATGACGACGCTGCCGACCAGCGGCGCGAGGATCGGCGAGATGCCGAGCACCAGCATCAGCAGCGACATCAGCCGCGTGGCGTCGTTGCCGGTATGCAGGTCGCGCACCACGGCGCGCGGAATCACCATGCCCGCGGCCGCACCGAGACCCTGCACGAAGCGAAGCGCGACAAGCGCGTCGATGCTCGTGGCCAGTGCGCAGCCGATGCTCGCGACGACGAACAACGCGAGGCCGAAATAAAGCGGCGGCTTGCGACCCACGACGTCCGATACCGGGCCATAGACGAGCTGGCCGACGCCCAGCGACACGAAGAAGGCCGTCAAGCTCAACTGGGTGGTGCTCATGTCGGCGCCCAGGCTCCGGCTGATCACCGGCAGCGCCGGCAGGTACATGTCGACGGCGAACGGCCCGATCGCGGAGAGCAGGCCGAGTATCAAGGCGATTCTGAAGAATCGGGAATGCATGCGGTTACCTCGGTTGGGGCGCGCGAACCGTGAAGGTTCGCGACGCAAAACGTTGTTGCGGAGCTCGCCATGAGCCTGCCGGACGTCATCACGAGCCGGCATGCGCCGCCGGCCGGCGCGATCGACGGCCGGCCGATGCGTCAGCGGTTGTCCAGCTGCGGGCGGACGGCACGCAATCCGGCCGAATTGATCCGATACGGTTGACCGTCCCTGGATCCGATCAAACGCTTGGTCTTCAGTCTGGTGAAAACGGACAACGTGCAGTCGGAAAGAACGTACCCGTCACGGGTAAAGCACTGGACGGACGTAACGTGGCCAGCCGCGTCGCGCGTATGCACGATGCAACCGCCTTTGGCGAGGACGTGGAGAGTCCGTTGCTCGGGCCGAGAGATGTTCATGTTGGAAATTCGAACGCAGTAATCTGAATGTGCACGACCAGCGGGCATCGAATGGATGCTCGCCAGGCTTTTTTGCCCATCGATAACCGAAACCCCTTGCTTGCGCAGGGTCTGGGTTATCGGATTACCGCAATCTCCAACATATGAGCCTTCTTCAACGTGGAAAAATGACGCCCACGGAACGTGGGCGCGGTGATTCTACGCAGACGGCAGTGAGATCGTCAAGCGCATACAGGCAGTTCGACGTGATCCGGACTGGACGCGCGGACCGTGCGAAGTCCTGAAGAAATGTCGCGATAGCGCGAAGGAGGATGACGCGCCGTGCGCCATGAAAAAAGCCCGGCCCGCATCGAAGCGGGCCGGGCCTTGACGGGATGCGTGTCGCTTACAGCGCGCCGCCTTGCGCCGATGCCGAGCCCTTGACGCCGACCGACGCGCCGCCCTGCACCGAATTCGTCGCGCCTTCGAGCGCTTCGCCGGCTTTCGCCTTCGCACCGCCCGCGACGTCGCCTGCCGTCGACACCGCGCCTTGCGCGTGGCTCTTCGCCGAGCCGGCGACGTGCTTCACGTGCGACTTCGTCGTGTGCGCGGCCGATGCCGCGGCATCCTTCGCCGTGCCCGCCGCCGAACCCACCGCGTGCGTCGCGCCGCCCACCGCATTGCCGGCTGCCGAGCCGACGCCGCCCACCGTCTTGCCGACGCCATTCAGCGCGCCGCCAACGGCGTTACCCGCGCCCGAACCCGAGCCTGCGGCGTTCGCGCCGGCGCCCGCCTGCACGCCCACGCCGCCGCCGAGCAGCGGCGTCTGAACCTGTGCGCCGACGCCAGCCGTACCTGCTGCGCCCGTCTGGGCCGTCTGTGCGAAAGCAGCCGAAGTTGCCACGGCCGTCAGTGCGGCGCCCAGCAGGATCGTACGAATCTTGTTCATGGTCATTCTCCCCAAAGACGTTGTTGCTGCGGGCCGCCTTCGTGCGGCTTGTCGCATGCCTTGCCGCGACGTGCGGCAGGTGGAGCTAATGTAGCGGCGCCGGCGCGCAAAACGCTTGATTTGCGGGGACTGTTACTTCCGTTGCAAATGCTGACGATTGACTCACACAGTTTGACAATCGGGGGGTTGCGGCGAAACGCGTCGGGTACTTGCAGGCGGGCGGGCGCGAGCCCGATGGCGGTCGCGGTGTGGACTCCCGATCGCCCTGCATCGGGAATCCACGCCGGCAAAACGGCTAGCAGGGAAACCGGCCGTCTTTATAAGCATCCCAAAGGATGCGTTCCGGCCAGCCGTCGACGCAGCCCGACAACCGGCTCCTCGCAATCAGTTCGATATCGTCGGACACGCATGCGGCCACCCCGGCGTTGCCCGATGCGACGAAGGCGAGCTTGAACGCCTTTTCGCGCAACGCATCCACCGCCGGCGTATCGATCGCAGCACCCGGATCGCCGTCGGTGGCGTCGAATGCGGCCATCCACTGCGCATCGAACGGCCCGGCATCGCGACGGTCCAGCGCGCTGTCGCAATCGACATCGCCGAGGAAATCGAAAAAACCCGGCGCCGACAGGACCGTGTCCATTTCAAGCAGATGCGCATGCGCCATTGCCGCCCCTTCAGGAAACACGGCCCCGGCCGCCTGTTGGCAGCAACAGGCAGATCGGGGCCGCGTGCGTTCCGCGCGATTACGGCCGGAACGTATCGCCCAGCACGACGCCTTCACGGCGCGGATCGGTACCGCCCTGCAACGCAGGCGACTGGCCGACCGTCACGCGCATCACGGTGTTGACGCCGCTCGCCTGCGCGGACGTCGACACCTTGTGCCCGAGCGCGAGCAGCCCCGTGATCAGCGGATCGTTCGCGCCGTTGTTCGCCGCGTTGACGTTCGGATGCTCGCCGCCGATCGTGGTCGTCGGGCTGTTGCTTGCGCCGAAGTCGACGAGCCCGGCGGACTGCTGCGCATCGAGCCCCCAGTCGAGCGCACCGACGAGCGTCTTGACCACGTATTGCGGAATCGTGCCGCCGCCCGGCGAACCGGTCGCCATCACGAAATCGCCGCGCGAACCGTCGGCCGCCTGCCCGAACACGATCGTCGGCGCCATCGAGCTGCGCGGCCGCTTGCCCGGTTGCAGGCGGTTGGCCACCGGATTGCCCGCGCTGTCGACCGGGTTGGCCGAGAAATCGGTCAGCTGGTTGTTCAGCAGGAAGCCGTTGGTCATGTGGAACGAGCCCATGCTCGATTCGACCGTCGTCGTCGCGCTCAGCACGTTGCCGTCGCCGTCGACGATCGTGAACTGGTTCGTGCCGTGCTCGATCAGCGTCGTGTCGACGCCGAGCGGCACCGCACCGAGATTGCCGGGCTGCGCGGTGCCCATGCTCTTGCTCGTGTCGATCAGCGCCGCGCGCGATTTCAGGTACGGCTTGTTCAGCAGCGTGTCCCACGTGCCGCCCGGCAGCGGCACGAAGTCCGTATCGGCCACGTACTTGTCGCGGTCGGCATACGCGAGCCGTTCGGCCTCGGTGACGAGGTGCACGCCCGCGACGGTCGGCTTGCCGCCTTCGAGGTCGATCGCCGTCGGCTTCAGCGACTTCAGGTCGAAGTTCTCGAGAATGCCGAGCGCCGATGCGACCGCGATGCCGCCCGACGACGGCGGCGGCATCCCGCATACCCAGTAGCTGCGATAAGTCGTGCACACGGGTGTGCGGCGCTTCGCCTGATACGCGGCCAGATCCGCGACCGTCGTCTTGCCCGGCGTGAGCGTCGAGCCGTCCGCGCCCTGCGTCGTCGCGATCTTCGCGACGATGTCCTGCGCGATCTGCCCCGTGTACAGCGCATTCGCGCCCGACTGCGCCATCAGCGTCAGCGTGTGTGCGTAGGCGGGGTTCTTCAGCACGGTGCCGAGCGTCTTCGGCGAACCGTCGGCGTTCAGGAAATATGCGGCAGCCTCGGCGTCGCGCTTCAGGTTCGGCGCGTTCGACGCGATCGCGTCGGCGAGCCGGCCGCCGATCGGGAAACCGTTGGTCGCGAGCGTGATCGCATCACCGAACAGGCTCTGCCACGGCAACCGGCCGTGATCCTGCTGCAGCGCCTCGATGAGCCGCGGCACGCCGATCGTGCCGATCGAGCGGCCGCTCGCACGCGCGTTCGGCAGCGGGGCCGACTGATTGGTCTGGTCGTCGATGTAGCGCAGGTAGTTCTCGGTCGCGGCGGCCGGCGCGGTTTCCCGGCCGTCGTACGCCTGCAGCGTCTTGCCGCGCGCATCGTAGTAGAGCAGCACGCCGCCGGACCCGAGGCCCGTCGCCTCGGGCACCGTCAGCCCGAGCACGGCCTGCACGGCGACCGCCGCGTCGGCGGCCGTGCCGCCTTTCTTCAGCACCGCGCAGCCGGCCGCGCTCGCGTAGGCGTTCGACGTGGCCACCAGGTACGTTTTCGCATAGACGGGTTTCATCCCGGTGCGATAGCCCGACGACGCTTCCGGCAGCGACGGGTCGCCCGGCTGGTTCGAGCCCACCACGACGGTCGAGCCGCTGTTGTCGATCGCGAGACAGCTCGTGTCGGCCGTGGGTGTCGTCGTGGAGCCTGTATCGGTATCGATGTCGTTGCCGCCGCAGGCCGTCATCATGGCGGCCGCGAGCAACGCGGATGCATACGGGAGAATCGCCGGTTTGTTCATTGTGTCGATGTTCTTGTCGGTCGTTGCGATGGGTGTCACGCTGCCTGCAACCCCCTCGGTACGCAGGCAACGCGTTCGATAGTCCCATGAACAAATTTTTTTCCGCAATAAGGAAATAAGGCGATGCGGCCGGCCGTCGTGTGTGCACCGCCACCCGATCCGCATGCGGATTCGCGTGTTGCAGTGCATCGCAACGCGCTCGCGCGGACGGTGTCGCGACGTCGTTAACGTGCCGCCCGGCGACGCTTGGCCGTCGCGCGCCCGTCGCGGGCGAAACCGCGCTCCATCGCGTCGATCGCCTCGGCAAAGAACTCGAGAAACATCGTCATCGCGACGGTCGCGCTCATGTCCGCCCGCTGGTAGATGCAGCTGAACGAGCGGGCGCCCGGATCGGCGAGCGGCGTCCACGCGAGCCGGCCGGCGGCGACGTCGTCCGCGACGTTCTCCGCGATCAGGAAGCCGACGCCCGCCCCTTCGGCCGCGAGGCGCCGCACCATCGGCACCGACCCGGTCTCGACGAACGGCCGCACGTTGCGCGGCTGCCGCGCATCGATCTGGTCGAACATCGCGCGCAACTCCGTGTCGGGCGTCATCAGGATCAACGGATGCGCGAAGCAGTCGCGCAGCCGCACCTTGCCGCCGGACGACACCAGCGGATGGCCGGGCGCCGTGACGACGCCGAGCGGCTGGGCGAACGCGCGCACCTCGACGACGCCCGACGCCGTACGACGGCGCAGCGCATAGCCGATGTCGGCCTCGCCGGTCTCGACCCAGCGCACGATATTCTCGCCGTTGCCTGAGCGCACGCTGTACGTGACGCCCGGATAGCGCTGCAGCGCGGCAAGGATCGCGTCGGGCACGAGCTTTTCCGCCGTCGATGCGGGCACCGCCAGGTTCACGTGCCCGCGCCGCAGCGCGCGCAAATCCTCGACCTGTGTCAGCGCATTGTCGAAATCACGCTGGCCGCGCCGCACGGCCGCGATGACGATTTCGCCGGCGAGCGTCAGCTGCATGCCGCGCGGCAGCCGGTCGAACAGCGGCACGCCGACCTGCTCCTCGAGATTGCGGATTTGCTGGTGCACCGCCGCGGCGGTCAGGTGCAGCGCTTCCGCCGCCTTGCGGATCGAGCCGCGTCTCGCGACTTCGTCGAAACAGCGGAATGTCTGCGATATCGAACGCATGAAGGTACCGTTAGTTTTTTCCGAACAGGCCGTCAAGAATAATCCAGTTTTATTGACCGGCCGGATCGTCTAGATTCCGCTGCATCCTCGTGTTTGATTCGAATGGAGACTGCAGTGACGACCGTCGACCAGATCACCCAGCGCCGCCGTGGCGTCGGCCTCATCGCCCACGATCCCGCGTTGTCCGCGGGCGGCTATACGCTCATCGCGCCGCAAACGGCCAACGGCAACGTCTATCTCGTCGGCATCGACGGCGAAGTCGCCCATCAATGGAAAATGCCCGTGCGCCCCGGCCGCCATGCCGTGATCCTCGCGAACGGCAACCTCGGCTACAACGGCAATCATCCGCAGTCCGAATCGCGCTATGCGCCATGGTCGATGTGGCATGGCGGCGACTTCTACGAAGTCACGCCGCAAGGCGAAACCGTGTGGCGCTACGAAGATCCCGCGCATCACCACGACGCGCAGTGGCTGCCCAACGGCAACCTGCTCTACGCCGCGTGCGAGCCGGTCGATGCCGCGTTCGCGCGGCGCGTGCCGGGCGGCACGCCGCACGGCGACGACGAAGTGATGGTCACCGACGTGATCCGCGAAGTGAACCGGGCCGGCCAGATCGTGTGGGAATGGCATGCGCGCGAACATCTGCGGCCGGAGGATTTCCCGATCGCGGCCGGCTTTGGCCGCTATCACTGGCCGCTCGTCAACGGTCTCGCGGTCGATGCGAATGGCCGCGTGCTGATGAGCCTGCGCACGACGTCGGGCATCATCGGCGTGAACCGCGAAACCGGCCGCGTCGACCTGCACATCGGGCCCGACGTCGTGTCGCACCAGCATGCGCCGGTGCCGCTCGCGAACGGCAACATCCTCGCGTTCGACAACGGCAATTTCCGCCACGGCGCGCACGTGGTGTTCTCGCGCGTCGTGGAGATCGACCCGGCGACGCGGCGCGTCGTGTGGTCGTATGCGGACGACGTCGTGAACCTGTTCTACACGCCGTTCATGGGCAACGCGCAGCGCTTGCCGAACGGCAACACGCACGTCACGGAATCGTCGACGGGCCGGCTGTTCGAAGTGACCCCCGCCGGCGAAGTCGTCTGGGAATACGTGATCCCGTGGTTCGCCGAATACCCCGACGAAGCCGCGCGCAAGACCGGCCCCGGCCAGTTGAACAGCGTGTTCCAGACGTTCCGCTACAGCGCCGCGCAACTGCCCTGGCTGCGGACCTGACGCTCCGCTCACCGCCCGTTTCTGGCCATCGTCGCCGTTCGCCTCCGAGGGGCCTGCCGTGTCGCACGAACCGATCTCACCGCCCGTCGATGCACGGCTGCCCGCGTGGCAGCTTGCGTTATTCGGGCTGCAGCACGTGCTGTCGATGGCTGCGTCCCCGATCACGGCCGTATTCCTGATCGCGAAAGTCCTCGCGCTTCCGGCCGACCTGACGGTCCAGCTGATCGGTGCGACGTTCTTCGCCTGCGGCATCGGCACGCTGCTGCAATCGCTCGGCGCCGGCCCGATCGGCGCGCGCATGCCATTCGTGATGGTGCCCGGCGGCGCACCGACGATGCTGTTCGCGGGTATCGCCGCGCAATCGGGCCTGCCCACCGCCGCCGGCGCGGCGCTGCTCGCCAGCGCGTTCTACTGGGTGCTGCTGCCCGTCTTCACGCGCTGCCTGCGGCTCTTTCCTCGCGTCGTCGTCGGCGCGATGCTGTTGCTCGTGTCGGTCAACCTGATCCGGATCTATGCGACGATCGTGGTCGGCCAGCCCGGTTCGGCCGACTTCGCGCAGCCGCGGGCGCTCGGCCTCGCGCTCGCGACGATCGTGTGCACCGTCGCCATCGCGGGCGCGTTCCGCGGCACGCTCGGGCGCCTCGCGGTGCTGATCGGGCTGATGGCCGGCGCCACGCTCGGCTGGGCGCTCGACGCGATGCCGGCGCTCACCGACGTGTGGCGCGGCCCGCTGTTCACCCATCCCGTGTGGCTGCCGTTCGGGATGCCGCGCTTCGACGTGCTCGCCGCGCTGCCGCTGCTGATCTTCAGTGCGATCTCGATGGCCGAGGCTACCGCGCAGACGGTTGCCGTCGGCGAAACCTGCGGCAAGGCGATCTCGCTGCAGCGCGACGTGCCGAAGACGATACGCGGCGATGCGCTGGCGTCGCTGGTCGGCGCGCTGTTCGGCACGCCGCTGATCGTGACCAGCGCCGAGAACATCGGCGTCGTGCAGACGACCGGCGTGCGCTCGCGCTACGTGACCGCCGCCGCCGGCGCGATCCTGATCGTCATCGCGCTGTTCGCGCCGCTCGCACGGCTCGCGTATGCGATTCCGGCCGCCGTGGTCGGCGGTACCGCGCTGGTCGTGTTCGCGATGATCGGCGTGATGGGCATCCGGTTGCTCGCGAGCGTCGACCTGCACGCGCGCGCCAACCAGTACACGCTCGCGGCCGCGCTCGTCGTCGGACTCGCGCCGATCCTGGTGCCGAACCTGTATCGTCATTTCAGTGCGCCCGTGCAGATCGTGCTCGGCAACGGGATGGCGGCCGGCACGCTCGCGGCCATTGCGACGCAACTGATGTTCGCCGCGCTCGCGCGGCCGGGCAGGCAGGCACGTGCGGGAGCACCGGCGGCGACGGCGCCTTCGCGCGACGCTTGATGGCCGCCGTACGCGCCGCACGCACGCGGCATTGCAGCGTGCCGACCAGCCTTCGGCACACGCGCAGCCCTGCTTGACGACACCAGCAGTTCGACCGACAATCGGCGCTCCCTCCTGGCGCGGGCACTCGATCCAGCCGGCGCGTGCGTCTCCTCGACGCCGCACCGGCTTCAGGTTTTCCAGTCCCGATCTCCGCGCCGCCGTGCACACGCACGCAAACCCGCCGGCCCCGCCGGAAACGCTTACGCAGGTATCGCCCCGAACGCCGGCTCATTGCCGTGCGCTCGCGCTTTCGTTTGCCCGTTCATTTCGGAGTCCATTATGATCGTCCGTCTGTCCAAGGCGGCCATGGTACTGGCCATGGCTTTCTTCGCATCGCTCGTCGCGTTTGGCAACATCACCGACTACGCGACGAATTTCGCATTCGTGCACCACGTGTTCCTGATGGACACGACCTTTCCCGGCAACGGAATCATGTATCGCGCAATCGACGCAACATGGTTCCATCACGCCGGCTATGTCGCCATCATCTCGATGGAAACGCTGACGGCCGTGCTGTGCTGGCTCGGCGGCGTGCGTCTGCTGCGTGCGCGGCGCGCCGGCGATGCGGCGTTCCGCGCGGCCAAGTCCTGCGCAATCGCCGGCCTGACGCTCGGCTTCCTCACGTGGCAGGTCGGCTTCATGTCGGTCGGCGGCGAATGGTTCGGAATGTGGATGTCGAAGCAATGGAACGGCGTGCCGGACGCGTTCCGTTTCTTCATCACGCTGCTGCTCGTGCTCGTCTACGTGACGATGCACAACGACGGCATCGACGAGACACGCGCCGCGCACTGACGCGCCGGTCGCATCGTGCCGACGGGCCGGCTGGACATCCGGACGATTGCCGGCGCCATCATGTCCGGCTATAAATCGTGCATGGATACGAATCGCTGGATTCACGACCCCGTCGGCGCGTTCCGCGCGTGGCAGGAAACCGCCGCGACCGGCGCCGGCAAGCAGCCGTTCGCGCCGCGCTCGGTGGTGCAGCACGTCGCGATGTTCGAACGGTTCCTGCGGCACCTGAGCGCGCACCGTGCATCGCTGGCCACGTTCGGGCCCGACCACGTCGCGGCCTTCCTGGCCGACCTCGATCGCACATGCGAGCCCGGTACATCGACGCGCATGCGCTACGCGAAGCTGATCGACCGGTTGTGCCGGCATCTGGTCGACACCGGCGTGCGAACGATCCATCCGGCCAGCCGGACGACGCAGCATCTCGCGTGGCCGGACAGCGAGCCCGAACCGGGCTACCTGCCGCCCGACGCCGACGCGGCGCTGCAACGCCATGTGCAGCCGCGGCCGGACGATACGCCGGCCGCATGCCGGAATCGCGCGATCGTCGCACTGCTGCTCGCGAGCGGCATCACGTCGGCCGAAATTCGCGCGACGACGCGCGACGCGCCCGATCTCGATGCACAACCGCCGTCGCTGTCCGTGCCGCGCGATCGCGCGCGGCCGGCGCGCCGGATCGAGCTCGCCGGGTTCGCACTGGCGCCGCTTGCCGCGTGGCGCACACGCCCGGCAAACGAGCCGGCCTCCGCCCTGCTGTTTCCCGCGCCGCGCGGCGGCGGCGCGATGAACGACATGTTTCTGCTGCTCGTGGTGCGCGACGCGCTGGCCGCGATCGGCTTCCACGCGGCGGACATGAGCCCGCGCGTGCTGCGCAACACGTATGCGCGCCGCCAGTTGCTCGCCGGTCATGCGCACGCCGATGTCAGTGCGATGCTCGGTCTCGTCAGCTCGCGAACGGTCACGCGCATCCGGCAAACGCTGCCGCCGGACGCGGCCGCGGATCGCGCCGCGCACGAGCGCTGATCCGCCGCACGAACACGACGACGCCCGGCCCGCGCCCGGTCCGTTCCTGTTCCCTATTCGCCCGGCTTCGACTCGATCAGCCGCAGAATCCGGCTGTCGTACGGCGACTGCATGACTTCCGCGATGCGAACCGCGGACGCAGCCGGATGCAGCGGATTCAGCAGGAAGTTGTGCGCGTGCGGCACGACGACGCTCGGCACGCGCAGCAGCGCGCTTGGCTGCGTGTGCAGCCACTCGGTGCCGGCGCTGCGGGTCCAGTCGACGTTCGTGCGCCAGTCATCGGGCGCGTCGCCTTCCGCGATTTCGGCGACGTCCACCGACTCGGCCACCTCGATACGAAGCAACTGGTATCCACTCGGCAATTGCGCGACGGTGGTGATTTCGAAATGAACGAGCGTCTCGAGCAACGCGAGCGCCGGATGCTCGGCGAGATACACGACGGGCTGCCCGGCAAAATGCCAGCGGCCGCCCGCGCGCAACCCGCCGATGCCTTTCAGGTCCGCGTAATTGCTGATCCGCCACAGCGTCGTCAAGCGAAGTACCCTTCGTCGATCTGCGTGAGGACCTCTTCGACGAGCCGCGCGCCGTGCTCGGTGCTCGCCATGTCGAGCGACGTGCGGCCGCCGAAGCGCTGGAGCCCGTTGCGCAGCCACGCCATCGCCTTGTCCTGGTCGCCGAACGTGGCCGTCGCCTGCGCGACGATGCGCGCGAGGCGGATCGCCTTGTCGGATTCCTCCGGCGACAGCCGCTCGTGCGCCTGGCGACGATGGCTCAGCGTGCGGCGCGGAATGATGAAGGCCAGCTCGTCCGATTTCAGCCCGCGCTCCGACAGCCGGTCGATCACCGACACGTCGACGCGTGCGCTCGCCAGCTCGGCAAGATCGGCCCCCGATCGGACGCGGATCGCCAGCAGCTGCTCGAGAATCGTGAATTCGGCCTGACGCGGATGCGCGACGCCCGAAGGATGAAAAGCAATGGTGCTCATGACCTCTCTCCGGCAATTTGCCCAATCATTATAGGCGTTTTGCCGAAAACCTGTGGATCGCGGGGTTCGGGTGTTCCCGCCCGGCTTGAAGGCCGGAGGTAGTGGGCGTGCGCGAATCGAAGATTCGCCTCGCAGGGGTGAGGCAGAAATTCAGTATATAAAGTCATCCGCTGTGTCTTGCAGTTGTCACGTAACAACCTTTTAACGACAAAGCGCCGGAGCAAGCCCGTCGTTCGCGCACCGGCCCCACGTCACGCGACTGCACGCCAAAACGCCAAGGCCCGCAACCGTGCCTGCCACGATCAAACCGAACCCGCGCAATCGGCCCCGGTTCGTCCTCCAGCCGGGTCGGCAGCGCGAAACCGTGCAGTTAGCGCATTTCGCAGAATCCGACGCGTGTCGCTTCCGTCGATCCGTTGCACACGACGTCCCCCCCTCCCAAACGCCCCCACTGCAATCCCCCTCTCACATCCCTGACCGCCAAAAAACGAAAGCAAACGGTAAGCATGCACCGAGCCACCGAAAGGCGGCTGTAACGCGCGAAACCACGCGAAACGCCGCCCCCGCCCCATCGCCGCGCCGCCACGTGCGCGGCATCGTGCCCGCACATGACCGCTTCTCGTAGCGCCGTTCCGACGAGCCGCCGCCCTGCCGCCACGCGCTACGAATCGCCCCCGTGCCCGCTCCCCCCGCTTCCGTACACTCGAAATCGCGCCATGCGGCGCAGGCGGCGTGCATCCCGCGTACGGCCGCGCCTGACGGGAGCCTTGCATGTTGTCCATCGATGGAATGGGTTTGGGTTTGAACTGGCAGCGTTTCCTGTCGCAAACGCTGAATCCGGACCTCGCGCCGAAGCCGCCGCAAAATGCGGACGGCACGTCCAACGACGGCCCCGCCAATCCGGTCAACCCGACCGCCGCGCCGCCGATTCCCGTGCAGGCCGACCTCGGCACCGACCCGTCCAAGCCGACCAACCCCGAGATCAGTTCGGCCACCGCGCTGCTGCAGAGCATGGCCGATCAATATCGCGTGACGCCGCCCGAGATCACCGTCGACAACGACACGACGCATGCGGTCCAGGGGGTGATCCAGGACGCGCAAACCAAATACGACAACGCGCAGCAGGCTCTGCGGAGCGCGCAAGGCGTGCTGCGGATGACGAGCCGCGACCCCGACTCGACGCCCGACGAGCACAAGGCGGCCGTCGACAACTACACGAAAGCGCGCACCGCCGCCGACACCGCGCAACGCCAGCTCGACGTGACGACCGACGCCGGCTACCGCATCCTGTACGGCGAACAGGCAAAGGCCGACCAATACAGCGCCGACCCGACGAACCAGAACCTCGAAGGCCCCGCGCAGCAGCAGGCCGACGCGAAACTCGCCGCGCTGCAGAAACTGTTCCCCGACCAGACGAAGGCGAACCCGAACTTCATTCCGCAACAGGGCGATTGCAAGACGCCCGACCAGGTCCAGGCTTACGACGACTGGCAGTCGGCGGCATCGAGCGCGACGGTCGGCCAGGCCAAGTACTGGGCAGACGTCAGCAACGCGAATCTCGCCTATACGCAGTTCCAGTCGTACATGGGCGACCCCGCGTACAAGGACGCGATCGACACCGGCGTCGGCAAGCTGAACGACGCACTCGCGCCGCTGCAACTGCAGGTCGACCTGCCCGACCCGCCCGCGGCCGACCAGAACGGCAACGTCGACATGAATGCCGTGCAGGCGAACGTCACGCAGGCGGCGAAGGTCGCGAATTACTCGAACGCGGCCTATGCCGCGTCGCTCGACGCGCAGCAGGTCACGACGCTGCAGCAGAAATACGACGTCGACAGCGCGTGCCTGATCGGTTCGACGCCCGGCGCGGCGAAGGACGACAAGGCCGCGCTCGATCGCGCGACCACGCAAGCGAACACGAGCGGCAGCTACATGCAGATGCTCGGCGCGCAGCTCAACGTCGACGACCTGCAGGCCAAATACGACTCGGCGAAAAGCGCGTCCGACGACTGGCATACCGCGAACCCGAAATCGCTCGACCCGCATCCGCAGGTCGACGCCGATCTCGCCACCGCGTCCGATGCGCTGGCACAGGCGAAGCAGGCCGCGGGCCTCGCGCACGACGGCTTCGTCGTCGCATACGGGCAGACGCTCGCGCAGCAGTATGACGACGCCGGCTCGCAGATCGACGCGCAGCTCAAGCCGAAGGTGCCGTTCGTGCTGCAGAACCCGACGCCGACGCTGTCGACGAATCCGCCACCGACGACGACACCGACACCGCCGGCCCCGTCGGCCGCACCGGCGCCGTCGCTGAGCACGTCGCTGCCGAGCGCATCGAGTACGCCAGCGACATCGGGTACGCCGGCACCGTCGACCACGCAGACACCGTCGTCATCGTTGAGCACGTCGGCGCCGGCCAGCCCCCTGTCGACGTCGCTTGCCCCCACGACGCTGTTCACGAATCCGTCGTTCGTGCTGCAGCCGCCCGGCTCGAACACGTCGGTGCCGACCACCGCGACCGGCCAGACCGCGCTCGACGCGAAAAAACTTCATGTCGTCGCGGGCGCGCTGCGTGCGGCCGATGGCCGGCTGTCGAACACGTACAACGACGCGGCCGCGAAATTCCAGCTTGCGAACGCGCAAAAGCAGGAAGGCGTGCTGAAGGGCAAGCTCGCGGACATGCAGAAAACCTACGACGACTGGTACGCGAACAACCCGACGCCAACGCGGCTGCGCATGGTGAACGGCGACGAGATTCCGATGCCGACGCCGCTGCGCGCGAATCCGTACCAAAGCGACCTCGACAAGGCGCGCAGCAACCTGCAGCAGGCCGATGCGACGATCAACAAGCTGCAGCTGCTCACGGAGATGTCGCATCAGCAGGTGTTGCTCGACCAGTTCGACGCGAGCCTCGCCGAAAACCTGCGCAATCCGCAGAGTCAGGATGACAAGGATGCCTATGCAAATGCGCTGGACAAGTTCTTCCGGGCGCACCAGGGCGAGCTGTCGCAATCGCTGCTCGACCAGGCAGGCGCGAGCACGAACAAGGCCGCGACGATCGATTTCGGCAAGCTGACCGACAACGAGCAGCGCAACCTGATCGGCACCGCGATCGGGGTCGCGCCGGACGTCCAGCCGTCGTCGGACTCGGGCACGGCCACGGCGCCCGTCAACGACGACACGGCGCGCTACACCAACAAGGACAAGCTGGACACGATCAACAAGGTGCGCGACGAAATCCTGAAGCTCGGCGGCGGCAGCGGCACGCAGGTCAACATCCTGCCGCTGATCTATTCGGACAAGACGTCCGGCATGGTGACGAGCGCGCTCTTCAAGGTCACCGACAGCAAGGGCAACGTGCAGTACGTCGACGACACGTCGGCGAAGTACGACAACGTCGGCGATTACCTCGACAACAACCAGCTTGCGTCGAGCGGCACGCTCGACCTCGTGACCGGCTACGACGGCAACGGTCACGCGCAGTTCCAGCAGAAGGCCGCGCATCACGACGACTGGTTCGACAGCGCGCTGAACACGCTGACCGGCGGCAAGGTGAACCTCGGGATGATGGGTCTCGGGCTGTTGATGGAAGGCGCCGGCGTGCTGCTCGACGCCACGGGCGTCGGCGCGTTTGCCGGTGCCGCGCTGAACTTCGGGGGCGCGGTGATGATGGACACCGCGATCGGTTCGAGCATGACGAAATCCGCGCTCGATATCGGCTCGCGCTGGGATCACAACCAGAGCATCAATCCGTTCACCGACGCCGGCGCGCGAGGCGACTGGCTCAACCTCGTGCCGATGGGTGCGGCCGGCGCGGCGAAGTTCGCAGGCTCGGAAGTATTCGGCAAGACAGTCACGGCGCTCACCGGTTCGGCGAAAGCCGCGCGCGTGACCACGGCGATCGTGCGCGGCACGTCGCTCGTCACCGGCGTCGGCGCCGCGGGCGAAAGCTTCGTCGAAGCCGGTATCGATTTCGCGCACGGAAACAGCGCGCAAGGCTGGGACGCCCTCAAGTCCGGCGTCACCAACGTCGCGCTGATGGGCGCGGGCGGCGTGCGGGACCGCGTGGTCAATCGCGCGATCCGCGTCACCGGCCGGCCGGTGGTCGCCCGCTCGGCCGGCGGCGAACGCATCTCGATCGACGGCCAGCAACTGCAGAAGATCCTGAGCAAGAACGAGCCGCCGCAACTCGCGTTCGGCGCGACGCGCGCGACGCTCGACGGCGTCGACATCAAGGTCGCGAAGGACGGCACGCTGATGGCGGGCGACAAGGTGCTCACCTACGACAACATGCCCGTGCGCGTGCTCGATTCGCTCAACAACAAGGACCTGAACAATCTGCCGAAGGGCACCTCGGTGATACTCGGCGAGAACGGCGAACTGAGCATCGTCAAGCTGACCGGCAAGACCTGGACCGAAGGCACGAAGATCGGCTCGGTCACGGAGACGGGCGACCGGCTGTCGTTCGGCAGCGACGGCCAGATCGACGCGCCGTCGAAGCTCGTCGCGAAAACGCCCACCCAGTGGCAGGACGACCTGCAGCAACAGGCGAACGACCACGCGCCGCCAGCCGACACCGCGTCGAACGCGCTCCCCGCCGACGCGGCCGCGACGCGCGCCACCGAAGCGAGCAACACGGCCACCGCGACCACTGCCGCCAGCGCGCGCAACGCACAGCACACGAGCGAGGCACAGGCCGCCCGCGACGAGAACCAGCAGGAAACGCGGTCATCGGATTCGCACGTCGCCGCGCAGAATCGCCGCAGCAGCGACCTGCGCGCGGCGGAAGATCCGTCAGTCGCGCGGGCGCCCGGCGCACCCGGCGCCGGCGCGCGCGAAGAACCGGCCAGCGTCGCGCCGCGCACGCCGGTCCGCGTGATCGACCTGACCGACGCCGAACCGGCGTCCCGGCCCACGACGCTCGACCCGGCCGGCGTCTCCATACCGCGCGGCCCGTCGGTCGAAGCACTCGACTACGGCGAACACACGCTCTTCATCGTGCGCAACGGCGAAGATCACGCGGCCGTCACGCCCGACACGGCACGGCCTCGCGCGACGGGATCGCTGCCCGCCGACGTCGCGGAGCCGATCGTCGTCATCGCCGATGGCGCGGACGCGCACGTCGCGCCCGAACTCGCGAACCGCTGGCAGCGCCCGGTGTTCGCCGCCGCGCCCGATGCGCTGCACGCGGACGGCACGCTGCGCGCGGATGCGCCATTGACGCGCTACATGCCCGCGCCCGATACCGTGGCGGCAGGCGGCCGCGTGGTCGGCACGAACGCGCAGGCGCAGCACACTGACGCGACGGCAGGCGTCGCCGAAGCCGAAGCACACGCGCCGAACCCCGACGCGCCCGCGGTCCGCCGCCCGCCGCCGCCCGCGAACGAAGACACCGTCATCGTGCTCGCGTCGGCCAGACGCAACACCGCCGACCCGGAAAACAGCGCGGCCGCGCCGCAGCCGCCCGCTCGCGCGGCGCGCGCGCTGGACGGCGCCTTCAGCGCGCCGAATCGCATCCTGGTGCTCGTCAAGCCGGCCGAACGGACGGCATCACAAGCGGCACGCGACGCGAACGACGCCTCCCGTCCGAACCCGGCGCGCGACACGCATGCCGAGGACCACGCGCTCCCGCAGGCCGCTCACCCGGAAATCACCGAAGCGCCGCCGGACCCGTCGCTGGCCGGCCCGGGCCTGTTGACGCGGCTGCAGATGCGTTTCGGCGGCGCGCCGCTGCCGGAGGCGGTCCACGCGCTCGCGCAGCAATCCGACACGCTCACGCAACAGTTGCGGATGCTGAGCGACGCCGGCTGGCGCGTGAGCCTCGGCAAGCGCGGCGGCGGCAGCCGGATCGATCCGAAGCGGCGCCGCGTGACGATCGACGGCGCGCTGCACGATTCGGGCAGCATCACGTACACGCTCGCGCACGAGGCCAAGCATGCGGTCGAAGCGATCGACGGCACGCTGGACGGGCTCGATTACAGCGGCCGCAGCCGCTTTACGCGCAAGTCGCTCGAAGCCGAAGCGCGCGCGCAGATCAACGCGTTCGAAGCGCGCTACGAGATCGATCTCGCGGGCGGCGGCGACATCGCGGCGAAGACGACGCTGCCCGACGCGATCCAGCACGAAGCCGACCGCTGGGGACCGTCGAGCGACTACGCGGGCACGGTCGAACGGCTCGCCGACGCGTTCGCCGACGCACCAGTGTCGGGCCGCCACGGCGAGACCTACCAGGCGCTTTACGACGGCATCTGGGACAAGCAGAAGCGGCACGGCGGCGCGCCGCGGCGCATGCCCGCGCCGCACACGACGGAATCGACCGGCGGCGCAAGCCTGCCGCGCACGCTCGACGAACAGGTGCAATGGAGCGTCGCGCATGCGGAGCAAATCTCGCCGTTCGCCGAACGCGGGCGCCACGATCCGGGGCAGATGACACTCAGGCGCCGGGGCGGCGACTATTCGGTCGGCACCCGGGCGCCGGTCGCGATCGTCCATGGACAAACCGACCCCGCCGGCCGCCTGCTCGACGCGCACGGCCGCCCTGCGACGCTCGTCGACTACACGCTCGACCACACGTTCCTGGCCACGTCGACACGCCCCGGCTCGGGACGCGACCTGATCTTCGCGACGCAGGACGGTCACGCGGCCGCCGCATGGCTCGCGAACATCTGGCAGCGTCCGGTCTACGTGCCGGACGGCGGCACCGCCCGCAAGCTCGGCGCGATGGCAGACAGGCCGCCGGGCACGCAGGAACGCGTGCGGTTCAACCAGCCGCCCGGATGGACCCGCTACGCGCCATCGCCGCGCACCCGGATCGATCATGGCGAACTCGCCCTCGCCGGCGATCGCCTCTACGTCGCCGGCAATCCGTCGCAGCATCTGGACGTCGCGTCGATCGTCGGCCCGTTCCTCGGTGCCGGCATCGAAAAATCCGTATTCGAACTCGGCGCGCGCAACGCGATCGGCCTGTACGACGTCGACCGGTCGCTGCCGCTCGCGAAACAGATCGGTCAGTACGCCGGCATCCACGAATCGATCGGGATCGAGCGCGGCGGACTCGACGTGCTGCAGAACCGCTACGGCATGCGCACGTTGACCATCGACGGCCCGTTCTCCGTCGACGGCCGGGTCGCGATCCTGTACACGCCGCTCGCCGAAATCGGCACCCGGGAAATCACGGCCGGCGGCGGCTTGCCGAAGCGCGTGACGCGCGAATCGATGGATCAGCTCATCGAGATGCGCGGCATCACCGCGCGCGACCGGCTGCTGTTCGATTTCGAAGGGCTGTTCGACGCGCAGGGCAATTTCTACTTCAGCGATCCGCTGGAGGTGGCCAGCACGCACGTCACCCGGGACGTCAACAGGACGATCGCGGAAATCGACAGCGTCATCGAGCCGCTCAAGCGCGGCATCGAGGACGGCAGCATCGCCCTCGCCCATCCGGAGATCCGCGAATCGCTGCCGGACGGCGCATTCGTCCAGAAGCCGTCGCTCATCACCCGCATCCGGATGTGGTTCGGCGGCGCGCCGCTGTCCGACGCCGCCTATGCGCTCGCCGGGCAATCGAGCCTGCTCGCCGACCAGATGCGGCTGCTGCAATCGGACGGCTGGCAGATCGTGCTGGGCCGCGCGGGACGCGGCAGCCGTACCGACGTCGGGCAACGGCGGATCGTGATCGACGGCGGGCTGCTCAGTGCCGGCACGCTCGTCTACACGCTCGCGCACGAAACCGGCCACGCGACCGACGTGGCGAACAACCGGCTCGGCCTCGACTTCAGCAGCCCGGAAGCGTACGTGCACAGCACACTGCTCGCCGAAGCGCGCGCGCAGGCCAATGCGTTCGCGGTGCGCAAGCAGATCCTCGACGCAACCGGCATCGACATCGCCGAGCACGCGGTGCTCCCCGATGCGATCGCGCGCGAGGCCGACCATGTGATGCCCGGCGACGCAGCGGGCCTCGCAAGGCTCGCCGACGCGTTCGGCAACGCGCCCGTGTCGGGCCGCAACGGCGAGCGCTACAGCACGTTCTACGGCCGGACCTGGGGCCGGCAGCAGTCGGGCGATGCATCGCTGCACATGCCCGCGCCGCACACGACGGAATCGACCGGCGGCGCACGACTGCCGCGCACGCTCGACGAACAGGTGCAGTGGAGCACCGAACATGCGGATCGGGTGTCGCCGTTCCCCAGGCGCTGGCTCGGCGGCAGCGCACCGAAGCTGACCTTCTCCCGGCACGGTGCCGTGTCCTATGCGAACGGGGAACCGCTCACGGTCGTCCACGCACGGACCGACGCCGCGGGCGGCCTGCTCGACGCACGCGGTCGTCCCGCCACGCCGATCGATTACTCGATCGACCATCGTTACGCGCTCGGGCCCGACAGAACGGGCAGCAGCCTGATTCTCGACGTCGGCGGCAACAGCGCGGCGCACGGCGCATGGCTCGCGAACCTCTGGCAACGCGCGATCTACGTGCCCGACGTCGGCACGGCTCGCACGATCGGCGAACCGGGCGCAGGCGGCACGCATCGCATGCAGTTCGGCGGCCCGCGCACCTGGACCCGCTACACCCCTTCGCCGCGCGAACGGATCGACTACGGCGCACTCGCCGCCGACGCGAACGGCCTGCACATCGCGGGCGATCCGTCGCGACGCGTGGACCCTGACGCACTGCTCGGCCCGTTCCTCGGCGCGGGCACCGCGAAAGCCGTGTTCGAACTCGGCAAACGCAACGCGATCGGCCTGTTCTACGCGAGCGGCGACAAGGCCCGCTCGATGCTCGCCCATGAAAAACGCGGGCTCCAGCAGTTGAGTCAGCTCGGGCTGCGCACGGTCACCGTCGACGGGCCGTTCACGTACCACGGCCGCACCGCGGTGCTGTACGGCCCGCTTGCCGAACTCGGCACCCTCGACGTGATGAAGGGCATCCTGCCGAAGCGCGTGACGCGCGAATCGATGCGCCAGCTTGTCGTCGCACGCGATTTCGCCGCGCAGCACGGCGTGGCGTTCGACTTCGAGGGCCTGTTCGACGCGCAAGGCACGTTCCATTTCAGCGATCCTTCCGTCCTGCTCCCGCATCCGGACCCGGCCACCAACCGCACGCCCGGGATGATCGATGCCGTCATCGAGCCGCTCGATCGCGGCATCGCAAACGGCCGCATCGAGCTCGCGCATCCGGAGATCAGCGAATCGCTGCCGGACGGCGCGTTCGTCCAGAAGCCGTCGCTCTTCACGCGCATCCGGATGTGGTTCGGCGGCGCGCCGCTGTCCGACGCCGCCTACGCACTCGCCGGGCAGTCGAGCCTGCTCGCCGACCAGATGCGGCTGTTGAGCCCGGGCCACTGGGAGATCGTGCAGGGTCGTGCGGGCGCCGGCAGCAAGATCGACGCGCAACGGCGCCGGATCGTGATCGACGGCAGCCTGCGCCAGGCCGGCACGATCGTCTACGTGCTCGCGCACGAGATCGGTCACGCCGTGGACGTGGCGCAGAACCGGCTCGACCTCGACACGAGCAGCCCGGACGCGTACGCCGAAAGCGCGCTGCGCGCCGAGGCGCGCGCGCAGGCCAATGCGTTCGCGGTGCGCAAGCAGATCCTCGACACAACCGGCATCGACATCGCCGAGCACGCGGTACTCCCCGATGCGATCGCGCGCGAGGCCGACCACGTGATGCCCGGCGACGAAGCCGGCCTCGCGCGGCTCGCCGACGCGTTCGGCAATGCGCGCACGTCGCTGCCCGGCAATCCCGTCTACCGCGCGCTGTACCGTGCGCAGGCCGAGCAGGCCATGCGCGACGCCGAAGCCGGCCGCACCGGCGCGGTACCGCGGACGATGCCGTCGATGATGATGTGGCCCGTGCCGGACCCGTCGGCCTTCATGCCGGCCGCGCCCGCGCTCGCGCCCGAAGCGCGCGCGGCCGACTGGCTCGACGCGCACGGCAAGCGCGACCTCAAGCGGATCGACGGGACGCAACTGGCCGACATCCGCGACCTCGCGCAATACGCGGGGCCGAACACACACGTACTGATCGCGAAGCATCTCGACCGGCCGGCGAATGACGGCACGCATCCGCAACCCGACTTCGTCGCGAGCCTGACGACCGACGCGCACGGCCAGCCCGGGCAACCCGAGCCGGCCGATCCCGGCGGCACGCTGTCGCACAAACTGCGCGACGCGGTGTATCCGGGCACGCGTGCGCGCAAACGCAAAGGCGGCGACGCGCCGCATGCGGCGCGCGCGGAGTTCGATTTCTACCTGTCGCCGGTGTCGCTCGACGAACTGCGGCAATTCGGCGGCGCGGCGAAGGTCGAAGCCGTCGACACGAAGCGCGTGTGGGATGCCGCGCCTTCCGGCAAGGCGCCCGCCGACGACGTCGTCGAGCAGATCGACGCGCTCGCCCGCGCACCGCAGTACAAGCGACCCAAAGCGGCCGCCAGCGCGGCGGAAGCGATGCCCCAAGGCACGACGCTCTTCGCGGTCGACAAGAAGACGGGCAAGGTGCTCGGCTACGCGGAGCCCAAGCCGGGCGGCGGCTGGACCTATCACGAGAAGACCGCGGTCGGCGACGCATCGATCGGCCCGCAGGATCTCGGGACCGCATTCCGCCGCCGCGCGCGCGGCCTGCCCGACGGGCGGCGCGGCGTCGTGTTCGTCGCATCCGCGCTGCCGGAATCGGCGGTGTCCCGCTACGGCGGCTTCGAGCCTGCCGAGCGCGCCGTGCCGGTGGCCGAACAGAAGCCGCCACGGCTGAAACTGGGCGACCGCGTGCAACGCCGGCTCGGCAAGATCCAGGCGCTGGGCAAGCCGCCCGAAGGCGCGACGCCGCTCGCCAACCGATGGATCGCGCCGAACCTGCTGCCGAAATCGGCCGACGACGTGCACGATTTCAACGGCGCGAACACGCTGCATCTGCGGCGCGTCATCGAGCTCGATCAGGTCGGCCCGGCGTACTTCATCTACGTCTACGACACGGAAGGCGCGCTGATCGACAAGCTCGACCAGCCCGACGGCATCATCGCGACACGCAACGACACGCTGCAATGGTTCGACGACGCCGCGCATTTCAACGATGCGAGCCGGCCCGGCGTCGATCTCGACAAGACGAAGATCGGCACCGGCCCGGACGGCTCGAACCGGCATTTCCTGGTGACGCAACTCGATCCGGCCGCGTTCGATGCACGTGCGAAACCGACGCAGATCGCGGCCTATGCACTGAAACAGGCGGAACTCGACAAGCAACTGAAGAAAGCCGCGGCAGAATCGTCCGCGCCGTTCGGCGAACTGGAGAGCCACATCACCGCGGAACTGACGGCCGCGAAGAACAAGGAGGCCGAACTCACCGGCACGCCGGCGCCCGGCGCCGCCGCTGGCGGCAAGCGCGCGAAACCGAAGAAAGGCTCGCGCCGCAAGCAGGGGAAACAGCCTGCTCCTGCTCCAGCACCCGCACCGTCCGCGTCGCCGGCGCTTCCCGCCGGCGACCCGTTCAGCATCAAGACCTATCAGCCCGGCCTGACGAGCGCGACCATCGCCGAATGGATCGTTCGCTTCGGCAAGGCGAAAGTCGACAACTGGTTCCCCGAACACGAGCGCGTCAAGGCGTTTGCGGGCCGGCGCGGCGAACCGCTCGATCTCGGCACGAAACGGCAGGTCGTCATGGCCGACAGCGTGATGATGAAGGCGCTCGGCATCCCGTTGTGGCTCGCGCGCGACGTGTCGAGCATGCCGTGGCACGGGCCGCTGTCGCGGCCCGATCACGCGCGCAACGTGCTGTCCCGCCACGCGAAGAGCGCGATCACGTACCTGTCGCCCGCCCGGGCGGCAGACCGGCGCATGCTGCAGGCCTACGCGCGCGCGAAAGTCGAGATCCAGGACCGCATCGCGTTGATGGCGCGCGGCTTCACGCTGCGCGACAACCCCGACGAGATGCTCGCGCTCGTGAAGCGCTACGGCGGCGCGATGCCGGTCGTATCGATCGCGGTCGATCCGCATTCGCTGGCCGCCGCGCTCGGCAGGAAACACGATCCGGCATTCATCCGCCGCGTGCGCGCACTCGGCAAGCTCGACAATGCGCACTTCGACGAAGCGAACGCACGCATCGAGATCGGCGGCAAGAATCGCCATCTCGAACTCGACGATCTCGACCACCTGTTCAAATGGCTCGACGCGGCGTCCGAGGGCGGCTTCGTGCTGCGCCTCGAAACCGCGCCGTCGCGCGCGCTCGTGTCGGCCGAAGACCAGCGCACGCTCGCCGGTACCAACGACGCGTATCACGATTACGTGCGCACGTTCGACGCGCTCGAATCGTGGGCACGCAAGCACCCGGACCAGGACGCGCCGCACGTGATGGTCACCTTCCACGGCTGGGATGCCGTGCTCGAACCGGCGCCGGGCGACGGTCACATGAAACTCGTCGAGGCCGTGCTCGATCGTGAGGCGCTCGACTGGGTCCACCTCGGGCTGTCGTACGCGACGCACGGCGCCGACTTCATCGCGAACCAGGACCTCACCGCCGCACTCGCCCGCAAGCTCGTCGAGTACAAACTCCACGCGCCCGACAAGTTCGCGCGCCTGCACGGCGCCGACGCGCTCACGCGCGTGTTCGAACGTGTCGGCACGCAGACGCTCGCGAACCAGCATCAGGTGCTGTTCGCCGAAGTCGAACGCGTCGGCCTCGCGCAAGGGATGACGCCCGACGCACTCGCGGCGCTGCGCACCGATCTGTACGAAGGCCATACGACCGCACTGATGGACCGTGCGCGTCAGGCGACGATCCAGTATTCGAAGGATCATCCCGTGAAAGCCGGCCCCGTGACCAAACGGGTCAAATCGGCCCAATACGGCGCGCGTCAGGCCGGCGACACCTGGCTGGGCGACTACGGCAAGCCGGCCACCGAACCCGTCCAGCTCAAGATCGACGCGCAGGCAGGCCAGAGCGCGTCGAGCACCGCCTTCTGGCGTGCGGTGGCGGCCGACCCGAAGCTCGCGATCGATGAGACCAAACCCGTCATCGTGAACCGCGACATCGCCGCGCAGCCGAGCCACCAGCGCGTCACCGCGCAGCAGGCCGCGCTCGCGCAGCTCAACGCGTTGCGCGTCCACCGGCCGTCGTTCGGCAAGCGCGACTGGATGTGGTCGCTGGGCTTCGGCGGCACGATGGCCGGCGCGAGCACGCTCGTTGCGTTGAACGTGTTCAACGGCATGAACATGATGAGCTCGGATGCGCTGAGCCATGCGAACACCGCGCTCTTCGTCGGCGCGCGCGCGGGCCGCGTGTTCGGCGCGATGCACCAGGGCGCGGTACAGAGCCTGCAGAGCGGCGACCCGCGCGCGGTGCACGACGTGCTCGACCGCCTGCAGCGCTCGCTGGCGCAGCAACTGAGCGCATCGGTGCACGGCTACAATCCGGCGCGGCTCGAACAGCTCGACCTGCTCGCGAACGAGACCCGCGTGAAGGCGAGCCACTTCGTCGAAATGCACCGGCAAGGGCTCATCGGCTTCGACGATGCGACCGCGCAGATCAAGGAACTGTCGGCCGACCTGCTCGCGAACATGCAGGGGATGGTTGGCGGCACGTCGCTCACGCAGCTGCATCGCGGCAATTCCCGCCGGCTGCTCGGTCTCGTCGGGCGCGGCAGCGCGATCGTCGGTTATTCCGGGACGATCGCCGTCGGCGTGCACGGACTCATGAGCACGCCGACGGTCGCGGGCGCGCTGACGACCGCGAGCGCGGCGCTCGCCGCGACGTACACGGGCCTCGTCTATGCCGTGAGCGCACATCGCGTGAACGCGGACAAGCGCAGCCGCGTCGTGCGCCTGATCGACTCGACGTCGGATTTCGTCGGCGTGGCGAGCGGCATCGCGGGCACGATCGCGCAATACGACAAGGGCCACGCCGGGCTCGCGGTGACGGCGGCGACGTCGACCGTGATCCTGCTCGGCGCGCGCCTGAACACGCACTTCCCGAACGCGACGCGCTGGGTCAGGAAATACCCGACCGCGCTCATCCTCGTGCCGATCGGCATCTGGGGCTTCACGCAGTTGCAGAGCCTGTTCTTCGGATCGCCGTCGGGCGGATCGGGGTCGTCCACGCACAAACCGCAGCCGACGCCATCGTCGCCATCGCATCAGCCACCGCCGCAGACAGGCGGTACGCCGACGACCGGGCTCGCGCCGGGCGCCACGGCGACGCAGCCGCCCGGAACCGGCACACCGGGCGGCACGAGCGGCACGCCCGGCAGCACGGCACCCGCCCAGCCCTCCGCGCCGCCATCGCCGGCCGCGCAACCGTACATCGTCGTCTCGGGGGATTCGTTATGGGTGATCGCCGACGCGCATCGTCAGTCGCTGCTCGACGCGGCGCATGTGTCGCCGGCCGACCAGAAGACGATGACGCGCGCCCAGCAGGATGCACGCGCGCTCAACGAGATCCTGCAGCTGAATCCGGGCCTGGCGTCGGCGCCGAACGTGCTGTACGCCGGGCAGTCGATCAACGTCGGCTGATGCGGCGCCGGTCGCCTGCGCGCGGCGACCGGCATCGACGCACGCCCCGGCGCGCGACAACGGTCAGCCCGCCCACGCGGACGAGCGGATCACGCTGCAGAAGTTGCCGGCGCGGAATTGCGGGTCCTTGTCAGCGAGCACGTCCGCCTTCACGTTGCCGAACGTCGTGTCGGGCTTGTGGCGGATTCCGTCGTAGAACGCCTGGATGATGTCCTCCTTGAAATGCGGCGTGCGCGGATGCGCGCTCACGACCGCTTCGCGCTCGGCGTCGCCGTATTCCGGATAGGTCAGGCCCAGCACGTCCATCTCGACGCCCGCCGTGACGAGCGCGACGACCGGGTGCATGTGTTGCGGGATGCCGGGCGTGGTGTGCAGCGCGATCGAAGTCCACACGACGTCGATGTCCTGCTGCGAAATTCCCTTGCCCTTCAGGAAATCGCGGGCGGCGTTGGCGCCGTCCACTTCGAAGCGTTCGCATGCGCTGCTGTGGCGGTGCGTGAGCCCCATGTCATGGAACATGCAGCCGCAGTAGAGCAGCTCGGGATCGTATGCGAGCCCGCGGCGCCGGCCCGCGAGCGCCGCGAAATAGAAAACGCGGCTCGAATGGTGGAACAGCAGCTCGGACTCGGTATCGCGCACCAGCTCGGTGATCTCGCGCGTCAGCTGACTATCGGGAAGGGTGATGCCGGCAACGTTCACAGTCATGATCGACCTCCATTGAAGACACCCCCGATTCTCCGGCGCCCGATAGCTGTCTTCAACGGACGTATTACGCCATATTCTGCCATTTCACGCGCCGGACGGCCACGGCGCCGGCACGGTGAAAACGACGCCTCTATACTGCTACGCGTCACGTTCGACACAGCACGCAACCGATCATGCCGAAGGTCGTGGGTATCTTCGCCGTTCCCGGCGTCCAACTGCTCGATGTTTCCGCGCCGCTCGACGTCTTCGCGCAAGCGAACGCCGAATGCGGGAAGCCGTTCTACGCGCTGCGCGTCATCGCCGGCGAGTCCGGCCCGATCCGCAGTTCATCCGGCGCACGGCTGCTGCCCGACTGGATCGTCCCCGACATCCCGGAGCGCATCGACACGCTGCTGGTGGCCGGCGCGCCGGACGCCGCCCGGATCGCGCTGCGCACCGACGTGCTCGCGTGGCTGCGATCGGCGGCCGTGCAAAGCCGGCGCTATGGGTCGATCTGCACCGGCGCGTTCATCCTCGCAGCCACCGGCCTGCTGAAAGGGCGCCACCTGACCACGCACTGGGCCGCCGCCGACGCGCTGGCCGAAGCCTACCCGTCGCTCGCCGTCGATGCGGACGCGCTGTACGTGCGCGACGGCAAGCTGCGCACCGGCGCCGGCGTCACGGCCGGGCTCGATCTCGCACTCGCGCTCGTGGAGGAAGATCTCGGCCGCGAGATCGCGCGGCGCGTCGCCGCGCAACTGGTCATGTTCTTCAAGCGCCCGGGCGGGCAACTCCAGTTCAGCCGCAAGGGCGAGGCGCGCCCCGCCGGGCGTTCGGTACTGCAGGAGGTCCAGCGCTGGATCGCGGCGAATCCGGAGCTCGAGCATTCGGTGGCGGAGATGGCGAAACATGCAGGCATGAGCCCGCGCCACTTCGCGCGGCTGTTCCGCGCGGAGGTCGGTATGACGCCGGCTGCGTGGGTCGAGGCAACCCGCATCTCGGCGGCCCGTCATTTGCTCGAGAACGGCCACGACACGCCGAAGCAGGTCGCCGCGAAATGCGGCTTCGCGAATGCCGATACGCTCAGGCGATCGTTCACCCGGCACGTCGGGATCACGCCCGCCGAATACCGAAAGCGGCAGGCGGTCCTCGCCGAGTGACGCGGCAGTCTCCGCGACGCCGATGCGCTCGTTCAAACGCTTCGGAATACGACTCAATCGATCGACATCCGACGCCGGCCGATCTTCGCCATCGCGCGCCGAAAAGCGGTGCGCGGCGTCTCCATCCCGCACCGGCCCGCGAGCCGCTGCGCCTGCAATCATCAGACGAAATCGCCTTCCGCACGGATCGTTTACCCAGTTGCAATAATGATTCGCTGGAACATGTATTTCCGACCGGTAACGCGATCGTTACGATGCAATCAACCGCTGAACGCAACAAGCGAAGCGCGAAATCAATGAAACCGGAGGTCATCATGAAGTCGTTCATCTACGCAGTCGTCGCCGCAACCGCCCTGTCCGCCTCGTACGGCGCCTTCGCCCAGTCGAACCCGTCGGGCCAGCTGACGCGTGCCCAGGTGCGTGCGGAACTCGTCCAGCTCGAGCAGGCCGGTTACAAGCCCGAAGTCTCCGACCAGTATTACCCGCGTGCGCTGCAAACGGCGCAGGCCCGCGTGACGAACGCCGATGAAACCGGCTATGGCGCGCAAGCCGCCGCCGGCGTGCGCGCCGGCCGCGCGATCGCGGTGAAGCAGGACGGCCGCGACTCCGTGTATTTCGGTCAGTAAGCCGGACCCGCGCGCGGATTTCGATCCGCGCGTGTCAGGCCGACACCCCGCTCCCGTTCATCGGGGCGGGGTGTTTGCTTTTCGGCCGTCAGCAACCGAACGGCGGCGTCCGAGCGACGCGCACGCGCGGATCGCGCGATGCCGTCCACGCATGCTGCAGGTGTTTGCGCATAGAATGGCCGCGTGGTCGGCGTCGGCCGAAACGAACGCGAGCGAAACCACGACGCGCGGCATGTCCGGTCGTCGACACGCCCGCTGGCCGGCCCGATGTCGCACGCATCGCATTTTTCGAAAAGGAGCGGTTTCATGTCTCAAACATCGGGTTCCATGATTACGTTTCGCCGCCCGGACGGCCAGGAACTGCAGGGTTATCTCGCCACGCCGGCAAAGACGGAAGGCGCGCCCGCGGTTGTCGTCATCCAGGAATGGTGGGGGCTGAACGATCAGATCCGCGGCGTCGCGGATCGCCTCGCGCGCTGCGGATACTTCGCGCTCGTGCCCGACCTGTATCGCGGCAAGTCGACGGTCGAAGAAGAAGAAGCGCACCACCTGATGACCGGGCTCGATTTCGGCGACGCCGCGTCGCAGGACATTCCCGGCGCCGTGACCTATCTGAAGACGCTTGCGCCGCGCGTCGCGGTAACGGGCTACTGCATGGGCGGCGCACTCACGCTGCTGTCGCTGCAATACGCCGACGCGGATGCGGGTGTCACGTGGTACGGCCTGCCGCCGCTCGACTACATCGATCCGGCGAAGCTCAAGGTACCGCTGATGGGCCACTGGGCGACGCAGGACGCGTTCTTTGCGATCGACCAGGTCGATGCGCTCGAGAAGAAGCTGACCGATGCGAAGGTCGGGTTCGAATTCCATCGCTATCTCGCGCATCACGCGTTCGCAAACGAAGAGGCCGTCGGCCCCGGCCGCATCGCCGGCACGCAGTTCGATCCGGTGTGGTCGCAAACCGCCTGGGATCGTACGCTCACGTTCTTCGGCCGCACGCTCTGGACGAAGCAAGGGTAACGTCGCACCGCTTCCGACGCAGGCCGCCGCCGTGCGTGCGTCGGGCGGCAACGCAAAAAAAACGCCACGGACTTTCCCTCCGTGGCGTTTTCGTTTCTGCCGACAGCAGACCGGCGAACAGGCGCGGTTGCCCGCGCCTGCGCTGCTCCCGCTTACCCGTTCGTCGCGACCTTGTCGTAGTCGACCGGCGCATCCGGCGCGCGCGGCGCTTCGCCGGCCCGCTGAATCCACCCGCCGCCCAACGAGCGGTACAAGTCGACCAGGTTCGTCCAGCGCGCCAGTCGCGCGCTGATCAGCGACTGCTGCGCCGAGTACAGATCCGTCTGCGCGGTCAGTACCGACAGGTAGCTGTCCACGCCGTTCTTGTAACGCAGGTCCGACAGGTCGAAACGGCGCTGCTGCGCGTGCTCGTTGCGCTCCAGCGCCGCAATCTGCTGGTCGTACGTGCCGCGTGCGGCCAACCCGTCCGACACTTCGCGGAACGCCGACTGGATCGCCTTCTCGTAGTTCGCGATCTCGATGCGCTTCTGCACGTGCGCAAGATCGAGGTTCGCGATGTTCGAGCCGCCTTCGAAGATCGGCAGCGCGATGTTCGGCGCGAACGACCACGCCGCCGTGCCGGCCTTGAACAGGCCGCCCAGCGTCGGGCTCGCGGTGCCGAACGCCGCCGTCAGCGAGATCTTCGGGAAGAACGCCGCGCGTGCCGCGCCGATGTTCGCATTCGCGGCCAAGAGCGTCTGCTCGGCCTGCATCACGTCCGGACGACGTGTCAGCAGGTCCGACGGAAGGCCTGCCGGCACGTCCGTCAGCAGGTTCTGCGCGTCGAGCGGCATGCCCGGCGGCAGGTCGTCCGGCAGCGGCTCGCCGATCAGCAGCACCAGCGCGTTCACGGCCTGTGCGCGTGCGCGCGCCTGAGCCTGCTGGTTCGCGAGCGCCGTCTCGACGACCGTCTGCGCCTGACGCAGGTCGAGCTCGGAGCCCGTGCCGTTGTCGAACTGCAGCTTCGTCAGGTCGTAGGACGCCTGCGCGGATTTCAGCGTGTTCTCCGTGACCTTCAGCAGATCGTCGGTCGACAGCACCGTCAGGTATTGATCGGCCACCGACGACACCAGCGAGATTTCCGACGCCTGCCGCGCGTACGCGGTCGACAGGTATTGCGCGAGCGCCTGGTCCTTCAGGCTCTGCACGCGGCCGAACAGGTCGAGCTCCCACGACGCGGAAAGCCCGACGTTGTAGCTGCGCGTGATCAACGGTTGCTGCGTCGTCGACACGCCGGCCGGGAAACGCTGGATGCTGCCCGTACCCGTACCGCTGAGCGTCGGGAACAGGCCCGCACGCGTGATCTGGTACTGCGCACGCGCCGCCTCGATGTTCAGCACCGACACGCGCAGGTCGCGGTTGTTCTTCAGCGCAATCTCGATCAGCCGCTGCAGGCGCGGATCGACGAAGAATTCGCGCCAGCCGATGGCAGCCGCCGCCTGGCCGTTCGCGCTGCGCGCGCCGGTCGCACCCGGCTGCGTGGCGTAGACGCCGCCCGCCGGGAACGCCTGTGCGACCGGTGCGTCGGGCCGCTTGTAATGCGGCGCCATCGTGCAACCCGCGGCAAAGAGCGCGGCAGCCAGTGCGACTGCAGTTGCAGTCAAAGCGTGTTTTTGCATCGTTACTGCCCCTTCGAATCGTGTGCGTCGTCGTGGCCGCGGTGCAGGTCGCCCTGTACCAGACGCCATGCGTCGTCGACGTTTTCCGTCTCGCCGCTGAAGATCGCGCGAACCCGCACGAAGAACATCGGGATCATGAAGATCGCGAGGAACGTCGCCGTGATCATCCCGCCGATCACGCCCGTGCCGATCGCGTGCTGGCTTGCCGAACCCGCGCCGTTGCTGATCGCGAGCGGCAACACGCCAAGCATGAATGCGAGCGACGTCATCAGGATCGGCCGCAATCGCAGGCGCGCCGCCTCGATCGCCGCGCGCACCGGCCCCATGTTCTCCTTCGCCTGCAACTCGCGTGCGAACTCGACGATCAGGATCGCGTTCTTCGCGGACAAGCCCACGGTCGTGAGCAGGCCGACCTGGAAGAACACGTCGTTCTCGAGGCCGCGCAGCATCGTCGCGAGCAGCGCGCCGACCACGCCGAGCGGCACGACCATGATCACCGAGAACGGGATCGACCAGCTTTCATACAACGCCGCAAGACACAGGAACACGACGAGGATCGAAATCGCGTACAGGAGCGGCGCCTGCGAACCGGACTGGATTTCCTGGAACGACAGGCCCGTCCACGAGTAACCGATGCCTTCCGGCAACTTGCTCGCGAGCGCTTCCATCGCGGTCATCGCCTGGCCCGTCGACTTGCCCACCGCGGCCTGCCCCTGGATCTCGATCGACGACACGCCGTTGTAGCGTTCGAGCTTCGGCGAACCGTAACTCCAGTGGCCGGTCGAGAATGCACTGAACGGCACCATCCCGCCCGTGCTGTTACGCACGTACCAGATGTTCATGTCTTCCGGCGTCATCCGGAACGGCGCATCCGACTGCACGTACACCTTCTTGATCCGGCCGTCGGTATCGAGGAAGTTGTTCACGTACTGCGACGCCCATGCGATCGAGAACGTCTGGTCGATCGCGGCGGCCGTCACGCCGAGCGCATTCGCCTTCTCGCGGTCGATATCGACCTTGTACTGCGGCGTGTCGTTCAGGCCGTTCGGGCGCACGAGCGCCAGCGCAGGGTCCTTCGCCGCCATCCCGAGCAACTGGCCGCGTGCAGCCATCAACACTTCGTGACCGAGACCGGCGTTGTCCGTCAGCTCGAAGTCGAAGCCGGCGGCCGTACCGAGTTCAGGAATCGACGGCGGGTTGAACGGAATCACCATCGCGTCCTTGTACTGCGAGTAGTGCGCGAAGGTCCGGCCGATCAGCGCCTGCACCTTCTGCTCCGAACGCTGGCGATGCGCGTACGGTTTGAGCTTCACGAACACGAGGCCCGCGTTCTGGCCGCGGCCCGCGAAGCTGAAGCCGTTGACCGTGAACACCGAATCGACGACATCCTTCTCCGTGGTGGTCAGGTACGTGTTGATGTCGTCGAGCGTCTTGCCGGTCGTTTCCTGTGTCGAACCCGACGGCGTCTGCACGATCATGAACATGTAGCCCTGGTCCTCGTCGGGCAGGAACGACTTCGGCAGGCGCACGAACATCACGCCGACCGCGACGAGGACGGCCAGGTAGATCACGAGCCAGCGGCCCGAGCGCCGGATCACGTGATTCACGCCGCCCGTGTAGCGATCGCGGCTGCGGTCGAAGGTCCGGTTGAACCAGCCGAAGAAGCCCTTCTTCTCTTCGTGATGCCCTTGCGGAATCGGCTTCAGGATCGTCGCGCACAGCGCTGGCGTCAGGATCAGCGCAACGAGCACCGACAGCACCATCGCCGACACGATCGTCAGCGAGAACTGGCGATAGATCGCGCCGACCGACCCGCCCGAGAACGCGACCGGCACGAACACCGCCGACAGCACGAGCGCCACCCCGACGAGCGCGCCGGTGATCTGACTCATCGCCTTCTTGGTCGCCTCCTTCGGCGACAAGCCCTCTTCCGCCATCACGCGCTCGACGTTCTCCACCACCACGATCGCATCGTCGACCAGCAGGCCGATCGCGAGCACGAGGCCGAACATCGACAGCGTATTGATCGAGAACCCGGCGAGGCCCATGATCGCGAACGTGCCGAGCAGCACGACCGGCACCGCGATCGTCGGGATGATCGTCGCCCGCAGGTTCTGCAGGAACAGGTACATCACGAGGAACACGAGCACGATACCTTCGAGCAGCGTCTTGACCACTTCCTCGATCGACAGGCGCACGAACGGCGTCGTGTCGTACGGGTAGTGGACGACGAGACCGTGCGGGAAGTACTTCGACAGCTCGTCGATCTTGGCCCGCAGCGCGGTTGCCGTCGCGAGCGCGTTCGCGCCGGTTGCGAGCTGGATGCCGAGGCCGGCCGTCGGCTGCCCCATGTACTTCGTGTCGAACGTGTAGTTCTCCGAACCCAGCGCCGCGCGGCCGACGTCCTTAAGGCGAACCTGCGAGCCGTCCTGGTTGACCTTCAGCAGGATGTTGCCGAACTGTTCGGGCGTGCGCAGCAGCGTCGATTCGGTGATCGTCGCCTGCAGCATGGTGCCCGGCTTCGCCGGCGTGCCGCCGATCTGGCCGCCCGCGATCTGCACGTTCTGCTGCGCGATCGCGGCCGACACGTCGGTCGGCGTGAGGCTGTAGTTGGTCAGCTTGATCGGGTCGAGCCAGATCCGCATCGAGAACTGCGAGCCGAGCAGCAGCGTCTGGCCGACGCCGTTCACGCGGCTGAGCGGATCGAGCACGTGCGACGCGACGTAGTTCGTCAGATCCTCCTTCGACATGCTGCCGTCTTCGGAGTTGAACGCGAACCACATCAGCCAGTTGCTGCTCGACTTCGTGACCTGCATGCCGAGCTGCTGCACGACCTGCGGCAGGTTCGGCGTCGCGAGCGACAGCTTGTTCTGCACCTGCACCTGCGCGACGTCCGGATTCGTGCCCGGCGAGAAGGTCAGCGTGATCGTCGCGTTGCCCGAATCGTCGCTCGTCGACGACATGTACAGGAAGTTGTCGAGACCGCTCATCTGCTGCTCGATCACCTGCGTCACCGTGTCTTCCACCGTCTTCGCGGAAGCGCCCGGATAGTTCGCCTGGATCTGGATCGTCGGCGGTGCGATCGTCGGATACTGCGCAATCGGCATCTTGAAGATCGATGCGATGCCGGCCAGCATCAGCACGATCGCGATCACCCACGCGAAGATCGGGCGATCGATAAAGAACTTGGCCATGAAACGGACTCCCTGTTATTGCGCGGCCGACGCGGCGGCCGAACTCGCAGCAGCATTGGCGGCGGTACTCGCGGGTGCGGCGCCGGACGCGCTCGCAGCGCTTGCCGGCGCACCGGACGCCGCGTCCTGCGCCGGCGCGAGCTGTGCCGCGACGGTCTTCACGGTCGCGCCCGGGCGCACCTTGTCGACGCCGTGGACGATCACGCGGTCGCCCGCTTCCAGACCGCCTTCGACGATCCAGTCCTGACCGTACGTGCCGGCCGTCGTCAACGGGCGCGACTCGACCTTGTCGGCCGCGCTCACGATCAGTGCGATCGCCTGGCCCTTCTGGTCGTGCGTGACGCCGATCTGCGGCACCAGGAACGCGTTCTCGTTCACGCCTTCCTCGATCCGTGCGCGCACGAACATCCCCGGCAGCAGCACCTTGCCCGGATTCGGGAAGATGGCGCGGATCGTCACCGAGCCGGTGGCCTGGTCGACCGTCACGTCCGAGAACTGCAGCTTGCCCGGCTCCGCGTAGGTCTTGCCGTCTTCGAGGATCAGCGACACCTTCGCCGCGCCCGGGCCGGTCGTCTTCAGACGGCCGCTCTGCACGTCCTGGCGCAGCTTCAGGCCTTCGAGGCTCGACTGCGTGAGGTCCACGTACACGGGGTCGAGCTGCTGCACCGTCGACATCAGCGTCGCCTGGCTCGCCTGCACGTACGCGCCCGGCGTCACTTGCGAGATGCCGACGCGGCCCGAAACCGGCGATACGACATCGGTGTAGCCGAGGTTGATCTGCGCGGTATCGACCGCTGCCTTGCCGGCCGCGACGTCTGCCGCGGCCTGGCCTTGCGTGGCCACCGCGTTGTCGTAGTCCTGCTTGCTGACCGCGTTCGCGGCCACCAGCACCTTGTAGCGAGCGACCAGCGCGTTCTGCGTGGCGAGGTTCGCCTGCGCCCTTGCGAGCGTCGCCTTCGCGCTGTTCAGTGCGGCGACGTACGGCGCCGGATCGATCTTGTAGAGGCGCTGGCCGGCCTTGACGTCGGTGCCTTCGGTGAATTCACGGCGCAGCACGATGCCGTCGACGCGCGCACGCACCTGCGCGACGAGGAACGCGCTGGTACGGCCCGGCAGTTCAGTCACTGCCGGCACGGCCTGCGGCTGCACCGTGACGATGCCGACTTCCGGCGTTTGCGGCGGCGGCGCCGATTCTTTTTTTCCGCACGCGGCCAGGAAAACGGCAGCCGTTGCAGCAGTGATTAAGCGGTATGGAACCCGTTCGACGCGCATGGAGCGACCTCTCACAAATAGACGACCTTCAATGGGAATCACCAGATCTCCTCATGGCCTGCGTGCGCGGGCGGAATGCTGACGCTTGCTTTCCGCCGCGGATGCGGGCGCGTGTGTCGGGCGTGCACTGCGCCCTGCGGAGCGTTCGTTTGCCGAACTGCTTCCGTAAAAAAATGAACGGCGCGCCCGCGGCTCGCGCGGGCTCGCGTTGTCGCGACAACACGCCGGGGTGCTAGCTCGCGGGCCGGAACGCCGCGCCGACGAATTCGACGAACGCCCGTGCGGCGGCCGGCAGATGCGCGGCACGCGCGTGCGCGAGCTTCAGCGTGACGGGCGCGAGCGGACCGACCGGCGCGACGCGAACCAGCGTGCCGGCCGCCAGGTCGGCGTCGACGAGATACGCAGGCAGCACCGTCGCACCCATGCCGGCCACGGCCAGCCGCCGCGCCATCTCGAGATGGCCGACGCCCGCATTGCCGGGCGCCGCGTCGGGTCGCAGCCCCGCCGCATATTCGTCACCACCCGCCGGCAGATCGAGCCGCACGGCCGCGATGTCCGGCCAGTCGCCCGAGGCGGCGGGGCCACCCTGCGCGGCAACGTATTCCGGTGCGGCAACGCGCACGGATTCGTAAGCAGCCAGCGTATGCAGCGCGTGCGCACCGGAAACCGGCATCCCGTCGGTCAGGAACGCAACGTCGATGTCTTCGGATGTCAGATCCACATGGGCATCGGTCAGCGTCACGGTCGGCCGCACGTCCGGGAACCGGTGCACGAAGCGATCGAGCAACACGCTCAACTGGCTGAGCCCGAATGCGACCGGCGCGGCAACGCGCAACTCGCCTTCCGGCTTGCTGCCCATTGCGACGAAACAACCGTCGATCTCGTCGATCGCACCGAGAATCCGCTCGACGCGCGCGAGATACAGCTCGCCGATTTCCGTCAGCGACTGGTGGCAGGTGCTGCGCTGCAGCAGGCGCGCGCCGAGACGCGTCTCGAGCGCATCGACCAGCCGGCTCGCCATCGCCGTCGACACGCGCAGCCGAGTCGCCGCCCGGCGAAAACCGCCTTCCCTTGCCACCGTCACGAATGCCCGAATCGATTGAAGTTGGTCCATTAGTCCGGATTCCCCTGCGCGAACGACTGCCTGTGCGCACGCACCGGCCGCGACATCGCGGTCGGCCGGCATCGGTCCGGCCGATGCGGCGGCATCGACGCCGGTCACGCCGGGTCGGTCGGCACGCCCGCAACAGGTGCGTGCCGGCATGCAACGGGCGCAAGCCGGCCTCGGCTGGCCCGATGCTCGATCATTCCAATAGCAGTCCTGAGTCTTTTCCAGCGGTGCGCGGCGGCCGAACGGGCGGCAACACCGGCTGTACCCGCGAGCGACGCGGCGTTCATCTGCGCATCACCCGGGCGCGCCGGAATACGTTTCTTTCAGCAGGTGCAATGGTATGAAAACCGCCGGAAAATGGCTTGCCTGATCCTGCGATTGTTTTGCCTTAATTTCCGAATTTGTGCGCTGCACACCAGGCAACGACACGCGATGCCACCGTTTGCCGCTCAGGTCCGGATGATCGGGCTAATTTCCGACAGGTTTAGGCAATCCCGCGCACGCGACTCGCCGTACGATGTGACCGCCGTGCCGGCACCCCGCACCGGGAATCATGAAATCGCCGCCGCGCACGCTGCACCGACCACTTCGCCATCCGCTCACGCAACATGGAAATCGATGCCCGAACGCCGCCGCAACAGCGCACCCTGCCCGGCCACGCCCCTCGGCCGCCTGACCGGTCGTCCACGGCCCGGCTCGCGGCGCTGATCGCCGCTTACGCGCCGCACGATGGCGTGTTCGAGCTTCCGGTGCATGGCATGCGCGTCGTGCGCGCATCCGCGTCGCCGACGCACTGGAACCACGGCGTGCACCACGCGTGCGTGAGCGTCGTCGGGCAAGGCGCGAAGTCGATGCGAATCGGCGACAACACCTACGTCATCGACGAATCGCGGATGCTGGTCGCGACGGCCGACCTGCCCGTCACCGGCCGCGTGACGCACGCGAACCCGGCCGAGCCGTTTCTTTCCGTGCAACTCGAACTCGACCCGGCCCGCATCGCGGCGCTCACGCCGCGCGTGTTTCCGCGCGGGCTGCCGAAGGCCATCGACTGCAGCGCGGTCGACACGCACGATGCGCCACCGGAAATCGTCGATGCCGTCGCGCGGCTGATGCAGCTGATCGCGCAACCCGACGACCTCGACCTGCTCGCGCCGCTGATCGTCGACGAAATCCTCATTCGCCTGCTGCGCGGCCCGTCGGGCGCGTGCGTCGCACAGGTCGGCCAGGCCGATTCGACGACGCAGCGCATCTCGCGTGCCGTCGCGTGGATTCGCGATCACTATCTCGACCCGATGACGGTCGATTCGCTCGCGCGACAGGTGGACATGAGCCCGTCGACGTTCCATCACCACTTTCGTGCGGTCACGTCGATGAGCCCGTTGCAATGCCAGAAGGTATTGCGGCTGCAGGAGGCGCGCCGCCTGATGTGCCTGTCGGCGATGGATGCGCGGCAGGCGAGCCGCAGCGTCGGCTATGTGAGCGCGTCGCAGTTCAGCCGCGAATACGCGCGGCTCTTCGGCGAGGCGCCGGGGCGCGACGTCGCGAAGCTGCGCGGCGAAGCGGTGCCGCTGTCCCGCGTCGCACCTTAGACCGCCTGCCTTACGCGCGGCCTGCCTTACGCGCGCCGCGTTTCGTCCGGCCCGCATCCTCACGCTCGGCCTGCAAGGCTTCGCCGATACAGCGTACGAAGTATTCGGCCGACGACGTGAGCACCGCGCTGTCGCGGAACAGCAGATACAGGTTGCGCGCGGGCGGCTGCCCGACGAGGTCGAGCGTCTTCAGCGTGTCGGATGCGTCGCCGCGCAGTGCGAGTTGCGTCCAGGCCGTCACCACGTCGCTGTTGGCGGCCAGCGCATAAAACAGCGTTTGCGACGCACAGCGCGTCACGCGTCGCGGCACCGGCAAACCCGCCTGCCCGAACAGCTCGCCGAGAAACGCGCGGAACTCCGCAGATGGCCCCGTATGCAGCCACTCCGCGTCCTGCAGGTCGGCGAGCGACGTCGCGCCGGCAAGCTTGCCCTTGCTGCTCACCGCGAACCACATCGGAAACGTGTCGAGATGCTCGCAGCGCACGGACGTGAAGTCCTGCGCATCCGCGCCTGCCCCAGGGCAAAGTCGAGCGCGCCATTCTTCAACTGCTCGACGAGTTGCGACGGGCTGCCCTCGACGAATTCGAGCTGCACGTCGGGCATCGCGCGGCGAAAGCGGTTGTACGCAGCCGGGAGCACCGTGATACCCGCCAGCGGCGTCATCCCGATCGCGAGCCGGCCCTGCCGGTTCTCGCGCAGTTGCGCCATCTCCTCCTCGGTGCGTGCGACCTCGTTGACGACCAGCTCGGCCCGCCGCAGCATCGCGTGCCCCGCGTCGGTCAGCGTGACGCCCGACGAGCTGCGCGCGACCAGCATCAGCCCGAGTTCGTCCTCGAGATCGCGCAGCGAGCGCGTGACGGCCGGCTGTGTCAGGTGCAAGGTGCGTGCGGCTTCATGGATGCTGCCCGAGCGGGCGACGGCCACGAGCGCGCGGAGCTGGTGAAGTTTCATGCGACGAATGGAAGGGAGCAGCAGTCGGACATCAGGGGATAAACGGATGTTATCAGGATAAAAATTTGCGCGTATCGCGATGTTTTCACCGGTCTTAACATGCGCCCAGCTCTCGCAGGATGCCTGACGATCCGCGCGGCGCTCACGATACCGATATCCATGGAGACATCCCCGATGCAAGACGCCGCCACGCCGCTCGTCGACGCGCCGCCAGCCCCGCGCCGCCGCTCGGCGCAGACCCGGACGATCATCGCCACCTCGGCCGGCAACGCGCTCGAGATGTTCGACTTCACCGTGTTCAGCTACTTCGCCGCGTTGATCGGCAAGACGTTCTTTCCCGTCGATTCAGGCGCCGGCCCGCTGCTGCTCGCGATGGCGACGTTCGGCGTCGGGTTCGTGATGCGCCCGCTCGGCGGCGTGCTGATCGGCAACTACGCCGATCGCGCGGGCCGGCGCGCCGCGCTGACGCTGACGATCCAGCTGATGATCGCGGGCACGGCGCTGATCGCGCTGACGCCGTCCTACACGCGCATCGGCATCGTCGCGCCCGTGCTGGTGGTGATCGGCCGCCTGCTGCAAGGCCTGTCGGCCGGCGGCGAAATCGGTGCGTCGACAACCTTCCTGATGGAATCCGGTCCGCTGTCCGGCCGCGGCTTCATGGTGAGCTGGCAAATGATCAGCCAGGGCGCCGCGGCGCTGTTCGGCGCGCTCAGCGGCGCGCTGCTGTCGGCCGTGCTGTCTGCCGACGCGCTCGAAAGCTGGGGCTGGCGCGTGCCGTTCCTGTTCGGCCTGCTGCTCGGGCCGGTCGGCTTCTACATCCGCCGGCATCTCGACGAAACGCACGTGCCGGCGCAGGACGCAGGCGGCAGCGCGGTTCGCGAAGTCTTCACGCGCTACTTCGGCCGTGTCGTGCTCGGCACGCTGATGATCATCGGCGGCACGTCGACGCTGTACATCTTCGTGTTCTACATGCCCGCCTACGCGGTGCGCACGCTCCACCTGCCGATGGCGACGTCGCTGCTCGCCGGCTGCGCATCGGGGTTCGCGATGATCGTCGCCGCCCTCGTGTCGGGGTTGTGGATCATCGATCGCCTGCCGCGCCGCAAACCGCTGATCGCCGTGACGTGGCTGCTGTCGCTCGCGTGCGTGTATCCCGCGTTCCGGCTGCTGATCGCCGCGCCGTCGGTCGGGCTGATGGTCGCGATCGTCGCCGTCGTGATGGCCTTCGCCACCGCGGGCAGTTCCGCGTTCCTGCTGCTCATCATGGAAGCGTTCCCGCCGCGCGTGCGCGCCACCGCGCTCGCGACGATCTACAGCTTCGGCGTGACGATCTTCGGCGGCTTCGCGCAATTCAACGTCACGTGGCTGCTGCATCGCACCGGCGACCCGATGTCGCCCGCGTGGTACGTGCTGGCGTGCGGCGCCGTCAGCATGCTCGCGCTGTGGCGCTTCCGCGAACGCCCGGCCGGCTCGCACGACGACGGCCGCTGAACGGCGCGCCGCTTCATTCCCGGCGCCTCCCGGCCCGCCTGTCCGGCACCGGCTCCGCCACCCTGCATCCGATCAAGCCTGCTTCGGCAGGCCGACAGAATCCGCGACGTCGACGCGTGCGCGGGCGGGCGGTTGCACGCCTGCGATTCGCGCGCCGACGATCGCGACACCACGAGACAAACGTGCGCAATTCAACCCTGATGGCCGCGTGCTGCGCGGCAACCTGCATGTGGGCCGCACCGGCCCGCGCCGGCGTACAGATCTACGGCGCGCTCGACAGCTTCCTGCAATACGCGCGCATCGGCAGCCAGACGAGCGTCGGCCTGATGAGCGGCGGCGCATCGACGTCGCGCTTCGGCTTCATCGGCAGCGAGGATCTCGGCGGCGGCCTGCGCGCGAGCTTCCGCCTCGAAAGCGGCTTCGACCTGATGTCAGGCCGCCCGCAAAGCGCGGCGTCGTTCTACAACCGCGAAGCGAACGTTGCGATCGGCTCGGCGGACTGGGGGACGATCAAACTGGGCAAACAGTATCCGGCGATCGTCCCCGAAGCGGCCGACCCGTTCTACCTCGTCGGCCAGTTGTCGCCGTTCGCGAGCACCGCGCTGATCGGCAGCGACCTCGGGCGCGGCGCCGCGACGCTGCCCGGCCGCATCGAGAACGCGATCAGCTACAAGACGCCGACCTACGGCGGGCTCGACGTCACCGTGCTCTATGCGTTCCGCAACGCGGCGGGCGCGAGCCCGATCGCGAGCACCGCGGGAACCGTCGTCAATTTCGCGCGCGGCCCGGTGATCCTGAGCGGCGCGTACAACGCGATCTGGGCCGCCACGTCGTCGACGCCGGGCGGCGCCCCCGACGGCCCGCGCACCGACTCGGTGATGGCCAGCGCGTCCTATGCGTTCGGCCCGACGCTCGCATCGTTCGCATACACGCTGATGCGCCCCACCGCGCCCGGCACGCTCGTCGCGCAGGTCTACTCGCTGGGCGCCATCTGGCAAAGCGGCCCGCATGCGCTGCGCGCCGATCTCGCCTATCGCACGATCGCCGGCCAGACGAGCCACGCGCTCGGCGCGTTGCTCGGCTACGACTATCAGTTCTCGAAGCTCACCGGCGTGTACGCGCGGCTCGGCGGCTTCAGGAACACCGGACAGTCGGCGCTGTCGTTCGGCTCCGCGCCGATGTCCGCACCCGGCATGAGCAGCACCGTCTTCGCCCTTGGCCTCCGGCAGAAATTCTGACCGCGCCAGCCTCTTCACAGGAGCAATTCATGACTTCACCCGCCCTCGATTTCATCGACAGCCAGCGTGCGCAATTCACCGAGCTGTCCGACCGGATCTGGAATCTCGCCGAACTGCGCTACGAGGAATTCGCGTCGACCGACCTGCACATCCGGATGCTGGAACAAGCCGGCTTTCGCGTGACGCGCGGCGTGGCCGACATCCCGACCGCGTTCGTCGCCGAAGCCGGCCACGGCGGCCCCGTGATCGGCATCCTCGGCGAATACGATGCGCTGTCCGGGCTCAGCCAGGAAGCCGGCGCACTCACGTGCCAGCCGTCGGGCGAGATCTCGAACGGCAACGGCCACGGCTGCGGCCACCACCTGCTCGGCACGGCCGCGCATCTTGCCGCGGCCGCGGTGAAGGTGCATCTCGAGCGCACGGGCCAGCCCGGCACCGTACGCTTCTACGGGTGCCCTGCCGAGGAAGGCGGCTCCGGCAAGACCTTCATGGCGCGCGCGGGCGTATTCGACGATCTCGACGCCGCGCTGTCGTGGCACCCGCACGTGTACACGGGCATTTTCCCGGCCGGCTCGCTCGCGAACATCCAGGCGTACTTCCGCTTCACCGGCAAGGCGTCGCACGCCGCCGCGTCGCCGCATCTCGGCCGCAGCGCGCTGGATGCGGTCGAGCTGATGAACGTGGGCGTCAACTACCTGCGCGAGCACATGCTGCCCGAAGCGCGCGTGCACTACGCGGTGACGAACACGGGCGGCCTGTCGCCGAACGTCGTGCAGGCGAATGCGGAAGTGCTGTACCTCGTGCGCGCGGCACGCAACGACCAGGCCGCCGAACTGTTCGAGCGCGTGAAGAACGTCGCGCGCGGCGCGGCGCTGATGACCGATTGCCGGCTCGAGATCGTGTTCGACAAGGCGTGCTCGAACCTGCTGGAAAATGCGGTGCTGAACCAGGTCATGTACGGCCATCTGCAGGCGATCGGCACCGCCGGTTACGACGCGGACGACGCGGCGCTCGCCGACGCGTACCAGCGCCAGACGCTGACTGCTCAGGATATCGAAACATCGTCGCGTTCGTTGAACCAGGCGTGGAGCGATCCGAAGGCGCTGTTCGACGGAATCGATCCGTACGAGCCGGGCAAGGGCCGCCCGATCTGCGGTTCGACGGACGTCGGCGACGTGAGCTGGGTCACGCCGACCGCGCAATGCCACACGAGCTGCTACGCATTCGGCACGCCGCCGCACTCGTGGCAGTGGGTCGCGCAAGGCAAGACGCCGCTCGCGCACAAAGGCATGCTGCTTGCGGCGAAAACGATGGCCGCGACCACGATCGACCTGCTCGGCGCACCCGACACGCTCGCGCGAGCCAAGGCTGAACTGCTCGAGCGACGCGGCGGCAAGCCGTACGTGTGCCCGATTCCGGACGACGTCGCACTGCCGTTCCGCCGTTGAGCGAATCTCGGGCCGGCGCCGTCACGCGAGCGCAGGCGGCGCAGCGAGGCTGACGTCGACGCGTTTCGGTAGGACGCCGGCCTGATAGAACACGTCCGCGATGCGCTGCTGATACGCGAGCGTATCGCGCGTGACGGGCTCGACACCGAAGCGCGCGCGGCGGAACGCGAGCGCCACGGCCGGCTCAGGAATCCCCCAGAGTTTCGAGAATTCGGCCGCGCCCTGCGCGCGGTTCGCATCGAGCCATCGCTGGACTGCCGTCAGCTCCGACACGGCTACGTCCAGCACGTCGGCATTATGCTGCGCATACGTACGCGACGCGAAGTAGTAGCCGCGATTCTCGACGAGCCCCGTACCGTCCGCGACGATGCGTGCGCCGAACGCCTGCTGGACCACCGCGAGAAACGGGTCCCAGATGATCCACGCATCGACCGAGCGGTTCTCGAACGCGGCACGCGCATCGGACGGCGACAGCCAGACCGGCGAGACGTCCGCATAGTTGAGCTTCGCGGCCTGCAACAGCCGCACCAGCAGGAAGTGCGTGTTCGATCCCTTCACCAGCGCGATGCGCTTGCCGCGCAGGTCGGCGAAAGTCCTGACCGGCGAGTCCTTCGCGACGACCACGGCCTCGGCCGCGGGGCCGGCCGGCGTCTGGGCGTAATAGACGAGCGGCGCGCCGGCCGCGAGCGCGAAGATCGGCGGCGCTTCGCCGACATCGCCGAAGTCGATCGATCCCGCATTGAGTGCCTCGAGCTGCGGCGGCCCCGACGGAAACTCGGTCCACGTGACGTTCACGCCGAGTGTCGCGAGCTTGCCCTGCAGCGTGCCGCGCGCCTTCAGCAGGCTGAGCGGCCCTTTCTGATAGCCGATGCGCAACGTGCGCGTGCCGGACGCGCTCGCCAGCGCGATTCCCGGTTGCACGGCGGCGCCCGCCGCGATCGCCAGGCCGGCATGAAGGAGGCGGCGGCGGATTCTGGATGGTTGGTCTGCCATGTCGTTTCGTGTTCGATGAGGAGGGCTCGGCTTCGTGCAGCGGAAACCGCCGCACCCATGCGATGAAGCACGTCGAACCGATTCTAGAAGGTTGGCGCCGCGCGTCGAACCAACGATGTTCGATATCGAAAGCAAGCGTTTTCATAAGGGCGCGCCGGTTTGAGGAACCGATCCCGGATGCTTCTTCGATGCGAGCCTGAATGGCAGGACTACAGATTATTTGATTCGAAAACGCGATGCGCGGCGCTCGCACGCCGGCGGTGCCTGACTCAGGATCGACAGGATGCGTTCAGCGCAGCCTCGTCGGCGGCCAGCATTTCGGGCACGCACTCGCGCAGGAAATCGACGAACGTGCGGATCTTCGCATCGAGATACTGACGTGACGCGTACAGCGTGTAGACCGTCAGCGTCTGCAACCGGTAGTCGGGCAGCACACGCACGAGCGCACCGCTCGCGAGCGCGGGCAATGCGGACGACATCGGCAACGAGCCGATCCCGAGGCCGGCGCGCAGTGCGGCACCCAGCGCATCGGCGATATTCACCTGGAAATCCGGCAACGGCAGGTCGAACGTCTCGTGGCCGTCCGGGCCGTCGAGATGCCAGCGGTCGCGCGGAAACACGGATGTGACGATCTGCAGGCACGCATGCCCCTCGAGGTCGCGAACCGTGCGCGGCGTGCCGCGCTCCTTCAGGTATGCAGGCGACGCGCACAGCACGCTGTGTACCTCGCCGAGCCGCTGCGACACGAGCCCTGAATCGGGCAGCTCCGTCGCGCTCAACTGCAGCGATACGTCGTAGCCTTCGTCGATGATGTCGGGCACGTGCTGCGACAGCGTCAGCTCGACCGCAACCGACGGATAGCGCTGCCGGTAGCGCACGACCGCGGGCACCACGTAGGCCTGGCCGAAACTCGTCGTCGCGTGAACGTGCAGCCGGCCGGACGGCTTCGCCTGCGCATCCGCCGCCTCGGCTTCCGCTTCGTCGATATAGCCGAGGATGCGCTGGCAGCGGTCGAGATAGCGCTGCCCGGCGTCGGTCAGCGCGATGCGGCGCGTGCTGCGGTTGAGCAGGCGCGTACGCAGATGCGTTTCGAGTTGCGCGACCGAGCGCGATGCGTAGGCCGTCGTGATGTCCAGGCGCTGGGCCGCGCTCGTGAAGCTGCCCTCCTCCGCGACCCGGACGAAAATGCGCATCATCTGTAACGTGTCCATCGACCTGTCCCCGGGGATTGAGATCACGTCGCGCCGCCGTGCGGCGATGATGCCGGCGGCTCCGGCGCAGGCCGGTCTGGCGCGAATTGTGCGGAACAGTACAGCAGCACTGCAGGCGTGTCCAGTTCGCCGTACACGACGTGATCCGGACGCCGAATCGTGTCGCCAGGCAACCCTGTACGCAGCATCCGGACCGGGGGGCCTGCACACACGAACGGGCCGGTACGCCAACGGCATCGGGTCGGCAAAAACGACCTGGCGACCACTCGTCATGCCCAACGACGTATTAACCGGCCGCCGCCACGTCGAACGGATTGCGCACCACGATCGTGTCGTCGCGCTCCGCACCCGTCGTGATCATCGATACCGGTGCCCCCGCGACCGCCTCGACGCGCGCAATGAAATCCTGCGCGGCGCGCGGCAGCGCCGCGCGCTCGCGCACGCCCTTCACGGTGCCGCTCCAGCCGTCGAACTGCTCGTACACGGGTTTTGCGCGCGACTGCGCATCAAGGCTCGCGGGCAGATGGTCGACTCGCGCGCCATCGAGTTCATAGCCGACGCACAGCGCGATCGACTCGAAGCCGTCGAGCACGTCGAGCTTGGTCAGCGCCAGCGAATCGATGCCCGAAATCCTGACGGCCTGACGCAATTGCGCGGCATCGAGCCATCCGCAGCGTCGCGGCCGGCCCGTGTTGACGCCGAATTCCTGCCCGCGCGCGCGCAGCGTTTCGCCGGTTGCATCGGTCAGCTCGGTCAGGAACGGCCCGCCGCCGACGCGCGTCGCATACGCCTTGGTCACGCCCAGCACGTGGCCGAGCTTCGACGCGCCGAGGCCCGTGCCGGCCGCCGCCGCCGACGCCACGGTGCCCGACGACGTCACGAACGGATAGGTACCCCAGTCGATGTCCAGCATCACGGCCTGGGAGCCCTCGAACAGGATGCGCTCGCCGCGATCGGTCGCGTCGTTCAGGTCGGCCCAGACCGGGCGCACGAACGGCAGGATCTTCGGCGCGAGGTCGACCAGCGTCGCCAGCATTGCGTCGCGCGAGCATGCTTCGAGCCCCAGGCCGCGGAACCACGCGTTGTGATGGTCGACGAGCACGTCGAGCTTGTCGGCGAGCCGGCCGGGTTCAGCGAGGTCGCCGACGCGCAGCCCGCGGCGCCCGACCTTGTCCTCGTAGGCCGGCCCGATCCCGCGCAGCGTAGTGCCGATCGGTTCGCGGCGCAGACGCTCCTGGGCCTCGTCGAGCGCGCGGTGAATCGGCAACACCAGCGTCGCGTTCTCGGCGATCGACAGATTGTCCGGCGTCACCGACAGCCCGAGTTCGGCCATCCGCCCGATCTCCGCGAGCAGCGCCTCCGGATCGAGCGCCACGCCGTTGCCGATCACGCCGCGCTTGCCGCGCACGACACCGCTCGGCAGCAGCGCGAGCTTGTACGTCTTGCCGCCGACGACCAGCGTATGGCCCGCGTTGTGGCCGCCGTTGTAGCGTGCAACGAGATCGGCCTGTGCCGCCAGCCAGTCCACGACACGCCCCTTGCCCTCGTCGCCCCATTGGGCCCCCACCACCACCACGTTCGGCATGCTCCGCACTCCATGTGAGAAATTCAGACACTCGTTCGGCTAAGCCGGACGTTTGTGTGCCATATTGGCGGAGCTGGATCGCCCGATCAAACGATTAAATCTGAGAAATCGCGTGAGTAAATCTCACACGAAACGACGCAATGGCCCGACGACTCCCTCCGTTGAATTCGCTGCGCGCATTCGAAGCAGCCGCGCGGCTCGGCAGTTTCACGCTTGCCGCCGACGAGCTGTGCGTGACGCACGGCGCGATCAGCCGGCACGTGCAGCAACTGGAGGCGTGGCTCGGGCGGCCGCTTTTCGAGCGCCACAACCGGCGGGTCGAATTGACCGACGCCGGCCGCGCCTATCTCGCGGAAGTCGGTGCATCGTTCGACCGGATCGCACTCGCCACCGCGCAGCATTTCAGCCACGCGCAGCAGCGCGTGCTGCGCGTCAGCGCACCCGCGACGTTTTCGTTGCGCTGGCTCGTGCCGAAGCTGTCGTCGTTCCAGGTAGCCCACCCGACCATCGAGGTGCGGCTGTCGACGTCGAACGAGTCGATCGAAAAGCTGCGCGACAAGGTCGACCTGATCGTCCGTGGCGGCCCGCAGGCCATCGACGGTTACGTCGCCGAGGAATTCCTGTCCGAAGTCCGGCTGCCCGTGTGCGCGCCGAAGCTGCTTGAGCGCAGGCCGTTGCATACGCCCGCCGATCTCGCCGGCTTCACGCTGCTGCACGCGGCAACCTATCCCGGCATGTGGCCCGAGTGGCTCGCGGCAGCCGGGCACGCGAATCTCGTCCCCCGGCACTCGCTCACGCTCGAGCATTTCTACCTGACGCTGCAAGGCGCGCTCGACGGGCTCGGCGTCGCGATGGGACCGATCGCCCTCGTCGCGGACGACATCGCCGAAGGCCGGCTCGTGCAGCCGTTCAGCGAGCCGGCGCTGCCGCCGTGGCGCTACTTCACGTACGTGGCATCCGCGCGCGCGAACGACGACGCCGTGCGCGCGTTCAAGGACTGGCTGAAGGTAACGGGGAACGCAACGGCATCGGGCGAACGGCACTGACCGCGCCGGCGTGAAGGTCGCGTGTGCATTTCATTTAAATGCAGGATTGCGAATCAAATGACTCGAACGGGCAACCCGTATTCGTTATCGCTCGGGTGAAGCATGCTGCTTTCGACGTGCCCCGCGTGACTGCGGCCCGCCGCCTGGACGACGCTTACTGGCTTGCGCCGGCGTTGGCCTTCTTCTCCGCATTCTGCAGGTTCTGCGGATAGTTCGGATCATTAGCCGCCGGCTTGTAACCGGCGTCTTCGAGTTTCTTCAGTTCGGCGTTGTTCTTCGCGCGAGCAGCCTTGTGTTCGGCTTTGCGTTTGGCCCTGGCCGCCTTGCGTGCTTCGCTCTTCGCAGCCTTGGCGTCCTGTGCAGCGGGCGCGCTGGCGTCGGTCTGCGCGAACGCAGGAACTGCCGAGCCGAACAGGAAAGCGGCCGCAGTAGCAGCCAGCGTAAGTTTTCTGATCTGGATTCGCATCGCTGAACTCTCTTTTCTGATTTATCACGGATTGAAAAGACCATCGAGATACCGCCCCTGCCCTGACCGGCGATCCTGCCGCGATCGGGACCTGTGCATCATAACCGCGTTGCAAAGAATGTGGCGCCATCGTGCAGTCCGTTTTAGGGATACACGTATGGGAGAAAACGCGGACGGTGCGCTACCGTCTTCCCGCAGAGCGGAGACGGCGTATCGCGATTCGGGGTGTGTGAGGATCGCGCTGTTGCAGAAGGTTGAAACGTTCGAGGTACCGCGTGCTCCAGTGAAGAGGACGGGTCGTGCGGTGCGATGCGATGCGAGGCGATGTGGGACACCGATCGCTGTTTCATGGATGGTGTCGCCGACACGCTCATGCTCGACGTGAGCTTCATCGCACGACGTTCGATCACCGCAGCAACCGTCTATCTGTGGGCCATGTTGTCATCCGACGCGGCTCGAGCGGCGGTTCTTCCCATAAACGACCACGATTCGGTTCGTTCGGCGATCACGGCAATTGCATTGGCGCGCTGCAGGCGCGTTGACCGTTCGGGCGATCGATCGCCGCACGATGTGGTCGGCAGGCGGCATGGTGAGCTGGGGCACCGGCATGTATGACGAAAAGGAGCGATGGCGGACGCGCGGTGAGGACGTTGACCGGAATCACCTCACGAGACGTTTGCCGGGGAGACCCCACGAATCGGCGATGCCTGCGAGGCGACCATTGCGTTGGTGTTGAGGTCTTGACACGACGTGCCGGTTCACGCGAACCCGCTTGCAAACACACCTGACGACGCCCCCGGACGCCACAGGCTTTTCATTTGATCGAATCGACAGATCGGCATCCGCACTGCCGTCAGGTCTGCACAGCTTGGATATTCCTGTGAGTCTGCCGTATCGGTGAGGTTTTACGGGAGTCGGGAATATCGGAAGGTGAGAATGTTCGGGATGCTTGCCCGGATTTGATTACGGTGAGCCTCACCGTGGCCGGTATCTTCACGTTGGCTCTCGACAATCGCCAGATCGGCCCAGGAGCCGACGGTGCCTGCAGATACCGGGGTGCACACGATGTTCTCTGTTGGTAGCCGCGCCGACCTCTTCTCGTGATCCGGGAGGCACAGTCTTGTTTGTCGGTGAATCCAAAGGTAGAAAGTTGGAAGCTCACAGGGTGGCGGACTGACGCAGACTGTTTTCTTCTGTGCACAGTCCACAGGTTGAATTTGTGGAGAAGCGCCGGCGACCGATCGGCAAAAACTTGTCCACAGACCGCGACGCAAGAAGGTAAAAAAACCACGCCGGCGCTGTGCGGGACGATTTCGAACTGCAGCGAGTGCAACCCGGGATATTCGCGTTTTCAGTCGCCGATCCGTTTTGCGGGCCGATCACCGGAACCGAAGGCGCGCACGACGCCAGTTTTCGGGTCCCATAGACGGGAACCTGTACGCGAGAAAGGGCACTTTCCCCCGTTTTTCTCCCATAAGTTTCTACGTTTCGGGGTTTGTGAGTAGGTGCTCACATCTCCGAAAGGCCTTGTCGGGCCTGGAACGTGCCTGAAACGGGGCGCCAGGTAGTGGTCGAAGGGATGGAAACGAAGCATTCCCGCGCTTGAGGTACGAAGGACGGATCTCATGGGTAGCGGTTTATGGGGGCCGTCTTTCTGTGCGAACGCACGTGTGTTTACATCTTTGGTAAACCACGTTTACTTCTTTAACTACTTTTAGACGGCTCACAGCCTTATTCCATAAGGGTTTGAGGGGTGTTCGGTACCCATTTATGGGAGCACAGGTGGAAGGGTTTGGGGTTTCAGGTCTGTGGATTTGGGGTTTTGGGTACCGTGTTGTGGGGAATGAGGGTTGTGGATATGGGGAGAACGTACCCGGTTATGGGAAATCAACCCGGAAACGCATTGGGTAGCTGTCTATGGGAACACATGCAGGTAGCCTTTTATGGGACATCTTTGTCGATCCTTAAGTGCTTGAGTGCACAGCGATTTTCGTCGGGTAGCCGTTTATGGGTTGTCTCAAAGGTAACCTTCTATGGGACCGTGTTGGGGCCGATCGGTCGCGTTTCGTCGGGACGTGTCGTGTCGTGCTCCCACAGACAGGTTCGTTACCATGGACAGGTAACCTTTTATGGGGAAACCGGATGGTTGCCGTTTATGGGAGAGTCAAGACGGGAAGAACGGCACACGACAAAGCCGATGCTCGTCGACAGGTACCTGTCTATGGGATTTGATATGGGTAGCAAGTTATGGGAGAAAAACGGGGCTGTGCTGCAGGGCACCACGAATCCGGCCGACGATCCCGATTTCGCTCGTTTGCTCCCCATGGATGGGTACCTTCCCGAGGGCAAATCTCGTGCCGGGTTTCGGTTCCGGGAGATGAAAGGTAGCGGCTTGTGGGAAACGTTTCGGTCCAAAGGTAGATGGATATGGGGCTCACTGCAAATAGATTGATTTGAGATTTCCCTTTTATATCTGAAGGTTAGCCGAGATAGTGTAAGTGATGCAGGAGCAAGGGCGTTGCTCCGCCGCGTGAAGAGGTATAAAGTCCACCATCAACAAGGTCACCTTATCCGGACATCACGATGCCGCGCAAGCCCGCAAGCAAAGGCTCAGACAAGCAGGTTTCGCTGTTTCAGACACCAGAGCCTCCCGACTTGCTGCGCAAGGCGGTCCAGGCGATTCACATCGCGCCCAAGTCGGGAAAGATCGGCCTGCAGCAGCGCAAGATGTTCAGTTCGCTGATCAAGAACGCGCTTCGGCAGGAGGCGTTCGAGCCGGGTAGGACGAGCTTCTCGATTTCGCTCGCCTCGCTTTCGCATGAGAGCGGTCTGAACAGCAACAACACGAAGTACGTGAAGGACACGGTCAATTCGCTGATCAGTACCGTCGTCAACTGGGACTACCTGGCCGCGGACCGTTCGACGGTCTGGAAGGCGTCGGGCCTGCTTGCGGGTGCGGAGCTCGAGCAATCGGTGCTGAAGTACAGCTTCTCCGATCAGATTCGCAGCGAACTGCTCAATCCCGAAATCTACGCGCTGATCGATATGCGGATCGCCCGCGAGTTCCGGCGGTCGCACTCGCTCGCGCTGTGGGAAAACACGGTGCGCTATGAAGGGATCGGCATCACCGCGAAGATCCCGCTGCCGAAATTTCGTGACCTCATTCTCGGCCAGGACAAGGCGTCTCAGTCCTACAAGGAATACAAGCTGTTCAAGAGCAAGGTCCTGGTGCCGTGCATTCAGGAGGTGAACGAAGTATCGGATCACACGCTCGAGCTGATCGAGCACAAGTCGGGCCGCAGCGTGGAAGCTGTTCAGTTCAAGGTGACACGCAAGCAGAGCACCGATACGGTCGAAGACGGCGACGTCAAGAACGAAGCGCTCGTCGAGGAAGTCGCCAAGTTCGGCATTCCGCGTTCGGAAGCCCGCCGTCTGATCACGCAATACGGCGTGCAGCGGATCAAGGCGGCGATTGCCTATACGCTCAATCGGACAACGAAGAAGAATGCGGCGCCGGTCGACAACGTGGCCGCGTATTTCCGCAAGGCGCTGACGCACGGCTACACGCTGGCCGACGGGCAGGGCACGGAGGCGGCCGCGCCGGCGAAGGAATCCGCGCAGAGCAAGCAGGAGCAGATCCGCGACAAATATCTGGCGGCGAAGGTCGAGGAAGCCGGCGCGTATTTCCGCGAGCTGGAGATCGACGACCAGACCAAGCTGATCGAGCGTTACAACGAGACGGTGGCCGGCTCGAAGGACCTGACGCTGTCGCCGAAGAAGAAGGCGAGCAAGCTCGCGCAGACCAGCTTCTTCCGATGGCTGGCGCTGGATACCTGGGGCGAGCCGACGTCGGACGACCTGCTGGAATTCCTGCTCAAGAGCAGTCTCGCAGGCAACTGAACGAGGCCTCGCAGCCGGGTGTGCGTCGTGTGCCGGACTTCGTCGTCCGGCTTAGCGGCGCAACGCGGAGGCGAGGCCTTCTGCTTTGGGCGCGTTACTTTTGTGCGACTGCCGCGAGCTCGGCCACGTAGGCATCGATGACGGTCTTGAGCTTGTCGGCGAGTGCTTCCTGGTGGGACGCGTCGACGCCCTTGAGCTGCAGATCCAGGCGGCCGTCGGGGTAGGTCTTCAACTGGCCGATCGCTCGCGATTCGAGCGCGAAGTCGTGACGGACGCTGTAACGCGTGCGCCCGGCTTTCTTGTTGTCGTCGCTCTGCGCACGCAGGAAATTCTCGAGATCGCGGACCGATTTTTTCCGGTCGATGACGGCCGTCAGCAGCCGGTCGGCCGTCGGTTCGCCCAGACGCTCGAAGATCAGCTTCAGGAAGTACGCGGCCTGCAGACCGACCACGTCGTTCGCGCTGGCCATCCGTTCCAGGAGCGTGTTGGGCAGTGCGTTGAGCGACAGCGTCTTGCTGATCGATGCCTTGTCCTTGCCGATTTTCTCCGCCAGCGTGTTCTGGTCGGGAAAGACCTTCTCGTCGAGGAGACGCTTCCACGCGACCGCATCGTCGAAGATCGTCTGCCGCTCGTGGTCGTGGTTCGCCCGATACGCGATCGTATAGAGCTGCTCGGGCGTGTGGTCCGTGCGGAACGTGGCGTTGATGGTTTCGTCGCCGTTGATGCTCGTCGCGCGCAGCCGGCGTTGCCCGTCGATCACGACGAGCTTGCCGGGAAACTCGGGGAGCCGCGTGACCTTGATCGGTTCGATCTGCCCTTCCCGTTTCAACGTCAGCGCGAGCTCGTGCAGGCTCGACTCCGAATAGAACACGCGCGGATTGAACGGGTTCGGGATGCAATCCTTGACCAGGACCTTCTGCGGCGCGCCAAGATCCGGAGTACCGCCGGGCGTGGCCGCGGCCGGGGGCGCGGCGGGTGCCGCTTCCATGGTGACGCCCGGCGTGGCCGGCGGTTCGGGCAACCGGGTTTCCAGTGCGGCATTTTCCTGCGCGAGTCCGCGCAACAGGCCGGCTGCGAGATGCAGGTTGCCGGTCGGCTTTTTGTCTTTCGATGTGTCCTTAGCCATGGGCGGCTCCGGTAGCTCGCGTCGACGCGATGTATTGGGCCATTTCCGTGACCAGCCTTTCGATCTCCGCGCGCGCTTCTTTCAAACCCTTCAGGTACCGATTGTGATGATGGATCGTGGTGCCGAGGGCGAACGTCTGACGGTAGACCTCGCGTTGCGCGATCTGGCTGTCGAGCAGATGCTCCCCTATTTCTTCAGCTCTTAGAATTTTTAAAATTTCTTCACGCATTTTAGTTTTTCCATTGACACTATTCAGCATCAATGCGGAAGAAAGACTCGGGTTACGAACGGCCCGCATCGACTCGATCATGCGAATCATCGCAACGGTGCTGTACAGGTCCGCTGGCGACGGCGAGAGCGGCACGAGGCAGAAGTCGGCCACCTCGAGCACGGACGCGATGCGCGGATCTTCGAGGTTGCCCGGACAGTCGACGACGATGACGTCGAAGTTCGCGTCCTGCTTCTTGATCTCGCCGCCGATGCCACGACCAGCGGGCGCCAGCGAAAGGACCGTCATCGGCAACGTGTTCTCGCCGCTCGTCACCCAGCGGACGGAAGTTCCTTGAGGGTCGGCATCGATCAATGCGACCTTGTTGCCGCCCGCCTCGAACGCAGCCGCGATATTGACGGAGATGGTTGTCTTTCCAGTACCACCTTTTTGATTACTGACGGCGATCTTGAAAGCCATTAAATTCCTCCACGGAGTTTTTCGTAATATATGCAGATGTTATCGAAATGTCCAGAAAAGCGTTCGATGAGATGCACATATTGATGACGGATGTGGTTGTTACGTGACAAGTGGACCGAATGGCCAATGAATCAATCACGGCCAACAGGTGAGTAAAAATAAAATTACAGGCCGAGATCAAGAAGAATTGCCAACGACTGAAGGAAAATTTGAACGTCTTAAGTGTCAATGATGACGTTGACTCGTAGAGGCCGCTCGTCGGGCCATGCCCTGGTGTCCGATGAAACTCGCCCTGACTCCGATTAATTGATTTCTTGAGTCCTGACGATAAGTGCAGTTGTCACGTGACAAGTCGCCAGCATATGGGCGTGGTCGACGTTGAATGTTGCAGTACGAGACTCTTGATTCGATCGTGGTGTCAGTCGAGATAACACCATTTCAGTGTCCGACACACCACTGTTGCGAGGAGCGATTACTTGGCATCGAGCGGAGTTGTCACGTGACAATCGCTCCGTGGCGCTGCAACTGTTATCCGGAACGCGGGATACAAGCGGATCACTATCAATGGGCGAGAAGCTCGCAGACAACACCTTGCCGCTCAACACCGTATGCGTTGTGAGTGGATTGTCGAGTTGTCACGTGACAACAGGGCCTCCACCAGGGAGTCGAATGCGAGGCGCAGGAAGGACCTGAATGATCGTCATGAGTGTCCGTTGCTACGGAGGAGAGGGAGGTCGATCGATCTTTCGTCGCTGCTTAGTTGCCTGTTGAGGCGACTATGAGCTCTCGGCTGCTTGATGAATTCTCTTCAAATTAGGATTCGATATGGCCCTATTTATGGGGAAATCAAAGCTTCGACTCATCATGGACCCTTGCCGCAGGGGAGGGGAGGGCTTTCCATCGGTAATCCGATGCTGCTATCAGCGCGATGCGATATCGCTCTGACCCATGCGTCTACGCAGACCTGTTTGGGGGTAAATTCGCGCGTCGGAGCCACGCGACAATACGAACAGACTGGATCGTGAAACATTCGCGAAAAACAGGGTCGCGCTAGAAACCCTTGTCCAGCAATGGCTTGCGCCAGATTCTTCATGTTGTTTCACGCAATCTGAACAAGATTGCCTGGGGAAATGGGGGCGTATGCTTTTTCTGCGCGCCGCTATCGTTGTTCTGTATGAGCCTAGCGAAAACTGTCACGTACAACACGTGATTCGTAGTTTTTGAAACGAATTTGATTCCCCTCGCACTAGCGAGCAATCAATCTACCGTTCGTACAGTCCATCGCGGCACTCTCACGTACCTTAGTTCTGGTGCGTAACGCCAATACTCGGCACGAGTTGTCACGTGACAACGCACTACACGAAGTTGCACGAGGCGTTGGATCAATGCGTTTCGCGAGAAATTGGCTGCCGGGAAGTTACGACAAAGAATTTGAAAAGCAGCAATGGCGCTTTGTCTTTGGAGGGGAGACGAAGTCGACACCTGTTCAGATGTGGTCGATATGGCCGAGGCCATCAGTAGCCGATTGATGTTTGTGAGTTTGAGGCTTGAGCCCAGGCAGACGCTAAGCGATCAATTTTTGAGTGGGCAGGAAGTACGGGTCCTGCCCACTCGTTCGATTCAACGGGCTCGATTCCCCACCAGCGAAGTCGATTCGGGAATTCTGCGCATCTCGCCAAGGTTAGCGCCACGCGTCTTCCGCACGGCCATCGTATTCAATAACTTGCCGCGATCGACAGGGCGGCATCCGACCGTCCCCTCAAGGTATCGATATCTCTCCGCGGTGAATTGCCGAACAACCGGCTGTACTCGCGGTTGAACTGGGTCGGGCTCGCATACCCGACCCTGAATGATGCGGATGCGGCATCGAGCCGCTCGGACAACATCAGCCGACGTGCCTCATTGAGTCGTATCCATTTCTGATATTGGAGCGGACTCATGCCGGTGAGCTGGCGGAAGTGGTGATGGAAAGTCGAACTGCTCATCTGAACTTGCGCTGCGAGATCGTCGACTCGCAAAGACTCATCATAGTGGGTCCGCAGCCACTGAATTGCGCGCGACACGCGGTTGCCCTGGCTGCCGGCGGACGCGATCTGACGCAGGCGGGCACCCTGATCGCTCGTCAGCAGACGGTAATAGATTTCCCGCTCGACGTATGGTGCGAGAACGGCAATGGCGCCCGGGTCATCGAGCAGTGCCAGCAATCGGTTCAGCGCGTCGTATAGCGGTTCGGTCATGTCGCCGACCACGAGGCCGCGGCCGGCGGGCGCTTCGTCACGCTCTGGCGTGACCTGCGCCATCAGTTCGGCCATGACGCGAAAATCAAGCTTGAGCCCGAGCCCGAGAAACGGCTTTTCGTGGCTGGCCTCGATGACCTGCGTCGATCCCGGCAAATCGAGAGACGTGATCAGGAAGCGGTTGGCGTCGTAGATATACGCGTCGCCGCTTTGAATGACGCGCTTCGCGCCCTGAACAACGAGGCCGAAACTCGGTTCGACCATGCATTCCATCGGTTGCGTTGGCGCTTCCCTTCGATGGAAGCTCAGGTTCGGAATGGCGGTCGTGAGGTGATCGACGCCTTCGGTCCATCTCGCGACGCGCTCCGCCAGCGTTTGCCGGAGATCGCTCTCGCGGCTCGTGGACCGGTGTCCTGCATGATTGAATGCAGCGATTGCGTCGTCGTCTCGTTGACCAGGGGTGTATCGGGCGGGTGCCGGATGCATGACTTCTCTACTCAGGTAATCGGGTCTACAGGCCGGCCGTCAACGTACAGGCGCTTCGGCAACGCGCCTTCCGGGGTCGCGGCATTGCCGCGATCCCGGAAGGAATGTGCAAACGATCGGTGGGCCTACTTCGTCGTCTGCGACGCGCAAAGCTGCCAGCGGCGCGATTTCGTTGCCGGAGTCTTCGCACGCTCGTCGACCGTGCGCCACCACCGTTCGCCACTATGCGGTTGGTTGAGATCGAGGCGCTCGCCCATCCTGGGCGTCGACAGCTCGATGCCGCGCACGAGCGCCAGTGCCGTCACGCGCTCGAACGGTTCCTGCCAGCGATGCATCGCAAGATCGAACGTGCCGTTGTGGATCGGGATCAGCCAGCGTCCGCGCAAGTCGATGTGCGCCTGAACGGTTTCTTCCGGCTGCATGTGCACATACGGCCATTGCGCATCATATGCGCCTGTTTCGATCAGCGTCACGTCGAACGGCCCGAGGCGCTCGCCGATCGTCCGGAATCCGTCGAAGTAACCCGTGTCGCCGCTGAAGAACACGCGCAGGTCGCCGTCGACGATGACCCAGGACGCCCACAGCGTGCTGTTGCCGTCGAACAGGCTGCGCCCGGAGAAGTGCTGTGCCGGTGTCGCGGTCAGCGTCAGGCCAGCCACGTCGACACTCTGCCACCAATCGAGCTGGCGAACCTTCTTCGCGTCGATGCCCCAATCGATCAGTCGGTCGCCGACGCCCAGCGTCGTGACGAACACATCGGTGGTTGCCGCAAGGGCAAGCACCGTGTCGCGGTCGAGGTGATCATAGTGATCGTGCGACAGGATCACGCCGCGCAGCGGCGGAAGATCTTCAAGCGCGATCGGCGGCGCATGGAAGCGCTTGGGGCCGATACGCCGAAACGGCGATGCACGCTCGGCAAATACGGGATCGGTCAGCCAGAATTCGCCGCGCAGCTTGAGCAGCATCGTCGAATGCCCAAGCCGGTACAGGCTGCGATCAGGTGCCGCATCGAGCTCCGCGCGGGTCAGCGAATCGACGGGCAGTGCGCCGGCGGGCACGGTATTGCGCGGCTTGTTGACCAGCATGTTCCAGGCGATCCCGAGCGTCTTGCCGATACCTTCGACCGGACGCGGCGCGACATTGCTGAAGCGCTCGCCCGTGTGCTGCGGCGACCCGGCGGATTGCGCGCGGCCGCGCTTGGCGGCCGCAAAACCCAGCATGCGATGAATGAAGACGAGAGGCGATGCCATGTCGGTGTGTCCGGGAGAGAAAGTACACTAAACAGTGTAGTTTATTCTTGGGAAAAGTAAACTGCCCGGTGTAAAATTTCTGCATGGATACCAGCACTCCCCCCAGCGCCTGACCGATCGAAAGCGCGCGGCCATCGTCGACGCGGCCATCGAGGAATTCCTCGCGGCGGGCTACGACGCGACCAGCATGGATCGCATCGCTGCGCGTGCGGACGTGTCGAAGCGCACGGTCTATAACCACTTCCCGGGCAAGGAAACGTTGTTCGCCGCGATCCTGCACAAGCTGTGGGATGCGACCCGGACAGGCAGCTCGCCCGCTTATCGCACCGACGTCCCGCTGCGCGAGCAACTGCTCGCGTTGTTGAACCGCAAACTGCGCCTGCTGAACGACGACGCGTTTCTTGCGCTCGCGCGTGTCGCGATCGGCGCGGCCATCCACTCGCCGGAACGTGCGCGCGACATGGTCGAACGACTCGGCGAGCGCGAGGAAGACATGACGGTCTGGGTGCGTACGGCCGCGACGGCCGGCCGCCTGTCGGTCACCGATCCGGTGTTCGCCGCGCATCAGTTGCATGGCGTCGTGAAGGCATTTGCGTTCTGGCCGCAGATCACGATGGGCCAGCCGCCGCTCACGGCCCCGGAGCAGCAGAAAGTCGCGGAATCCGCCGCCGACATGTTTCTTGCGTACTATGCGCGGCCGGACGACGGCGGCGCACCGCCCACCGCATCGCACTGACCGCGCATGCGGAAAGTCATGTGCGAGCCGAAGCCACAGCCGAGCGCATGGTCGATGCATGCCTTGCATCGACCATGCCGGCGAACCGTCTGACCCGCAAAAGCGAATGCAGAACCGCCCCCACACGTGATCACCGGCCATCCAGCGCAAACCGGCGATGTCGCCGGCACACCTGAAGCCGAACGCGAGCGACTACGAATGAAGATGCTGTTGATCGTCTATCACACGATGACCGGAGGCACGCAGCAGATGGCCGAAGCGGCTGCGGGCGCGGCGCGCGAGCAGCCCGGCGTCGACGTCCGGCTGCAGCGCGCGGATGCGACGAGCGCGGACGATGTGCTGGCCGCCGACGCTTACCTGTTTGCGACGCCGGAGAACCTGGCAGCGATGTCCGGGCTGATGAAAGACTTCTTCGATCGCTGTTACTACGCGGCGCTCGATCGCGTGAACGGGCGCCCATATGCGGCAATGATCTGCGCGGGCAGCGACGGACAGAACGCGCTGCGCCAGATCGACCGGATCGCAACCGGATGGCGGCTGAAGAACGTCGCGCCCGGCCTCATTGTTTGTACTCACGCGCAGACGCCGGAGCGCATCCTCGCCGCGAAGACGATCGACGGCGAAGACCTCGCGCGCTGCGCCGAACTGGGCGCAGGTCTCGCCGCGGGACTCGCGCTGGGCGTCTTCTGATCGCCCGAGTGGCGGCAGTGGCGGCTCGTGAAAAAAGAGGCGTGCGACCATGCAGACAACGCACACACCCTCGAGCGATACCGCCCGCGGATGCCGGACCGGACGTCGGGCGAGGCGCTAGCCGCCCTTTGCCGGCGCAGCAGGCCGGTGGTATTCGGGCCAAAGACGTTTCACGAGATCGCGCGATGCGCCATACGCATGGCAACTGTCGATCTTGAGCGGCTTTCCTTCGCTGTCGCGGTAGTCGAGCGACGACCGTCGCATGCCGACCATCGTCTGATAGGCCGTGGTTGCGATCGGCCCGAGCAATTCCTTCAAGTGCGTGCACGTATCGCAGGACGGCAGGCGCTTGCGCACCTCGCTGTTCCAGCCTGCGCCGATGTTCAGCCCGACAAGCGCCTGCAGCGAGTCGCCGCCGCCCGGACACTCCGCATACGGATGCGAACGGATGAACGTGGATACGTCCCGGACGACCATGTCGGCGTCGAAGACCAGCGTCACGCCGAGGTCGTGGACCGGCGACAGCGCCGTGACGGTCCGCGTGCCGCCCGGCGGCGTGAAATCGCTGGTCTTGCGGTCCGCGAGGCAGGCCGTCACTTCGAACAGGCCGTCGCTGCGCCGATAGCCGCGCATGTCGATCTGCCGATGGTGAATCTCCTCGCGCGTGACGCCGTCGCGCGGGATGTCGTGTCGGGGAACCATGTATCCGCTCCGTTTCGTACAACCGGTTTTTTGCAGGCAAGGGGCGTCGAGGGCTAACCGGGCGCGCAGCGAAACGAGCCGAGGTACGCTGCCGACGACGCTGATCCGGCCATACTACGCAATTTCCGGTATTTTCGTACTCCACGCGATCGATGCGGACGCAACGAGTCGCGTGCGGATGCCGGTCTGATCGAAGGGTGGATGACATGTCGTGCGACGTTGCACCGATCCGTCGTTACGCGGAATAGCTGCACTCCCGCCACGCGGAATGCCACATGTCTGTCATTGGCGGACGCCGAAACCGGGCCGATCGTGTCGAGTGAAACTGACCCGATTTCCGATGACGGCGCGAACGGCGTGACTTCCGGAAACGTATCCATATAATGCGCAACACGACCGCGCGGACGCATTTCCCGCCCCCCGGATCGGGCAATTGCAGACCGGCGAGTCAGCCGGCTGCCGCGCGTACCGGTATACTTCCACTCCTGCCTTGTCCGGCATCGTGGCCGGGTGCCTGAAAACAGAGTGGCGTGCGCGATGCGGCCCCGTAGTGTTCCGCATCGTCGGCAGACGGGTCGTACGTGTGGCGGCGAAGCATTTGTGCCGCACGGAATGGCCGCACGAAACACACCTTATATTCCTGGTGGATTGAATTTATGGGTTTTGAACAACTTGCCGAATTGCGGGCGCAGCTCGCAGCGAAGGCCAAGCAGGAGCGCAACGCAAAGCGGCCGGCAGCGCCGACGGACGCCGGCGCGAAGCCGAAGTCCGGCGGCCAGCCGCCGCGTGGCGCCAAACCGGGTGCGGGCCCCAAAGCGCCGCACCGTGCGAAGCCCGCTTCGGCGAAGCCGTCCGCGCCGGTCGATCCGGTCATCGTTGCGATCGGCAAACTGCAGCGGAAGTTTCCGAATGCGTTCCCGAAGAATCCGGCCCCCAAAGTGCCGCTTAAGGTCGGCATCTGGGACGACCTCGCACGCGAGGCACAGGCCGTGGGTCTCAACGAGGCCGAACTGCGCGAAGCGATGTCGACGTGGTGCCGCGGCAACCGTTACTGGTCGTGCCTGGTCGAAGACGCGGTGCGCGTCGATCTGCAGGGCAACGAAGCAGGGCGGGTGACGCATGACGACGCCGCCCGCGCACGCCGCCTGAAGGCACGCCGCCCCGGTGGCAAGGGTGCGGCGCAACAGGCCAAGGGCGCGCAGCAGCCGAAGGCCGAGCAGCAAGCCGAGCAGCAAGCCGAGCAGCAAGCCGAGCAGCAAGCCGAGCAGCAAGCCGAGCAGCAAGCCGAGGCCGTCGCCGCACCGCAACCGGCGAGCGCGCAAGCGCAGACCGACGTCGTGCCGCAGGTCGAGCAGCAAACGGCCGGAAACGAGTAACACACACTGCACCGCCGCTGACTGCACGGCGCTTGCCCGCATGCTTTCCGGATGCGGCGCATGACACAACAGACTGACCTGCCTCGACAGAGGCAGGTCAGGACTGCCTCCACCGGCGCCTGACTTGCCGGCACGCACTATCCAGCATCGGACAGACAACGCGACCGGACAACGCCCGTCCGTCAATTGACTCCGCACGTGCGAGGCATCGGCGTTGTCATTTGCGCATGAACGTTATGCATGCGTGAATGCAGCGACGCTTCAACCAGATAGTTCGGTTTCCTGAAGTAATGATGCCGGGATCATCGATTCGCAAGTAAGCGATGCTACGCAGCCATCGTGACACGATGACGCGCGATAATCTCACCAGGTTCGACATTCGACGAACCCGTTACCCGCCGCGATGCAGCTTGCATTTGGAAAGGTACGGGAAGCGTGCACCGGCACGACCTGAAGCTACCTCCGTTTTCACACATCGACTCGAACCGGATCATGAACCCGAGACACTCCGCGATTTTCGTCGCGCTTACCGCTGCCGCGCTGTTCGGCGCCGCGACACCGCTCGCCAAGGTGCTGATCGGCGCAATGTCGCCGTTCATGGTTGCGGGCCTGTTCTATCTCGGCAGCGGCGTCGGGCTCGGCACGGGAATCCTGCTGCGCCGACTGCACAACCGTCGCGCTCCGGCCGCCGCCGCGCCGATGCAGCGTGCCGACCTGCCGTGGCTGGCCGGCGCGATCGCGGCGGGCGGCGTGGCCGGTCCGGCGTTGCTGATGCTCGGGCTGTCGAGCACGCCCGCTGCGACGAGCGCGCTGTTGCTCAATCTGGAAGGCGTACTGACGGCCGTCATCGCGTGGGTCGTGTTTCGCGAGAACGTGGATACGCAGGTGTTCCTCGGGATGGTCGCGATCGTCGCAGGCGGCACGCTGCTGTCGTGGACGCCGGGGCACGCCGGCGTGCCGGTCGGTGCGCTGCTGATCGTCGGCGCATGCCTGTGCTGGGCGATCGACAACAACCTGACCCGCAAGGTCGCCGCGAACGACGCAATGGTCATCGCGTGCGTGAAAGGGCTGGTCGCCGGGCCCGTGAATATCGGCATCGCGCTGGCGACCGGGGCGACGCTGCCTGCCGTACCGGTGACGGCCGCTGCGATGCTCACGGGGCTCGGCGGCTACGGGATCAGCCTCGTGCTGTTCGTCGTCGCGCTGCGTCATCTCGGCAGCGCGCGCACGGGCGCGTATTTCTCGATCGCGCCGTTGTTCGGCGTCGTATTGTCGCTGCTGATCTGGCCCGCGCTGCCGCCCGCGACGTTCTGGATCGCCGCCGCGCTGATGGCGCTCGGCATCTGGCTGCACGTGCGTGAACGGCACGAACACACGCATGCGCATGAGCGGCTCGAGCATACGCACCGGCATCGGCACGACGAACACCACCAGCATGCGCACGACTTTCCCTACGACGGCAACGAACCGCACACGCATCCGCACGTGCACCTGCCGATCACGCACAGCCACGCGCATTTTCCGGACATTCATCACCGGCACCGGCATTGATTGCGTGATCGTGATGAACGGCAGACAGACGCGCAGCATGCGACGCATGTCGCAAGGTGACCGTTTATGGGACGTGCGCCGAAGCGTGCGCCCGTGCATTCCATCACCGCTCGATCGCGGCGGCGGCAGAAGATGCGGGCCTAGTCTTCCGTCTGGATCAACCGGATCAGCGAACCGTCCGGATCGATCAGCGCGCCGACCATGCCGCCCCACGCTTCGCGTGTCGGCCGGTGTGCACGCGGCCAGCCGGTCGCTTGCTCCGGAATGCCGGCCGCGAGCACGTCGTCGAAGAACGCGCCGACATGCGCGAGCCGGAAGCAGCAACTGAACCAGCTCGTCGCCGGATCGAGTTCGGGGTGCGGAAAGAATTCCAGCAACAGGTCGCCACGCTTGAGGATCATCCAGCCGTCGTCGCGCCAGGTTTCGGTGAAGCCCAGTTTTTCGTAGAAGCGGGACGTGGCTTCGAAGTCGCGCGACGGCAGGTTGGGGCTCGCAATATCGGTCAAGGCGTTTCTCCGGTTGGCGATGCGATGAAACGATCGGGCAGCACGAGCCGCCGTGGCCGCTATCGCGCGGGAGGAAAACAGAAACCGAAATCCTCGCAGCCCGGGCATCCGGGGCAGGCCCCGGCGGCACGCCGAGCGAGGCCGCGACTTCCTGCGCGAGGAATCGCTTCCAGCGCAGGTGGGCGACGTTGCGTGCTGCGAGCGCAGGGAAGTAACGATCGAGCATCGCGGAAACCGCATCGCGTCCGTCAAGCCCGAGGTCACGCCACAGGTGATCGGGACGCAGGCACGCGTGCGCGATGATCGACGCGAGACAGTCGGCGTCGTCGCGGGCGACGGCGGGATTCGCGTCGCCCATCAGCCGCGCGTGCAGCGTTGCGACGAATGCCGAGTGTTCGGCTGGCAACAGCGCCATCGCGATGGTCGGCGCGAATTCGGCGGCATCGGTGGCAGGCAGGCGTGGAAATTGCCGGGCCAGCAGGCCGGTCAGTTGGCCCGGTGACAGGCCGAGCAGCGAGAGTTCATTGCGGCACGCGCGCGCCGCAACGAGGGTGCCGAACAGGCGTGCATCGGAAGAATCGCTGCTGTTCGTTGCGGACAGCAGCGCCTGCAATGCCGGTTCGGACGCGGGTGTCATCGTGCGCACCCGCATGACGGCCGGGCTGCACGATCCGCGCGTATGCGCGGCTTGAAGCAGATCGCCATCGCGATCGTCACGCGATCACTCGACGCCGACGATCACGCTCGATGCCTTGAAGATCGCGGATGCGGCGGTGCCGCTCGCGAGGCCGAGACGATCGACGCTGTCGTTGGTGACGATCGCGACGATCTCTGCGCCGCCTGTGGCCTTGATCACGACTTCCGAATTGACGGCGCCTTTCGCGACCGACGCCACGGTGCCTGCGACGCAGTTGCGGGCCGATACCTTGCTGCTGTCGACGTCGACCATCACGATGACCGACGACGCCTTGACGAGCGCGAACGCCTTCGAGCCGGCCGCGAGGCCCAGCGAAGCCGCGCTGCCGTGCGTGATCACGGCGACGATGTCGAGGCCGTCCTGCGTGCGCAGCGTGATTTCGTCATTGACTGCGCCGGGTTTGACGGCGCTGACCTGACCGGCGAAGTGATTACGGGCGCTGGTTCGCATGATGAATCTCCGGAGTGGGTGTCGCTGCCGGACCGGCAGCGAAAGATGAATGGAATGCATCGGCGAGTTTACCGCCAATGCGGGCGCTCGTCGCCCTCCGGATGCTATGTCGCGAATCAGGAAAACCCCTTTGTACAAGGCGTTTTTCGACGTCGGCGTTATATACCGAACTCTATGACGCTCGCGCGATTACTCGTTCACCGCGGGTGTCGAAGCGGCGCGCGCGGCGTCGGGCCGGGCATCCTGCGCGGTCGCCGCATTGTCGCCGTCCCACCCGCCGCCGAGCGCGAGGAACAACCGCACCTGATCGGCCGCGACTTGCCCTTCGGCTGCGGCGACTTGCGCCTGCACGCTCGTGAGCGTGCGCGTCGCATCGAGATCGGAGATGAACGATTCGCGGCCGGCCGCGTAGAGGCGGTGCGTTTCGTCGGCGGAATTGCGCGCCGATTCGTAGGCCGTGCGCAATGCGTCCGTGCGCTGCACGTCGGCGGCATAGGTCGCGAGGCTCGATTGCGTTTCGCGCAGCGCGTTCAGCACGACGCCGTCGAAGCGCGCGAGCGCACCGCCCGTCGCGGCCTCGGCTTCCCGCACGCGCGCGCGCTGGCCGTTGACGGGGAACGACCAGCTGATCAGCGGTCCGAACGACCAGCGATTCGTGTTGGACGAGAACAGGTCGGCGGCGACGCCGACCGAGCCGGCCGACGCGCCGATGCTGATCGACGGATACAGCGCGGCGGTTGCTACGCCGATGCGCGCGGTCGCGGCGGCGAGCTGCCGCTCGGCTTCGCGCACGTCGGGGCGGCGGCGCAGCAGCGCGGCGCCGTCGCCGATCGGAATCGGCTGGCGCAAGTGCGGCAGGCGCTCGCATTCGGCGACGGCCTTCGGCAGGTCGGCCGGCGAGCGCGCGAGCAGCGCGGCGAGCTGGTATTGCGCGACCTTGCGGCGGCCTTCAAAGCGCGGGATGTCGGCCGCGAGCGTGCGCACCTGCGTCACGCCGCGCGTCACGTCGGTCTGGTTGCCGCGCCCGGCGTCGCGAAGCCGCTGCGACAGTGCGACGCGCTGCTTCTGCAGCGCGAGCGACTGTTTCGCGATCGCCAGCTCGTCGCCGGCCGAGCACGATTCGACGTAGGCGCGCACGACGTCGGCGACGACCGTGATGCGCGCCAGGTCGCCGGCTGCCTTCACGGCCTCGCTGTCCGCGCGCGCGGCTTCCACGCCGCGCCGCAACTTGCCGAACAGGTCGATCTCGTACGACACGTTGATGCCGACCGTGCCTTCGTTGACGACCGGCAGCTTGTTTTCGAGCAGGTATTGTTCGGCCGACTCCTGCGCACGCTGCACGGCTGCTTCCGCGCCGCCGGAGAACCCGCCCTGCTGGCTCGCGACTTCCAGCGCCGCGCGCGAGCGCGCGAGGTTGGCCGCGGCGACGCGCAGGTCGGTGTTCGATTTCAGCGCATCGCGCACGAGCCCGTTGAGCACGGGATCGTCGTACAGCTGCCACCAGTTGCCGGGCACCGCGTTGCGCGACACGAGCGCGCCGTTCGCATCGTCGAGCGCATGATTCGCGAGCGGCGCGTTGACGTACGCCTGCTGCGGCAGCGTGTAATCGGGGCCGACGGACTTGCATGCGCCGAGTGCGAGCGCGAGCGGTGCGAGCGCCGCCGCGAGGCGCAGATCGTGCCGCTTCATTGCGATGCTCCCGCCGCGCCGGAGGCAGCTCCGGAAGTTGTCGACGCCGACGCCGACGCCGACGCCGCTGCCGGTGTCGCGCTTGCTGCCGCCGCGGAAGCACCGGCCGCAGGCTTCGCCTTGTCGTCGCGGCGCGCATCGGGCGAACGCATCGCGACGGTCGCGGTGCGGCCCGCGATCATCCGGAAGTCGTCGGGCACCTCGTCGAGCACGACGCGCACCGGCACGCGCTGCGCGAGCCGCACCCAGCTGAACGCCGGGTTCACGTTCGGCAGCAGGTTCGCGCCCTGCGTGCGGTCGCGATCCTCGATCGCGGCGACGATGCTCTGTACATGGCCGCGCAGCGGATGCGGCTCGCCCATCACGACGATGTCGACCGGCTGGCCGATATGGATGCCGCGCAGCTTGGTTTCCTCGAAGTAGCCGTCGACCCGGAACGAATTGCGATCGACGACCGACAGCACCGCACGCCCGGCCGGCACGTATTCGCCGACGCGCGGCGCGCGGTCGTTCAGGTAGCCGTCGACGGGGCTGACGATCGTCGTGCGCTGCAGGTTCAGCTTTGCGGTGTCGAGCGACACCTGCGCATCGGCGACGGCGGCCTCGCCCTGTTCGACGCGCGTGCGGCTTTCCTCGACCTGTTCGCTCGCGACCAGGTTGCCGAGCTGCAGGTTGCGCGCGTATTCGCGCTTCGCCTGGGCCAGCGTCGCGCGGCGTTGCGCGAGCGTCGCTTCGGCGAGCCGTTCCGCGAGCGTGTAGCGGGCCTGGTCGATCACGAACAGCACCTGGCCGCGCCTGACCTCCTGGTTGTCGGCGACCTGCACCGACGTGATGAGACCCGACACGTCCGGCGCGACCTGGATCACGTCGGCGCGCACGTGACCGTCGCGTGTCCACGGCGAGAACATGTAGTAGTTGATGATTCGCCACAGCACGAGGCCGGCCACGACGACGACGATCAGGGTGAGCAGGATTTGCCCTGCCGAGAGCCAGGTTTTTTTCACGTTAGGTAGCCACGAGATGGTGGGAAACGATCACGACGACGGCAAATACGAACACGTAGATGCCGAGGTCGAAGATCGAACGGTGCCAGACGAGGCGGTAGAAGCCGACGCGCTCGAGCGCGGCGCGCACGACGATGTTGATCAGGTAGGCGATCAGCATCAGCACGAGCGGAGCCGGCACGAATACGCCGAAGATGTCGATTTCGCCGATCATGGTCGCGCTCGGAAAGACAGGTTGGAAAGGCGGATCATGCGCGCGCTCCGTTCGGCGCCTGCGGCGCTTGCCCGGCCGCGGCCGGATACAGCGACAGGCGCAGGCCGACGAGCGCGTGCAGCGTGTCGCGCAGCCGGCGGTGCGTCGCCGGCGTGGCAGGCGCGGCAGGCGTTGCGCCGTCGTCGGCCGGTGCGACGCCGGGCGGGTGGTCCGGCAGGTTGCGGCCGGCCACGCGGTGCAGCGCGTCGTCGATCGTCGCGAGCAGCGCGGGCGGCGCCGGCTGGCGTGCGTTCGCGGCTGCGCAGCGCGTGTAGTGATCGGTGACGCCGGCCAGCACGCGGTCGATCGCGTCGGGTACGTCGCCCGACAACCGGCGGCGCGAGCGGCGCAGGTCGAGCGCGTTCAGCGCGATGCGCAGGTCGCGGAAGCTTTCGATCGACGGGTGGCGGTGGTCGTCGGATGCGCCGAGGCGCGGCAGTAGCTGCGTGACGCGGTCGAGCATCCGCGACGCGTGGTTGCGCTGGTCGTCGAGCGGCTGCGTCGACGCGGAGCGCGCGACATCTTCCCAGCCCGAACGCAGCAGGCGCCGCACCGCGAGTTCCGCGCCGAACGGCCGCGTCGCGCGCGTCCACACGTACGCGAACAGCAGCCCGGCGACGCCGGCGAGGTTGCTGTTCAGGAACACGAAGAAATCGGCCTCGTATGCGCTCTGGATGCTGATGAAGGTGGCCGTGTTGACCGCGACGAGCATCGTCACCATGTTGAACTGCGGGCGCGGCAACAGCGTGCCGATCAGGATGAACGGGCCGGCGAACATCAGCACGAGCATCGCGAAATCGTGCACGTGCGGCAGCACGACGAACAGGTACAGGCCCGCGAACACGACGCTCGCGGCGGTCGACAGGAAGAACTTGAACACCAGCGGCGCCGGCTCGTCGAGCGCGGCGAAGAAGCTGCACGACACGGCCACGAGCGTGACGGCCGCGGCGCCGTCGTGCCAGCCGGACGAGATCCACAGCCAGCATGCGAATACGATCGCGAATACGACGGTCAGCGTCGAGAACAGCATCATCCCGCGATCGAAGAAGCGTTCGGTGCCGCCGAGCCGCCAGTGCCGGTAGCGCGGCTGCCAGACGCCCGATTCGTTCGCGATCAGCGCGCGCAGCGAGCGGCAGTCCTGCCAGATGTCGATGACCTGGCGCAGCCGCCACAGCGCATTCGACAGCAGTGCGCCGTCCCAGCTCGCCAGCGCGCTGTCGGGCGGCTGCAGCGCGGCGATGCGCTCGCGCAGGTTCTCGGCGACCGGATCGTGGGTCATGTCGCCGTCGGTGCCGGTCTTCACGGCCGGCAGCGGCGCGTCGAACCACTTCGCGGCGTCGGCCAGCAGTGCGTCGAGCGCGGGCGGCCGCACGTGCAGGTCGCGCATCAGCGCGATCAGCGGATCGGCGAGTGACGACATCAGCGGCAGGAACAGCTGCATGCGGCCCGCGAGCGCCTGCGCGCGCGCGAGGATGCGCGGATGCGCGTGGTCGTAGCCCAACTGGCTCAGCAGGAATTCGAGGCCGGTGATGGTCGCCGCGAGGCGCTGACGGCACGCGGACAGCGCCTTGCCGGCGAGGTGCCCGGACAGCGTCTCGCGGCCGTAGAACGCGGCGTCCTTGAACCATGCGTCGGTGCGCTCGATCAGCGTCGGCGCGAGCCGGTTCGGGAACACGGCGCTGCCGACCACGCTCGCGCACACGATGCCGAGCACGATTTCCTCGGTGCGCGCGATCGCGACGTCGAACACGGTGGACGGATCGGTGACGGTCGGCAGTGCGATCAGCGGCATCGTATAACCGGCGAGCATGAACACGTAGCTGCGCGCGGTGCGGTCGGAGATCGCGAGGTACAGTAGCGTGCCGCACCACGTCGCGACGATGACGCTGAACAGGAGCGGCGTCTCGACGAACGGCGGCACGAAGAGGATCGCGGCGGCCGCGCCGAGCGCGGTTCCGAGCGCGCGATACAACGCCTTCGAGCGCGTCGCGCCGACGAACGGGTTCGACACGATGTAGACGCTCGCCATCGCCCAGTACGGTCGCGGCAGCTGGAAATACAGGCCGAGGTACAGCGCCAGCATCGCTGCGGCGAACGTCTTGCCCGAGAACAGCCAGTCGCGAAGGCTCGGGTAGGTCATGATGCGGAATCGGCGGCGTGGGAGGGGTGCGCCGTGTCGGACGCGTTGAAGGCGTTCAGCACGCGCAGCGTCGTTTCGAGATCGGCGCGCGTGACGCCCTTGAGTACCTGCGCGCGCAGCACGCGCAGGTCTTCTTCCATCTTCGTGGTGACCGCGCGGCCGGCGGGCGTCAGCGAGATCGTTTTCGCGCGGCGGTCGTACGGATCTTCGTCGCGCCGCGCGAGGCCCGCTGCGCACAGCTGGTCGAGCAGGCGCACGAGCGACGGCCCTTCGATGCCGACGTGTTCGGCGAGCGTGCCCTGCCGCACGCCTTCGCCGAGGCGGCCGGCGATCAGCAGCGGCGTCGCGCAGGCTTCGGACACGTTGTATGCGTTCAGCACACCGTCGCTGGTACGGCGCCATTTGCGCGCGGACAGCACGAGCAGGCTGCTGACGGCGAGGCGGAGATCGTGCAGATTGGTCATGGGCGAGATGATAGGGGCAAAACAGTTCGATAGCAAACTATCGGTTTTTGTCACCCGGATGACACATCGCTCGGGCACGGTCGGCCCGTCTGAAGCAATTTAGGCGGCGCGCCGGAGATGGTCAACCTGTAAGGTGGGCCTACGTGAACAGCGCGCGGCAGGCGCGGCTATATTGAATGGTCAGACGAGAACCGCCCGACACGGCAGGCCGCGCATGTCAGGCACACGCGAAGCAAGGGTTCGGGAAAACCGGCTTCGCGAAACGGCGCGCGGCGTGCATATTAGGGACATTGCAATCGCATCGGAGGCTTCGCACGTGTCAACCTCATCCTCCCGGCCCGCCGCCGCGTCGATCGACGCGTGGCTCGGCAAGACCGAAACGCTCGGCGACGACATCACCGCGTTCCCGTTGAATGCGCTGGCCGCCACGCTCGATCGCGCGTCGCCCGGCGACGTGGTGCCGCCGATGTGGCACTGGCTCTACTTCCTGCCCGTCGCGCCGCTGGCCGACGTCGGCCCCGACGGCCACCCGAAGCGCGGCGGCTTCCTGCCGCCCGTGCCGCTGCCGCGCCGCATGTGGGCCGGCGGCCGCCTGACGTTCCATGCGCCGCTGCGCGCGGGGCACCGCGCGACGCGCGAATCGACGATCGAGAATATCGAGGACAAGACGGGCCGCAGCGGCCGGCTCGTATTCGTGACGGTGCAGCACCGGATCGAGTGCGACGGCGCGCTGTGCGTCGAGGAGGAGCACGACATCGTCTATCGCGACGCGCCGCAGCCGGGCGCGAGCGCGCCGAAACCGATCGCGGCGCCGACGGGCGAAACGTGGTCGCGCACCGTCACCGCCGACGCCGTGATGCTGTTCCGTTATTCGGCGCTGACCTTCAACGGTCACCGCATCCACTACGACCGCAGCTACGTGACGCAGGAGGAGGGCTATCCGGGGCTCGTCGTGCACGGGCCGCTGATCGCGACGCTGCTCGTCGATCTCGTACACCGCGAGCGGCCCGACGCGATGCTCGCGAGTTTTGCATTCCGCGCGGTGCGCCCGACGTTCGACGGGCAGCCGTTCACGCTGTGCGGCAAGCCGTCGGATGACGGAAGTACGATCGAGCTGTGGGCGAAGGATTGCGATGGCTGGCTGACGATGCAGGCCACTGCGACCGTGGTGTGACGGGGCGACAGGTCGAAATCCTGCACGATTCGCGCCGGGCGCGCCGATTGCACCAGGACAATATTGTCGGGATGAATTTCCGGACGGCCATGCGGCAGCCACGCCGTTGACATCGAAATGAGACGGGCCGAGGCGCCGGCAGGCCGGCGCGACGCATTCCGCATGTAACAAGACGCCGTCGCACGGCAGTGCGGCGGCGTTTTTATTCGGGGCGAGACGACTTGACTGCCGCGCGCGCGTTCAACCCGGCAGCGCTGCAATGGCGAGCACGGCCTTGACCACCTCGTCCTCCATTCCCTTGATATCGGACGGGAAGCGGTTGCGCTGCGGGATCAGCACGCTCAGCCCTTCGATCTGCGCGGTGATCAGCGCCGACCGGCGCGCGAGGTGAAGCGGCGTCAGGCCGGGATTCACCGCCGTGACGAAGCCCGCGATCATCTGGCGCTGGAACAGGTACGAGTCTTCCATCGCCTGCCGCGCGAACTCGTGCGCATGCGCGAGCGCCCAGATGTTTACGAACAGGCTTTGCGTTCTCGGCAGCTTCGCATCCTCGATCAGCATCCGGACCACTTTCTCCAGCCGGGCTTCGGGCGACAGGGTCTCGTCGGTCCTGACGCTGTCGTAAGTCTTCGAATACTCGGCGATGGTCTCGCTGATGATCGCCGCGAAGAGATCCTCGCGCGAAGGAAAGTAGTGCTGCAGGTTCGACAGCGCGAGCCCCGCGCCTGCCGCCACCTTGCGCATCGTCAGGCCGCCGTAGCCGTCGACGATGAAGATCTCGATCGCGCTCTCGAGAATGCGGCCGACCGTATTGCGCCCGCGCTGGGTCAACGCGCGCGGGACGTCGCCGGCGGCGGTGTCTGAAGCGGGTTCCGCACGAATGTCGTCAGGGCTCGCCGATTTCGGTTCCATCGAAGTATCTCCTCCAGCAGGCAACGCATGCCCGGGTCTTGCGGATAGTCAGGCGAATTGTAGGTTATTCGACCTAGTGGCTCAAGCTGAACGGGTTCCGTCCGCGCGCCGGGTGGTTCGGCGCGCGTCGCTGCTGCCTGTCTGCGCACGTTTCACCGGGCTCTCGATCACCGATTTGCAAGGCCTCACACGTGTTTTTGCCTCGTCCGGCAGGTGCGATTTCCCATGCTTCGCCTGTCATCGCGCCTTGGGCGCAAGCCATCGGAACGTAATACCGATCATTAGGTCGTTCAACCTATAAATTCAGGATGACGGGATGGCTGGCTGTGCTCGCCAACCGTATTGAAGTGGCCCGGCGACAGGCCGGTAGACGCCGATAGACGAATGAAATGTTCATTAAACTCGAGAAAAACCGATGATTTGATCCTGATCGGTAACAGCATGCGGCCTTTTGCATGTGAGGGTTTCACCCGACTTGAGACATCGATTGGCCGTGCGTATAACGCTGACTAGGTCAAATGACATAATATGGAGGTGTCAGTCATGACAGAAGATCAATCCCCCGGCGTGACCCGTCGCACCTTCCTGCGGGGAGCCGGTTCGGCGCTTGCGGCGTCTGCGCTGGCGGGCACCGCGATGGCTCACGGTTTGATGGACGCACCGGGCAACGCGGTGCCCGCCGGGCCCGAGTCGAAAAAGGTGGCGTCCGGCGCGCGTTACGACGTGATCGTCATCGGCGGCGGGTTCGCCGGCCTGACGGCCGCCCGCGATTGCGCGTTGCGCGGAATGAAGACGCTGCTGCTGGAGGCCCGCTCGCGCGTGGGCGGGCGCACGTTTACATCGTCGTACGAGGATCACCGGCTCGAACTCGGCGGCACGTGGATCCACTGGACGCAGCCGAACGTGTGGAACGAGGTGTCGCGCTACGGGCTGGGCCTGGTGGAAAGCGCGGGCGCGAGCCCCGACCGGCTGACGTGGCGTTCGGGCGCACGCGTGTTCAACGGCGACGTCGCGAAGGCGTTTCCGATCCTGGCCGATGCGATGGCGAAGTTCTGCGACGTGGACGGGATGGGCGGCCGGTCGGTATTTCCGCGGCCCTACGATGCGTCGTTCAACGAGCAGGGCGTGCGGAAGTTTGCCGGCATGTCGCTGAAGGACCGGCTCGACGCGTTGAAATTCGCGCCGGAAGCCGACGGCCTCATCAGCGCGCAGCTCACGACGCTCTGCAATCGCGATCCCGCGTCGGGCGCGTTTGTCGAGCACCTGAGGCTGATGTCGCTGGTGAACTACGACATGGGGCTGCTGTTCGACTGCTCGCGCTACAAGATCGAACAGGGCATGTCGGGTCTCGCGCATTCGATCATCGCCGACGGCCGCGCGGACGTGATGCTGTCGGCGCCGGTCGCGAAAGTCGAGCGCCAGCAAACGAAGGTGATCGTGACGACGACTGCCGGTGCGCAGTATTCGGCGGGCTCGGTCATCTGCACGGTGCCGGTGAACGTGCTGAAGACGATCGAATTCTCGCCGCCGCTCGATCCGCGCAAGCTGCAGGTATCGAAGGCGGGCGTCGCCGGGCAGGGCGCGAAATGCTACGTGCACATCCGGCAGAAGATCGGCAAATGGATGGGCTGCGGCGCGTTCCCGAACCCGATCACGATGACCTGGACCGAACAGGAGCGCGACGACGGCACGCTGCTGGTCGCGTTCGGCCCGCCCGGGCTGCTCGACATCAACGACGAACAAGCCGTGCAGAAGGCGCTGCGCACGATCCTGCCCGGCGTCGACGTTGTCGCGACGACCGGCTATCAGTGGACCGCCGATCCCTATTCGCAAGGCACGTGGTGTTTCTACCACCCCGGGCAGATGGAGAACGCGCTGACGCCGCTGCGCACGCGCGAAGGCGCGATTTTCTTCGCCAGCGCCGACAGTGCACTCGGCTGGCGCGGCTTCATCGACGGCGCGATCGAAAGCGGCACGCGCACCGCGCAGGAAGTCCACGCGTTTCTCGACCAGGGCTGAAACATGAATCGCCTCTCCGTTTTCCTCGCGGCCGCCGCGGCGTCGCTCGTCGCGCTGCACGGCACTGCGATGGCCGAACCCGGTTGCGCGCCTGAAGCCGGCCGGCACGTCTTCGCGACCAAATGCGCGATGTGCCATGCCGCCGACAAGTCGCAAGGCACGATCGTCGGCCCGAACCTCTTCGGCGTGTTCGAGCGGCCCGTCGGCAAACTACCGGGCTTTACGTACAGCCCGGCGCTTGCGGCGTCGGACGGCACATGGGACGCGAAGGCGCTCGACCTGTTCCTGAAGGCGCCGGCCGTGGCGAAGCCCGGCACGTCGATGCCGTTTGCCGGCATCAGGAACGACGCCGACCGCGCGTCGACGATCTGCTACCTGAAGGCACTGCGCTGACGTTCGCTACACCGTCACGCCACTTTTATCCACGAGGACATTCATGTCGATACTCAAAGAGGACACCCCGCGCCGGGTGCTGCTGGTCCACGCGCATCCGGAGCCGCAATCGTTCACGTCGTCGATGTTTCATGCGGCGCGCGACGTGCTGCTGCAGGCCGGCGACGAGGTCCGGACCACGGATCTCTACGCGATGAACTTCAATCCGGTGGCGAGCGCGTCGGACTTTCTCGCGCGCGACAACCCGGACTATCTCGTTTATGCGAAGGAACAGCGGTCTGCGCGCGACAACGGCGTGCTGGCCACCGATATCGACGAGGAAGTCGACAAGGTGCTGTGGGCCGATCTCGTGATCCTCAACTTCCCGATCTTCTGGTTCTCGGCGCCGGCGATCCTGAAAGGCTGGATCGACCGTGTCTTTCTGTCGGGCCCGTTCTACGGCGGCATGCGCTTTTACGATCGCGGCGGGCTGAAGGGCAAGCGCGCATGGGTGACCGCGACCCTCGGCGGACGGCCGCACATGTTCGGAAAGGATGCCGTCCATGGGGACATCGACGCGATGCTCGCGCACCTGCTGCGAGGCACGCTCGGTTACGTCGGCTTCGACGTGCTCGAGCCGTTCTTCGGCTATCACATTCCGTATCTCGACGATGCCGCGCGCGCGGCGATTTTCGACGCGTTCCGGCATGACGTCGCGAACTGGCGCACGCGGCCGACGTTGTCGTTTCCGTCGCTCGACGATTTCGACGAACACCTGCATCCGCGCACCGCGTCCGGCGCGGCGCCGTGCTGAATCGTGCGCGAGCGCGGACGTATCGCGGCGTTTGCCGACCTCGACCTTCAACGTTTTCTGTATCGGAGCACATGATGCGCAACCCAACCTCGCCCGACACCGCACGCTTCGCCGGCTGGAGCGCCATTCTCGGCGCGTTGCTGATCTACGTCACGGCCGGCCTGTCGACGATGGCGACAGGCGTGGACACCGAACGCGTGTTTCGCGGCGTCGACATGCTGGCGCTGCCCGCCGGAGCGATCGACGCATTCAGGTGGGCGATGTTTGCGGACGTGTTCGGGTTCTATCTTTCGTTCGTGCCGGTCGGCGTTTATCTGTGGCACTCGTTCGATCAGGAATCCGGAGCGAAAGGCGTGACCGCGCTGATCGCGCTCGCGATGTTCGTGACGCTCGGCGTGTGCGGCGCGGCGTTGCAGATCGCGGCGATCGGCCCGCTGTCCGACGCGTATGGGCACGGCACGCCCGAAGCGAGGACGGCGGCGGCCGTGTCGTGGACGACGATCGCGCACGTCGCCCAGCGCGGGCTCTGGTGGTTCGAAGGGCCGGTGATGTGCTTCTGGATGATGACGACGGGCCGCCGGTTGAAACAGGCGGCGTGGGGCGGCGGCAGTCTGCTGCGATTCCTGGCGGTGCTGGTCGGCGCGTTCTTCGTGTCGGGTCTGTTTCCGCCACTCGGCGGCGTGACGGCTGGCATCGAGATGGCGATCGTGGTGCTTCTGCCGCTGTGGATGATCGGGTTCGGCGTTCAGGTGCTGCGCCGTGCCGGCGGCAGGGCAACCGCCGCCGGTTTCGCGCGGAGCGGCGGCTAGACGCGACATGCGCATCGCCCGCCGCCCGGTAACGGACGGGACGGCGGGCGACGCAATGGATGCCGTTTATGGGAAGCAGGAGCGGCGGCCGCGCCGGCCGTTCAGGAACGCGTATCGGCGGATGGCAGCAGCGCGGCGAAGCGGTCCGCGAGCGTCGGGCGCGATCGTGCGGGCCAGATCGCGCTCAGTTCGAAATTCGGCAGCGCGGCGCCGTCGCGAATCGGGCTGTACGCGACCCCGTCGAACGCGAATGCGTGGATCGAGCGCGGCAGCAGCGACACGCCGCACCCGGCGGCGACGCACGCGACCACGGTCAGCGTGCGGTTCACGTCGAGCACGATGTCCACCGGATGCCCGGCCTGGCGGAACGCGCTCAGGATGCCTGCGCGGATCAACGGCAGTTGATCGTGCGGAAACCACACGAGGCCGGCCGCGGCGAGATCGCCCAGCGTGACCGTGCCGTCGGGCTGGCGCGGGAAATCCTTCGGCAGCACCGCGACGAGCGGATCGCGGCGGATCAGCTTCTCGCGCATCCTGCCGTTGACCGCAACCGGCGTATGCAGCAGCCCGATGTCGATCTCGCCGCGCTCGAGTGCGATCGCCTGCTCGGCATTGCTCATCTCGCTCATCACGAGTTCCACGTCGGGCGCGCTCTCGCGTAGCGCGCGGATCGTGCGCGGCAGCGTATCGAACAGTGCGGCGCTGACGAAGCCGATCGTCAGGCGCCCGGCGCGCTGCGCGCCGATCTCGCCGGCCCGGTGCGCGGCGGCGTCGAGCCGCGCGACGCTCAGGCGCAAGTCGTCGACCATCGCGAGCCCGGCCGGCGTGAGCGTCGCGCCGCGCCTCGACCGGTCGAACAGCCGAACCCCCAGCTCCTTTTCCATCCGGTTCAGCGCCTGGCTGAGCGCGGGTTGCGCAATCCCGAGCTCGCTGGCGGCGCGCGTGAAGCTGCCGGAATCCGCGATCGCGAGGAAGTAGCGGACGTGCCTGATTTCCATAAGCGTGTGTTATGAATAATTATTCGAAACATAGTAGCGAATTATCCAAATGATTCATAGGATGCTCATCGGGCGTCGCCGTTGCGGGCGGTGCTTCCGGTAGCGGCGCGACGATGCGGCGCACGGCGACGACACGAGGAGACCTCCGTTGAACTGGACGCGCGAACTATCGACGACCGAACGGCGCACGTTGCGCGGCTGTTTTGCCGGCTGGGCGCTCGACGGGCTCGACACCCAGATGTTCAGCCTCGTGATCCCGGCGCTGCTCGCGACCTGGAGCATCGGCAAGGGGCAGGCCGGACTGATCGGCGGCGCGACGCTCGTGTCGGGCGCGCTCGGCGGCCTGCTGGCCGGCGTGATCGCGGATCGCTACGGGCGTGTGCGGGCCCTGCAGATCACCGTGTGCTGGTTCTCCGCCTTCACGTTCCTGAGCGCGTTCGCGCAGAACTTCGAACAGCTCCTGATGCTGAAGGCGCTGCAGGGGCTCGGCTTCGGCGGCGAATGGACCGCGGGCGCGGTGCTGCTCGCGGAGACGGTCGGCGCGCGCCATCGCGGCAAGGCAATGGGCGTCGTGCAGAGCGCGTGGGGATTCGGCTGGGGCGCGGCGGTGTTGCTGTACATGATCGTGTTCGCGTGGCTGCCGCCCGAATGGGCCTGGCGCGCGTTGTTCGCGATCGGCGCGCTGCCGGCACTGCTGGTGCTGTATATCCGCCGCGCGATTCCGGAGCCGCCGCGCGCACAGCCGACGCCCGCGCAGGCGGACGATGCGCCGACGGTCGGCATCTTCGACCGGTCGGTGCTGCGCGCGACGATCGTCGGCGGCCTGATCGGCGTGGGCGCACACGGCGGCTATCACGCGATCACGATCTGGCTGCCGACCTATCTGAAGACCGAGCGGCATCTGTCGGTGCTCGGTACCGGCGCGTATCTCGCGGTCGTGATCGTCGCGTTCATCTGCGGCTGCTTCGTCAGCGCGTATCTGCAGGACCGGCTCGGCCGGCGCCGCAACGTGATGCTGTTCGCCGCGTGTTGCGCGGTGATGGTCAACCTGTACGTGTTCCTGCCGCTGAACGACATTGCGATGCTGCTGCTCGGGTTTCCGCTCGGCCTGTTCTCGGCCGGCATTCCGGCGACGCTCGGCACGCTGTTCAACGAGCTGTATCCGCAGAACGTGCGCGGGCGCGGCGTCGGCTTTTGCTACAACTTCGGCCGCATCGTGTCGGCGGGTTTTCCGGTACTGGTCGGGCGCATGGGCGAATCGCTGCCGCTCGGCACGGCGCTCGGCATCGATGCAGGCATCGCGTACGGGCTGGTCGTGATCGCGGTCTGGTTCCTGCCGGAAACGCGCGGGCGCCGCCTGCCCGACCCGGCCGCCGGGCCGGGCGCCGACGCCGACGCGCACGCCGGCGCATCGCTGTAGTTTTCGTCTTTCGTTCATCCCGCCGCCCGCCACCCGTTACCCGGGCCGGGCAACATCTTGCAGGCAGTCGTCATGGATCGAGCAGTGAATCCGCCGGTCGAACCGGTTTCATCGGCGCCGAACGCGGCCGCGTGGTACGCATCGACGGGCGCCGTCGCGGCGGTCGACGCACATGCGCACGTGTTTGCGCGCGACTTGCCGCTCGCGCCGGTCGTGCGTCATGCGCCCGACTACGACGCGTCGCTCGACGCGTACGTCGGCCATCTCGCCGCGCACGGCATCACGCACGCGGTGCTGGTGCAGCCGAGCTTTCTCGGCACCGACAATGCCTTCTTCGTCGACGTGCTGCGACGCTACCCGAGCCGCTTTCGCGGCGTCGCGGTCGTCGATCCCGGGATCGACGACGACGCGCTGGGCGCGCTGGACCGCGCGGGCGTCGTGGGTATGCGGCTCAACCTGGTCGGCCTGCCGATCCCGGATTTCGGCGCGCACGCGTGGCGCGCGCTGTTCGCGCGCATCAACGCGCTCGGCTGGCACGTGGAGATCCATCGCGAGGCGGCCGATCTGCATGCGATCGCCGCGAGCCTGCTCGCGCAGTCGTGCACGCTCGTGATCGACCATTTCGGGCGCCCTTCGCCGTCGCTCGGCGAGCGCGATCCCGGTTTCCGTCACCTGCTGTCGCTCGCCGACACCGGGCGCGTGTGGGTCAAGCTGTCGGCTGCGTATCGCAACAGCCTGTCCGGCGCCGGCACCGATGCGGCGCTCGGCGCCGCGCAGGCGCTGCGCGCGGCGTTCACGGCCGAGCGGCTGGTCTGGGGCAGCGACTGGCCGCATACGCAGCATCGCGAGCGTGTCGATTTCGACGCGACCCGCGCGGCGCTCGAACGCTGGCTGCCCGATCCCGACGAGCGCACGCGCGTGCTGCGCGACGCACCGAGAACCCTGTTTCGTTTCGACCAATGAGGCCTTGCATGTCCGATCACACCGCACTTCGTCGCGCCGCATTCCGGCGCAGCATCGCCGCCCGCCAGGGGCTGCTCGTCGCCGGCACCTTCAATGCGCTCAGCGCCCGGGTCGCGGCCGACCTCGGCTTCGGCGCGCTGTACCTGAGCGGCGCTGGCGTGACCAACATGTCGCTCGGCCTGCCCGATCTCGGCTTCGTCGGGCTCGGCGAGCTGGCCGAGCACACCGCGCGCGTGCGCGACGCCGTCGATCTGCCGCTGATCGTCGATGCCGATACCGGTTTCGGCAATGCGCTCAATGTGCTGCATACGGTGCGCACGCTCGAGCGCAGCGGCGCCGACGCGATCCAGCTCGAGGATCAGGTGCTGCCGAAAAAATGCGGGCATTTCGCAGGCAAGGAAGTGATTCCGGCCGCCGAGATGGTCGGCAAGCTGAAGGCGGCCGTCGACGCGCGCGTGGACCCGAACCTGCTGATCGTCGCGCGCACCGACGCGGCCGCGGTCCACGGCATCGACGACGCGATCGAGCGCGCGCACCGCTATGCGCGAGCAGGCGCCGACGTGCTGTTCATCGAGGCGATGGATACGCCGGAGGACGTCGAGCGGCTGCCGGCGCTGTTCGATACGCCGCAGCTCATCAACATCGTGATCGGCGGCAAGACGCCGACGCGTTCACGCGACGAACTCGCACGGCTCGGCTACGGCGTGGTGCTGTATGCGAACGCTGCGCTGCAGGGCGCGGTGCGCGGCATGCAGGCCGCGCTGACGGAGCTGCGCGACACGGGCCGGCTCGACGAAAACCCCGCGCTCGTCGCGCCGTTTGCCGAACGGCAGCGACTCGTCGACAAGGCGCGCTTCGACGCGCTCGACGCCCGCTACGCGGCCGACCGCGCGTAAGCCGCCGGCACGGGCGGCGCCGGCAATACCGGCGGTCGCCCGGTACGGACGAACCAACTAAAACAGGAGACGCCCGTGGCAACTTCCTTTGCCGGAGCGGCCGGCGAGCCGCCGCGCATCGGTTCGATCGTCGGCGGGCTGGCCGGCAACCTGATCGAGTGGTACGACTTTCTCGCCTACAGCATCTTCTCGATCTACTTCGCGCCGTCGTTCTTTCCGGCCGACCGGCCGACCGTGCAATTGATGAACACCGCGGCGATCGCGGCCGTCGGATACATCGCGCGGCCGGCGGGGAGCTGGCTCGTGGGCCTGTATGCGGACCGGCGCGGGCGCAAGGCCGCGCTGACGAAGTCGGTGCTCGCGATGTGCGCGGGCTCGATGCTGATCGCCGTCACGCCCGGCTATGCAACGATCGGCGTGCTCGCGCCGGCGCTGCTGGTCGCCGCGCGGCTGCTGCAGGGGCTCAGCATGGGCGGCGAATATGGCACCAGCGCGACGTACCTGAGCGAGATCGCGCCGCCGAACCGGCGCGGTTTCTACGTCGGGTTCCTGCAGGTGAGCGTGGTCGCCGGCCAGCTCGTTGCGCTCGGCCTGATGCTCGCGATGCAGCGGATCTTCGCGGGCACGCACGACATCGAGCGCTGGGGATGGCGGATTCCGTTCTTCGTCGGCGGCCTGCTCGCGTTGTTCGCGCTCTACATGCGTCGCAACGTCGTCGAAAGCGATGCGTTCATCGCCAGCCGGGCGCGCGCGGCGAAAACGCGCGTGTCGGCCGATCTCGCGGCCCACTGGCGCGAACTGCTGCTCGCGATCGGCATCACGATCGGCGGCACCGTCGCGTTCTATACGTACACCGTGTACATGCAGAAATACCTGGTCAACTCGGTCGGCCTGCACAAGGAAACGGCGACCTGGGTCTGCACGATCGCGCTGCTGCTGTACATGCCGCTGCAGCCGCTGTTCGGCCTCGTGTCGGACCGTGTCGGGCGCCGGCCCGTGCTGCTGTGGTTCGGGATCGGCGGCGCGCTGCTGTCGGTGCCGATCTTCACGGCGCTCGGGCACGTGCACGAGCCGCTCGCCGCGTTCCTGCTGGTGTTCGCCGGGCTCGTGGTGCTGAGCGGGTTCACGTCGGTGCACATGCTGGTCAAGGCCGAGCTGTTCCCGCCGCAGATCCGCGCGCTGGCAGTCGGGCTGCCTTATGCGCTGACGACGGCGATCCTCGGCGGTACTACCGAATTCGTCGCGCTGCGGCTGAAGGCGGACGGCAACGAGCCGATGTTTTTCTGGTACGTCGCGGCCTGTGCGGCGATTTCGCTGGTCGTGTACTGGCGGATGCCGGAAACCCATCCGGCGAAACGCATGCGGGCGGAACGGCAGGCGGCGGGCGCGGCCGTGCCCCGCTGAATTGGTGCGAAGCCGCATGCGAAACGCTTATGGATAAATAACACGGCAGTGATGCTTCGCCGCCGCAATTGCTTCTAGTATCTGCAGGACGCCGACGGGCTGCCTGGCCGTCGGTGGAGAGCAGACGAGACACACGACCTACATTAGTACATCTAAAAAAATGGAGTCGAGTCAATGATCGAATTATCCGAGGGCCAACGGATATCCGCGCGCGATGCCGCTTCCGGCGGCGCGCCGCCACTGCAGTCGATTCCGGTCCATCCTGTATTCAAGGCGTACAACCGTTCGAAGCTGGACGATATCCCGCAGCTCGCGACGCTGCCGCCGCAGATGCGCGAGCAGATCGGACTGGTCGCGCGCGTGCTGCCGTTCAAGGTCAACCGTTATGTCGTCGAGCAACTGATCGACTGGACCCGCGTGCCTGACGATCCGCTGTTCCGGCTGACGTTTCCGCAACCGGACATGCTCGCGCCCGACGATCTCGAGCAACTGGCCGTGCTGTCGCGCGACGCCGCGCGTCACGACGAACTGGACGCGCTGGTCGGGCGCCTGCGCGCGAAGATGAACCCGCATCCGGCGGATCAGCGGCTCAACGAGCCGGAACTGGACGGCGAACACTGCCCCGGCATTCAGCACAAGTATGCGCAGACCGTGCTGTATTTCCCGAGCCACGGGCAGACTTGCCATGCGTATTGCACGTTCTGCTTCCGCTGGCCCCAGTTCGTCGGCGACGCGTCGCTGAAATTCGCGTCGAGCGAAGCCGCGCAGCTGCATCGTTACCTGCGCGCGCATGGCGAAGTCACGGACCTGCTGATGACGGGCGGCGATCCGATGGTGATGAGCGCGGCCCGCCTGCGCGAGTACCTGATGCCGCTGCTGGAGCCGGGGCTCGAGCATATCGGCAACATCCGGATCGGTACGAAGGCGCTGACGTACTGGCCGTACCGCTTCGTCAGCGATCCGGACACGCCCGAGCTGCTTGCGCTGCTGCGCACACTGATCGATGCCGGGCGCAACGTGACCTTCATGGCGCACCTGAACCACTGGCGCGAGCTGTCGACGGAGATCGCCGAGCAGGCGGTGACGAACCTGCGCCGCATCGGCGTCGTGATCCGCTCGCAAGGGCCGGTGCTGCGTCATATCAATGACGACGCCGAAGTCTGGCGGCGCAACTGGGTCGGGCAGGTGCGGCTCGGCATCGTGCCGTACTACATGTTCGTCGAGCGCGATACGGGGCCGCGCGCCTATTTCGAACTGCCGCTCGCGCGGGCGCTCGAGATCTACAACGCGGCGATCGCATCGGTGTCGGGGCTCGCCCGCAGCGCGCGCGGCCCGTCGATGAGCGCGGGCCCCGGCAAGGTCGAGGTCGCGGGCACGCTCGAGCTGCAAGGGCAACGCTACTTCCTGCTGAATTTCCTGCAGGCGCGCGACCCGCGCTGGTTGCGCCGGCCGTTCCTCGCGAAATATTCGGCGACGGCCTGCTGGCTCGACCAGCTCGAACCGCCGGACGGCGAGCCCGCGTTCTTTTTCGACGCGCCGTATCGCGCGTTCGTCGACGCCCATCAGCACCAGCCGGAGCACGCATGATGGCGCCCGGCAAACAAGCCGCCGACGTCGCGATCGTCGGCGGCGGCTACACGGGGTTATCCGCCGCGATCCACCTCGCGGAACAGGGCGCGACGGTCGAGGTCTGCGACGCCGACCCGCCCGGCGACGTGCCGAGCGCATTCAACTTCGGCTCGGTGGCGAGCGTCGCGCCGGCGCTGCCGCGCGGCCCGCGCTCGGCGGAGCATGCGCAGGCCGCGGAGCGCGAGGCGGCACGGGCCATCGCCTATCTTCAGCGCTTCGTCGACAGCCGCAACCTCGCGTGCGGCTGGGCGCATCCGGGGCATATCACGCTGGCGTGCGACGACGCGTCCGCGGCGCAGCTCGCGCGCCGGTTCGAGTATTACGCGGCGCAGCCGGATGCGCGCGTCGCGTGGCTCGACGCTCAGGCCGTCGCGCGGGAGACCGGCGCGGCGCGTGCGGTGGCCGGGCTGCTGAACCTGCGCTTCGCGCTGATCCAGCCGCGCGCGCTGCGCGATGCGATGCGGATGCGGGCCGCGACGCTCGGCGTGCGGATCCGGCGCGGGGCCCGCGTGAACGCGTTGCGGCTCACGCCGGATGCGGTCGCGCTCGACCTCGACGGCGCGACGCTCATCGCCGGTTCCGCGCTCGTGTGCGCAGAGGACGCGTGGCCGTTGCTGCCGGACGGCATACGCCCGCCGCTCGAACGTTACGGTACGCACCTGCTGGCCACCGGCGTGCTCGACGAGGCGACGCAGCGGTGCATTTCGATGCAGCCGCGCGTGTACGGCACGGTGTCCGCCGACAAGGACTATTTCAGGCTCGACGAAGGGCGGCTGCTGTTCGGCAGCCGGCTCGGCCTGGCGGCCGACGCGCCGCCCGCCGGCGCCGAAGCCGCGTTGCGCGCGCGGCTGGCTGCGTATTTCCCGGCGCTCGAACGCGTGAGCGTCGAGCGCGTATGGTCCGCGCCGCTCGGCTTCACGGCGCACGGCGTGCCGCACGTCGGCATGGCCGGACGGCTGGGCTGGTGCGGCGGCTATTGCGGCAGCGGGATCGCCGCGGCCGTTCACGGCGGCGCGGCGCTGGCCGGGCGCGTGCTCGACCGTGCCGGCCGGGCCGCCTTTCACGATTCGATCACCGGTGCCGGGGAGGCGCGATGAACCCTTTCGAATTCCAGACGCTCGACGGCGCGAAGCCGAGGGCCCTTGCGGGGGAAGAAGTCGACGTGCTCGGGATCGGCGTCGGCCCGTTCAACCTGAGCCTGGCGGCGCTGCTGGCGCCATTGGGCGGCTTGCGCTCGCTGTTCGTCGAGCGCCGGCCCGAGTTCCGCTGGCATCCGGGGCTGATGCTCGCCGATTCGTCGCTGACGACCAGCTTCCTGAAGGATCTGGTCACGCTGGCCGATCCGTGCAGCCGCTACTCGTTCATTGCGTTTCTGCAACGCACTGAACGCCTGTACTCGTTCGCGAACGCGCGCTTTCCGACCGTGCGCCGCCGCGAGTTCGAGCAGTACATGCAATGGGTGTGCGCGTCGCTCGACAACCTGCGGTTCGACTGCGAAGTCGAAAGCGTCGTGCGGGACGGGCGCGCGTTGCGCGTCACGACCTCGCACGGTGTCGTACGCACGTCGAATCTCGTCGTCGGCGTCGGCCTGCGTCCGACCATTCCCGCCTGCGCGCGGCCGCACCTGGGCGCCGACGTGCTGCATTCGTCGCAGTTCTGCACCGTGCAGCCGGCGCTCGCCGGCCGGCGCGTCGCGATCGTCGGCGGCGGCCAGAGCGGCGCCGAGCTCGCGCTGCACTTGCTCGGGCTGACGGGCGACGCGGCGCCCGCGCACGTCGCGTGGCTGACGCGGCGCGAGAACTTCCTGCCGATGGACGACTCGCCGTTCGTCAACGAATGGTTCGTGCCGCAATACAACGAGCATTTCTCGCGGCTGTCGCCGGAGCGCAAGCGCGACGCGCTCGACACGCAGCGTCTCGCGAGCGACGGCGTTACGTTGCCGCTGCTGACGGCGATCTACCAGCGGCTCTACGAGATCACGCACATCGAAGGGCGCACCGGGCATTGCGCGCTGATGCCCGGCCGCAACATGGCCAACCTGCATCGCGCGGACGGCGGCTTCGTGCTGAGCGTCGATGACGGCACCGGCGTGCATGCGCCGCTGCATGCCGACGTCGTGCTGCTCGCCACGGGCAGCGAATTCCAGATGCCCGGCGCGCTCGAATCGCTGCGCTTCGAAATGCACACGCGCAACGGCGTTCCGGAACTCGACGACGACTATGCGGTGCGCTGGAACCGGCCGAGCGCCGCGCGGATTTTCTTCCAGAACGCCGCGCGCACGACGCGCGGCATCGCCGATCCGAACCTGAGCCTGGCCGCGTGGCGCAGCGGCCGGATCGCGAATGCGATCGCGGGCACATCCGTCTATGAGGTCGGCACGCCGCCGGGATTCGTCGACTGGCCGCACGGCGCCGCGCCGCAGGCCGCCACCCAACAACTCGTGAACTGACAGGAGCACACCGCCATGACCCAAGCACCGGCCATGCTGTATCTCGACACGCGCGCGCTCGCGGGCGAACGGATCGCCGAAATCGACGCGGCGCGCAGCCTCGGGCTCGACCTGTATGTGGCGACGCCGACGCCGGACGCGTTCCGCTCGTTCGGCTGCGCCGGCATCATTCCGACGCGGCTCGGCGACTATGACGCCGCCGAGCGGACGATTCTCGAGTACCTGCGCGAACATCGCGTCGAGTTGTCCGGCGTCGTCGCGTGGAAAGATCTCGAGGTCGTGCTCGCGAGCCGGTTGTCGCAGCGGCTCGGCCTGCGCGGCACCGCGCCGGACGCCGCGCTCAACGTGCGCGACAAGGCGGCGACCCGCCGCGTGCTCGACGCGGTGCCGAACGCGAACCCGCGCTATGCGGTGGTCGGCAGCGAAGCGGAGTTCACCGCCGCGTTGAAGCGGATCGGTACGCCCGCGCTGCTGAAGCCGGCCGGCAACTCCGGCAGCCGCGGCATCTTTCCGGTCGGCGCGCACGACGATCCCGCCGAGGTCTATCGCGCGTTTCGCGCGTACAACTCGCCGGAGAAGGGCGAGATGTTCAGCCTGTACGGCGACCACGCGCTGCTCGAGGAGCAGTTGACGGGCAGCGAGCACTCGGTGTCCGGGGTCGTCGCGCACGGCCGCGTCGCGATCAACGCGATCATCGACAAGACCTTCGACCGGTCGATCCCGATCCAGTACGAGAACGTGACGCCGTCGCTGCTGCCGGCCGACACGCAGGCGGCCATTCGCGACATGGTGCGGGCGGGCGTCGCCGCGACCGGCATCGACTGGTGCGGCTTCCATGCGGACGTGATGGTCACGCGCGACGGCCCGAAAATCCTCGAAATCGGCGGGCGGCTCGGCGGCGAGTTCATCAACTCGCATCTGATTCCGTACAGCGTCGCGGGTTTTTCGCCGTATCGCACGGTGCTCGATCTCGCGCGCGGCGCGATCGACGGCCCGCTCGACGACCGGCTCGGCACCGCGTCGACGCGCGCGGGGCAGCGCATCGTGATGCCGCCGGGGATCGGCCGCATCGCCCGCGTCGAAGGCCTGGAGCGCCTGTGGCGCCGGCCGGAACTGCGCTTCCTGCAGATCGTCGCGGGCAAGGGCGCGCAGATGGCCTTGCCGAAGGACGTGTTCAAGGCATACGAGATCGCGTACCTGATCGCCCAGTGCGAGCTCGACCGCGACATCGCGGCGCTGCTGCGCGACCTCGCGGCCGACGTGACCGTGACGCTCGACTGACCCGGAGGCCATCATGCCGATCGACACGATCCGCCACCCGCGCCACTACCTGCTCGTGCCCGCGATGCCGGCGCCGAACGGGCGTCTGCACCTGGGCCATATTGCCGGCCCGTACCTGCGGCTCGACATGCTCGCGCGCCACCTGCGCAGCCGCGGCGACTGCGCGCGCATCGCGTGTGCGAGCGACCCGTATGATTCCTACATCCCGCTGCGCGCCGAGCAGGCCGGCATCGACGCGGCCGCGCTCGCGCGGCAGAGCTGCGCGGGCATCGTCGACGATCTCGCCGACATGAACATCGACGTCGACCTGTTCGTCGATCCGCTCGGCGACGCGCATCACGACGCGTACCTCGCCGCGCATGACGGGCTCGTCGCGCGGCTTGCCGCGCGGCAGCGCGTGTCGACGGTGCGCGAACGCGTGCCGTATTCGGCCGCGCGTGAACGCTACGTGACCGGCAGCTTCCTGCTCGGCCGTTGCCCGCAGTGCGCGCGGGGCGTCTCCGGATTCTTCTGCGAAGACTGCGGCGCGCATTTCCAGCCGGAGGATGTGCGCGAGCCGTCGGCCCGCTGGGGCGAGACGCTCGCGATGCGCGAACAGGACAACCTGTTCTTCGACATCGCGGACCCGGCCGCGCTGATCGCGCAACTGACGGGCACCGGGACCGCGCCGGTGTTCGTCGAAATCGCGCGCCGCCATCTCGAGCGGGACGGTGCGCGCTTTCGCCTGACGAACCATGCCGGCTGGGGGCTGCCGTATGCGCTGGGCGGCGAGCCGCGCACGCTGTTCGGTCACGGCCTGCTGTTCGGCGCGATCCGCCTCGTCGGCGATCTCTATGCGCGCAAGCACGGGCTGCGCGCGAATCCGTTCGATCGCGATTCGGACGTGATCACCGTGAACGGATTCGGGATCGACAATTGCGTCTCGCATCTCGTCGGCATCCAGGCGATGGCGATGGCCGACGGCGTGTCGAAGCCGTTCGACCGCTTCGTCATCAATCATTTCTACACGCTGGAAGGGCGCAAGTTTTCGACGAGCCTGCGCTGGGCGATCTGGGTCGAGGATCTCGCGGCGCGCACGCGTGTGCCGGCCGACGCGGTGCGTTTCTTCGTCGCGTCGACCAACCCGGTCGACGCGCGCACCGACTTCGACCGCGATGCGTTCTGCCGCTTCGTGAACGGGCCGTACGCAACCTTGCGGCGGCACGTGGCCGAGGCGATCGGCGGGCCGCTCGCGGCGCGCGTGCCGGCCGACGAAACGGTTCGCGCGGGCGAGGCGGCGTGGAACGACGCGCAGCGCGCGATGGATTTCGCGACGTTCGACCCGACGGCGCTGGCCCGGATCGTCGAGCGCTGGAGCGCGCGCTTCGACGGCGCGCGCGCGGCCGGCGACCTGTACGGCTGGACGAAGGGCTTCGCGCTGCTGGCCTACCCGCTGATGCCGGCGCTCGCGCGCAGCGCGTGGCGGGCGCTCGGGTTGCGCGGCGAACCGAACGCCGGCGATTTCGGGCGGCTGTCGGCGCCGGTCGTCACGCCGCTGGCCGGTTTCGACCCGGTCACGCCCGGCGAACTGGCGGCGGTCCTGCCTGCCGGCATGCAGGAGGTCGCATGACGGAAGGCGCACTCGAAGGGCTCGTGATCGTCGACCTGACGCGCGTGCTGGCCGGGCCGTTCTGCACGATGCTGCTGGCCGACCACGGCGCACGCGTGATCAAGGTCGAGCGGCCGTCGACAGGCGACGACGCACGCGCGTACGGCCCGTGGTACGGCGGCAAGTCGGCGTACTTCGCGTCGCTCAATCGCGGCAAGGAGAGCATCGCGCTCGACCTGAAGGACCCGGCCGATCGTCGCGTGCTCGACGCGCTGCTCGAGAAGGCGGACGTCGTCACCGAGAACTTCCGGCCCGGCACGATGGCGCGCATCGGCTACGACTGGGACACGCTGCATGCGCGCTTCCCGCGCCTGATCTACGGCAGCGCATCGGGGTTCGGCCACACGGGACCGTATCGCGACCGCCGTGCGTACGACATGATCGTCCAGGGGCTCGGCGGGATCATGAGCGTGACGGGCGAGCCCGGACGCGTGCCCGTGCGGGTCGGGCCGTCGATCGGCGACCTGGCGGCCGGCCTGTTCCTGACGACCGGGCTGCTGATGGCGCTCGTGCGGCGCGGCCGGACCGGGCAAGGCTCGAAGGTCGACATCGGCATGTTCGACTGCCAGCTCGCGCTGATGGAGTACTTCATCGGCCGTTACTTCGCGACCGGCGAAGTCACGGGGCCGGTCGGCAGCTACCGGCCGGCGATCGCGCCGCCGTTCGGCGTCTATCGCGCGGCGGACGGCCCGCTCATCATCGCGGCCGGCAACGACAAGCTGTTCCGGCTGCTGTGCGACGCGCTCGGCGTGCCGGCGCTCGCGGCCGATCCGCGCTTCGCGGGCGGCGAGGCGCGCAAGGATCACGAGGCCGAGCTCGAGCGCACGCTCAACGGCCTGCTGGCGGCGCACGGCGTCGAGGTCTGGTGCGAGCGGTTCGCGAAAGCGGGGCTGCCGGCCGGCCCGATCAACCGCGTCGACCAGGCCGTCGTCCATCCGCAGACGGCCGCGCGCAACATGCTGATCGACGTGGACGATCCGGAGGTCGGCCCGTACCGGCTCGTCGGCACGCCGATCAAGATTTCGGGCTGCCCCGATCCGTCCACCCGCCGGGCCGCGCCGGCGCTCGATCGCGATCGCGACGCGATTCTCGCGGAGCTGGGCCTGATTGGAGAGGAGGTGCACGATGAACGCGCGTAGGTTTCCGCACGTCGCCGCCATGCCGCCGGAATCGCACGTGCCGGGCGTCGTGTTGCGCCAGGCCGATTTCGCCGGGCTTGGCGACGGCGAGATTCCGTTTCGCGGCGGTTTGTTCACGGTCGAGCCGAACTGTACGTCGCGGCTGGACGTCCACGCGGTGCGCGAATGCTGGATGATCGCGCAGGGCAGCGGCCGGCTGACCTACGACGGCGAACCCGTGCGCGTGCGGGCCGGCGACGTGCTGTATTTCGAATCGCACCGCTCTCATCAGGTGCAGAACGACGGCTCGACACCGCTCGTGATCAGCACCGTCTGGTGGCAGGCCGATGCGGGTTGACCTCGCGATCGTCGGCGCGGGCGTGACGGGCGCGACGATCGCGCACGTGGCGGCGCGGCATGCGGACGCACTGCGCATCGCCGTGTTCGATGCGCGGCCGGCCGTGCAGACCGCCACGGCGCTGTCGGCCGGCGTGATCACGCCGTTCTGCGGCACCGGCGAGCGCCGGGCGCGATCGCTGGTCGCGAACGCGTATTACGGCGCGTGGGCGCGTGCCGGATGTTGCGTGCGGGACGCGCCGTTCGCATTCGTCGCGACCGCAGCCGATGCGGGTGGCCCGTTGCTCGCGACGCCGGTCGCCGCCGATACGCCGGGCGCGGACGAAGCGCTGCTCGGCGCGCTGCCGGCCGGCGAGCGTCTGTGGCGAGGCGGGCGCGCGTGGCTGGTCGACGTGCCGCGGCTGGTCGCGCGCTACCTGACCGGCACGCCTGCCGTCGAGCGTTTCGATGCGCCGGTCACGCACGTGACGCAAGGCGCCGGCGGCTGGATCGTCGTGGCCAACGGCGTGACGCTGCACGCCGACCGGCTCGTGCATGCCGGCGGCCCGTGGCCGGCCGTCGACGCGGAAGCGGGCGGCGACGCACGACCGGACATCGTCACCAAGAAGATCGTCGCGTTCGACGTCGACGGGCGCGCGTTGCCGCCCGCACCGGATGCGCCGGTCGTCTACCTGCCGGATGCGCAGGCGTTCCTTGCGCCGATGCACGCGCGGCGCGGCTGGCTGCTGAGCATCACGTCGCACGCGTGGGGCTGTGCCGCCGGCGCGCGCGTCGCGCCGAGCGCCGACGAGCGGGCATTGGCGCGCCGGCTGCTCGAGCGTCATTTCCCGGGCCTGCGCGATGCCCATCTCGCCGCGCGCGCGGCCGTGGACGGTTACACGGCCGACCGCAATCCACGGATCGCGCCGTTCGGCCGCCACGGCTGCTCGGTGGCGGGCGCGTCGGGCTCCGGCGTGCGTTTTGCGCCGGCGCTCGCGTATGAAGCGCTTGCCGCCGTCGGGCTGGCGTTCGAACCCGATCCCGCCACGACCCTGCCCTGGCCATCGGCGCACGATCGCGCCGAGTCACCGATTACTCCCTTCACCGAACCCGTTCAACCATGCATACCGAACTCGCCTGGGTCGCCGTCGCACCCGCCTTCGCGCTGATCTGCATCGGCGTTGCCGTGCGCCGCATCGCGCTGGTCGATGCGGCATTCTGGCCGTCCGCCGAAAAGCTCACCCATTACGTGCTGTTTCCCGCTTTCCTCGTGCATTCGATCGGACTGGCCGGCCCGCTCGACGCCTCGTCGAAGTCGACGATCCTGCTGCTGACGGGCCTCACGCTCGCGGTGCTGGCCGCGGTCGTGCTCGGCTGCCGGATCTGCGCGGTGCCGCACGCGTCCTTCACGTCGATCGTCCAGGGCTCGATCCGGTTCAACAGCTACATTTTCCTGTCGGTCGCGTCGGGGTTGCTGAGCCGTGCCGACTACGGGATCGCGGCGGTCGTCGTCGCGTACATGGTCGCGATCTCGAACACGCTCGTGCTCCTGTCGTTCGAGCATGGCCAGGCCGGCGGCCGCGGGTTCGTGGGAATCGTCGGCAAGGTGGCCGCGAATCCGCTGATCGTCGCGAGCGCGTTCGGGATCGTGCTCAACCTGACAGGCTGGCGCCTGCCCGCCGCGCTCGACCAGACCGTCGACGTACTCGGCGGCGCCGCGTTGCCGTTGAGCCTGATCTGCGTCGGCGCCGCGCTGCGGCTGCCGTTGCCGCGCAAGGAGGCGGCGCTCGTGCGCGCGGGGCTCGTGACCACCGCGATCCGGTTGATCGGCTTTCCGCTGCTCGCGCTGACCGCGACGAAGGCATTCGCGGTGCCGCCGCTGTCCGGCAACCTGATCCTGCTCTATTCGGTGCTGCCGTGCGCGAGCAACTCGTACGTGCTGTCCACGCAGTACGGCGGCAATCATCGGCTGATGGCATTCGTCGTCGCGTTGTCGACGGTGCTGTCGTTCGTTCCGATATTCATCGTGGCGCGCACGATGTAGGCTGATGCGCCGCTGCGCGGCCGGCGGGGCCGCGCCATTCAAAAAGACCAACGACACAGGAGACACCCATGATTTCGAGGCGTTCGTTCAACCGCGCCCTCGCAGGACTCGCGATGGCCGAAGTGCTCGGCGGATGCGCCGGTGCGGCGCCGGGCCGGCGGACGATCACCGGCGTCGACACGCATGCGCACGTATTCCTGAAATCGCTGCCGCTCGTGCCGGGCCATCGTTACACGATCGCGTACGACGCGTCGCTCGACCAGTACCTCGCGATGCTCGACCGGCATGGCATGTCGAACGGCGTGCTGATCCAGCCGAGCTTTCTCGGCACCGACAACCGCTATTTGCTTGCCGCGCTGCGTGCGCAGCCTGCACGCCTGCGCGGCATCGTCGTGATCGATCCCGCGCGCGATGCGGAGCAGGTCGCCGCGTGGACGCCGCTCGGCGTGCGCGGCATCCGGCTGAACCTGATCGGCGAACGCGATCCCGATTTCGCGGGCCCGGCGTGGCGCGCGCTGTTGCCGCTGCTGCGGCAATACGGCTGGCAAGTCGAACTGCATGCCGAGGCCGCACGCCTGCCGGCGCTGATGCCGCCGCTGCTCGACGCGGGCGTCGACGTCTCGCTCGACCATTTCGGCCGACCCGACCCGCGGCTCGGAATCGACGATCCCGGCTTCCGCTATCTGCTGACGACGGCGGCGAGCAAGCGCGTGTGGGTCAAGGTGTCGGGCGCCTACCGGAACGACCGCGCCGATCGCTGGCAGGCGTCCGGCCTGACGGCGATGCGCGCGTTGCGCGACGCGTTCGGCACGCAGCGGCTGCTGTGGGGCAGCGACTGGCCGCATGTCGGGTACGAGGCCGCCGTCGACGATGCGCTCGCGTACCGGTACATGACGGCGCTGTTGCCGGACGAAGCCGGACGCCGGCAGGTGCTGGTCGATACGCCGGCGGCGCAGTACCGGTTCGACGGGAACGGGTGAGCCGGCCTGCCTGCCGCGTGTGGCAGAATCGCGGCGATCCCCCGCCCGCCCGCCTGCCACGCCACCATGAACACGACGACGCCTTCCCCAGCGCCCAACCGTCCGCCGATGGGCCGCGCCGCCCGCGCGCTGCTCGCGGCGAGCCTGCTGCTCTATCTGGTCGCGATGTTCACCGCGCCGTTCCGCACGGGCGCGCCGCAACCGCATCCGTGGGCGGACGGCTGGCAGGTGTTGCTGACGGGATGGATGGGCGTATTCGCCGGCATCTACGCGTGGCTCGCGAATCCGCTCGTGCTGGCGGCCTGGCTGCTGACGGTGAAGCGGCATCGCACGCAGGCGGTCGTGCTCGCCGTGCTGGCGCTGCTGGTCGGGGCGAGCTTCCTGACGCAGCATCGGATCCTCGTCAACGAAGCCGGGGACGTCGAACCCGTGCATCTCGATGCGATCGGCTACTGGTGCTGGCTCGCGAGTTTCGGCGCGGCCGCAGTTGCCGCCGCGTTGTTGCCGGGGCAGACGACGACGCGCGCGGCAGGCTGATCGATGCGGGCGGCGTGGCCGGCCCGCATCGCACGCACCGCTGTTTACCGCACGTACGGCAGCAACGCGCGCAACCAGTACGACACCGCAACGGCGCCGCCGTCCGGCGTGCCGATCGCACGCTCGCCGAGGTAGCTCGCGCGCCCCGCGCGCGGCGTCATGCTGGCCGTTGCCTGTGCGCCGTGTTCGGCCGCTTCGACGGCGGCCGCCCATGCGCTCGCGGGATCGCGATCGTTGTCGAGCGCGCGGTCGAAAGCATCGGCGGCGGGCACCAGCGCATCGAGCATCGTGCGGTCGCCGGCATGCGCACCGCCCAGTTCACTGATCGAATCCACCGCGCCGCGGAACGCCGCGGCCCAGTCGCGCGCCGACGGCTCGGCGATATCGGCCAGCCGGCGCGATGCGCGCAGCAGCGCGGTCGCGTAGAACGGCCCCGAACTGCCGGCGATCGCGCGGCGCAATGCGGCGCCGAGCGCCGCGAGCGCGCTGGCCGGCGTGCCGTATGCGGCTTCGGGCAATGCGAGGATCGCCTGCGCGGCGCGCAGCATGCTCGCGCCGAGATCGCCGTCGCCGGCCGCCGCATCGAGGTCGGTCAGCGTCTGCTCGTGGTCGATCAGCGTTTGCGCGACCGCGTGCAGCGCCGGCTGCAGGCGCGTGGCCCATGCGCGGCCGGCCGCGTCGAGCGGCGGTAGCGTCGCGTCGCCCGATGCCGCCGCCTCGACGCGGATGCGCGTGTTCACGGCGCCGCCGCCCGGCCACGCGCGCGCCTGCGTCGGCGCGTCGAGCAGCGCCGCGCGTTCGTCGTTCAGCCGCAGCACCGAGATCGAGCAGCCGGGCATGTTCAGCGCCGACAGGAACGTGCCGGCCCACGCGCGCGCGACGACGATGCCGCGCCGGCTCAGGTTGTCGTGCGCGGCGCGCAGCACGATCGCGAGTTCCATGTCCGGCGTCGCGCCGAGACCGTTGACGAACAGCGCGACGCGTTCGTCGCGATCGAGCACGAGATCGGCGACGATGCTCGACAGCAGCGTGTCGACGAGCGCGTCGGCCGGTAGCGGCGCGCGGCGCTCGACGCCTTTTTCGCCGTGGATGCCGAGGCCCAGCTCGATCTCGTGATCGGCGAGGCTGAAGCCCGATTTGTCGGCGCCGGGGATCGTGCAGCCGTCGAGCGCGACGCCCATCGTGCCGAGCTCGGCCGCTGCGTCGCGCGCGATTGCCGCGACGCGGGCGAGCGGCAGCCCGCGCGCGGCGGCCGCGCCGGCGAGCTTGTGGATCAGCACGGTGCCGGCGATCCCGCGCCGCTGGCCGCGCTCGACCCGGCCGCGCAGCGACACGTCGTCGGCGACGATCACCGTCTCGACCGGAATGCCTTCCGCCCGCGCGAGTTCGGCGGCGAGCCCGAAGTTGAGCCGGTCGCCCGTGTAGTTCTTGACGATCAGCAGCGCGCCGTTCGGGCCCGCGCTCGCGCGGATCGCGGCGAGCACGGCGTCGGTGGACGGCGACGTGAAGACTTCGCCGCAGACGGCCGCACTCAGCATCCCTTCGCCCACGTAACCGCCGTGCGCGGGCTCGTGGCCGCTGCCGCCGCCGGAGAGGATCGCGACGGGCCGGTCCGACGGGGCGGGCAGCGGCTGGCGGACGAGCACGTGCTCGTCGCCGAGGATCGCGAGATGCGGCGACTGCCGCGCGATGCCTTCCAGCATTTCCCGCACGACATCGGACGGGCGGTTCACAAGCTTTTTCATGACGACGATTCCTGACGGGTGAACGGGGTGCACCGGGCGCGCGCGGGCGCCGGCCGGCTTTCGTGTGACGGATGATCGTGCGGGTGCGCCGTCGCGGGCGGGGCCGGTATTGCCGGCCGCATGCGGAGAGAGGCGCGCTTCGCGCCACGATACATCAGGTCGGGACGTCGCTGCACGGATCGCGGGCGCGATCGTGCCGTGCCGGGGCGATGGCCCGCCCCGGATGCCGCTACTTCGCCGCGGCGATCTCCTTCGCGCGAATCAGCCGCGCGCGCAGCACGTTGCGGCTGATGCCGAGCAGCCGCGCCGCCTGGATCTGGTTGCGGTGGCTGAACTCGAACGCGACGCGCATCACGGTGTCCTCGATGCGCTCGAACAGGTTGCCGTGCCCGTCGTCGAACAGGTCGCGCAGCGCGCGTTCGAGCGCGTCCTGCGCGCCGGCGGGCGCATCCGGCGCGGGCGCGGCGGCGGCCGGCAGGCTCGGCGACGAAATGTGCAGGTCGGTGTCCTGCAGCGCATCGTGGCGGCTTACGAGCAGCGCATGATGAATCACGTTCTCCAGCTCGCGAATGTTGCCGGGCCAGCCGTGCGCTTCGAGCCGGCGCTCGGCGCGCGGATCGATGCTGCGCGGCCCGTAGCCGAGGCGGCTGCGGTAATCGTCGAAGAAGTGGCGCGCGAGCGGCAGGATGTCGCCCGGCCGCTCGCGCAGCGTCGGCACCGCGAGCTGCACGACGTTGAGCCGGTAGAACAGGTCGCCGCGAAACTGCCCGGTCGCGACCGCCTGCTGCAGGTCGACGTTGGTCGCCGCGACCACGCGCACGTCGATCGGGATGCCCGCGCGCGAACCGAGCCGCACCACTTCACGTTCCTGCAGCACGCGCAGCAGCTTCACCTGCATCGACAGCGGCAGGTCGCCGATCTCGTCGAGAAACAGCGTGCCGCCGTTCGCGGCTTCGAACCAGCCCGGCTTCGCGCTGAACGCGCCCGTAAACGCGCCTTTCTCGTGGCCGAACAGTTCGCTCTCGACCAGCGTTTCGGAGAATGCGCCGCAGTTCACGGCGACGAACGGCCCGTTGTTGCGCCGGCTGAGGCTGTGCACGTGGCGCGCGATCAGTTCCTTGCCGGTGCCCGTCTCGCCGACGATCAGCACGTTCGCATCGCTCGGCGCGACGAGGCGAATCCGTTCGAGCAGTGCGACCGAGCGCGGATCGACGAACACCTGCGCGCGCGCGCGGATCGACGCCGCGAGCGCGGGGCGGTCGGGCAGCGTGAGGACGGGCGCGGTGTCGGGCCAGGTGTCGGAAGGGGAACGGTTCATGAATAAAAGCCGGGCGTCGGCCAGGTTCGCTTGAGCGCCCATTCGCCGATCTCGCGGATCTTGTACGCGAGCGGGTCGTGGAGCGTATGGGTGCGCAGGTTGCGCCAGTGCCGGTCGAGCCGCAGCGCGCCATGCGTGGCGCGCGCGCCGGCGACGTCGAACATGCGCGTGCAGAGATCGAGCCCGGTGCGCGCGGCCGACACCTTCGCACTGGCGGTGGCGAGCGCGACCTGGCCGCGCTCCGCATGCGTGAGCGCCGAGTCGCGCGCCCACGCGGCGTCGAGCCGATCCGCCGCGCGATCGGCGAGCACGCGCGCGGCTTCGAGCCCGATCCAGAATTCGCCGTACTGCCCGAGGATGTACGGATCGTCGCCGGTGCTCGCGACCTGCGCGCCGGGCCACGGTCGGGCCTCGTGCAGCGTGTAGTGCCGTGCGTCGTTGAACGCGGCTTCGGCGATGCCGAGATACACGTTGGTCAGCACGAGCTGCGCGACGAGCGGGCGCAGGCAAGCGAACGGCGTGGACAGCGGGCCGGGGTCCGTCAGCAGCTCGTGATCCTCGACGCGCACTTTCTCGAACGTGACCGTGCCGCTGTCGGTCTGCCGCTGGCCGATGTTGTTCCAGTCGTCGGCGATCGAGATGCCGCTGCGCTGGGTCGGCACGGCTGCGATCAGGAACGCGCGCGTGTCGGCGTCGTGGGCGGATGCGATCAGCATCTGCGAATCGAGCGCGCCCGAACAGAAGCTTTTCTGCCCGCTGAATTCGCGCCACGCGCCGCGCGAGCGGCTGACCGTGCGCTCGTCGAGCGGGTTCAGCGCGTTACCCCAGAACCAGTGCTGGCGCGCGGTGCGCTCGAACCACGATTCCCACTGCGCGGGCGCGCCGAACAGCCGCACGGTCGCGAGCATCAGGTGATGGAAGCCGAACACGTGCGCGAGCGAACTGTCGGCCGCCGCGAGCACGCGGACGACGTCGAGCGTCGTGTGCCAGCTTGCGCCGAGGCCGCCATACGCGGCCGGAATGCTCAGCGCGAGCAGGCCACTTTCGCGCAGCAGGTCGCGCTCGGCCTTCGGCGTGCCGCCCTGCAGGTCGCGTTCGGCCGCCGTGCGTGCGAAACCGGCCGCGAGGCGTTCGGCCGTTTGCCGGGCATCGGCGGGGGCCGGCTCGTCGCGGGACGGCGCGACGACGTGCAGGTCGGCGGTGCGTGGCGATACGGAAATGAGTGTCATGGCGGTGAAGGCGTCGGGTTGCAGCACGATGGACGTGGCTGGCCGGGTGCTGCGTGATCAGCAGAGTGTTCAACGTTTTGCGCAACGCGGGAAACATCGATTTCTGATAACCAATGCCGGATTGCTGCGCTGGAGGCAGTCGTGCAACGCGACGCTGTCCGGTGAAGCGACGTGCGGCGTGCAGATGCCGATGAAGCAGCAGCTTCGGCGTTGCTGCATGGCATCACGTGCTTCGGCATCACGGGATTGCGGCGTACCGGCGCCGCACATGTTGCGAAATCCGCGTTGAAACGGAAGTGCGCGGTCGACATACGCAACGCTGCTGATCAGGCAGCAGCGAATCAGCACGGTTGTTTCCCGAAGTTCATCTCGCTGCGGAATATGGTTGTGAGACGGCACCTGGCACGCTTATCAATGTGCGGCGATCGGCGAATACGCGGCGACAGGCCGCCGATTGCGATGCATTTCGTCATGCAGACGATCGTCTTTCGCTGGCATCGGTGAAATGGCACGCTCCTTGCTGACCCATGACGTGACGGGTGCATCGGCGCCCGATTCGACAATGGGAATGCAATCGATGAGTCATACCCTCAACGTGGTCGCGATCTCGGGCGGCCTGCAACGGCCGTCACGCACGCTGGCGCTGACCGACGCGATCGTCACGGCGCTCGGCGCCGCGCTGCCGATCGATGCGCGGCTGATCGAACTCGGCGAGATCGGCAGCCGGCTGGCCGGCGCGCTGACGCGCGCGCAAGTCCCGGCCGATCTCGACGCGCAGATTCGCGCGATCGAGACGGCCGATGCGCTCGTCGTCGCGAGCCCCGTGTATCGCGCGTCGTATACGGGCATTTTCAAGCACCTGTTCGATCTCGTGCATCACGAAGCGCTCGTCGACGTGCCCGTGCTGCTCGCCGCCACCGGCGGCAGCGAACGTCATGCGCTGGTGATCGACCACCAGCTCCGCCCGCTTTTCAGCTTCTTCCAGGCGCGCACGCTGCCGATCGGCGTGTATGCGTCCGAAGGCGATTTCGACCGCTACGAAATCGCGAATCCGGCGCTGCGCGCGCGCATCGCGCTGGCCGTGGAGCGCGCGGTGCCGCAACTGCGCCTGCATGCGCTTTCCGCCGCGGCCGCGTAGGTCGCTTCCGTTTCCCCTTCGACCAGGACACTCTCATGAGCCATACCGATTCTTCCGACGACGGCGTCAAATTCGCGTACTGGGTGCCGAACGTCAGCGGCGGCCTCGTCGTCAGCACGATCGAGCAGCGCACCGACTGGAGCCTCGAATACAACCAGCAGCTCGCGCGCACGGCCGAGGCGGCCGGCTTCGACTATGCGCTGAGCCAGATCCGCTTCACGGCCGGCTACGGCGCCGAATACCAGCACGAGTCGGTGTCGTTCAGCCAGGCGCTGCTGCACGCGACGACCAAGCTCAAGGTGCTCGCCGCGATCCTGCCGGGGCCGTGGCATCCGGCCGTGGTCGCGAAGCAGCTCGCAACGATCGACCACATCTCGAACGGGCGCATCGCGATCAACGTGGTGAGCGGCTGGTTCAAGGGCGAATTCACCGCGATCGGCGAGCCGTGGCTCGAACACGACGAGCGCTACCGGCGCTCGAAGGAATTCATCCAGGCGCTGAAGGGCATCTGGACGCAGGACAACTTCACGTTCAAGGGCGATTTCTACCGCTTCAACGACTACACGCTGAGCCCGAAACCCGTACAGAAGCCGCATCCGGAGATCTTCCAGGGCGGCAGCTCGCGCGCGGCGCGCGACAACGCGGCGAGCGTGTCGGACTGGTATTTCACGAACGGCAATACGCCGGAGAACCTGAAGGCGCAGATCGACGACATCCGCGCGAAGGCGGCCGCGAACAACCACCGCGTGCGGATCGGCGTCAACGCGTTCGTGATTGCGCGCGACACCGAGGAAGAGGCGCGCGCCGTGCTCGACGACATCATCCGGCACGCGCACGTCGAAGCCGTGCATGCATTCGGCGATGCGGTGAAGGAGGCGGGCAAGGCGTCGCCGGAAGGCGAGGGCAACTGGGCGAAATCGACGTTCGAGGATCTCGTGCAATACAACGACGGCTTCCGCACGAACCTGATCGGCACGCCGCAACAGATTGCCGAGCGGATCGTCGCGCTGAAGGCGATCGGCGTCGATCTCGTGCTGGCCGGGTTCCTGCATTTCATCGAGGAAGTCGAGTACTTCGGCCAGCGCGTGCTGCCGCTCGTGCGCGAACTCGAAGCGCAACGGCAGGCGGTGGCCGCGTGACGCGGGCCGATTGAAAAAAGGGGGCTGGCGACGGGCCGTCGCCGGTTGTCCCGGTCCGACGTTTCTTCGGATATCGAAACAGGAGATCGACGGAGGCTTTCACGGCGCCGTCGATCGGTTCATGGGTTTTGCCGGAAATTCTATGTCTACGGAAATCATCGAAGCAGGCGCATCACGGCAGGCAGATTCGAATCATGTTCCCGTCATCGGCTCCGATGCCGAAGCGATCGACGTCGCGCATCAGGTCGCCGCACGGCTCGAGGAGCATGCCGCGCTGCGCGACCGCGAACGGAAACTGCCGTTCGACGAGATCGAGCTGTTTTCGTCGAGCGGCCTGTGGGGCATTACCGTCCCGCGCGAATACGGCGGCGCGGAGGTGTCGAGCGTGACGCTCGCGGAAGTGATCGCGATCGTGTCGCAGGCCGACCCGTCGCTCGGCCAGATTCCGCAGAACCACTACTGCCTGATCGAGGATATTCGCCTCGAAGGCAGCGACGCGCAGAAACGCTTCTTCTTCGATCTCGTGCTGAAGGGCACGCGCTACGGCAATGCGTTCTCCGAGGCCGGCGGCAAGAACGTGCTCGACATCCAGACGCGCGTGCGCCGCGACGGCGACGCGTTCGTGCTGAACGGCCGCAAGTTCTATTCGACCGGCACGCTGTTCGCGCACTGGATTCCGGTGCTCGCGCTCGACGAGTCGGATCAGGCGGTGCTCGCCTTCGTGCGGCAGGGCGCGCCGGGGGTGACGGTCGTCGACGACTGGAGCGGCTTCGGCCAGCGCACGACCGCGAGCGGCACGGTGATCGTCGAGAACGTTCGCGTGAGCCCGTTCGAGATCTTCCATACGCAACGCTCATACGACCGCCCGACCTTCGCAGGCCCGTTCGCGCAGATCACGACCGCCGCGATCGACCTCGGCATCGCGCGCGCCGCGTTGCAGGACACGATCGCGTTCGTGCAGCAGCATGCACGCCCGTGGATCGACAGCGGCGTCGAGCGCGCGAGCGACGACCCGTTGACCGTCGCGCAGATCGGCGACATCGCATACCGCGTGCACGCGGCCGAAGCGTTGCTCGCGCGTTCGGGTCGCTTCGTCGACGCGGCGAAGTGCGAGCCGCGCGAGGAAACGGTCGCGCAGGCCGCGATCGCGGTCGGCGAGGCGAAGATCGCGACGACGGAAGTGTCGCTGCTCGCCGCGAGCAAGCTGTTCGAACTCGGCGGCAGCAAGTCGACGCTCGCGAAATACAACTTCGATCGCCACTGGCGCAACGCGCGCGTGCACACGCTGCACGACCCCGTGCGCTGGAAGTACCACGCGATCGGCAACTACTACCTCAACGGCGTGAAACCCGCGCGCCATTCCTGGAACTGACCGGCATGCTGCGCGACACGTTGCTCGCGCGCGGGGCCGGATTTTCCGGCACGCATGACGGCACCCTTTCGCGCGGCCGCGGCGGCAACCGATGCCGCCGACGCGGCGCACCGCTTCATTCCTGACGAGGTCGATCGATGAGTCATCCAGCAACCCCCGCACAGGCGCTGCCTGTGCCGGACGGCGCAGCGCAGGCAGGCGGCCTGCGGCGCAACTACCTGAGCCTGCCCGAGCTGATCGCGCAGTCGATCGGCCTCGTCGGCGTGTCGGGCGGGATCGGCGTGCTGATCCCCGCCGTATTCGCGACGGCCGGCAACGGCACGTGGCTCGCGTACCTGTTCGCGATCGTCGCGCTGCTGTTCTCGTCGTGGAGCATTTCGGTGTTCGCGCGGGATGCGGCATCGCCGGGCGCGCTGTACGCGTACGTGTCGGCCGGCATCGGGCCGATCTGGGGCGCCATCTGCGGCTGGTCGCTGCTGATCGCTTATGCGGTGGCCGCGGCCGGCATCCTGCAGGGAACGATCAACACGTTTCTCGTGCTCGGCCGCGAAACGGGGCTGCTCGGCGGCGCGACGCCGGTCGGCACGGTGCTCGGCCTCACGATCGTGACCGCGTTCGCCGCGTGGTATATCGCGTTTCGCGACATCCGGCTGTCCACGCGCTTCACGCTGTTCGTCGAGCTTGCGACGCTGCTGCTGATCGCCATCGTCGTGATCGCGACGATCGCGTTCGGCGGGCATCCGGTCGATCGCGCGCAACTGACGCTCGAAGGCGTGAAGCCGACGCAGCTTCAGCTCGGCATGGTGCTCGCGTTCTTCAGCTTCACGGGGTTCGAGAGCGCGACCGTGCTCGGGGCCGAGGCGCGCGACCCGTTCCGCGCGATTCCGCGCGCGGTGCTGATCAGCGTCGTCGGGCCCGCGATCCTGTTCGTGATCGGCGCGTACGGGATGGTGAGCGCGTTCCACGGGCAGACGCCGCCGCTCGATCGGGTCGACGGCCCGCTCGCGGTGCTCGCGCATCGGCTGGGGGCCGGGTGGGTCGGCGTGCTGATCGACGCGGGCGTGGCGTTGAGTTTCTTCGCGGCGTTCTTCTCGTCGATCAATGCGGCGGCGCGCATCGTCTATACGTTCGGGCGGCAGGGCGTGCTGCATGCGTCGACCGGGCGCGCACACGAGCGGAACGCGACGCCGCACGTCGCGGTTGCGCTGATCGCGGCGCTGGCGCTGGTTACCGCGCTGGTGTTCACCGCGCGCGGCACGGCGCTGCTCGACTCGTACGGCTATCTCAGCTCGATCGCGACGTATGGCTGGCTGCTCGCCTACGTGCTGGTGGCGATCGGTGCGCCGCTTTACCTGCGCCGGCAGCGCAAGCTCCGGACGCGGCACGTGGCGATCAGTGTCGTCGCGGTCGTGCTGCTCGCGATTCCGCTCATCGGCAGCGTGTATCCGGTGCCGGACGGCGTCTATGCGTGGCTGCCTTATGTGTTCGTCGCGCTGCTGGCGATCGGGCTCGGGTGGTTCGTGTTGCTGCGCATCCGGTTTCCGGAGCGCTTGCGCGAGCTGGAGGCCGAGCTGCAGACGAAGTGATCGCGCGGCATCGGCGAAGGCTTCAAGACTTCGACGCTGCATATGCATCGCGGCCAGCCGGCTTGTCGCCGGCTGGCCGGTTTCATTTGAAGCGTGCGTTTGCCGCCGTCACGCGACGCTCGCCATCTTCGATGCCTCCACCACCATCTGCACGCCGAGGCTGCCGAGCACGATGCCCATCGCCCAGCGTTGCGCGAGCAGCAGCGTGGGCCGCCCGTGCAGGAATTTCGCGATGCTGCTCGAACAGATCGCCACCGTGCCGTTGGCGCAAGCGAACGCGGCGATCAGCAGCGAGCCGAGAAACAGCGACTGGCCGAACACGCTGCCGTTCTGGTAATCGATGAACTGCGGCAGCAGCGACACGAACAGCATCGCGAGCTTCGGGTTCAGCACGCTCGTCGTCGCACCCATCGCAAGCAGCCGCAGCGGCTGTTCGTTCGGCAGCGCCTGCACCTCGAGCGGCGAGCGCCCGCCGGGCCTGACCGCCTGCCACGCCAGGTACAGCAGGTAGGCCGCGCCGACCGCGCCCAGCACGCTGCCCGCGTAGGGCACGCTCATGAACAGCGTCGTGATGCCGAACGCCGCGCCGAACATGTAGAACAGGTAGCCGATCATCACGCCGGCCAGCGAAATGAGCCCGGCCGTGCGCCCCTGCGCGATCGAGCGCGACATCACGTAGACCATGTTCGGCCCTGGCGTCACCGCGAGCATGCCGCCGATGACGAGAAATCCGTAGAGCGATCCGGACGTATGCATATCTGACGATTCCTGCAACGAGTGAGTGCTGACGGAATGCATTGTCCGACCGTGGAGGTGAACAGTAAAACGGGATAAACTGAATCGATTGATCAGATTTTCTGAATGCGATGAAAAAGCTCGACCTCGATGTGCTGGCGATGGTGGTGGCCGTGGCGGAGTCCGGATCGTTCGCGCAGGGCGCGCAGGCCGTGCATCGGTCGCCGTCGGCGGTGAGCATGCAGATCAAGACGCTGGAAGACGCGCTCGGCAAGCCGCTGTTCATCCGCGATACGCGCAACGTGACGGCGACCGACGACGGCAGGATGCTCGCCGAATACGGCCGCCGGATGCTGGCGATGCGCGACGAGGCGTGGGCGTCGGTCGTGCGCCCGGAGATCCGCGGCCGCGTGACGATCGGCGTGCCGGACGATTACATCTCGTCGCTGCTGCCGCAGGTGCTCGGCAAATTCGCCGCGACGCATCCGCGCGTCGAAGTGCGCGTGATCGGCCAGCCGAGCAGCGCGCTCGTGCCGATGCTGAAGGACAACACGGTCGATCTCGCGTGTCTCACGCGGATCAAGGGCGTGACTGGCGAGCTGATCCGGATGGAGCCGATCGTCTGGACCGGATCGCCGAAACGCAACGTGTGGGAGGAGCGGCCGCTGCCGGTCGCCTTTTTCACGCACGGCGGCAGCATGGCGCGCGACCATGCGGTCAAGGCGCTGAACCGGCAGCACATCCCGTTCCGCATGTCGTACGAAAGCCCGAGTTACCTCGGGCTGCTCAGCATGGTGGAGGCCGGCCTCGCGGTCGCGCCGCTCGCGCGCTGCTGCGTGCCCGACCATCTCGTCCAGCTTTCGGAGAGCCACGGGCTGCCGCCGCTGGGCGAACTCGAGGTCGTGCTCGCGCGCAGCGCGCAATCCGCGCGCCCGCCGTGCGACTACCTCGCCGAGCAGATTCTCGGCGAATGGCGCACCTGAGCGGCACGCCGGCGGCGGTTCAGCACGATTTCAGCAGCCATTCCCGGAATGCGACGAGCGACGGCAGCGTCTCGTTCCCCGGCGGGTAGACGAGGTAGTAGCTGCGCTGGCTGGTAATCGCGTCGCCGATCGACACGAGCTCGTTGCGGCTCAGTTCGTCTTCCACCAGCACCTTCGGCACCAGCCCGATCCCCATCCCGGCCCGGACGGCCTGGATCAGGTGCGACGTCAGCTCGAAGCTCGGGCCGATGCGCATCTGGCGATGGTCGAGCCGATAGTGCGAGAACCATTCCGCCCACGCCTGCTGGTTGCTCGTCACGCCGAGCAGCGTCTGCTTCGCGGCCCACGCCGGCGTGCGCGCGGCGGCCTTGCGGCTGCCCGCCTCGGGGCTCGCGATCGCGATCAGGAACTCGTTGTACAGCCGGTGCGCGTGCAGGCCGGGCCAGTCGCCCGCGCCGACGGTAATCGCCGCGTCGAGGTCGTCGTTGAGGAAATCGATGGCGCCGATCCGCGAATGAAGGTGCACGGTCACGCCCGGGTGCGCGGCGTAGAAGTCGTGCAGGTGCGGCAGCAGCCATTTCGAGCCGAACGTCGGCAATGTCGCAAGCCGCAGCGTGCCGGCACCGGCCTGGTGGGACATTGCCTGCAAGGTCGCGCCGCGGATGCGCCCGAGCGCGCCGCTCAGCTCGGCGAAGTAGCGGCGACCGACTTCCGTCAGCTTCACCGAGCGCCCTTCGCGGCGAAACAGCGGCACGCCGAGCTGATCTTCGAGCGTCTGGACCTGCCGGCTGATCGCGCTCTGGCTCAGCGACAGTTCCTCGGCGGCGCGCGTGTAGCTTTCGTGCCGCGCGGCGGCCTCGAATACGAGCAGCAGCGACATGGACGGGGTGAGGCGACGGTAATTCATGAGTTTTATGCAATATTCGCCGGACGAGAATTCGTTTGTTTCGCACGTAGATTAGCAAGATACTGGAATTCCCGGTTGCACGGAAACTTGCTCAAAACTCATGTTTTGACGCAAGCCCGCCCACCGGTTCCAGCCACATTGTGTTCTTGCCCCGCTTTCACCCCATGTCGATCGCCCCGTTGCCCCGTCCCGCCAGCCCGCCCGCGAGCCCGTACCGTGATTTTCTGGCCGCCCTGCAGGCCGCCGGCTTCGCCGGGGAAATCCGCGCGGACCATGCGAACCGGACGGTCCAGTCCACCGACAACTCGATCTACCAGCGCCTGCCGCAGGCGGTGATCTGTCCCGCGCATGCCGACGACGTGCAACTGCTGGCGAGGCTGCTCGCCGAACCCGCGCATCGCGACGTCAAGGTGGCCGCGCGCGGCGGCGGCACGGGCACCAACGGTCAGTCGCTGACCGACGGCGTGGTCGTCGACCTGTCGCGCAACATGAACCGGATCCTCGAAATCGACGTCGAGCGGCGCTGGGTGCGCGTGCAGGCGGGCGTCGTCAAGGATCAGCTCAACGCGGCGTTGAAGCCGCACGGGCTGTTTTTCGCACCGGAGCTGTCGACGTCGAACCGCGCGACCGTCGGCGGGATGATCAACACCGACGCGAGCGGGCAGGGCAGCTGCACGTACGGCAAGACGCGCGACCACGTGCTCGAGCTGGATTTCGTGCTGATGGGCGGCGAGCAACTGCACAGCGACGCGCTGGCGGATGACGAACTCGAGCGCCGCTGCGCGCGGCAGGACCGCATCGGCAAGGTCTACCGCACCGCGCGTCGCATCAGCGACGACAAAGCCGCGCTGATCGAAGCGAAGTTTCCGAAGCTCAACCGCTGCCTGACCGGCTACGACCTCGCGCACCTGCGCGAACCCGACGGCCGCTTCAACCTGAACAGCGTGCTGTGCGGCGCCGAAGGCTCGCTCGGTTTCGTCGTCGAGGCGAAGCTCAACGTGCTGCCGATCCCGAAGGTTTCGGTGCTGGTCAACGTGCGTTATGCGGGCTTCATGGACGCGCTGCGCGACGCGCGCGCGCTGATCGCGCACCGGCCGCTGTCGATCGAGACGGTCGACTCGAAAGTGCTGATGCTCGCGATGAAGGACTTCGTGTGGAGCAGCGTGGCCGAGTATTTTCCGCAGGACGACCAGCGGCCGACGCTCGGCATCAACCTGATCGAATTCAGCGGCGACGACGCGCAAGACGTCGACGCGCGCGTGCGCGCGTTCGTCGATCATCTGCGCACCGACACGAGCGTGGAACGCCTCGGCCATACGATCGCGGCCGGCGACGACGCGGTGAAGCGCGTGTACGCGATGCGCAAGCGCGCGGTCGGCCTGCTCGGCAACGTGCAGGGCGAGGCGCGCCCGCAGCCGTTCGTCGAGGACACCGCGGTGCCGCCCGAGAACCTCGCCGCGTACATCGCGGAATTCCGCGCACTGCTCGACGGCCACGGGCTGCAGTACGGGATGTTCGGCCACGTCGATGCGGGCGTCCTGCACGTGCGCCCGGCGCTCGACATGAAGGACCCGCGGCAGGCGGCGCTGGTGCGGCCGGTGTCCGATGCGGTGGCCGAGCTGACGCAGCGCCACGGCGGCCTGCTGTGGGGCGAGCACGGCAAGGGCGTGCGCTCCGAATATGCGCCGGTCTTCTTCGGCGAGCTGTATCCGTCGCTGCAGCAACTGAAGGCCGCGTTCGATCCGCACAACCAGTTCAACCCGGGCAAGATCGCGACGCCGCCGGACCACACGATGCGGCTGCTGAAGATCGACGAAGTGCCTACGCGCGGCGAGCACGACCGGCAGATCGACGAGCGCGTGTGGCAGAGCTACGGCACCGCGATGCATTGCAACGGCAACGGCGCGTGCTACAACTTCGATCCGGACGACGCGATGTGCCCGTCGTGGAAGGCGACGCGCGAGCGCGTGCATTCGCCGAAGGGGCGCGCGTCGCTGATGCGCGAATGGTTGCGCCTGCAAGGACAGGCCGGCGTCGACGTCGTCGCGGCCGCGCGTGAGCGGCAGCCGTTCCTGCGCGGTTTCGCCGCCCGCTGGCGCAACAGTCGCGCCGCGCGCAGCGGCGAAGCCGATTTCTCGCACGAGGTGTACGACGCGATGGCCGGGTGTCTCGCATGCAAGTCGTGCGCGGGGCAGTGCCCGGTCAAGGTCAACGTGCCCGAGTTCCGTTCACGCTTTCTCGAGCTGTATCACCAGCGCTACATGCGGCCGCTGCGCGACTACCTGATCGGCTCGCTCGAATTCACGATGCCGTGGATGGCGCGGGTGCCCGCGCTGTACAACGGGCTCATGGGCGCGGGCTGGGTGCGCACGCTGCTGGCGCGCCACGTCGGCATGGTCGACAGCCCGCTCCTGAGCCGCTTCGATCTCGCGGCCGTGATGCGCGAATGGCGCGTGCGGCCGGCCGAACCGCATGCGCTCGCGGCGCTGAGCGACGCGCAGCGCGCGCGCAGCGTCGTCATCGTGCAGGACACGTTCACGCGCTATTTCGATACCGCGCAACTGGCGACGCTGATCGAGCTGGCCGCGCGCCTCGGTTTCCAGGTGTGGCTCGCGCCGCTCGCGCCGAACGGCAAGGCGCTGCACGTGCAGGGTTTTCTCCACGCGTTCGGGAAGGCGGCGATCCGCAATGCCGCGCAGCTTGCCGCGCTCGCGCGTTCAGGCGTTACGCTGGTCGGCCTCGATCCGGCGATGACGCTCACGTATCGGCAGGAATACCTGAAGGTGGCGGGGCTGGACGACGTGCCGCAGGTCGCGCTGCCGCAGGAATGGCTGCTGCAGGCGCTGCCGGAGGCCGGCGCAGGCGGCGTGTCGCGCGCGTACCGGCTGCTGCCGCACTGTACCGAAAAGACCAATGCGCCGGACAGCGGCAAGCAGTGGGCGCAGGTGTTCGCGCGCTGCGGGCTGCGCTTGCAGGTTCAGGCAACCGGGTGCTGCGGGATGTCCGGCACGTACGGGCACGAGGCGCGCAATCTGGCGACGTCGAAGACGATCTATGCGCAATCGTGGGCGGCGCATGTCGCGGCGCCGGAGGAAGACGGCGAAGCGCTGGCGACCGGGTATTCGTGCCGCAGCCAGGTGAAGCGCCTGTCCGCGCGGCAGTTGCGCCATCCGTTGCAGGCGCTGCTCGATCACGTGCGTGCGGCGGGGTGACGACCGGGCGGCGCGTCTCGCGTTGCCCGTGTGACGGCATCGTGCGTCGGGCGGCATGCGTGCCGCGCTCGACGCATGCGGAGGCTCAGGAATCGGCTTTCGCGGTTTTCCGCGCGCGCGGCTTGTCGGCCGCCGGAAACACGCCGACGCCGCGCGGCCGTTTCGGTTCGATCCGCATCTGCCGGATCACGCGCCGGAAGTCGATCTCGTGCGCGGCCAGCGTGCCGATCAGTTTCGCGATGACCGCGAGGTGGGACGGGACCGTGCCCTTGCTCGAATAGTTCGTGATCGAGCTTTCGTTCATCCGGATCAGACGCGCGAATTCGCGCGACGTCAGCTGCGCTTTTTTCAACTCCTGCTGAAATTCGGTATACGCCATTGCACACATGTTGCTTCGTCTCCGTAAAACAGAATGCGTCGCGCACGGCGCCGGCGCCGACGGGTGGCGTTCCCGTCGTGCCGGCTCCGTGGCGGATTACATCTTCACCTGGTCGAGGAAGGTCTTCTTGCCGCTCTTGTAGCCGTAGATCGAGATGATCCCGTGCGTCAGGTCGCCCTTCGCGTCGAACGTCGTCGTGCCGATCACGCCGTCGTACTTCGTCGCCGGCATTGCCGCGAGGATCTTCGCCGGGTCGATCGAGTTCGCGCGCTTCATCGCGTCGACCGCGATGTAGACCGCGTCATACGCGAACGGCGCGTCGAACTTGATGCCCTGGCCGAAGCGCTTCTGGTACTTGGCGAGGAAGTCGGCGCCACCCGGCATCTTCTCGAGCGCCGCACCGGCTTGCGAGCACAGCACGTTGTCGGCCGCCGGGCCGGCCAGGTCGGCCAACGAGTCGGTGCACACGCCGTCGCCGGACAGGATCTTCGCGCGCAGGCCGAGCTGCTTCGCCTGCTTCGCGAGCGGCCCGCCGGTCGCGTCCATGCCGCCGTACATGATCGCGTCGGGGTTCTCGCCCTTGATCTTCGTCAGAATCGCGCGGAAGTCGACCGCCTTGTCGTTGGTCGCGTCGTGCGACAGCACCTTCAGGCCGAGCGCCTTCGCCTTCTTCTCGAACTCGTTCGCGAGGCCCTGGCCGTACGCGGTCGAATCGTCGACCACCGCCACGCTCTTCACGCCCTTCGCCTGCGCATAGCTCGCGAGCGCCGGGCCTTGCTGCGCGTCGGTCGCCACGACGCGGTAGGTGGTCTTGAAGCCTTGCTGCGTGTAGGTCGGGTTCGTGGCCGACGGCGAAATCTGCACGATGCCGGCGTCGCTGTAGATCTTCGATGCCGGGATCGACGTGCCCGAGTTCAGGTGGCCGATGACCGCGACGACCTTGTCGTCGACGAGCTTCTGCGCGACCTGCGTGGCCTGGCGCGGGTCGGCCGCGTCATCCTGCGCGTCGAGCTGCAGCGTGATCTTCTTGCCGCCGATCGTGAGGCCCTTCGCATTGATTTCCTCGACCGCGAGGCGCGCGCCGTTTTCATTGTCCTTGCCGAGGTGCGAGATCCCGCCCGTGGTCGGCTCGACGCTGCCGATCTTCACGACCTGGTCGGCCATCGCGGCCGAGGCGGCCGCAAACGCGGCGGCGGCCAGTACGGCGGTGATCAGGGGTTTGCTGCGCATGCCGACAGTGCTTCGTTCCATCTGCCATCTCCGAATCGATTGATATTTCTATTGACGTCCCGGGCAGCCGGTTGCCCTCGTGGGGTATCGGTCTGACGGGACGAGTCTCCAAGACCCATGACGGGTTCGCTTGCACGCCGCCAGGCCGGCCGAATGCGTGTGGCCGGTGTGCTGCCCGGGCGAGCGGACAGTTTCTCCAGACGAAATGCAATGGGCATGAATATATCCGAACCCGTTTCCGCCTGCTTCGGCGAATCGCGTAGCCGGGCGGATGGCGGTGCAATCGCGGTGGGGGTGTATCGCCGATTGCTCCGATTATTCGACCGTGCCGATACGGATGGCCATGGACAGTGCGATGCAATCAATCGGGAACTGTTCGGTCGATTTGTCTGCACACTTTGGCCGTTCGCGACCGCGCGCCGGGTTTCACGATTGTGTTTCATCGGGATCGATGCCTCTCATGCAACTAACGGTCAAGTCCGGCGGCGCCTGCGGATGGGTGCGGATTCGCAAGCCTGGGCAGTACATTCAGCTACGCAGAGGCGGAGGCCCGGATAGGCCGGCTCGTTTGCGGTTCGTCGAGCCGGTGGCCGGGATCGTCATCCGATGCAATCGCGATCCTAGGAACGTCCGCGCAATGCGACGAAGATCACGCCTGCGATTGCCAGCAGGCCGCCGCACACCGTCTCGATGCCGGGCCGCTCGCCCGTCAGCGCCATCGACAACGCCGTCGCGACCGCCGGCGTCAGATAGAGGAAGTTCGCGGCGCGCGCCGCGCCGAAGTAACCGAGCGCGAAGGTCCAGGCCGCGTAACCGAGCGCGGCGGGAAACACGCCGAGTATCAAGACCGCCGGCACCGTGTCGCGCGACGCGCCGCCGAGCGAGGCGAGCGCGCCGGGCAGCCACGGCGTGAGCAGCAGCGCGCCGGCCAGCAGCGTGTATGCGGTACAGGCGAGCGCGCCGTACACGGGAATCAGCCGCCGCTGCAACACGAAATAGCTGGCCGAGCACAGCGCCGCGCCGAGAATCAGCGTGCTCCCCGAGCCGAGGACGAGGCCGCCCGGCTGCCCGTGCGCGATCACCGCGATGCCGGCCAGGCTGACCAGCGAGCCGAGCCATCCCCAGCGATTGAACCGTTCGCGGAGAAACACGGTGGCCAGCAGCGCGGTGAAGATCGGCAGCGTGTTCACGATGAAACTCGCCGCGCCGGCAGTCACGGTTTGCTCGCCGGTATTGAGCAGCGCGTTGTAGAGTGCGATGCCGAGAAAACCGCACAGCAGGAAGCGCAACGCGTCGCGTTTCGTCGGTCTCGGCGGCCGTCGCCACGCGAGCCACGCGATCACGAGCACGGCCGCGGTGGCGAAGCGCGCGGCCGCGAGCTGCAGCGGCGTCAGGCCATGCAGACCGATACGGATGAACGGAAATGCGGAAGCCCACGACACGATCGTGAACGCTACCGCGCCTGCCGCGACCAGCGGCTGTCGCGCGCCGCGCGACGAAGCTTGGGAAAGAGTGTTCATGCGGCAATGGTGCGATGTCGCGAGATGCTAAGCTAGCGCACAGATCAACGCCCGGATATGAATATGGCTCACAGCTCGATTCGGCGTCGGGCTGGCGGCCCGGCGCGTACAAGCCAGGTTGCGGAGGCGCTTGCCGTATCATCGGCGTCGGGCCCGCGGCCGCCGCTCGCCAGCCTGGAGACCGTCTGTACGGTGGCGCGCGAAGGTTCGTTCCTGGCGGCCGCCGACGTCTCCGGCGTGACGCACGGCGCAATCAGCCGGCGCGTGGCCGCCGTCGAAAACTGGCTGGGCATGGCGCTGTTCGAACGTCATGCGCGCGGCGTGCGGCTGACGCCGGACGGGCAGCGCTTCGTCGGCCGGATCGAACAGGCGTTCGCGATCATCGACAGCGCGGCCGATCAATGGCGCTCGCCGCGTACGCCGCGGCTGGTCAGGATGAGCGTGGTGCCCGCATTCGCGCAGCTCTGGCTGCTCGAGCGGCAGAGCGCGCTCGAGCGCGAAGCGCCCGCGTTGCGCATCGAGCTCGGCATCGATCTCCGTAACGTGGATATCGCCGGCGGCGAAGCGGATCTGTCGATCCGGTATGGTCGCGGCAACTGGCGTCAGCTCGAAACCCGCGCATTCATGCCGGAGCGGCTTTATCCGGTCGCGCATCCGCGGCTGGCCGAGCAACTCGCCAAGTTGCGCCGTCGGGCCGGCGATGCCGCGTTGCTCGAGATGCCGCTGCTGCACGACTCCGACGTGACCGGCTGGCGCACCTGGTTCGATGCGCTGGGCGTGTCGTTCAAGCCGCGCGCGCAGGATCGTCGTTTCGAGGATTACAACCTCGTGCTGGCGGCGGCCGAAGCGGGGCTCGGCGTGGCGCTGGCGCGCGTGCCGCTCGCCGACGGATATCTGAAGCGCAGCGGCCTCGTGCGCGTGAGCCGTCACGAGGTCGATTCGGTGCTCAGGTATCACTTCGTGCACGCGAAGGGGGAGAATCGGCCGGAGGTGCTGGCGTTGATGGAGCGAATGCGCGCGGCGTTGGGGAACAGGGATAGATGGCGTGGCCGCGGCAACCTGCTGCGGCGCGCCGTTCGGGCGTTGCGCGCCGGGATAGGCGCGGGGCGCCGGATCGCGGACAATGCGTCCGCGAAGAACATTGAGGTGGGAGAGATGAACGAAAACCGGGAATTTTTGCAGTTACATGGATGCAATGGAGTGAAGCGATGAACAGGCCAGACAAGTCGTCGAAAGCGCGTGCAGCGCTCGACCAGCTGTTTTCGGGCGTTGCGCCCTCGGACGCGCAGCGCGCGTCGCGCCCGGGCAATCCGTTCGAAGCGGCGGGAGACGAGGGAGGCGCTGCTGTCGACGGTCGCGGCCGGGTCGAAGTCACGCTGTCGACCCGAATCCAGTTGCGCGGCTATCCGGATGCGAACGCGTTCATGAAGCGCATGGCCGAAGCCTGGGGGCTGGAGTGGGGGATGTACGACAGCGTCCGGGCCATCGCGTCGCTGCCCGTCGGGTGGCGCGCGCGCCGGCTTCCGGAAGTCACGCAGATCGTCGACGGGCACGACGTGCTGCGCGCCGAAAGCAGCCTGCAGGGCGGCGAGATGTCGTACCTGAAAGTGAACCCGCGCTACTACATCGACGCCCGCAAGGGGTTCGGCTGGGGCAAGTCGTCGAAGGCGTCGGACGATCCGGATCTGGACGGCCCCGACTGGAACTGCTTCGTGATCGATCGCGAAAAATCGATCGAAGTGCACGAACTGACGACCTCGTCGTTGAAGGCCGACATGGACAACGCCCGCGCGACGTTGCTGAAATGGCTCGACGAGAACTACCCCAAACATCGCGATCCTTTTGCGTACTGGACGGACTGCGAAGGGGCAAAGTAACTTCGCGCGGTCGCCCGGTGCGGCAGCACGGGCACACGTCGTCTGACCGGAGCCGAAGCGCACGCGTCGCATGCCGCTTCGATGCACCAGCCGGTCGCCACGGGGGCGGCAATTGAAACAGTCCAGTCTGGTTCCGGTTCTCTGGGCGGCGTTTGGCGCGGCTGTCGTGTCGACCGTCGTCGAGCTGCTGCTCTGGTCGATCGCCGGCGACGACACCATCGGGAACCTGTTTCGCGACGCGCGGCTGACCGCCGCCATCGTGATGGGGCGCCGCGTGCTCGGTTCGTCCGCCGGCTTCGATCCGCTGGTCATGGGTGTCGCGACACTCGTGCATGGTGCTTTGTCGCTGGCCTATGCGGCCGCGCTGGCGAAGCTGATCGGCAACCTGTCGCGCGGTGTCGCGCTGCTCGCGGGCGGCGCGTTCGGGCTCATCCTGTACGGCGTCAACCTGTACGCCTTCACCGCGATCTTCCCGTGGTTCGTTCCGGTTCGCGGCGCGATCACGCTGGTCGCTCACCTGGTTTTCGGGATCACGGCCGCGGCCACCTTCCACCTCGTGAGACGGCAAGCGCGGCCATGAGGGCCGGCGGCTCCCGCCTCCGTCATGTGCTCGGACCCCTGGAATAACCGGGCGCGCCGCACGTTTAGTCGTCAGGAGACCCGATACGAAGCGGCGGACCGCTACCGCCGCGCGATGAATCTTGCGCAAGCAAATCGATGTGCCGGGCGCCGTCAGTGGCGCCGGGAATCAAGTGGTCGGGGGCAACAATGCAGGAGCCGATCATGTGCAACTTGTTTCGATCCGGGATAGGTATCGTCTGTCTCGGTTTTTCCGCGTCCGTCTTTGCGCAAATGGCCGACGATGTGACGGACGACGGCACCTGCCGTGCGGTGGTCGCGCAAGCGGATATCGACGGTACGGAGCAGCAAATCGTCGGGCGCGCGTGTCTGCAAAGCGATGGTACGTGGCAGATCGTGCAGAGCCCCGACGGCAGCGTGCTGTGGTATCCGGCGGCGGGCTATCCGTACGCCGACCCGTGGTACTGGGGGCCGCCGCTTTTCATCGGCGCGGGCGTGAGCTTCGTCTTCGTCGATCGCTTCCGTCATTTCCATCACTTTGATCACATCGGGCATTTCAATCCGATCGAGCATCGCCGCTTTGGCACGCCGATGGGGGCCGGGTTTCATCGTGGCGCGTTCGGCGGTGGCGAGGGGCACGGGTTCGGCGGGATGCATCAATTCGGCGGCATGAGCGGGGCTGGCGGGATGCGACGGCATTAACGCGGCGTATTGGCGTATCACCGTACGGCAACCGCATCGCGCGGTCGAACGCGAATCGGCCTGAACATCCTGAGCACGCGTCACGGTGCCTGCCCGTCATCTAGCCGTCGAGCCGCCCGCGCAGGTCGTCGAACGGAATCATCACGTGCGTGCGATACGCGGGCCGTGCCTTCAGCCGTTCGTACCACGCCTGCACGTGCGGCACGCGCGGCCGCGCGATGTCGAGCTCGAAATAGCGATACAGGTGCGTGCCGGCCGCGATGTCGGCGAGCGTGATCGCGTCGCCCGCGAGAAACGGCTGCCCGGCCAGCACCGCATCGAGCGTCTGGAAGTGCTGCGCGCACTGCGCGACGCTCTGCTCGACGCGCGCCATGTCGCGCTGCTCCGGCGGCGTCCGGTAGTAACCCCGGAACACGCCGGTGAGGAACACCGGCTGCAGCGTCGTTTGCGACCAGTCCATCCAGCGGTCGGCGCGCGACTGTTCGGCGGGATCGTCGCGCCAGAAGTGCGCTCGCCCGTGACGCGCGGCGAGGTAGCGCAGGATGCTGTGCGACTCCCATACGACCGTGCCGCCGTCGTCGATCACGGGCACGCGCCCGTGCGGGTTCATCGCGAGAAATTCCGGTGTGTCCAGTACGCCGAACTGGCCGCCGGCCGGCACGTGCCGATGCGCGAGCGCCAGCTCGTCGACGAGCCACATCACCTTCTGGACATTGAATGCATTGCGGCGCCCCCATACGGTCAGCATGCCGGCCTCCTCGAGTCGCGTGAACGGGAAAGCGCCCAGTGTAAACGGCGCAGGCGCGCACCGTGGTGCGCGCCTGCCAGGCCGTCATGCAGCGACGCGATCAGAATTTGTGGCGAATCCCGACGATCGCGAGTTCCTGCGTATCGGTGCCGGAGTTCACGCCGTACGAGCCGACCGACGCCGCGGCCTTCACGGTCGCGCCGCTCGCGTTCAGCGTGTTGCCGCTCGCCTTCTGGTAGCCGAACAGCGCATACAGGTCGGTGCGCTTCGACAGCGCGTAGTCCGCGCCGAGGTTGACCTGGTTGTAGTGCGCGGAAGCCGGGCCCGTCAGCGACGTGTAGTTGTAGCCGACGCCCGCGCGCAGCGCCGGCGAGAACTGCCAGTTGAAGAACGCCGAGCCGTTGTTGAACTTCGCGTTCTGGCTGAAGGCCGACAGCGTGTCCGCGCCGTACTGCGTATTCGAATACGCGAGGCCGAAGGTCGCCGGCCCGGCCACGTACTGGCCGGCCACGCGCACGATCTGGATCGACTTCGCGCTCGAGAAGCCCTGGTTGATCACGGTGTTGAACAGCGTGTCCGAACTGCTCGACCACGAGCGCACGCCGTTCGCAACCGTCGTGCCGCCGTTCGCGTAGAAGAAGCCGGCGCCGAGCGACAGCGGGCCGTTCGCGTAGCTCGCGCCGAAGCTGTACGTGCGGCCGTTGCCGGTCGCGCCCGCGACGCCGCCGAAGCCGTACAGTGCTGCGAACTGGAAGCCCGAGATCAGCGGGCTCGTGTATTTCACCGAGTTGCTGACGCGCAGGCTGTTGTCGTAGTTGTCGAGGTCGCCCGGCGTCGCGAACACGCCGCCAAAGTAGTTGTCCTGCGTGAGGCCCTGCACCAGATCGACGACCGGATCGTACTGGCGGCCGAGCGTCACGGTGCCGTACGTGCTGCTCGCGAGGCCGACCACGGCCTTGCGGCCGAATTCGCGCTGGCCCTGGCCGAGCGCGCCGGTGCCGATGTTGAAGCCGTTCTCGAGCTGGAACAGCGCGGACAGCCCGCCGCCGAGATCCTCGATGCCGCGCAGCCCCCAGCGGCTGCCCGACAGGTTGCCGCTGCTGAACTTCACGAGGCTCGACGCGTTGCCGCCGCTCGCGTTCTGCGCGTTGTGCACGTAGGCGATACCCGCGTCGGCGATGCCGTACAGCGTGACGCTGCTTTGCGCGTGTGCGCCGGCGGCGTAAAGCGCTGCCGGCAGCGCGAGCAGTGCGAATGAGCGGATTCGTTTCATTGTTGGATTCCCCCGTTGGTCGATTTGTCTGACGAGTCGGTGAACGATACGGACAGCGCATCGTCAAGGGAACCAATAAATTGTCGGATCGTTATGAGGAAGGCGAACCATGCGATGGGTCGCCTTCCTTCCGGGCATGTCGCCTCGTCGTTGCGCCCGCAACCGATTGCGATTGCACGACGCCTACTGCGCCGCGCCCTCCGCATCCGCCGTTTCGCCGAGGAACCCGCCGCTCTGGTGCGCCCACAGCGCCGCATAGATGCCGCCCGCCTGCAGCAGCTGCTGGTGCGTGCCTTCCTCGACGATGCGCCCTTCGTCGAGCACGATCAGCCGGTCCATCGCCGCGATCGTCGACAGCCGGTGCGCGATCGCGATCACGGTCTTGCCGCTCATCAGGCCGTCGAGACTGCGCTGGATCGCGACTTCGACCTCGGAATCGAGCGCGCTGGTCGCTTCGTCGAGCACGAGGATCGGCGCATCCTTGAGCATCACGCGCGCGATCGCGACGCGCTGCCGCTGGCCGCCCGACAGCTTCACGCCGCGCTCACCAACCTCGACGTCGTAGCCGCTGCGCCCGTGGCGGTCGCGCAGCCGGTCGATGAACTCGGACGCTTCCGCGCGCACCGCCGCGTCGTGCATCTCGCGCTCGGTCGCGTCGGGGCGCCCGTACAGCAGGTTCTCGCGCATCGTCCGGTGCAGCAGTGACGTATCCTGCGTGACCATGCCGATTGCGCTGCGCAGGCTGTCCTGGGTCACGTGCGCGATGTCCTGCCCGTCGATCCGGATCGTGCCGCCGCCCACGTCGTAGAAGCGCAGCAACAGGTTCACGAGGGTCGACTTGCCGGCGCCCGAGCGGCCGATCAGGCCGATCCGCTCGCCCGGCCGGATCGTCAGGTTCAGCCCGTCGAACACGGCGCGGTCGTTGTCTTCGTGCGCGAACTGCACGTTGTCGAACACGATCCCGCCGCGTTGCACGACGAGCGGCTTCGCATCGGGCGCGTCGACCACGCTGCGCTTCTTCGTCAGCGTGTTGATGCCGTCCTGGATCGTGCCGACGTTCTCGAACAGCTCGGTCATCTCCCACATGATCCAGTGCGAATAGCTCGACAGGCGCAGCGCCATCGCGATCACGGCCGCGACGACGCCCGCACTCACTTCGCCGTGCATCCACAGATACAGCGCGAGGCCGGTCGAGCCGAGCAGCAGCAGCGTCGACAGCAGGTGATTGACGACCTCGAACGCGCTGACGAGCCGCATCTGCGCGTCGCCGGTCGCCTTGAACGCTTCCATCGCGCGGCGGGCGTGGTCGGCTTCGCGCCGCGTGTGCGAGAACAGCTTCACGGTCGTGATGTTCGAATACGCATCGGTGATGCGGCCCGTCATCAGCGCGCGCGCGTCGGCCTGCCGGCTGCCGACTGCGCCCAGGCGCGGCACGAAGAATGCGCACGCCGCGCCGTAGCCGAGCGCCCACAGCGCGAGCGGAACCGTCAGCCGCCAGTCGAAGCTGGCCGCGAGCGCGAGGATGCCGATCAGGTACGCGGCGACGCCGATCACGACGTCGACCGACATGAACAGCGCGTCGCGCACGGCGAGCGCGGTCTGCATGATCTTGGTCGTCACGCGGCCCGCGAATTCGTTCGCGTAGAACGACAGGCTCTGGTCGAGCATCAACCGGTGAAACACCCAGCGCAGCCGCATCGGGAAGTTGATCGCGAGCACCTGGTGCTTGACCATCGTATGCAGCACGATCAGCAATGCGCTGCCGGCGAGAATCGCCGCGAAACCGGCGAGCGTGCCGAAATGACGGCCGCCGAATTCGGCCGGCGTCGCCGACGACAGCCAGTCGACCACGCGCCCCATCATCGCGAACAGCGCGGCTTCGTAGGCGGCCAGCGCGGCGGACGTCAGCGCGATCAGCAGGATCCAGCTGCGCGCGCCTTTCGTGCACGCCCACACGAACGAGAAGAATCCCTTCGGCGGCGTGACGGGATCTTCGAGCGGGAAAGTCGGCAGGCGCCGTTCAAACCACGAAAACATGGGAACCTCTCCTTGATGTGGCCGCGCCGATCGGCGTGGCCCGTATTGCCGGTTTCATGCGCGGCGCCCGGTGCGCCGCCGTGTTGCACACGTGTTCATTGCGCGCGGACCCACGCTTCGATCGCGCCGAGCGTGCCGGGCGCGTACGCATGCCGCCCGAGCGCCATGTACAGCCACGTCTTCCACTTCGGCCAGTCGGATTCGAGCTGGTAGTCGAACCAGCCGGCGCGCAGCAACGCATGCGTTGCGCCGGGCACGACCGCGACGCGCCGGTCCGGCCGGTTCGCGAACGCATGCACATAGGTATTCGCCTCGTCGACCGGATCGACATTGCGGTCCTGCGCGCCCCACACGGCCAGCACGGGCCCTTGCATCGTCGCGAGCGCCTGCGATGAATCCTCCAGGTAGTTGCGCGCGATGAAACCGAACCGGCGCGGCTCGATGTCGGGGCGCCGGCGCGGATCGGCCGGCGCGTCTGCCCGACCGAAGATTTCGTCGTTGTCGCGTCGCTCGGCGGCCAGTGTCGCATCGATTCGATCCGGCTGCAGGCCGGTTGCCTGGAGCTGCTGCCGCGTCAGGTAGGTGCCTTGCCGGCGCCAGCTGACGGCGCCGCCGACGATCACCGAGAACGCGGGCCGTACGGCGTTGGCCACGCGCGGCACGACCCAGCCGCCTTGCGAGAAGCCGAGCAGGCCGACCTTGTGCGCGGGGCCGGCGGCGGCGCGCACGCGCGCCATGGCCGCGATCGTTTCGTTCGCGCGGTCCTGCATCGATTGCGCGAGCCAGTCGCCGCCGCTCCTGCCGGTGCCCTGCTTGTCCCATGCAAATACGCCGATGCCGGCGTCGAGCAGGCTGTTGACGAGCGGCAGCATCGCGTCGTCCGCGAAGCGCGTGCGCGGCCCGTCGCCGTGGACGAGCAGCACGATCGGCGCGTCGGGCGCATGGGCCGGCAGCGCGAGCGTGCCGACGAGATCGGCGCCGCCGGCATGGAACGTGAGCGTCGATACGTCCGCGCCCTTCAGCTCGAAATCGGACAGGCCGCGCAGTACAAACGCGGTGAGCGCGGCGAGCACGAGCAGGACGAATGCGATGCCGGCAATGACGACGCGTTTCAAGGGGCCCTCCGGCCGGTGGTGTGGGACGGGGCCGCCAACCTGGCGGCGGCGCGTGTGAATCGCGCCTTGACGCTGGCGAGACGTCCCGATGATAATAGATCGACTAATCAGTCTAATAAATATTTTAGTCCTCGTCGAGCACGGAGTTCCCGTTGAGAAAGATCGATCCTGAAAGAGTGGAAGCAAAGCGGCGCCAGATCCTGGATGCCGCGATCGACTGTTTTGCGCGCGACGGCTTCCACGCGACGTCCACGGCCGCGATATGCAAGGCGGCCGGCATGAGCCCCGGCAACCTGTTTCACTATTTCCCGACGAAGGCGGCGATCATCGAGGCGATCGCGCAGGACGACCAGCGCGAGATGGCCGAGCTGTTCGCCCGGCATGCGGACGCCGACGATGCACTGGCCGCGATCGAGGAGATCGCGCTGGGGTTGATGGAGTGGTCGAGCGATCCCGTCTACGCGCGCATCAGCATCGAGATTGCGGCGGAAGCCACGCGCAATCCGGATGTCGCCGCACTGTTCGCGGCGAACGAGGCGCAGGTGAAAGGGCGGATGGTCGCGCTGATCAAGCGCGGCGCCGCGCAGGGGCGGATCGACGGGAGCCTGAAGCCCGATCTGGTTGCCACCTGGCTGCTGGCGCTGGCGGAAGGCGCGGTCTGCCGGGTCGTGTTCGAACCGGGATTCAAGCCGCGCGCGCATCGCGCGATGCTGCGCACGATCATCCAGCGGATGATGCGGCCCCAGTGAGGAGGGCTGCCGGGGATTCGCTTACGCCGACGGATGGGGTTGAGTCCCTGGTTCCTGCTTCAACGCCGAAGCAATTTCCATCGCCGTTTTCTGCAACTCGGGCACATAGCGGCGCGTGGCGTCTGCGAGACTGACCGCGCGTGACAGGAAGACGATATTGAGACTCGCGATCACGCGTTCGTCTGCACTGATCGCGACAGCCACCGCACCGATTTTCGCCTGTGCGGCCCAGTCGCCGTGATTCGATCCGAAACCATCCTCGCGCACGCGCCGGATCAGCTTGCGCACGAGCGCATCGTTTCTCGCGAACGCCTGTTGCTCTTCGCCGCCCGCGCCGGAGCGCAACAGTTCCAGAATGTCCTCGCGCTCCTCGTCGGGGCACATCGCGAAGTAGGCGCGGCCCGCCGCCGTCAGCAAGATCGGCAAACGCCGCCCGACCATCGCGCGATGAAACGACAGCCGGCTGAAGCGATGCGTCGTCTCGCGGATGATCATCGCGTCGCCATCGGGCGTGGTCAGATCGGATGGCCACGCAACGCGCTGCAGTAGCTGCCCCATGATCGGCGGCGCCACGGTCGCGATGCGCTCGGTATCGGTGAAACCCTCGCTCAACGAACGCACGGCGAGCGTCAGGCGAAAGCTGTCGTCCGATGTGCTGCGGCGCACGAACCCTTCCTCCATCAACGTTTCGAGCAGACGGCGCACCGTGGTGCGATGCAGGCCGGTCAGATCGGCGATCTGTTGACTCGTTGCGCGTCCGTCTTCCATCGCGTTCAGCGCGCGCAGCACCTGAAGGCCGCGCGCCAGCCCGCGCACGTTCGTGTAGGTCGTCACGTCAAAAATTCCATTGAAATCAATCGTGTGCATTCTATGCACATTCTGGAGATTTTGTTGAGAGCGTGTTCGGCGGTCCATAAACTGCATTCATAAGCTGAACGACCGGGAGCCAGGCGCTTCGCCGGTTCAGCACATCGGACAAGCCCAGTCAGGAGACAAGCATGCGCCCCGCCTTTGAACCGGCGGCCGGCAACGGCCGCGCTCATCCTCGCGAAACGACACACCGTTCGATCGACGCCGATGTCGCCATCATCGGCGCAGGCCCGGTCGGCCTGATGATCGCGAACATTCTCGGCCTGCAGGGCGTGCGCGTCGTCGTGATCGAGAAGCTCGCGCAGATCATCGACTATCCGCGCGCCATCGGCCTCGACGACGAAGCATTGCGTGTATTCCAGTCGGCCGGCCTGGTCGACGCGCTGCTTCCGCACACCACGCCGAATCACTGGATGCGCTTCACGCTGAAAGGGAAGTGCTTCGCGTCGATCGAACCGCGCACCGACGAGTTCGGCTGGCCGCGCCGCAATGCCTTCATCCAGCCGCTCGCCGATCAGATTCTGTATCGTGGCCTCGAGCGTTTCGACACTGTGTCGACGCTGCTTGGTCACAGCGTCGACAGCTTCGCGCAGGACGCGCGCGGGGTGACCATCGACGCGACCGACGCGCACGGCGTGAAGACAACGATCCGCGCCGCGTACATGGTCGGCGCGGACGGTGGCAACAGCCTGGTGCGCCGCACGCTCGACGTGCCGTTCGAAGGCCGCACGAAGCCGAATCAATGGATCGTGATCGACGTGCGCAATGATCCGATCGGCTCTCCGCATGTCTATCTGCATTGCGACGCGCGGCGTCCCTACGTGTCGGCGGCGCTGCCGCACGGCATCCGGCGCTTCGAATTCATGGTGATGCCCGGGGAGACGGAGGCGGAGCTGTCGAAGCCGGAGAACATGGCGGCGATGGTGCGCGGGGTTGTCGACGATCCTGACAAGGTCGACTACATTCGTCAGCGGGTCTATACGCACAACGCGCGGCTCGCGAGCACGTTCCGCGTGAAGCGCATCCTGCTCGCGGGGGACGCGGCGCACATCATGCCGGTGTGGCAGGGACAGGGTTACAACAGCGGCATTCGCGACGCGAGCAATCTCGGCTGGAAGCTCGCGATGGTCGTGAAAGGCACGGCGCACGACGCGCTGCTCGATACCTACACGACGGAACGGCGTGCCCACGCGCGCTCGATGATCCACCTCTCGGAAGTCGCGGGCGATATCTTCGCGCCGACGAGCTTTTTCGGGTCGAAAGTGCGCGACGCGTTCGTGCGCTGTTTCGACATGCTGCCTTCCATGAAGCGCTACTTCGTCGAAATGCGCTTCAAGCCGATGCCGCGCTATGAAGAGGGCGTCGTGCTTCTGGCGCGACGCGAGCGGTCCGAAGGCCTGCTCGCGCGCCTGATCGCGAAGCGGGGGCACGGCGCGTTCGGGCGGCTGGTCGGCCTGATGAGCGAGAAGCGCGAATCGCTGATCGGGCGGATGGTGCATGGCCGTGATGCGCAGGCAGGCACCCCCGTCGGCCGCATGTTCATCCAGCCGCGCGTGCGTCTCGCCGATGGCGGCATCGTCCGGCTCGACGATGCGATCGGCAATCGCTTCGCGATCGTGGGTTGGGGCACGGACCCGACCTTCGGCCTGACGCCCGAGGCGCGCCGCATCTGGCGCGCGCTTGGGGGATGCTTCGTGCTCGCGAAGCCCGACCCGCAGCTCGCCTTCCACGATGACGTGCCCGACGGCGTGATCGCCCTAGGCGATGTCGACTCGCGCCTGCGCGACTGGTTCGCGGGCGTGCCGGAATCGGTCGTGCTGTTGCGGCCGGACCGCTTCGTGGCAGGCATGTGCTCGCCGCAATGCGTATCGGATTGCGTGTTGCAGCTCGCACAAAGGCTGGCGCTTGCGATGGCAACGAGCGCGACGGCCAGCGACGCGACGTTCGCGCATGCCGCCGACCCGGTAGGAGCCTGAGATGCCGATCCATCTCGAATGCATGTCGCACACGCCGCTGCACGGTTATTTCGATCCTGCGCCGGCAGTCGTCGCGGAAGTCGAGCGGGTGCAGCGCGCGGCGCGCGAACGGGTCGACGCGTTCGATCCGGAGTGGGTGATCGTGTTCGCGCCGGATCACTACAACGGATTTTTCTACGACGTGATGCCGCAGTTCTGCATCGGCGTAGCGGCGACGGCTGTCGGCGATTTCGGCAGCGCGGCCGGCCCGTTGCCCGTCGCGCGCGATGTGGCGCTCGCGCTCGCCGATGCCACGCTCGCAAGCGATATCGACGTAGCCGTGTCGTATCGCATGCAGGTCGATCACGGCTGCGCGCAGGCGCTCGAGGTACTCACGGGCGGCATCGACCGCTATCCGGTGGTGCCCGTCTTCATCAACTCGGTTGCGCCGCCGATGGCGTCGTGCCGCCGCGCCCGTTTGCTTGGCGATGCGATCGGCCGTGCCGTCGCGCGCATGAACCGGCGCGTGTTGCTGATCGGCTCGGGCGGTATCTCGCACGAACCGCCGGTGCCTGAAATCGCGGGTGCGGACGACATCGTCGCGGAACGGTTGATCGCGGGGCGCAACCCGTCGCCGGAGTCGCGCGATGCGCGGCAATCGCGCACCGTCGCGGCGGCCAAGGCATTCGCGGCGGGTGACAGCCGCCTGCATCCGCTCAATCCAGCCTGGGACCGCATGTTTCTCGAACTGCTCGAACGCGGTGAACTCACCGCCGCCGACGGCCTCACGAACGAAGCGATCACGCGTGATGCGGGCAAGTCCGCGCACGAGATCCGCACGTGGGTCGCCGCGTTCGGTGCGCTGGCGGCGAGCGGCCCATACGCGGCATCGATCGATTACTACCGCGCGATTCCAGAATGGATCGCGGGCTTTGGCGCGATGCATGCGCGAGAACGGGCCCTTTCCAGGAGATAGAGCCATGTCGGATGACAACAGCATTGTTTCGATGGCCGCGCGCCTGCGTGAAGCGCAGGCCTCGCGCCGGCCGATCGCGCCGTTGCGCGATACGTGTGACGAAGGCGACGCGACACGCGCCTACGCGATCCAGCAGATCAACAACGACTTGCGCGTGACGAATGGCGAGCGGGTCGTCGGCAGGAAGATCGGCCTGACTTCGCCCGCGGTGCAGAAGCAACTCGGCGTCGATCAGCCGGACTTCGGCGCGTTGTTCGCGTCGATGGCTTACGGCGACAGCCAGCCGATGCCGCTTGCCTCGTTGATCCAGCCGAAGGTCGAAGCGGAGATCGCGCTCGTGCTCGAACGCGACCTGACCGCCGAAAAACACACGTTCGCGGATCTGATCTCCGCGACCGCGTATGCGGTGGCCGCGATCGAGGTCGTCGACAGTCGCATCCGCGACTGGGACATCCGGTTTTTCGACACCGTGGCGGACAACGCGTCGAGCGCGCTGTTCGTGCTCGGCAGCCGGCCGGTCCTGCTGCGCGATATCGAGCTGACCGCGTGCGCGATGACGCTCACGCAGGACGGTGAAGTCTTTTCACGAGGCAATGGCGGCGCGTGCCTCGGCAATCCGCTCAATGCGGCGGCATGGCTCGCGGACCGGATGGTTCGGCTCGGCACGCCGCTGCGTGCGGGCGACATCGTGCTGACGGGCGCGCTCGGCCCGATGGTCGCGGTGAAGGCGGCCGGCACCTATACGGCGCATATCGAAGGGCTCGGCAGTGTGCGCGCCAGTTTCAGCGAATGACGGACGGAGACATTCCCATGGCAACAGACAACACCCGGTGCAAAGCGGCGATCATCGGATCCGGCAACATCGGCACCGACCTGATGATCAAGATCATGCGTCGCGGCAAGCATCTCGACGTTGCGGCGATGGTCGGCATCGATCCGGCCTCGGATGGCCTCGCGCGCGCCGCGAGACTTGGCGTGGCGACGACGCATGAAGGCGTGGAAGGGCTGGCGCGCCTGCCCGTGTTCGACGAGATCGACTTCGTGTTCGATGCGACGTCCGCCGGCGCGCATGTGAAGAACGACGCGTTCCTGCGCACACTCAAGCCCGGCATTCGCGTGATCGACCTCACGCCCGCCGCCATCGGCCCGTACTGCGTGCCGGTGGTGAACCTCGACGCGCATCTCGATGCGCCGAACGTGAACATGGTCACGTGCGGCGGACAGGCGACGATCCCGATGGTCGCCGCCGTGTCGCGGGTCGCCAAGGTGCATTACGCGGAGATCGTTGCGTCGATCAGCAGCAAGTCGGCGGGGCCCGGCACGCGCGCCAACATCGATGAGTTCACGGAGACGACGTCGAAGGCGATCGAAGCGGTCGGCGGCGCGGGCAAGGGCAAGGCGATCATCGTGCTCAATCCGGCCGAGCCGCCGCTCATGATGCGCGATACGGTCTATGTGTTGTCGGAAGCGGCAGACCGGGCGCTGATCGAAACGTCGGTCAGCCGGATGGCCGCTGCGGTCCAGGCCTATGTGCCCGGCTATCGCCTGAAGCAATCCGTGCAGTTCGACGACATCCCCGCCGATGCGCCGTTGCATATCCCCGGACTCGGCCATTTCAGCGGACTCAAGACCTCGATCTTCATCGAAGTGGAAGGTGCGGCCCATTATCTGCCGGCCTACGCGGGCAATCTCGACATCATGACTTCCGCCGCGCTGGCAACGGCCGAGCGCATGGCCGCGTCGCTTGTGAACGCCTGAAGCAAGGAGCACTCGATCATGGACAAGAAACTCTATATCTCCGACGTGACGCTGCGCGACGGCATGCACGCGATCCGTCATCAGTACTCGATTCAGAACGTGCAGGACATCGCCCGCGCGCTGGACGAGGCGAAGGTCGACAGCATCGAGGTCGCACATGGCGATGGCCTGCAGGGTTCGAGCTTCAACTATGGCTTCGGCGCGCACAGCGATCTGGAGTGGATCGAGGCGGTCGCCGACGTGGTGAAGCACGCGACAATCGCGACGCTGCTGCTGCCCGGCATCGGCACGATTCACGATCTGAAGGCCGCGTACGACGCGGGCGCGCGTGTCGTCCGTGTCGCGACCCATTGCACGGAAGCGGACATTTCGAAGCAGCACATCGAGTATGCGCGCGGCCTCGGCATGGACACTGTCGGCTTTCTGATGATGAGCCACATGACCACGCCCGACAACCTCGCGACCGAGGCGAAGAAGATGGAAAGCTACGGCGCGACCTGCGTCTACGTGGTCGATTCCGGCGGTGCGATGAACATGAACGACATCCGGGCGCGCTTCAGGGCGCTCAAGGCGGTGCTTCGTCCGGAGACCCGGACGGGCATGCATGCCCATCACAACCTGAGCCTCGGCGTCGCCAACTCGATCGTTGCGGTCGAGGAGGGGTGCGACCGCATCGATGCGAGTCTGGCGGGCATGGGGGCGGGAGCGGGCAATGCCCCGCTCGAAGTGTTCATCGCGGCGGCCGAGCGCCTTGGCTGGCATCTCGGCACCGATCTCCATCGCCTGCTCGATGCGGCCGACGATATCGTGCGCCCGTTGCAGGACCGGCCGGTGCGCGTGGACCGCGAAACGCTCGCGCTTGGCTATGCGGGCGTGTATTCGAGCTTCCTGCGGCATTCCGAAGTCGCGGCGCAGAAGTACGGCCTGAAAGCCGTCGACATTCTCGTCGAGTTGGGCAAGCGGCGCATGGTGGGCGGTCAGGAAGACATGATCGTCGACGTCGCGCTCGATCTGAAGAAGCGCGAAGCACGCGCCTGAACCATCCGTCATGCCACGCGCCATGAAGAGCGCTGCATCGTTCAACCTGGAGACATCAATGAAAACGTCAACGGCTTCCCCCCGCGCGCCGGCGGTGCCATCACCATCGGCCTGTGCCTCGCGGTCGCGCTTCTCGAAGGGCTCGACCTGCAATCCACCGGCATCGCCGCGCCGCGCATGGCGCGCGAATTTCATCTCGCGCTCGCGCAGCTCGGCTGGGCATTCGGCATCGGCGCGCTCGGCCTGCTGCCGGGCGCGGCGATTGGCGGCAGGCTCGCAGATCGCATCGGCCGAAAGCGCGTGCTGATGATGTCGGTCGCGCTGTTCGGGATATTTTCGATTGCAACGACCCAGGTGTGGGATCTGCAGAGCCTGCTCGTCGCGCGCTTTCTCACGGGCCTCGGTCTCGGTGCTGCGATGCCGAACCTGATCGCGCTGTGCGCGGAAGCGGCGGCGCCCGGACAACGCAGCACGGCAGTCGGCGCGATGTACTGCGGCATGCCGTTCGGCGCGGCGCTCGCGGCCGTGATCGGCATCGTCAGCCCGGGCGCCGAGGGCTGGCGGCACATTTTCTATGTCGGCGGGATCGGGCCGCTGCTGACCTTGCCGCTGCTGGCGCTCTTCTTGAAGGAGTCGACGCACTTCGTCGCGGCGAGCCAGGGTGCGACCCGCGAGTCGAAGGGCGGCATCGTGCGCGCGCTCTTCAGTGACGGGCGCGCGGTGACGACCATCGCGCTGTGGATCAGCTACCTGGGAACGCTGATCGTGCTGTATTTCCTGATGAACTGGTTGCCGTCAATGGTGCTCTCGCGCGGCCTCACACCGGTACAGGCAAGCATCGTGCAGATGATGTTCAACATCGGCGGCGGCGTCGGCGCGATCGTGATCGCAGGGCTGATGGATCGCATGGGCAAGCGGCCGGTCGTGGTCGGCATGTATGCGGGCATCGCGATTGCATTGCTGGCGCTCGCCGGCGCGACGGGCAGCGTGTCGATGGCATGGGGTGGCCTGCTGGCGGGGTTGTTTCTCGTTGGCACGCAGTCGGTGCTGTATGCGCTTGCCGGTGCAACGTATCCGACGCGGGTGCGCGGTACGGGCGTCGGCGCAGCGGTGGCCGTCGGCCGTGTGGGCTCGATGGTCGGCCCGCTGATCGCGGGGCAACTGCTGGCGTTGGGCCAGAGCGCGTCGATGCTCGTGATCTCGAGCATTCCGCTCATCGTGATCGCGGCGCTCGGCGCGCTCGCCGTGGTCGCGAAATCTCCGCGCGAGTCGGCCAACGGCTCGCACACACTTGGAACCGAATCGATCTGACGAAGGACATCGACATGACTGACACCGTGATTCATACAGAGGCCGCGACCAGCAAGTTCGTGAACGTGATGGAGGGCGGCACGGAACTGCGCGTGCACTACAACGACACCGGCGCAGGGTCGGAAACGCTGGTGCTGCTGCACGGTTCCGGCCCGGGTGCGAGCGGCTGGGCCAACTTTTATCGCAACGTCGACGTATTCGCTCGCGCGGGCTACCGTGTGATCCTCGTCGACTGTCCCGGCTGGGGCAAGAGCGATTCGATCGTCTGCACCGGCTCGCGCTCCGACCTCAACGCGCGTGTGCTGAAGGGCGTGCTGGATACGCTCGGCATCGAACGCGCGCATCTCGTCGGCAACTCGATGGGCGGGCATAGCGCGGTGGCATTCGCGCTGTCGTATCCGGAGCGCGTCGGCAAGCTGGTGCTGATGGGCGGCGGCACGGGCGGGCCGAGCCAGTTCGTGCCGATGCCGACCGAAGGGATCAAGCTGCTGCAGGGACTGTATCGCGACCCGACGCTCGAGAATCTGGAGAAGATGCTCAACGTCTTCGTCTACGACGCGAGCACGATGACGGAAGAGTTGATGCAGACGCGGCTCGAGAACATGCTTGCGCGGCGCGATCATCTCGAGAACTTCGTGAAAAGTCTGGCGGCCAATCCGAAGCAGTTTCCGGACTATGGTCACCGGTTGAACGAGATCAAGTCACCCGCGCTCGTGATCTGGGGGCGCGATGATCGTTTCGTGCCGATGGATGTGGGCTTGCGGCTCGTGTGGGGCATGCCGAATGCTCAACTGCATGTATTCGGGCGATGCGGGCACTGGGCGCAGTGGGAGCATGCGGACGCGTTCAATCGCATGGTGCTCGACTTTCTGCAAAACTAGGCGGGCCGGCACTCGCGGTTGTCGCGGGTGCCGCGCCTCTTTCTTGCAAGCAGGTGATGGCGGCGGCACGTTCAGGGAAGCCGGGTTCGTCGAGTTGCCCGCGGAATGCGTACGTTCCGTTCGGACTCTGAAGGCTTTCACTCAATGGAGCCGGCAGGGCACGGACATCCAGTCCGATGCGTATGAGCCCACGTCGAGAGATTGCACGGTCTTGTTACCGACGAGTGCTCATGGTGTTGCCGCGATCGTTTGCACGATCGAACGCCCCCCTGTTTGCTTTCGCATTCGCCTGTTATCCGGCGCATCCGGTCAGATGGCTGCGCGCCGGCCACCCCATCGAGCATCACAAGGAGTCGGACATGAGCGCAGCACCCGGAGAGGGCGCAGGTGCCAGTGGACCCAGCAAGCTGCAACTCGCCACCATCGTCGCAGGGGCGGCAATCGGCATGGCTTTGGGTTATGCCCCGATATTCAACGCGACAGCCGGCGTATTCGCGCCCGTCGTGCTGCGTGAATTTCATTGGACGCGGGAACAGGCGGCCATGTCCTACGCGGCGTCAATGGGCGGGCTCGCTGTGGCTAGCCCGTTCATCGGCATGCTGATGGATCGTTTTGGCGTGCGCCGGGTGATTCTCGTCTCGGCAATCGCGTTCAGTCTTGCGGTGGCATGCATGGGGCTGCAGAGCGGCGCCATCGGCGCCTGGATTGCGCTATCGCTGGTGATCGGTGTGTCGGGTGCCGCAACGTCGGTGCTCGGCTACCTTGCGATCCTGCCGCAGTGGTTCGACCGGCGCCTCGGGCTCGCGACGGGGTGCGCGATGGTCGGACTCGGTGTGGGCACGGCAGCCGCGCCAACGGTCACCCAGCACCTCATCGCGGCGTTCCACTGGCGCCACGCCTACCAGATCAGCGCGTGCGTGTCGCTCGCGGGCTCGCTCCTTGCGTATGCGCTGATCAGGGAACGGAAGGTGGCGCCGCGGCCACGAAGGGACGATCGCCCTGCCGACATCGCCGGCGCAGAGCCGTCATTCTCGGCGGTCAAGCTCGGCACGATCGTCGTGGTCGCTTTTCTCGCTTCGAGTGCGACACTCTCGCTCAATCCGCATTTGCCGGTGCTGTTGGCGGATCGCGGGTTGTCGCCCGGGGCGGCAGCGAACTGCGCGTCGCTGATCGGCGTCGGAATACTCATCGGGCGCCTGATTTCCGGTGCGCTGATCGATTACCTTCATGCGCCGCTGGTCGGCGCGGGTTTCCTGCTCGCCGGCGCGTCGGGGTACCTGCTGCTCATGAACGCAGCGTCCCTGCCATCCGTGCTGCTCGCGTGCGCCTGCATCGGCCTCGCGATAGGAGCGGAGGGGGACTTGCTGTCCTATCTGGTCCGCGCCTATCTGGGGCTGAGACGTTTCGGCCTTCACTATGGCATCGCGTTCGCGGGCTACGGTTTCGGCGCAGTCGCAGGCCCGCTCGTGGCTGGCCGCTACTTCGACCTGTATCGCAACTACGCGTTACCGCTCCGGCTCGCCCCGATCGTGCTGGTCATCGCAAGCGCGCTGCTCATCTCGCTCGGCAAATATCGCACGTTGCGATCAGGTCGACCGAAGGGCAGGTTCGCGAGCGCCGACACCTGAATGGAAGGGGCGGCCGCGGACAAGCATCCGTTGCTGACCCGGAGGCGACGCACACGAGAAAGCGGGGGCACCGGCATCCGGCGCCCCCAACTTTTTCTTACCCCGCCGCCAGTCGCGGGAACAGATGTTCCGCGTTGCCGCGATAAATCGCGTGTCGCTGCGCTTCCGTCAGCGGAAACGCTTCGAGCATTCGGGTGAAATCGACCGACCGGTCCTTGTTGGCATACGGCCAGTCGCTCCCGAACGTAATCCGGGACGGGTCGGCGAATGCAAGCAACGCCGGTAGCGCGTAGGGGCTACTCGAGAGCGCCGTGTCGAAGTAATAGCGCCTGAGTCGCGCCAGGCCGCCCTCGGTGCTGCTGTCGGGCGACACGACACGCGCAATTCGCTGTGCTGCGTAGGGGATGAACCCGCCTGCGTGCGACAGTATGAATTTCACGTCAGGAAAGCGCTCGAGCCAACCGGCTTTCGCAATGTTGATCGCCGCCCGAGTCGTGTCGAGAAGAAAGTCTGCCGCATACGGGGGAATCCCGGGCACCGGCTCGCAGGGCAGGTCGCCAGGGTGGATGAAGACGACTGCCTGACGTCGGTTCAGCTCGTCGAACAGCGGCGCCCAGGATTCATCACCCAGGTACGTGCCTCGTACGCTACTGATCAGCACCACGCCGTCCGCACGGAGCGTATCCATCGCATAGGCCGCCTCCGCGATCGCGCCTTCGACATCCGGGAGCGTCAGGGTCGCGAAGAACCCGAAGCGGCCGGGGTGTCGCGAGACAACGGCGGCAGTGAATTCGTTGACCTCACGTGCTTTCTCGCGCGCCTCGATGTCATCGCCAAGATGAACCCCCGGCGTCGATACGGAGAAAATGCCCGTTGCCGTACCTTCCGCTTCCATCAGATCGAGCGCCCCTGCTTCGCTCCAGTGCGGGATCGGAAGGCCTCCCGCCGTGATGCCGCGACTTTCCAGCCATGCTGCGTAGGATGGCGGCACGATGTGATGGTGTGTATCGATTTTCGTGAGCATTTCGCATCTCCTGTTTGTGTGGCGCGGCGCGAGGTCTTCGCGCGCTCGGTGGATCCTCCACACCAGTCTAAGGACGCCATCAGGACCGTCAAATTATTCTCCGGCGTGTGCAAGGAGTGCACCGACAAACCGCTTTCGGTGTCGATCATCGATCGCGACGGAGGGTGACGATGGGGGTACCGCGGCGGGGAAAATCGACGTGATGACGGCATGGGCGCGGTGGAGCGATGCTGATCGCTTGCCCGTTCTTGCTGACCGAGGTTTCGCCGGTGTCACGCGATGGCAGGCCGTTCCGGTTCGCGGGCCGCGCTGCGATGGATGATTGCGGCAGCTCATCCGGGTTGCCTGTCGTCGTTTGCGTCAGGTCCAACTGTTCCCGGTTCGATTCAGGCTGCGTACGACGGGCTGGTGGATCCGTCCGGACGAATGGGGAACGCCACGGATGCGCGAAGCAATGGGCGCCCGCGCGTGGCGGCACATGGATGTCAGGGTTGGTGACGCTATTTGATGCGAACAATCCGTCTGCACGAAACGATCGCGTTGAATTCGGGCAACGCGTTCATTCTCACGCGGCTTGCGTCGCCGCCGATCGGCTGCTCCGCCTGATGGCGTGCCGCGAGGCGGTTGATCACGACCGGGCGTCGGGTTGCTTCGCCGCACGCACACGCCCTCGCTCCAGCAGGGACGTTTCAGGCGGCATGACCAGCGTCAGTTCGTCGAGCACGAGTCGCTGCGCTTCCGCTCCATCGACACCCAGGCCGCGCAGAATTGCGGCAACGATCTGTTCGGGCGATTCGGCCACCTTACCGTTTTCGGTGAATCGATGAATCGTCGTGAGCGCGGTTCCGGCAATCATGTCGAGCGCCAGCTCGACCGTCACGCCCTGAAATCGGCCGGTCGCCAGGCCTTGCTGGATGTGGACCGGCAGGTACACGTAGATCAGGCTGCTCGGGCCGACGGCATGGACGCCAGCTGCCGAAATGAAGCGTGCAAGCAGCGGATAGGCACGTGCGGCATACAGAAACATCCGGACGCCGCACGCAATTCTTCGGGCCGGATCTTCGTAGGCGCCCACGACCGTTTCGATCAGGCGGAGCAGCTCGTCGTTGAGCTCCTGCGTCACCGCTTCGAGCAGTTCCTCGTTGGTACGGAAGTAGTTGTAGAAGGTGCCTTGCGACACATCGGCTGCCGCGATGACGTCCTGGATGACGCTGGCGCCAATCCCTTTCTCGGCAAAAACGAGCATCGCGCTTTCGATCAGCCGCGCGCGCATCCGTTCGCGGCGCTGCGCAGCAACGCGGGTCCGATGATCAATGGTCGTGGATTCACTCATGTGCCGATTATACGGTGCGGCTTACGGATGCCCGACCGGCGGCTAGGTAAAAACGAGTATATTGTCATAATGACAGTAATCTCATTACAATGAATCAAACCTAGCGAAATCAGGAGCAGTCGACGCCATGGACACCCCCTCCATCACGCATGCAATGCGCCAACGCACCGTCAAGGTCGGCACGCGGCACGTTTTTCTATCGGAAGCAGGCGAAGGGCCCGCCGTATTGATGCTGCATGGCGGTGGGCCGGGCGCATCGGGCCTGTCGAACTACGCGCGGAACATCGACGCGCTCGCGCGCCATTTTCGGGTGCTGGTGCCCGACATGCCGGGGTTCGGTCAGTCCACGAAAGGCGTCGACCGCAACGATCCATTCGGCGATCTCGCGGAAGGCATGCTCGGCATGCTGGACGCGCTCGGTATTCCGAATGCGCACGCAATCGGGAATTCGCTCGGCGGAGCCTGTGCACTTCGCATGGCGCTGGAGCGCCCTCAAGCGGTGGGCCGGCTCGTGTTGATGGGCCCCGGCGGCGTCAATACGACGCGCCAGGTTCCCACGCCCGGCCTCAAGCGTTTGCTGAACTATTACAAGGACGATGGCCCGAGCCTCGAGAAGCTCACGACGTTCATTCGCGGCGATCTCGTGTTCGACGGCAGTCTCGTGCCGCAGTCGATGATCGAGGAACGCTTTCGGGCCAGCATCGACCCGGCAGTCGTCGCGAGCCCGCCTTTGCTGGGCCCCAAGGGCATCCCGAAGTTCAGCAATCTCGACTTCACGCGGGATGCGCGACTGGCATCCGTGCGCAATCCGACGCTGGTTTTGTGGGGCGTGGATGACAAGGTCAACCGGGCCAGCGGCGCGTACGCGCTCCAGAAGCGCATGCCGAACTGTGATGTCTACCTGTTCAGCAATACCGGACACTGGGTGCAGTGGGAGCGGTCGAACGAATTCAACGCTGCCGTGCTGGCATTCCTTGCGCAGGGCGATGCGAAAGCACGCGTCGTCGCTGCCCGCTGATCGAGGGAGACGTCATGCCGACTATCGTTAGTGCGCGGTCACCCACAAGCAGCTTGTTCGGTCGTGTTCGGATGGGCTATCTGCTGGCCGAATCGGCCCGGCTTCGCGAATGGACGAAATTCGCGTCAGAAGGCCTGGGGCTTCACGTCGATACCCCCGATCCACGCGTGGTCGCATGCCGCATCGACTCGCACGACCGGCGTCTGATCATCCGTGCCGGCACGGCCGAAGATGTCATTGCCATCGGATGGCAGCTCGACGACCGCGAGGCGCTCGAGCTTGCCGTCGCACGAATCTCCGCTCGCGGGGTGCGTGTAGAGGAAGGGAGCAAGGAAGAAGCGGCCCTGCGCGGCGTGAAGCGATTCTGGTTCTTCGCCGGGCCGAAGAAACTGCGCACGGAATTGTTCACGGAACCGGTCATCAGCGATCTCCCCCTGCGCATGCGTGCGACGGGTTTTGTGACGGGCGCGTCGGGAATGGGGCATGTCGCTGTCACGACCCGACAACCGGAGGTGATGCAGCAGTTCTGGAAAGACGTGTTCGATGCGCGTCTTTCCGACGAAATCGAAGACAGGATGCAAGGTCTGAATCTTGACTTCGCGTTCCTCCGATTCAACGAACGACATCATTCGTTCGCGACTGCATCGACACGCGGGATCCGCCTGAATCCGCTGCGCACGCAGATTCACCACATGAATCTTCAATGCGCATCCCTCGACGATGTGACGCAAGCCTACCTCAGGTGTCGTGCGATGGGCTATCCGATCGCGAATGCAATCGGCCAGCATCCCAATGACCGTGAACTCTCGTTCTACGTTCAGACGCCATCGGGCTTCGAGATCGAGCTCGGCTGGAACCCGATCGTGGTCGATGAACAAACGTGGCGTCCGGCGATTTATCGAGGCATCAGTCTATGGGGCCATCGTCCGGAAAACCTGAGCCTTGGCGTGCGGCTGGGGCGCGTGCGTCACGCGCTTGCATCGCTGACGCGTCCGGAATTTTCTGTACAAGGAGAACGGTCATGAACGGAGCGCATCCGAATGATGCGTGCGATGTCGCGATTGTCGGATTGGGGCCGACCGGCCTCGTTCTCGCGCACATGCTCGGCCAGGCCGGCCACCAGGTCGTCGTGCTGGAGCGCGAACCCGTGTTCTACGGTAACGCGCGAGCGGTATACACCGACGACGAGTGCATGCGGATTTTCCAGCATCTCGACGTGGCCGACGAGATCCAGTCGCGGATGATGATGGAGACGCCCGTCCAGCTCGTGCGGCGCGACGGCACGCCGATCACGCAATATATGCCGCGCAAGCGTCCGTTCGGCTGGCCCGTGATCAACTTCTTTTACCAGCCGTACCTGGAAACGACGCTGGCCGAGACGCTCGCACGTTATCCCAACATCGACGTGCAACGGGGCCGCGAAGTCATTGACTTCGCTCAGGACGCCGACGGCGTGAGCGTGACGCATCAGGCGACGCGCGAAGCGCGGTTCAGCGACAGTCACGATGCGCGCACGCGCGTGGAAGGCGATCCCTGTACCAGAACCCTGCGGGCGCGCTATCTGGTCGGCGCCGACGGCGGCCGGAGCATCGTTCGCACGAAGCTCGGGATCGAGATGTCCGGCAAGAGCTTCCCCGAGCCATGGCTCGTCGTGGACCTCGAACGCAAGCCCGGAACGGACGCGTTGCGTCATCTGCCGTACTTCAATTTCGTCGTCGACCCGAAACTGCCGGTCGTGAGCTGCGTTCAGCCCGGAAAATTCCACCGGTTCGAATTCATGTTGATGCCGGGCGAAACGAAGGAAAACATGGAGCGGCCGGAGACGGTCCGGAAGTATCTGTCGCTGTTCGTCGATCCCGATCAGTTCGTGATCAAGCGCAAGCTCGTCTATACGTTCAACGCGCTGATTGCGTCGAAGTGGCGGGTCGGACGCGTGCTGCTCGGCGGCGATGCCGCTCACATGACGCCGCAGTTCATGGGGCAGGGTGCGAGCTCCGGCGTACGCGACGCGTACAACCTCGGCTGGAAGCTCGATCTCGTCTTGCGCGGCCTCGCGGCCGACACGCTGCTGGACACGTACCAGTCGGAACGGCATGCGCATGCGAAGGCGATGATCGACACGTCCGTCCTGCTCAAGAACGTCGTATCGGCACGCAGTCTGTCCGCCACGCTGGTGCGGGACACGTCCCTCGGCATCATCCGGGCCATACCGCCGCTCAGGCGCTGGCTCGAGGGGGGCGGCTTCAAGCCGATGCCCGTCTATCGAAAGAACGCATACCTGGGGTTGCCGCGCCGTCGCCGACGTGGCCCGGAGGGCGCGTTGATTCCGCAACCCGAGGTGCGCCTTTTCAACGGTGACCGGAAGAAACTGGACGACCTGCTCGGTCACGGCTTTTCGCTGATCGGATTGAACGTCGATCCCTCCCGCTGCATGGACGATGTGTCGCGGGCAACGCTCGGCGCACTGTCGGTACGCAGCGTGACGATGTACGCGTATGGCGGGCGCCCGCAAGGGCTCGAAGGCGTCAATCGGGACAACCTGATCGACGTCGCCGAAGTCGAGGATATCGGTGGCGAGATGATCGCGTGGTTCAACAAGGCGGGGTTCAAGACGCAGGCCGTTGCGGTACTGAGACCCGACCGCTTCGCCTTCGCCGTCGTTCCCGTCGGCGAGCTTGACAGGACCATTCGCCAACTGCGGGAGCGTCTCGGGTTCGGGGCCGGCGCAGGCGATGGATTCGCCCGCATGTCAAAGACCGCACCGGCTGCCGCGCAAGCGGCCTGACCCACGATTTCATATTTCCGCCATGTCTCATTCATTCGACCCGGCAGCCGTTCAGGCGGCTGCGCAAGCATTACGCGATGCACGTGAATCACGCACGCCGATCGACCCGATTGCCACGCGGTTCGGCATTACAGGTCTCGACGCGGCGTATGCCGTCTCGGAACTCAACACCGCGGCCCGGATCGCGGACGGCCGACGCATCGTCGGCAAGAAGATCGGCCTGACGTCGATCGCTGTTCAGCAGCAGTTGCGCGTCAACCAGCCCGATTTCGGCGTGCTGTTCGACGACATGGAGTATCTCGATGGCGACGAGGTGCCCCTGAGCCGCCTGATGCAGCCGAAGATCGAGGCGGAGGTGGCGTTCGTCGTCGGACGCGACATGGCCGATGAAGCGCCGAGCTACGGGCAGGTCCTGTCGGCGCTGGCCTGTGCGCTGCCGGCGCTCGAGATCGTCGACAGCGCCATCTCGGACTGGCGCATCGCGCTCGAGGATACGGTGGCCGACAACGCATCCTGCGGTCTCTACGTGCTCGGCAATCAACCGGTGTCGCTCGGTGGAATTTCCCTCGGGGAGCTGGGCATGTCGATGACGCTCGACGGAAAGACCGTATCGACCGGAACGGGTGCCGCATGCCTCGGCCATCCGTTGCGGGCCGTGTACTGGCTGGCCCGCATGATGGCGCGGCGCGGGCAGATGTTGCGTGAGGGCGACGTGATCCTGTCGGGTGCGCTGGGTCCGATGGTGCCGGTCGGCGCCGGAGACACGATTCACGCGCAGATCGGTGCGCTCGGCAGCGTCAGTTGCCGTATCGGATGAGGGCGAGATCGATGAGCATCAAACGGAAAGTCGCCATTATCGGCAGCGGGAATATCGGTACCGATCTGATGATCAAGATCCTGCGCCACGGCGAACATCTCGAGATGGGCGCCATGGTGGGAATCGATGCGGCGTCGGACGGGTTGCAGCGCGCGGCACGCCTGGGCGTCGCGACGACGCATGAAGGTGTCGAGGGGCTGGCCCGCATGCCCGTGTTCGACGAGATCGACATCGTGTTCGATGCGACGTCTGCCGCGGCGCATACGCAGAACGATGCGTTCCTGCGCACCGTCAAGCCCGGCATTCGCGTCGTGGACCTGACGCCGGCCGCGATCGGACCGTATTGCATTCCGGTTGTGAACGGGGAGCGTCATCTCGACGCGTTGAATGTCAACATGGTGACGTGCGGCGGCCAGGCCACGATTCCGATGATCGCGGCGGTATCGCGGGTCGCGAAAGTGCACTACGGCGAGATCGTCGCGTCCATCGCCAGCAGGAGCGCCGGGCCCGGCACGCGCGCCAGCATCGACGAATTCACCGAGACGACATCGCGGGCGATCGAAGCGGTCGGCGGTGCCGTGAAGGGGAAGGCGATCATTGTGCTCAATCCCGCGGAGCCGCCGCTGATGATGCGCGATACGGTGTACACGCTGAGCGACTTCGCCGATGAACGCGAGATCGAGGCATCGGTCGCCGGGATGGTCGAAGCCGTCCAGTCGTATGTGCCCGGGTATCGACTGAAACAACGTGTCCAGTTCGATCGTATCGAGGCCGAGCGGCCGATCCGGATCCCTGGCGTCGGCGAGCGGATGACCGGCCTCAAGACCTCGATCCTGCTCGAAGTCGAAGGGGCCGCGCACTACCTGCCGTCCTATGCGGGCAACCTCGACATCATGACGAGTGCAGCCAAGGCCGCGGCAGAACGGGTCGCGGCCCGTCTCGGGGCCAATCAACGATGAGTGCCTACCCGATGGACAAGAAGCTCTATATCTCCGACGTGACGTTGCGCGACGGCAGTCATGCCATCCGTCATCAGTACAGCCTCGCGCAAGTGACGGAGATCGCCGCCGCACTCGACGCAGCCGGGGTCGATTCGATCGAAGTCGCGCATGGCGACGGACTGCAAGGCAGCAGCTTCAACTACGGATTCGGCGCGCATACGGACGTCGAGTGGATCGAGGCCGTGGCGAGTGTCGTCACGCACGCGAAGGTCGCGACGCTGTTGCTGCCCGGAATCGGCACCATCCATGATCTGAGGGCCGCATACGACGCGGGTGCGCGGATCGTACGCGTCGCGACCCACTGTAGCGAAGCCGATATTGCCCGCCAGCATATCGAGTACGCACGGGCGCTCGGGATGGACGCAGTGGGTTTCCTGATGATGAGCCACATGCAGACGCCTCGCGGATTGGCGGAGCAGGCAAGGTTGATGGAGCGTTACGGCGCCACCTGCTGCTACGTGGTGGATTCGGGCGGCGCGATGAACATGAACGACGTCCGCGACCGGATGCGGGCATTCAAGGACACGCTGAAGCCCGAAACACAGACGGGGATCCATGCGCATCACAACCTGAGCCTGGGTGTCGCGAATTCGATCGTCGCGGTTGAAGAGGGCTGCGACCGGATCGACGCGAGTCTTGCCGGCATGGGAGCAGGCGCCGGCAATGCGCCGCTCGAGGTGTTCGTCGCGGCGGCCGATCGACTCGGCTGGCGGCATGGCACCGATCTCTACCGTCTGATGGACGCCGCCGACGACATCGTGCGCCCGCTCCAGGATCGCCCGGTGCGGGTCGACCGCGAGACACTCGCGTTGGGTTACGCCGGCGTGTATTCGAGTTTCCTGCGTCACGCGGAACGGGCTGCAGCGAAATATGGGCTCAAGACCATGGACATTCTCGTGGAGCTGGGCCGGCGCGGCATGGTGGGCGGACAGGAGGACATGATCGTCGACGTCGCCCTGGACCTCCTGCGCGCACCTGGGACGGCACACGACGCGTCATCCGCCTCGATCTAGGAGCCCGGTGTTCATTCGGCCTGACGAAGCGAACGGGATGCTGAAATTTAATTCGGACTGTATATCATTTTCAATTCAAACTGGAGAATAGGGTGAGCCGTATCGACGTTCATCATCACTTTGTTCCACCCGTATATCGAGCCGCCATGTCCCGGCGAGGCCTGACAAAGGTTGCGGGCGCCGATCTTCCCGCCTGGACCGAAAAGGAATCGCTCGCGGTGATGGACGCTCATGCCATACGAGTCGCGTTGCTGTCGATCTCGGCGCCAGGCGTGTATTTCGGCAATCTCGATGAAGCATGTGCGCTGGCGCGAGGGTGCAATGAGTATGCCGCTGAACTGCGTCAGCAATACCCCGATCGTTTCGGATCGTTTGCGGTATTGCCCATGCCATTTACCGATCATGCGTGCAAGGAGGCGATTCATGCACTGGATGTGCTTGGCGCAGACGGTATCGTCCTGTTGGGAAGTACCGAGGGGCGCTTTCTGGGCTCGCCGGAATTCGACGAACTGATGGCCGAGCTGGACAGGCGCCAGGCGGTTGTATTCGTGCATCCGAACCTGCATCGGTCAAGCGAACAGCTCGGGTTGATCGCGCCGGGCTTTTTGATCGAGTTCCTGTGCGACACGACGCGCGCCGCGCTGAACCTCATCCTGACCGGCACGATGGAGCGCTACCCCAATATCCGCTGGATTCTGGCCCATGCGGGCGGCTTCGTTCCGTATGTCGCGTGGCGTCTGTCGCTCGCCAATCTTCTCCCGGAGTTCGTATCCAGCATGCCGGCAGGCATGCTGACCTATATCCGCAGATTCCACTTCGACACGGCGCTCTCTCCGGCCGACTTCCCACAAGCGGCGTTACGCGAATTGGTCGATCCGTCCCAGGTGCTGTTCGGCAGCGATTTCCCGTTCGCGCCTGCACCGGCGACAGCGATGCAATGCAACACGCTGGAGCATTCGAATGTTTGGGATGCCAACGCGCGCGCGATGATCGAAACAGGTAATGCTCAGCGGTTGTTTCCCCGCCTGGGGGCTTACCCAAAGGCGCGCCCTCGAATCGTGCTGATCCGCTGACGGCCCTGAAGCGGGCTGCTGCTGTCACGAGTGTGCGCGTGATCAACAAACTCAGAAATCGTTGACCGATATTCCGATTTGTTTCGCGGCGGAATATTCGGGAACTGGCGGGCTCCCCGCCGGTTCCCGAATGACGAATCCTGCACCACTGGAAATACCTTTATAACAACCTCTGGAGGCCATATGAAGCATACGAGCGCGGCAGTTCTGTTGTCCCTATTCGTCACTTCTTCCGTGCACGCGCAATCTGCAGGACAGCTCATGATCAATGCAGGTTGGTTGCACATGGCGCCTCAGGATTCCAGCGAGCCGCTGACGGTCAATGCGCTCGGCCGGTCGAACACGATGGCCGGAAGCGGAGCGACCATCTCGGATGCCGATACGGTTGCGCTCACGGCGACCTACTTCGTGACCGACCATATTGCCGTGGAGACGATCGCGGGCGTTCCGCCGAAACTCCATCTCACCGGCACGGGAACGCTAGCGGGACTCGGGGAGTTGGGAACGGCGCGAGCCTGGAGCCCCGCGATCATCGCGCAGTACCATTTCGGCGCGCCGTCGGCACGTTTGCGGCCGTATGTCGGTGCGGGGATCTCGTATGTCTGGTTCAACAGCATTGACCTGAGCAATCCGGTTGCGTCCGGCAAGTTCCTCTACTCGCCGTCCGTTGGCGCGCGCCTCGAAGGGCCTACATCGGTCTCGCTGAGCAAGTCCTTTGCCCCGATTCTCAATGCAGGCCTCACCTACAATATGGATACTCACTGGTCCATTGGCGCTTCGTTTGCATACGCGTGGTTGTCCACAAAGGCGACCCTCACGACGCGCGCGCCGGTCGGGACCGTCACGAGCACGACACGGCTAAAGATCAATCCGATCATGACCTTCGTGTCGCTGGGCTATCGCTTCTGATTCGTACAACGCGTACCAGCAGGGCCACTTCCTGACGCGGCCGATGATGAAGTGGTTCTGGGACGTCTATACGAAGAACGAAGCGCAACGCAACGAGATCTACGCGTCGCCGCTGCGCGCGAGCAGCGCGCAGTTCGACGTGCTGCGTGACGAAGGCGAAGCGTACGGCCGCAAGCTCGACGCGGCCGGCGTGGACGCGACGACCACGCGCTACGACGGCACGATTCACGATTTCGGCTTGCTGAACGTGCCGGCCGACGATGCGCCGACGAAGGCCGCGACGAAGGCGATGGCGAATGAAATCGAGACGCGGTTGAAGTAACGCGACGGGTTCGCATGCGTGCCGCAAGCGTTGCGGTGCGCGTGTGAACGATGCGGAGGCAGGCGCACGGTCGCCTTTTTTCACATGCAGCCGGTACGCGGGATCGAGCGGTTCGACCCGCGCGTCGCATGCTTGCGCTTCGTCCGCTACTTCCCGTCCCGATTCAACGACATGATCCACTTCGCGAACCGCGCCGCATCGTCGGCCGAGATCGCGTTGGGCGGCATCGTCGCGCTGCCCCATTTCCCGGTGCTGCCTTCGAGCATGCTCTTCTCGAGCTTCGCGACCGCATCGCGATCGTCACGGTAATGCGCGGCGATCGCGCGGAACGGCGGCCCGACCTTCGTCGTATCGAGCGTGTGGCATGCGCGGCAGGTCTGCTCGCTCGCCGACGTCGCGGCGCGACCCGGCGCCGCAACCGTCGCGAGCACGAGCGCGCACAGCAGCGGCGCGGCAAATGGCTTGAACGTCATCGGAGAAAAATCCTTGCGCTGGAACGCGCCGGTCGCCCGGCTGGCGTCGATGAGATGCGATGAAATGAAACGCAACGCGCGCGCCGAGCCGCCTGCAACGGCGGCCGCGGCGCGCGACCCGAACCGGACGGCGGCGCCGTCCGATGCTGCGCGGATCAGCGGGGCGGCCAGGGCTTCGTCGGCTTGCCGAGCACGGGCTCGCCGAGCAGCGGCGTCGACAACGCATACGCGCCGTTCTCGGTGAAGGCCCAGATGATGTTGCGGTCGTACTCGGTGTAGATCGCGAACACGCCCTTGCCGAGCGTATAGGACGGCAGTTCCTTCTCGTCCGCGAGCGCCGGCACGAAATAGCCGGCGATCGTCGGCTTCGCGGGATTCTTCACGTCGTAGATCTGCACGCCCGCGTTGTAGAACGAATACGGAACGATCCCCTGACGCCACACGCCCGGCTGGCCGATCGCGTTCGCGCGCTTCGGCCCGAAGTTGCCACCGCGCTGGCAGAAGCTCGTGAACGGCGCGCCGGCCGGCACGTCGGGCACCGGCAGCTTGGCCGCGACCTTCAGGTGCGCCGGATCGCGCGCATCGACGACGAAGATGTCCTTGTACGGCTCGTAGCAGTCGCGGTTCATCGGGTAGCCGTTCGTGAGCACGTAACCGGTGCGCGCGTACTGGCTCACGTCCGCGTTGTCGAATTCGGTGCCCGCGAAACTCGGCGGCGTGTTCACGTTGCCGAGGATCTTCGGCTTCGCCGGGTCGCTCAGGTCGAACGCATAGAAGCCGAGGCCGCCCATCGCGCCGAAGCCGATCTTGCCGCCGTTCTCCAGCGGTTTCGGCAGGAAGATCGGGTTGCGCGAGCCCATCCACGACGTCCGGTTGCCGGCGCGCGGATTCATCAGGTACGCCTGTTCGTGTTCCGCGTTGCCGAGGATCTGGCCGGGCACCGCGACCTGCGACACGAACACCGGGTTCGCCGGGTCCGACATGTCCCATACCTGGTAACCCGGCGAGTACAGGTAGTTCGGGTATTCGGTCAGTGCGTAGCTGTCGTCCGGCGCGGCGGACACGATCATGTACTTGCCGCCGTAGTATTCGGGCGCGTCGAGCGAGCCGGAGCCCTGCTGCTGGCCGATCGGCGCGTCGGGGTGCCGGTAGTCGGTCGTGCGCGTCGCGATCAGCTTCCACTGGTTCGGCAGCGGGCCGTCCATCTCGTACACGCGGAAGCCCTTCAGCGAGTTGTAGTGGCGCTGCGCGGCGACCTTGTCGGGCTGGTCGATCTTCTCGGTCATCAGCCCGTAGCGGCCGATCTCGAACGATGCGACGAGCACCGGCTTGCCGAGCTTGCGGCTCCACGCGACCGTCGCGCCGCCGAGGTAGTCGTGCACGTTGTTCGCATCGAATGCCTCGCTCGATCCCTTCGGCCCCCAGACCCCGCCTTTCGAGAACACGACCTTGCCGTGCGCGGGATCGGTGACGTCCATGATGCGCAGGTAGTCGCGATCGTGGATGTACAGGTAGCGCCGGCCGTCGAAGTCGACGATGTTGTTCCATGCATGGAAGGGCGAATCGACGCCCGGGTAGAACGCGAGCACCTTGACGTTCTTCGCGTAGCTCTTGTTGTCCCACGTCGTCAGCTCGCCGGGGAAGCGCTGCCCCTGGTGGGTTTCGGGCGTCGCCTTCGGCCACACGAACTGGCCGGTGGCCGGGTCCATCCCGTAGTCGACGCCCGGCTTCAGCGGCACGGGCCGGCGATCGGGCGTGAGGCGCAGCCAGCCGGCGAGATACGGATCGGCGACGGTCGGCGTGCCGGGCGTGCCGGGCGTGCCGGCTGCGGATGCGGATGCGGTGACGGGCGCGCTCGCGTTGGCCGGTGCGTCGGCCGCCGGCTGCGCGGCGGCGGCCAGCGCCGACGCCGCGATCAGGATCGATGCGGCGGCCGGGCGGGCGATTCCGGTGCGGGGCGTGCGTCTGTTGCGTGGTCGAAGCATGAATGTCTCCTTGTCATGACGGGTCGTGGCGTCGCGGGCGGCGGGCATCGCCGGGCGCGGCGCGGGTTCGGAAAATCAGAACGCGTGGCGGATGCCGATCTGGAAACCGGACGGGTTCTGCCCGCCGTCCGGATACACCTGGAAGGTCACCGGATAGGCGACGGGCACGCGGTGCTGGCTCTTCACGTGTGCGGCGCTCACATACAGGTCGGTCCGCTTCGACAGCCCGTAGATGTAGCCGATCACGCCGCCGGTCGCGCTGGAAATGCTCGTGTTGTTGTCGTCGTGACGGTGAACGACGCTCAGGTACACGCGGTTGATGCCGTCGATGTTCCAGCGCGCGCCGATCTGCGCGTCCCAGCCCTGCGAGTTGAACGCGACGTAAGGCGGATACGCGTAATAGCCGTTGTACGTGTGATAGATCACGGTCGGCTCGAAGCCGCCGAAGCGGTACACGGCCGAGAAGTAGTTGTCGCGCGACGAATGGATCTGCGACGAACGGAAGATGTCGCGCGTGTACTGCAGTTCGCTGACCGCGCCGAGGAACAGCGGCCCGTTGCGGTATTCGATGCCGGTGCTGAAGAAGCGCCCGGCGCGCGTGCCATCGCCGAGGCCGGTCGTGATCATCACGCGCCCGGTGAAGCCGTGGAAGGTCGGCGTCTTGTACTGCAGCGCGTTGTCGACGCGATAGGTCGCGTAGAAGAACTGCATGTCGTTGACCATGCTGAAATCGGCCGCCCACGTCGGGTCCGCATAACCGGCGAGCCAGTACGACGGCGTGAACTGGCGGCCCATCGTCACTTCGCCCCAGTCGCCCTTGAGCCCGACGAACGACTGCCGGAACTGCGTCGACTGTACGCCCGTGTTCGCGGCGAACATCGGCTCGATCGTGAACACGGCCTTGTTGCCGCCGCCCAGCTCCTCGACGCCGCTCAGGTTGAAGCGCGAATTGTTCAGACCGCCGCTCGACATCCGCGTGATGTTGCCGCCCGGGCCCGACGAAATCAGGTGCTCGATGTTCAGGTCCATGTAACCCGACAGCCAGATGCGCGACTGGGCGTGTGCGCCGGCGCATGCGAGCAGCATGACCCCCGATGCGATCAGCTTCTTTTTCATTCGGTCTCCAAATAGTCGTCGTTGTTTTCCGGGGCGAGGCGGCGCGGGCCGTGCCGGTTCATGAACCGCGTTTGTGTATACATGAACTGAGAAAAATTATACGCACGGACGTTGATGAATTCGAAGCACTTCTTTTTTATACAAAGCGGCGGTTTGGTTATAGCGGGTTGACCCGGATATGCGCGGCGGTTCGCGTCAAAACAGGTGCCGGATGCCGAGCGCCCAGGTTGCCGCGAGGCCGCTGCCGCCGAGCCGGTCGGTCACCGCGAGCGCGTAGACGTCGGTGCGTCGCGACAGCGTGTAGTCGAGCCCGGCCGCGCCCGTGTTGCGCGTCACGGTCGTGCGTGCCGCGGTGCGGCGCGTATACGCCCATTCGCCGAGCGCCGACAGCCGCGACGTGAGCGGCACCGACACGCCGGCCTCGAACGTGTGCGAGCCGGTATCGGTCGCGGACGTGCGCGTGCCCTGCACCGCGCCGTACAGCGTCACGCGCGGGAACGCGTAGGCGAAGCCGGCGAGGTACGCGTTTTGGGTCGGTGCGGCGGCGCCCGCGACGATCCGCGTGCGCTGCACGGTCGCCACCGCCGTGAGCGGGCCGCTCGCGTAGCGCAGCGACACGCCCGCGTTGGCCGCGCCGTTCGCGCCCGCGAGGCCGCCGGGTGCGTAGACGGCGCTCGCGACCAGGCCGCCGACGGTCGGGCTCGTGTACTGGATCGCGTTGTTCCAGACCGTGTCGCCGGCGATCGTGCCGCCGTACGACGCGACGAAGGTCTGCATCACGAGCGGCGAGAACAGGATCGACGCGCGAAACGGATTGACGGCCTGTTCGGCGAGATAGAGCAGGTTCGTCTGCCGCCCGAGCGTCACGGTGCCGAACGGGCCTTCGAGGCCCGCATACGCGTTGCGCCCCCAGTACGGGTCGGCCGACGTGCGGCCGATGCCGCCGTTGACTGGCTGGAAGAAGCTTTCGAGCACGGCGAGCGCGCGATAGCCGCCGCCGAGATCCTCGGTCACGCGCAGCCCCCAGTACGGTGCGGTGAGCCCGGGGCTCTGCATCGCGAACGCGGCGGGCGGGCCGCCGCTGCGCTTGGTGCTCGCGACGTCGAGCCCGATCAGGCCGTACAGCGTCGCGGACGATTGCGAGTGGGCGGAACGGCCGGCCAGCAGGCCGGCGGCCGCGCAGACGAGCGCGGCGGTGCACAACGATCGGACCTTCATGGCGGCGATCTCCGGAGCGGTGCGCGGCGGCGTGGATCGCGAAACGGCGCGTTCGTGCGCCGTCCGTATCTACGCGGTGCGCACCGCTAATTCGACGGGCAGGCGGGAGAAGTGCTGGGCGAGGCTCGCGAGCAGCGCGTCGCGCTGCGCGAGCCAGGCGGCGGGCGAGCGGCCCGCGACGTGCGGCGTGACGAGCACGTCGGGATGGTCGAACAGCGCGGCCGGCACGTCGGGTTCGTGCTCGAGTACGTCGAGGCCCGCGCCGGCGATGTCGCCCGCGTCGAGCGCGTCGAGCAGCGCGGCGGTATCGAGCACCGAGCCGCGCGCGACGTTGACGACATGGCCGTGCGGCCCGAGTGCGCGCAGCACCGCGCGGTCGACGAGATGCCGGGTGGACGGGCCGCCGTGGCACGCGATCACGAGAAAGTCGCTGTCGGCCGCGAGTTGCACGGGATCGGCGTAGTAGCGGCCCGGCGCGTCGTCGTGCGGGCCGCGCGCGTGATAGCCGATCGTCATCGCGAAACCCTGCGCGCGCGCGACGATCAGCCGGCCGATGCGGCCCATGCCGATCACGCCGAGCGTGGCGCCCGTGAGCGTCGGCCGCGCGCCGCGCGATGCGTGCCAGCGGCCGGCCCGCACCGCGCCGGTGAGCGGCGCGTAGCCGCGCGCGAGCGCGAGCAGCATGCCGATCGCGTGGTCGGCGACGGTCGGTGCATTGGTGCCCGGCGCGTGCGTGACGACGATGCCGCGCCGCGCGGCGGCGGCGAGGTCGACGTTCTCGTAGCCCGCGCCGAATGCGCAGACGATTTCGAGCGCGGGCAGGCGCGCGATGCGCGCGTCGTCGAGCCCGCACGTGCCGTTCGTCACGACCGCGCGGATCGCGCCGGCTTCCGTCAGATCGGCCGGCATCCCGTCCGGGTGGTAGTGGAGCGCGTAGTCGCGCCGCAGCGCGTCGAGCGTCGTGTCGGGCAGCGGCACGAGCGCGAGCACCGCCATTCGCGCGGTCACGGCTGCGCGCCCGCTGCGGCCGGCACGACTTCCTTCACCGCGCCCTTCCAGCCGTTCGACGTGATGTCGAACACGGTGCCGTCGGGCATCCGGTATTTCACTTCGTAGAACACGTTCGGGTCCTGCTCGTGCCGCCCGGTCAGGTAGGTGCCGCCGGCCGCGACGACGCGTTCGGCCGTCGCGTCGACGTCGTCCACCCACATCCCGAAGTGGATCACGCCGCGCACGTCCTTCAGGCCCGCGTAGCCGGGCACCGTTTCGTCCTTGAAGTTCAGCAGCGCGACGTTGATCGTGCCGTCCGTCATATAGATCCCGCGCATCGCGTTGCCCGCGCGGCGCATGCCGAAGGCGCGCTCGAAGAATTGCGCGGCCGCTTCCGGATCGTCGACCGAAAGCGCGATATGGCGAAGCTTGTCCATGGGTGTCCTTGAAGAGTGTCGGCGTGCGACGAATGGGAGCGTTGGCGTGACTGTCGCGCAAAAATGCCTGGAATCTCATTGGGTATACTACGTAGACATTGTGTATACATAAAACGAGATTTATATACCAGAATGGTCCCCATCGCCGTTCGAACGGCGCAACACCGGCTCGCGCCGGCCGCTGGCCGTCATGCAGGGAGGCAGGGGATGCACGCTTGGCAGGAACCGCTGGGGAATCTGTCCGAGCCGCTCAGGGCGCGCTTCGCGCAGATCGGCGCCGTCTGGGGGCAGGACATCGATGCGCATCGCGACTGGGTGATCGACACGTATACGCCGCTCGTCGCGGCGCGCGCGGCGGCCGACCTCGGCTGCGAGATCGAGCGCGACGTGCCGTACGGGCCCGATGCGCGCCAGCGTCTCGACGTGTTCGTGCAGCGCGCGACGCGCACCGGCGCGCCGGCCGACGTCGTGCTGTTCGTGCACGGCGGCGCGTTCGTGCGCGGCCGCAAGAGCATCAACGGGATGATTTACGACAACGTGCCGCGCTGGTTCGCGCGCCACGGTTATGTCGCGGTCAACGTCGAATACCGGCTGGCGCCCGACGCGCCGTATCCGGCCGGCGCGCAGGACGTCGCGGCGGCGCTCGACTGGACGCGCGCGCACATCGCGTCATACGGCGGCCACCCGGGCCGGATCTTCATCGTCGGGCATTCGGCGGGCGGCGCGCATGTCGCCACGTATCTCGGCGATCCGCTGCTCGACGCGCGGCGCGGCGAACGCGTCGCGGGCGCCGCGCTGATCAGCGCGCGGCTGGTAGCCGACACGCTGCCCGACAACCCGAACGCGGCCGGCGTGCGCGCGTACTTCGGCAGCGACGCGTCTCGCTACGCCGCGCGTTCGCCGCTCGCGTACGCGGAGCGCATCGACGTGCCGCTGATGATCGTCGTCGCCGAATACGAGAACCCTTATCTCGATGCGTACGGCGCCGCGTTCTTCGAGCGCGTCGCCCGCGCGCGGCAGTGCGAGCGCCGCCCGGGGCGTGCGCCGCGTTTCATGCAGATGCCGCGCCACAACCACACGTCGGTGGTCGCCCATTTCGATTCGGGCGAAACGCTGCTCGGCGACGCGATGCTGGATTTCTTCAACGCATGACCGCCCGCCGATCCGTTCACCCAACCGGAGACTCCCGCATGTCCACTTTCGCCACGCCGCGCGTGTTCGCGCCCGTCCTCACGCCGTTTCGCGCCGACCTGACGATCGACGCGCCGCGCTTCGTCGCGTTCTGCCGCTGGCTCGTCGGGCAGGGCGCGGGCCTCGCGCCGTTCGGCACCAACAGCGAGGCCAACTCGCTGAGCGTCGCGGAGCGGTGCATGCTGCTCGACCGGATCGCAGCCGCCGACATCGATCCCGCGCAGGTGCTGCCCGGCACCGGCGCGTGCGCGCTGCCGGATGCGATCGAGTTGACGCGCCACGCGGTGGCGACCGGCTGCGCAGGCGTGCTGATGCTGCCGCCGTTCTTCTACCAGGGCGTGAGCGACGAAGGGTTGTTCGCGTATTACGCGGGCGTGATCGACGCGGTGGGCTCGGAGCGGCTGCGCGTGCTGCTGTATCACATCCCGCAACTGACGGGCGTGCCGATCACGCATGCGCTGATCGAGCGGCTGGTCGCCGCCTATCCGCGCACGGTGGTCGGCATCAAGGACAGCTCGGGCGACTGGGCGAACACCGTGACGATGCTCGAGCGGTTTCCCGGCTTCGCGGTGTTTCCGGCATCGGAGGCGCTGCTCGGCCGCGCGTTGCCGCTCGGCGCGGCTGGCTGTATCTCGGCGACCGCGAACCTGCAGCCGCACGCGATCGCGCAACTGCTCGCGGCGCCGACGGCCGTCGAGCGTGCGACGTGGGAAGGGCGCGTGTCGACCGTGCGCACCGCGCTGCAATCGGCTTCGATGATTCCCGCATTGAAGGCGGTGGTCGCGCATTTCACGCGGCACGACGACTGGGCGCGCGTGCGCGCGCCGCTCACGCGTCATGCACCGGCCGACGTGCGGGCGTTGCTCGCGCAGCTCGACGCGCTCGGGTTCGCGATGCCGTCGATCGACGAGGCGCGTGCATGACGCGCCTCGATGCGCGGCGCGGCCGCGCCGGCCCGCCGTCAGATCGCTTCGCGCTCGTTGCGCTGGCGCTTGATCCGGCCGAGCACGACGATCGACAGGCGTGCCGTGTGATCGCGCATCGCGTTGTACGCGCGCTCGGGCTCGGCGGCGAGGATCGCATCGACGATCTCGCGGTGCTCGTCGGTGGCCGCCTCGAAGCGTTTCGGCGATGCGGGCTGCGCCGCGCGAAAACCCGCGAGGCGCTGGCGCTGCACCGCGATGATCGACGCGAGCGACTTGCTTTGCGCGCCCTTGCAGATCAGTTCGTGGAATTCGCGGTTGAGCTGGAAGTAGCCGGCTTCGTCGCCGCGCGCGATCGCTTCGTTCATCTCGATCTGCAGCTCCTCGAGCTGCTTCTTCTCGACGACGCTCATCCGCTGCGCGCTGAGCCGGCAGCACAGCGCCTCGAGCTCGCACATCGCCTCGAGCATGTCGGCGAGCTCGTCGAGGCTGAACTGCGCGACCACCACGCCCTTGCGCGGCGTCAGCTCGACCATCCCGCGCGCGGCCAGCTCGCGCAGCGCTTCGCGGATCGGCGTGCGCGACGCGTTGAACCGCTCGGCGAGCGCGATTTCCTCGAGTTTCTGACCCGGTTCGAGCGTGCCGTCGATGATCTCGTCGAACAGCAGGCGATAGATCTTGGAAGAGAGCGTGGTCATCGTGTCGTGTGTGGTGTGAGTACCGCCGGCGGCGCGGGCCAGGCCTTTCGGCCGGGAACCGCACGGGCCGCGGCGGCTGCCGGGCCGGCCCATTATGCGCCCGCCGCCGAACCGGCTCAATTTGCCGCCCGCGGCGCCGGACCGGACCCGCCGCGCAGGGTACGCGGAATTCGTTTCCGACCCGATAGGAGTATACGAGAAATATCAAATGAATACACGAGTGATTTATTGTATACGCGTCACTCGTCCCCTCCCTACGACGACACAAGAGGACAACCGTGATCTGGTTCGGTATCGCAACGTATGAACTGAATGGCCGCGTCGCGGCGGGGCTGGCGATGGACGGCGCGCTGTACGACGCGCAGGCCGTGCTGAAACGGGCGGGCGGCGACGATGCGCCGCTCGACGTCGACGCGCTCGTAGCCGACTGGCCGCTGCGCGGCGCGCACACCGTCGCGCGCCTCGAAGCGGCGGCGCGCGAGATCGCCGCCGGCCGGCTCGACGCGACGCCGCTCGCGGGCTACCGGCTGTGCGTGCCGTATGCGCCGCGGCGGATTTTCGCGGCGGCGTCGAATTATCACGAGCATGCGCGCGAGATGGGCACGGAACTCGCGCCGCGCGAGGAAAGCTCGCCCTACATGTTCATGAAGGCCGAGACGAGCGTGGTGCCGACGCTTGCGGAAGTCGTGATGCCGCCGCAGGCCGAGCGCGTCGACTGGGAAGTGGAGCTGGCCGTCGTGATCGGCCGGCCGGGCCGCCACATCGCGGTGGCCGACGCGTTCGACTACGTCGCCGGCTACACGATCCTGAACGACGTGAGCGCGCGCGACCTCAATCGGCGCACCGACTATCCGTTCAAGCACGACTGGTTTCGCGGCAAGAGTTTCGATACCTTCGGTCCGCTCGGGCCCTGGCTCGTGCCGCGCGCGTGCATCGCCGAACCGCAGAACCTGCGGATGCGGCTGGCCGTGAACGGCGAGACGATGCAGGACGGCAATACCGGCGAGATGATTTTCAGCATCGCGGAGCAGATCCATTACCTGTCGTCGATCCTGACGCTGCAGCCCGGCGACCTGATCGCGACCGGCACGCCGACGGGCGTCGGCATGGGGCGCGGTATTTATCTGCAGCCGGGCGACGTGATGGTCGCGTCGATCGACGGCATCGGCTCGATCGAGAACCCGCTGGTGCGCGGGTAAGCCGATCGTGCCGCGCCGGCCCGAACTCACAACGACAGGAGGAGGACATGTTTGAGCGCATGCAAGCGCTGGCGCGCGGCGCGGTGCTGGCCGCGGGCCTGTGGGCCGCGGCTTCGGCCGCCCACGCGGCCGACGCGGTGCGGGTCAATCTCGCGTGGTTGCCGCAGGGCAGCACCGGCGGCATCCTGCTCGCGCAGGCGAAGGGCTTTTACCAGGCCGCCGGCCTCGACGTGACGGTCCAGCGCGGCTACGGCGGCCAGCGGACCGTCAACGAAGTCGACCAAGGGCTGTTCGAGTTCGGCTACGGCGACCCCGTCAGCGTGATCCTGAATCGCGCGCACGGCGGCCATACGGTGCTGGTCGGCGCGATCAACACGCGCTGGCCGGGCGCGATGTGCTATCTCGAACGGCCCGGCTTCCGGCCGGCGTCGCTGAAGGATCTCGCCGGCCTGTCGCTCGGCGGCGGCAACGCGTCGGCGGTACAGAACATCGTGCCCGCGTGGCTGAAGCAGAACGGCATGGCGCCCGACGCGATCCGCCTCGTGCGGCTCGATCCGGCGGTGATCAATACCGCGCTGCTGCAAAAGCGCATCGACCTGTCCGAATGCTGGGAGGGCGCGAGCCTGCCCGTGCAGGCCGCGTTCGCGCGGCGCGCGGGGCAGCGGCTCGGCAAGATCACCTATCGCGATCTCGGGCTCGACATGACCGGCAGCGGGATCGTGACGACGGATGCCTACGTCGCGCAGCATCCGGACATCGTGAAGCGTTTCGTCGACGCGACGTATCGCGGCTACGCGCTGATGCGCGACCGGCCGCAGGACGCCGTCGATGCGATCGTCGCGCGCAATCCGCTGCTCGACCGCACGATCCTGCGCGAGCAGATCGACGAGACCAACGCATTGATCACCGACGACGCGGCCGGCCACCGGCTCGGCTGGCTGCGGCCGGAACGTCTCGACGCGACGCTCGGCTTCGTGTCGCGCGCGTTCGCGCTCGGTGCGAAGGTCAAGGCCGCCAGCCTCTATACCAATCGCTTCGTCGAGTAACCCGATCGGGATCGCGGCGGCGGCCGGCCGCCGCCGGCGATCCAACCCCGGCCCGCGCGGCGCGCGGGCACACAGGAGAACGGCAATGAACAGCTTGCGTCCCAGGCGGCTCGGACACATGGTGCTGATGGTGCGGGACATCCATCGGTCTGCGAAGTTCTATACGGAAGTGATGGGCCTCAAGGTTTCCGACTGGATCGGCGACCAGATGGTGTTCCTGCGCGCGGGCACCGATCACCACGATCTCGCGCTCGCGCAACTGCCGAAGGATTCGCCCGATTTCAACGACCTGCCGCGCTATTCGCGCCCGGGCCTCGAACACTTTTCATACCTGGTCGACAGCGTCGAGGAAATGGAGCGTTCGGTGAAGGTGCTGCAGTCGCATGGCGTCGAGATCGTGCGCGGGATCGGGCGGCACGGGCCCGGCAACAACCTGTTCCTGGTGTTCAAGGACCCGGACGGCAACAACGTCGAGGTGTACTGCGAGATGGAACAGATCGGCGAACGCGACCCGCGCGAGCCGCAGGTGTGGGAGCGCACGATCGAATCGTTCGACCAGTACCGTTTCGCGCGCTTCGTCGTGCCGCCGCCGCCGCATCTCGTCGCGGAGAAGTCGCGCGGCAGCGCGCCGGCCGACGGCGATGCGGCTGCGCAACCCGATGCGGCGCAAGGAGGCCCGGCATGAAGCGGCTGATCGAAACGGCCGCGTTCTGGGCGATCGTCGGCCTCGCGTGGGAGTTCGGCGTGCGCTGGACCGGCACGCGCGAGTACGTGCTGCCGTCACTGTCGTCGGTGCTCGCGGCTGGCTGGGAGATGCGCGCGCAACTGTTCGCCGACACGCTGACCACCGCATGGGAAGTGTTCGCCGGCTTCGCGCTGGCGGTGGCCGGCGGCCTCGCGATCGGCCTGCTCGCCAGCGCGTCGAACCTCGTGCGGCGCACGCTGCTGCCGTTCGTGACCGCGTTGCAGAGCATGCCGAAGATCGCGCTCGCGCCGCTCCTGATCGTCTGGTTCGGCTACGGCTTCGCGTCGAAGCTCGCGGCGGCTGTGCTGTTCGCGTTCTTCGCGGTCGTGGTCGCGACGATGGGCGGCCTGGCCGGCGTGCCGCGCCATCTCGACGAGCATTTCCGCGCGCTCGGCGCGTCGCCGTCGCACACGTTCTGGCATCTGCGCCTGCCCGCCGCGCTGCCGGCGCTGATCGACGGGCTGAAGATCGCGATGCCGCTCGCGGTGATCGGCGCGATCGTCGGCGAGTTCATCGGCGCGGAAGCGGGGCTCGGGCATCTGATCGTGTTCGCGACGTCGAACGCGCAAACGCCGCTGTGCTTCGCGGCGATCCTGATGGTGACCGCGCTCGCGATGCTGTTCTACGGCGCGGTCGAGCTGGTTTCGCGTGCAGTCTGGTGGAGAGGAGTCACGGCCTGATGACGATCGTCAATCTCGCGCGCCCGGTGCGGCGCGCTTCCGTTTCCGGTGCCGCGACGTCGGCGCCCGTTCAGCACGATGCCCGCGCGGATGCGCTTATCGCCGTCGAGCAGGCCGGCAAGCGCTTCGCGGCGCGCGGCGATGCGGATGCGTTCAGCGCGCTCGAACAGGTGTCGATGCACGTGCAGCCGCGCGAATTCGTGTCGATCCTCGGGCCGAGCGGCTGCGGCAAGAGCACGCTGCTGCGGATGGTCGCGGGGCTCGTGCCGTGCGATGCGGGATCGATCCGCGTCGCCGGCACGCCGGTGGCCGGCCCGCATCCCGACATCGGCGTCGTGTTCCAGACCAGCAACATGCTGCCGTGGCTCACGGTCGGCGCGAACATCCGGCTCGGCGCGAAGCTGCGCAAGCTGCCGCGCGCGCACGTCGACGCGCGGCTGCCCGCGCTGCTCGACACGCTCGGCCTCGCGCAGTTCGTCGATCGTTATCCGCACGAGCTGTCGGGCGGGATGCGGCAGCGCGCGGCGATCGGCCAGATCCTGCTGCTGGAGCCGCGCGTGATGCTGATGGACGAGCCGTTCGGCGCGCTCGACGCGCTCACGCGCGACAAGCTCAACGTCGAGCTGCTGCGCATCTGGCAGCAGAGCACGCTGACGGTGCTGCTCGTTACGCACAGCATCCACGAGGCCGTGTTCCTGTCGGATCGCGTGCTGGTGATGTCGGCGCGCCCCGGGCGCGTGCTGCACGACGTGAAGATCGACCTGCCACGGCCGCGCCAGCCGGACGAGATCAAGCGCGACCCGCGTTATGGCGAGTATGTGTCGGCGTTGTCCGCGATGATGGGCGTTTATTGATTCAATGCGGGCACCCGGATGGATGCCGCCCGGGTCGCGCATCTCCCGATGCGCGCCGGCTTTAAAGTTGCTAAGGTCCGGCATCCCCTCTTTGATGACGAAGCAGACATGGACGCGAATCCGCTCAGCGAGATCTCCCTGATCCGCCGGCTCAAGCTGAACCAGTTGATGATTTTCGAGCGCGTGCTGGAAACGCGCTCGGTCGTGCGCGCGGCCAACGAGATGCGGCTCACGCAGCCGGCCGTGACGAAGGTGATCCACGAACTCGAATCGTGTTTCGACGGCGCGCTGTTCTCGCGCTCGAACCGCGGCGTGGTGCCGACCGATCTCGGCCTGATGCTCGGGCGGCGCGTGAAGTCGCTGATGGCCGAGCTGCGCTACATGACCGACGAGCTGAACGATTTCCGGCTCGGCACGAGCGGGCACGTGATCGTCGGCACGCTGATCTCGGCGTCCGCGCGGCTGTTGCCGCGCGCGATCGCGATGCTCAAGGCGCGCACGCCGCAGGTGCTCGTCACCGTGCGCGAAGGCACGACCGCGCACCTGTTCCCGGCGCTGGCCACCGGCGATCTCGACATCGTCGTCGGCCGGCTGCCGGAGCGCGAGCTGCCGATCGCGAGCGCGTTCCCGCTCACGCACGAGGCGCTGTTCGACGAATCGATGTGCGCGGTGGTCGGCAACGGCTACGGCCCCGTGCCCGACCCGGCGCCGCCGCTGCGCGAGCTGGTCGGCGCGCCGTGGATATTGCCGACGCCCGATTCGCCCGCGCGGCTCGCGGCCGAGCACCTGTTTCGCGCGGCCGGGTTGCCGCTGCCGACCGACATCGTCGAATCGCTGTCGCTGCTCACCAACATCGGCCTGCTGCTCGACACGCCGCGCATCGCGCTGATGCCGCGCGTCGCCGCGCGGCAGTTCGCGCAGGCCGGGCTGCTGCGCATTCTCGACCTGCCCGAAACGGGCGCGTTCGGCACGGTCGGGTTCTCGGTGCGCTCGAACAAGGAGCAGAGCGCCGCGTGCCGCGCGTTCATCGAATGTCTGAAGGAAGCGGTGCAGGAGCGCCCGCCGGGAAGCTGAGCGTCGGCCTGAAACCCTTGTGGAACAAGGCTTGCGCGGGTATTCCCGTTTAGCATAGCCAGCGCCGAATGTTTGATTGTCGCTTCTCGCGCGGCTTCCCTAGACTCCTGCAAACAGTCCAGACAAGCAGGAGACGTTGTGACCCGAGAAACGACCGACGCCGCGCGTACGCCGCGGCTCTTGCGACACTACATCGACGGCGCGTTCGTCGAGACCGTGCGAACCTTCGCGGATACGAGCCCCGTCGACGGCACCGAAATCGCCCGCGTCTGCGAGGCCGACGAAGCGAGCGTCGACGCCGCGGTGCGCGCGGCCCGCGCCGCGCAGGCGGCCGGCTGGCGCGACACGACGCCCGCGCAGCGGGCCGACTGGCTGCACCGGATCGCCGACGGCATCCAGGCCCGCTTCGACGATTTCGTCGCGGCCGAAGTGGCGGATACCGGCCGCCCCGTCACACAGGCCCGGACGCTCGACATCGCGCGCGGCATCGCGAATTTCCGCACCTTCGCCGATCTCGTGCGCACCGCCGGCGACGACTGCTTCGAATCGCAGTCGGCCGACGGCGGGCAATTCCTCAACTACGTGACGCGCAAGCCGCTCGGCGTGGTCGGCATCATCTCGCCGTGGAACCTGCCGCTGCTGCTGTTCACGTGGAAGGTCGCGCCGGCACTTGCGATGGGCAATTGCGTGGTCGCGAAGCCGTCGGAAGAGACGCCCGGCTCCGCGACGCTGCTCGCCGAAGTGATCGACGCCGTGGGCCTGCCGCGCGGCGTGTTCAATCTCGTGCACGGTCACGGGCCGGCCGCGGCCGGCGAATTCCTCACGCGCCATCCCGGCATCGACGCGATCACGTTCACCGGCGAATCGCGCACGGGCAGCGCGATCATGAAGGCCGTCGCCGACGGCGTGAAGGACATCTCGTTCGAACTCGGCGGCAAGAACGCGGCCGTCGTGTTCGCCGACGCGGATTTCGACGCGGCGGTGGACGGCATCGTCAAGTCGAGCTTCACCAATGCCGGGCAGGTCTGCCTGTGCAGCGAGCGCGTGTACGTCGAGCGGCCGATCTTCGAGCGCTTCGTCGCCGCGCTGAAGACGCGCACCGAGGCGCTGCGCGTCGGCGCGCCCGACGATCCGGCCACGACGATGGGGCCGCTGATCTCGCGCGGCCATCGCGACAAGGTGCTGTCGTATTTCCGTCTCGCCGTCGAAGAAGGCGCGACGGTCGTGACGGGCGGCGGCGTGCCGGCGTTCGGCGATGCGCGCGACGACGGCGCGTTCGTGCAGCCGACCATCTGGACCGGGCTGCCCGACACCGCGCGCTGCGTGACCGAGGAGATTTTCGGGCCCGTGTGCCACGTCGCACCGTTCGACAGCGAGGACGAAGTGATCCGCCGCGTGAACGACAGTGCTTACGGCCTCGCGGCGAGCGTGTGGACGACGCATCTCGCGCGCGGCCATCGCGTCGCGAAGCGGATCGAGACGGGCATCGTGTGGCTGAACGCGTGGTTCGTGCGCGACCTGCGCACGCCGTTCGGCGGCACCAAGCTGTCGGGCATCGGCCGCGAGGGCGGCCGCCATTCGCTCGACTTCTACTCCGAAACCACCAACGTCTGCGTGAGGGTCGCATGAGCGAATTCGACCGGAATGCCGTGCAGGCCATCGCCGACACGTTGTGGGCGGCCGAGCGCGATGGCGTGCCGTGCGCGCCGGTGCGCGACGCGATCGCGGCGCTCGGCGGCGACGCGCTCGACGCCGCGTACGCGGTGCAGCGCGCGAACACGGCGCGCAAGCGGGCGGCCGGCCGCCGGCTGGTCGGCCGCAAGATCGGCCTGACCTCGGCGGCCGTGCAGCAGCAGCTCGGCGTCGGCCAGCCCGACTTCGGGATGCTGTTCGACGACATGTCGATCGCCGACGGCGAGGAAATCGCGATGGCGCGCACGCAGCAGCCGAAAGTCGAGGCCGAGATCGCGCTCGTGCTCGAACGCGACCTGCCGCACGAACGGCACACGATGGCCGACCTGATTGGCGCGACCGCGTATGCGCTGCCCGCGATCGAGATCGTCGGCAGCCGCATCGCGAACTGGGACATCCGGCTGACCGACACGGTCGCGGACAACGCGTCGAGCGGTCTGTTCGTGCTCGGCAACCGCCCGGTGACGCTCGGCGCGTTCGACGCGATCCAGTGCGGGATGACGATGGAGCGGCGCGGCGAGCCGGTGAGCGTCGGCGCGGGCGCCGCGTGCCTCGGCAACCCGCTGCATGCGGCGCTGTGGCTCGCGAACACGATGGCGCGCGTCGGCGCGCCGCTGCGCGCGGGCGACATCGTGCTGACCGGCGCGCTCGGCCCGATGGTCGGCGTGCAGCCCGGCGACGTGTTCACCGCGCGGATCGAAGGGCTCGGTAGCGTCAGCGCGTATTTCTCCACCCAACCGGAGCGTGAATGATGAAAGACCTCGACAAGCTCGCCGTGGCCATCATCGGCTCCGGCAACATCGGCACCGATCTGATGATCAAGGTGCTGCGCAATGCGAAGCATCTGGAGATGGCCGCGATGGTCGGCATCGATCCGGCGTCCGACGGGCTCGCGCGCGCCGCGCGCCTCGGCGTGGCGACCACCGCCGGCGGGATCGACGGCCTCGTCGCGATGCCGGAATTCGCGAACGTGCGGATCGCGTTCGACGCGACGTCGGCCGGCGCGCATGCGCGCCATGCCGAGGTACTCGGCCGTCACGGCGTGCAGGTGATCGACCTGACGCCGGCCGCGATCGGGCCGTTCGTCGTGCCCGTCGTCAACCTGTTCGAACATCTCGACGCGCCGAACCTGAACATGGTCACCTGCGGCGGCCAGGCGACGATTCCGGTCGTGCATGCGGTGTCGCGGGTCGCGCCCGTGCATTACGCGGAGATCGTCGCGTCGATCTCGAGCCGCTCGGCCGGCCCGGCACGCGCGCGAACATCGACGAGTTCACCGAAACGACGTCGAAGGCGATCGAGACGGTCGGCGGCGCCGCGCGTGGCAAGGCGATCATCGTGCTGAATCCGGCCGAGCCGCCGCTGATGATGCGCGACACCGTGTACTGCCTGACCGACGAGGGCGCCGACACCGAGGCGATCGAACATTCGATCCGCACGATGGTCGATGCGGTCGCGAGCTACGTGCCGGGCTACCGCCTCAAGCAGGCCGTCCAGTTCGACCGCTACACGGCTGCGCAGCCGCTCGCGTTCGACGCGGGCGAGCGCCGCGCGGGGCTGAAGGTCAGCGTGTTCCTCGAAGTGGAGGGCGCCGCGCATTACCTGCCGTCGTATGCGGGGAACCTGGACATCATGACGTCGGCCGCGCTCGCGGCCGCGGAACAGATCGCGGCCAGCCGCGTTGCAGCGTGACGGGAGAGCGGCAATGACCGACCAGACGAAAAAAATCTATCTGTCCGATGTGACGCTGCGTGACGGCATGCATGCGATCCGTCATCAGTATTCGATCGAACAGGCCGTCGCGATCGCCCGCGCGCTCGACGACGCGGGCGTCGACAGCATCGAGGTCGCGCACGGCGACGGCCTGTCCGGTTCGAGCTTCAACTACGGGTTCGGCGCGCACACCGACCTGCAGTGGATCGAGGCGGTGGCCGGCGCGGTGAAGCGCGCACGTGTCGCGACGCTGCTGCTGCCGGGCATCGGCACCGTGCACGACCTGCGCGCCGCGTACGACGCCGGCGCGCGCATCGTGCGGATCGCGACGCACTGCACGGAAGCCGACATCTCGAAGCAGCACATCGCGTATGCGCGCGAACTCGGGATGGACACCGTCGGTTTCCTGATGATGTCGCACATGACGACGCCCGATGCGCTCGCGCACCAGGCGAAGCTGATGGAAAGCTACGGCGCGCAGTGCGTGTACGTGGTCGATTCGGGCGGCGCGCTCGGCATGCGCGACGTCGCCGCGCGCTTCGACGCGCTGAAGGCGGTGCTCGACCCGGCCACGCAGACGGGCATGCACGCACACCACAACCTGTCGCTCGGCGTCGCGAACTCGATCGTCGCGCTCGAACATGGTTGCGACCGCATCGATGCATCGCTGACGGGCATGGGCGCGGGTGCCGGCAACGCGCCGCTCGAAGTGTTCGTCGCGGCCGTCGATCGCCTCGGGCTGCACCACGGCTGCGACGTGAAGCAACTGATCGACGCGGCCGAAGACATCGTGCGCCCGCTGCAGGAGCGCCCGGTGCGCGTCGACCGCGAAACGCTCGCGCTCGGGTATGCGGGCGTGTATTCGAGCTTCCTGCGGCACACGGAAGCGGCCGCCGCGAAGTACGGGCTGTCGGCGTTCGACATCATGGTCGAGCTCGGCCGGCGGCGGATGGTCGGCGGGCAGGAGGACATGATCGTCGACGTCGCGCTCGACATGCTGAAGGCACGGGAGGCCGCATGACGAATCTCGATACGTTGGCCGCCCGCGTCGACGATGCCGCGCGCCACGCGGAAGCGATCGCGCAACTGACGGCCGGCGCCGCGTTCTCGCTCGACGAGGCGTACGTGATCCAGCGCGCGTCGATCGAGCGGCGCATCCATCGCGGCGAGACGATGGTCGGCGTGAAGCTCGGCTTCACGAGCCGCGCGAAGATGGTCCAGATGGGCGTCGACAGCCTGATCTGGGGCTGGCTCACCGACACGATGCTCGACGAGGACGGTGGACGCGTCGCGCTCGACCGGTTCATCCATCCGCGCGTCGAGCCGGAAGTGTGCTTTCTCACGCGCCGCGACATCGACCGCCCGCTCACGCTGCTGGAAGCCGCACGCTATCTGGAAGCGGTGGCGCCCGCGATGGAGATCATCGATTCGCGCTATCGCGACTTCCGCTTCACGCTGGAAGATGTGGTGGCCGACAACTGCTCGTCGGCCGGCCTCACGATCGGCCCATGGACCACCCGCTTCGACGGGTTGCGCAACGCGGGCGTCGTGATGCGGCTGAACGGGCGCGTGATCCAGACCGGCTCGACCGCCGCGATCCTCGGCGATCCGCTGCGCTCGGTCGTGCAGGCGTCGCGGCTGATCGCGACGAGCGGGCTGGTGCTGCCGGCCGGCTCGCTGATCATGGCCGGCGCCGCGACGGCCGCCGAAGCACTGCCTGCCGATGCGCACGTGCACTGCACGGTGCACGGGCTCGGCAGCACCGAATTCACCACCTACCGACCATCATGAACCAAGACACTTCGATCCAGGGCCGCGTCGTGCCCGGCAAGGCCACGCCGCGCGGCCGCTTTCCGCACATCACGCGCGCGGGCGACTTCCTGTTCGTATCGGGCACGAGCTCGCGGCGGTCCGACAACACGATCGCGGGCGCCTCGGCGGACGCGCTCGGCACCGTTCAGCTCGATATCCGCGAGCAGACGCGCACGGTGATCGAGAACATCCGCGACATCCTGCGCAGCGAAGGCGCCGATCTGTCGTCGCTCGTCGAGATCTCGTCGTTCCTCGTCAACATGAACGACTTCGGCGGCTACAACGCCGTGTACGGCGAGTATTTCGACGAAACCGGCCCGACGCGCACGACGGTCGCGGTGCATCAGCTGCCGCATCCGCACCTGCTGATCGAGATGAAGGCGATCGCGTACGCCCCGAAGAAATGACATGCGCGGCGGGTTGGCGTGTCACGCCCCCCGCCCGGAGGAGACAACCATGTTGAAGTACGGCACACCGTTCAATTTCTCGCGCTGGATCGACGAGCATGCGCATCTGCTGAAGCCGCCGGTCGGCAACCAGCAGGTGTGGCAGGACAGCGATTTCATCGTGACCGTCGTCGGCGGCCCGAACCATCGCACCGACTATCACGACGATCCGTTCGAGGAATTCTTTTACCAGTTGCGCGGCAACGCGTACCTGCATCTGTGGATCGACGGCAAGCGCGAGCGGGTCGACCTGAAGGAAGGCGACATGTTCCTGCTGCCGCCGCATGTGCGGCACTCGCCGCAGCGCCCGGAAGCCGGCAGCGCGTGCCTCGTGATCGAGCGCCAGCGGCCGGCGGGCGTCGTCGACGGCTTCGAGTGGTATTGCGACGCGTGCGGGCATCTCGTCCATCGCGTCGAGGTGCAGCTCAAGAGCATCGTCGCCGATCTCCCGCCGCTGTTCGACGCGTTCTACGCGTCCGACACGCTGCGCCGCTGCGGGCACTGCGGCCACGTGCATTCCGGCAAGGCGGCCTGAGCTTGCCGCGCCCCTACACCGACACAACGACGATGACACTTCGAATCGACATGCACTCGCACTTTTTCCCGGCGATCTCGCGGGAAGAGGCCGCGCGCCTCGACGCGCAGCGCGCGCCGTGGCTGCGCATCGACGCGGACGGCGAACACGGGATGATCATGACGGGCGAGCGCGCGTTTCGTCCGGTTTACCGCGCGCTGTGGGACCCGGCCGCGCGGCTCGCGGAAATGGATGCGCTCGGCATCGACATCCAGCTGATGTGCGCGACGCCCGTGATGTTCGGCTACGACCACGCGCCGCACGACGCGCACGACTGGGCGATGCGGATGAACGACCGCGCGCTCGAGCTTTGCGCGCATGCGCCCGACCGGATGCTCGCGCTCGCGCAGGTGCCGCTGCAGGACGTCGAGCTTGCGTGCCGCGAAGCGACGCGCGCGCATCGCGCCGGCCATCGCGGCGTGCAGATCGGCAACCATCTCGGGCCGCTCGACCTCGACGACGAACACCTCGTGACGTTCCTCGCGCATTGCGCGAACGACGGCATTCCGGTGCTCGTGCATCCGTGGGACATGATGACCGACGGGCGGATGAAGAAATGGATGCTGCCGTGGCTCGTTGCGATGCCGGCGGAGACGCAACTCAGCATGGTGTCGCTGATTTTGTCCGGCGCATTCGAGCGGATTCCGCGCTCGCTGAAGCTGTGCTTCGCGCATGGCGGCGGCAGCTTCGCATTCCTGCTCGGGCGCGTGCAGAACGCGTGGGAGCAGCGTGACATCGTGCGCGAGGACTGCCCGCATCCGCCCGTCAGTTATCTCGACCGCTTCCACGTGGACAGCGCGGTGTTCGATCGCGGCGCGCTGCGCCTGCTGGTCGACACGATGGGCGAGGACCGCGTGATGCTGGGCTCCGACTATCCGTTCCCGCTCGGCGAGCAGCGGATCGGCTCGCTCGTCGAGCAGCATCCGGATCTCACCGATATCGCCAAAGCCAAGATCCTCGGCGGCAACGCACTGCGCTTCTTCGACCTGCCGCCGGCCGCGGCGTCGCGCGCGGCCTGACGCCTTTTTACGACGCACACCGTTCCTGAAGGAAACCTGATTTCATGACCACTCGCGAACACTGCGCCGCGCTCGATGCGGCCGACCCGCTCGCTCACTGCCGCGCGCGCTTCGACCTGCCCGCGGACACGATTTACCTCGACGGCAACTCGCTCGGCGCGATGCCCGCGAATGTGCCCGCGCGCATGCAGCGCGCGCTCGAACACGAATGGGCGCACGGGCTGATCCGCTCGTGGAACGACGCCGACTGGTATCCGGCGCCGCAGCGCACCGGCGACAAGATCGCCGCGCTGATCGGCGCGGGCAAGGGCGAGGTGATCGTCGCCGATTCGACGTCGGTGAACCTGTTCAAGGTGCTCGTCGCGGCCACGCGGATGCGGCCGGGGCGCCGCGTGATCCTGGCCGAGCGCACCAATTTCCCGACCGACGTGTATATCGCGGCGAGCGTCGCCGAGCTGACCGGCTGCGAGCTGCGTTGCGTCGATCCCGACGAGATCGTCGCGGCGATCGATGAGGACGTGGCCGTCGTGTCGCTCACGCACGTGAACTACAAGAGCGGCAAGCGCTACGACATGGCGGCCGTCACGCGCCAGGCGCACGAAGCCGGCGCGCTGAGCGTATGGGATCTGTGTCACTCCGCCGGCGCGATGCCGATCGGGCTGAACGCATGCGATGCGGATTTCGCGGTCGGTTGCGGCTACAAGTACCTGAACGGCGGGCCCGGCGCGCCGGCCTACGTGTTCGTCGCGTCGCGGCATCTCGCCGATGTGCGGCAGCCGCTGACGGGCTGGCACGGCCATGCGAAACCGTTCGACTTCACGCACGACTACGCGCCGCATCCGGCGATCGACCGGATGCTGACGGGCACTGCGCCGCAGCTCGGCGTGATCGCACTCGAAGCCGCGCTCGACGCGTTCGACGGCGTCGATCTCGGCGTGCTGCGCGACAAGAGCGTCGCGCTCGGCGATTTGTTCATCGCGCTGGTCGACCAGGAGCTCGACGGTCTGGGCTTCACGCTCGCGTCGCCGCGCGATGCCGCGCAGCGCGGCAGCCAGGTGTCGCTCGCGCACGCGCAAGGGTACGCGATCGTGCAGGCGCTGATCGCGCGCAACATGATCGGCGACTTCCGCGCGCCGGACATCCTGCGCTTCGGCTTCGCGCCGCTGTACGTGCGCTACGTCGACGTGTGGGACACGATCGCCGCGCTGAAGGACGTCGTCGCGACGGGCGCATGGAACACCGACGCATTCCTCGCGCGCAAGTCGGTGACCTGACGCGCGGCGCGGCACGCGGTACGCAACACGACGAAACAGAACGAGATCGAATGACGGCCCGCGCACCCGCACGGGCCGCGCTCGACGAAGGAGACACACCATGAACCAGCGGCAGGGATTCGACGCGATCGTCGAACGTGAGAAGGGGTTGCACCGCGGGCTGTCGACCGCGCAGTTGTCGATGATTGCGATCGGCGGCGCGATCGGCACGGGGCTGTTCCTCGGCAGCGGCTTTGCGATCGGCTTCGCGGGGCCGAGCGTGCTCGTCAGCTACGCGATCGGCGCGCTGATCGCGCTGCTGCTGATGGGCTGCCTCGCCGAGATGACGGTCGCGCACCCGACGTCGGGCTCGTTCGGCGCGTACGCCGAGCATTACGTGAGCCCGTGGGCCGGTTTCCTCGTGCGCTACGCGTACTGGGCGTCGATCGTGTTCGCGGTCGGCACCGAGGTGACGGCGATCGCCGTGTACATGAAGTACTGGTTTCCGGCGGTGCCGGGCTGGTACTGGATCATCGGCTTCTCGGCCGCGCTGATTGGCGTCAACCTGGTCAGCGTGAAGGTGTTCGGCGCGGTCGAATACGTGTTCTCGATGCTGAAGATCGCGGCGATCGTCGCGTTCATCGCGCTCGGCGCGGTGGTCGTGTTCGGTGCGCCGGCCGGTTCCGGCATCGGCTTCGCGAACTACACGGCGCACGGCGGGTTCTTCCCGAAAGGCGTGTGGGGGATGTGGGTCGCGGTGATCGTGTCGATCTTCAGCTACCTGAGCATCGAGATGATCGCGGTCGCGGCCGGCGAGGCGCGCGACCCGCACAAGGCGATCACGCGCGCATTCCGCGCGACGATGCTGCGCCTCGTGTTCTTCTACCTGCTGACGCTCGCGCTGATGCTCGCGATCGTCCCGTGGACGGCCGCCGGCTCCGACGAAAGCCCGTTCGTCAAGGTGATGGCCGCGACGCACGTGCCGGGCGCGGCCGGCGTGATCAACTTCGTGATCCTGGTGGCCGCGCTGTCCGCGATGAACAGCCAGCTCTACATCACGACGCGGATGATGTTCAGCCTGTCGCGCGCCGGTTATGCGCCGAAGGCGCTCGGCCGGCTGACCGGCCACGGCGTGCCGGCGGCCGCGCTGGGTTTGTCCGCGATCGGGATCGCGCTCGCGACGGTGCTGAACGTGCTGTATCCGGATACGTCGTTCGTGATGATGATGTCGGTGTCGATGTTCGGCGCGATGTTCACGTGGCTGATGATCTTCGTCACGCACCTGTTCTTTCGCCGGCAGCATCGCGGCCAGACGCTCACCTTCCGGATGTGGGGCTTTCCGGTCACGTCGCTGCTCGGCGCGGTGCTGATGTTCGCGGCGCTGGTCACAACCTACTTCACGCGCGAGTTCCGGATGACGCTGTTCTGCGGCGTGCCGTTCATGATCGTGCTGTCGGTGATCTATGCGGTGTGGTATCGCGGCCGTGGCGAAGCGCCGGCAGGCGAACGCGAAGGCGTTCACGCGCCGGGGCAGTGACGGTGCGCTCGCGCGGCCGGGGGGGCCGTGCGCTGCACATCCGGCGGCGTCTCTCCGCCGCATCCGCACGCGGCGATGTCCGATTGCGCGCGAAGTTGATACGATCGCGCGTATCGTTCACGCCGGCGCGCGGCAAGCCGCCGGCCAACCGGCCGCGCGGCCGCACGGCATCCGCGGCCACGTTCGGGAGAAGCGGCTCATGCTGCAGGCGTTCGCGGTCTTGCTGGTCTTCCAGTGTCTCGGGAAGGCGTGTCCCATCTGTTCGGCCTGCCGGTGCCGGGCCCCGTGATCGGCATGCTGCTGCTGTTCGGCTTCGTGATGCTGCGCCCGCAGGTGGCCGATGCGATCGAGCCGACCGCGCTCGAACTGCTGCGCCACCTGTCGCTGCTGTTCGTGCCGGCCGGCGTCGGCATCATGGTGTCGGCCGACCGCGTGCGCGGCGACGCGGTGGCGGTCGTCGTCGCGCTGGCCGTGAGCACCACGCTCGCGATCGCCGTGACGGCGCTCGTCACGCGCGCGCTGCTGCGCCGCCAGCGGCGTGCGCAAGGCACGGAGGGCGCGCAATGACGGCCTTCCCGAAACTCGGCGCGATCTGGGTCTATCTCGCCGCGAGCCCGCTGCTGGGCCTGACCATCACGTTGATCGCGTATCTGTTCGCGCAGGCCGTTTATGCGCGGGCGCGCTTCAACCCGCTCGCGAACCCGGTGCTGATCGCGGTCGCGCTGATCGTCGTGGTGCTGACGATCACGCATACGCCGTACCCGACGTATTTCGAAGGCGCGCAATTCGTCCATTTCCTGCTCGGCCCCGCGACCGTCGCGCTCGCGCTGCCGCTGTACCGCCAGTGGTCGAAGCTGCGGCGCACCGCATTGCCGCTGCTGGCCGGCCTGCTCGCGGGCTCGCTGACCGCGATCGTGTCGGCGGTCGGCATCGCCGCGCTGTTTGGCGCATCGCACCAGACGATCGCGTCGCTCGCGCCGAAATCGGCGACGACGCCGATCGCGATGGCGGTGGCCGACGAGATCGGCGGCATCCCGTCGCTCACCGCCGTGCTCGTGATTTCGACCGGGATCTTCGGCGCCGTGTGCGCGCGCGGGATTCTCAACCTGCTGCGGGTCGAGGAGCCGGCCGTGCGCGGCTTCGCGCTCGGCGTCGCGTCGCACGGGATCGGCACCGCGCGCGCGTTCCAGGTCAGCGAGGAAGCCGGCGCGTTCGCCGGGCTCGGGATGGGGCTGAACGGCGTGCTGACCGCGTTCGTCGTGCCGATCCTGCTGCCGGTGCTGTCGCGCTGGATCTGAACGCCGGCCGGCCCGGGGCTATCGGTTTCCCTGATGGCGCGGGCGACGGGCCGGCGCCACGGTGCGCGCGGCGCGCACCTATGGCTGCCGTTATCGGGAGAATTCAGGAACGCACACGGACATTTGCCCGGCGATCGGCTAACGTTGCATCGGCGCCGTTGTCGCAGGCCGTCGCATGCGCGCCGGTGTCCGACCCACAACCAACAATCGACAAGGAGATCCGGCCATGAAGAAGTCTCGCGTGGTTTCGGTGGCAGTGGCAGTAACGGCGTCGTTCGGTCTGCTGTTGACCGCCGCGCCGGCGGCATACGCGCAGGATCCGGCGTCCGCGCCGACGCAGAAGCAGCTCGACAAGGCGCAGAAGAAGGCGGCCCGCAAGGCGGCCCGGGCGCGTCACGCGTCGGACCTGAAGGCGATCGGCACCGGCAGCGGTTACCGGTTGACGAACGACCAGAGCAACTACCCGCAGAACGCCGCGCAGAAGGCGCCCGCGACGAAGGCGGCGCCTGCCGCGCCGGCTTCCGGGCAGTAACGGCCGGAACCCGCGCACAGCGCAAACGGCGCCGGTCGATCCGGCGCCGTTTGCGCTGTGCGCGGGTCTTTGCGGCCTGCCCGGGCGTTACGACGCGAGCTTGTTCGCGAGTTCCGCGACGTGCTTGCCCTGGTAACGGGCGATGTCGAGTTCGTTCGCGCTCGGCTGGCGGCTGCCGTCCGCGCCCGCGAGCGTGGTCGCGCCGTACGGCGTGCCGCCGGTGATTTCGTTCATGTTGACGAGCCCGCTGCATGCGTACGGCACGCCGACGATCACCATCCCGTGGTGCAGCAGCGTCGTGTGGAACGACGTGATCGTCGTTTCCTGGCCGCCGTGCTGCGTGCCCGTCGACGCGAATACGCTGCCGATCTTGCCGACGAGTGAACCCTTCATCCACAGGCCGCCGGTCTGGTCGAGGAACGTGCGCATCTGGCCGGCCATGTTGCCGAAGCGGGTCGGCGTGCCGAAGATGATCGCATCGTAGTCGGCGAGTTCGTCCACCGTGGCGACCGGTGCGGCCTGGTCGACCTTCACGCCGATCGCTTTTGCCTGGTCGACGGGGATCGTTTCCGGCACGCGCTTGAGCGTCACCTCGACGCCGGGCACCGATTTCGCGCCCTCGGCGATGTGTTGCGCCATCGTTTCGACGTGCCCGTAGGACGAGTAGTAAAGAACGAGTACCTTGGCCATGTTGCGAATCTCCGAATAAAAGGCCCCGCGTTCAGCGGGGCCTGGTTTCCCGAACGGGCGTCATGCCCACTCGGCCGTCACTTCGACCGGACGCAGGTCGAACACCAGCACTTCGGCGTCCTTCCCGTCGGTGAACGTCAGCGATTGCTCGTCGCGGATGCGCACGCCGTCGCCTTCGCCGAGCGTCACGCCGTTGACCGTCACGCTGCCGCGTGCAACGTGCACGTAGCCAAAGCGGTTCGGCGGCAGTTCCAGCGTAGCGCTTTCAGCGCCGTCGAACAGGCCCGCGTAAATCCGGGTGTCCTGCCGGATCTTCAGCGAACCGGCATCGCCGTTCGGCGACACGACGAGTGCGAGCTTGCCGCGCTTGTCGTCGGCCGCGACATTCGTCTGCTGATAACGCGGCTCGGCGCCTTTTTCGGCCGGCCCGATCCAGATCTGCAGGAAGTGCACCGGCGTGTCCGGCGAGTGGTTGAACTCGCTGTGGCGCACGCCCGTGCCCGCGCTCATCAACTGCACGTCGCCGGGCACGATCACCGAGCCGGTGCCCATCGAATCCTTGTGTTCCAGCGCGCCGTCGAGCACGTACGACAGGATCTCCATGTCGCGGTGCGGGTGCGTGCCGAAGCCGCGGGCCGGTGCGACGCGATCGTCGTTGATCACGAGCAGGTCGGAGAAGCCGACTTGCTTCGGATCGTAGTAATTCGCGAACGAAAACGTATGACGGGAGCTGAGCCAGCCATGCTCCGCACGGCCACGCTGGTTTGCTGCACGGATGTCGAACATGATTTTTATCCTCGATGTGGCCGGACCTCGGAAGTGGGACCGGCCGTTCGTTGAGATGAATCTTAGGTCAATCGATTTGACAAATAAATGGCTGTAGAGATAATGACTGTCGCTATGGAGTGGACAATATGGAACTCAACGATCTGAGGATCTTCGTCGCGACGGTGGATGCGGGCAGCTTCACGGCGGCGGCCGACCAGCTGATGCTGTCCAAGCAGTTCGTCAGCCGGCGCACGATGGCGCTGGAGGCGTCGCTCGGCGTGCGTCTTTTGCACCGCAACACGCGCAGTCTCGCGGTGACGGAATCGGGGCAGGAGTTTTATGTGCGGGCGCAGCGGATTCTCGCGGAGATCGCCGACGCCGAGCAGGCGATGTCGGTGCGCAGCACCGAGCTGCACGGGTCGCTGAAGATCAGCGCGCCGCTGTCGTTCGGGATCACGCACGTGTCGCCGCTGATCGCCGAATTCCTGTCCGCGCATCCGGCCGTGCGGCTGAACCTCGACCTGACCGACCGGCGCGTCGACCTGATCGGCGAGGGGTTCGATCTCGTGCTGCGGATCGGCTCGCTCGAGGATTCGACGCTGATCGCGCGCCCGCTCGGCGCGTGGCGGATGATCGCGTGCGCGAGCCCCGCCTATCTGAAGCGGCAGGGCACGCCGGCGACGCCGGCCGATCTCGCCGGCCACACGTGCCTGCTGTACGGTCGCGAGCGGCGCGTCGGCTGGGAATTCCGCGTCGACGGCGCGGCGCGCACGTTCGACGTGCAGGGGCCGCTCGTCGCGAACAATGGCGAAGTGGTGCGCGACGCGGCGATCGCGGGGCTCGGCATTGCGCTGCTGCCGCATTTCATCGTCGGCGACGCGATCGACAGCGGCGCGCTCGTGCCGGTGCTTGACGCGTACGCGCCGTCGCCGATCACGCTCAACGCGGTGTTTCCGCAGCATAGGGAAGGGTTCGTCACGCTGCGCACGTTCATCGGGTTTCTCGCGGAGCGGCTCGGGCAGGCGGCGCCGGCGGCGAAGGGCGGGGCGGGCAAGCGGCGGTAGCCGGGCGGCTTGCGGTGAATGGGGGCGTTATTCTCCGCAGAATTTGCGGAGAATAATGGGCTGTGCGGAGAATCGGTGGGATAATCTCCGCATCATGAGCGGAGATTACACCTACATCTGGGAGTCGGCCGACTGGCCCGCATGGCGCTTCGACGTCCCGGCACTCGCCACGTCACTCGCCGACGTCAGCCATGCGCAAGGCATGCTGGCCGGGCGATTGGCGGATCTCGGCCTCGCGTTGCGCGATGAGGCCAGCCTGGCCGCGTTGACCGAGGACGTCGTCAAGACCAGCGCAATCGAGGGCGAAAGCCTGAATGTCGCATCGGTCCGATCGTCGATTGCGCGCCGGCTCGGGGTCGATATCGGCGCGCTGGCGCCGGTCGATCGTCACGTCGAGGGTGTGGTCGAAATGGTGCTGGATGCAACGACCAACGCGGCGGCGCCGGTGACGGATGCCCGTCTGTTCGGGTGGCATGCGGCCCTTTTTCCGACCGGCTACTCGGGGATGTCGCGGATCACGGTCGGCGAATGGCGTACGGATGCGAGCGGGCCGATGCAGGTCGTATCCGGCCCGATCGGCCGGCAACGCGTGCATTTCGAAGCGCCGCCCGCTGCGCGTCTGGCCCGCGAGATCGAGCGCTTTCTCGCATGGTTCAATGCCGCGCCGGTCGAACCGTTGCTGATCCGGGCGGGCCTGGCCCACCTCTGGTTTGTCACGCTCCACCCGTTCGACGACGGCAACGGCCGTATCGCGCGAGCGCTCGGGGATCTCGTCCTGGCGCGTGCCGATCAGAGTCCGCAGCGCTTCTACAGCCTGTCGGCGCAAATCCAGCGTGAGCGCAACGCGTATTACGACGTGCTGGAGCGTACGCAGCGCGGCTCGCTCGACGTCACGGAATGGCTCGCGTGGTTTCTGAATACGCTGGGCAGGGCCATCGACCACGCACACACGACGCTCGATGCGGTTCTTGTCAAGGCGCGCTTCTGGCAGCGATGTGCCGGCTTTGCCATGAACGAACGTCAGGTCAAGGTCATGAATCGGTTGCTCGACGGCTTCGAAGGGAAGCTGACGACCACCAAATGGGCGGCCCTCGCGAAGTGCTCGCAAGACACGGCGCTGCGCGACATCATGGAACTGGTCGAGCACGGTGTACTGCGTCGCTCGTCGTCCGGCGGCCGGAGCACGAGTTACGAACTGGTGCCGTTCAGCGGCTGACGCCCGCTGCACATGACCGGCTGGCGCCGACCGCGACGGATTCCCGTCGCGGCTTTCCTTCGATCGCGCTCGTTCCGTCCGGGCGCGCCCGCTGCTGGCCCAAGCGATTGCCCGCGTCTGGCACTATCCCGCGCCTTTTTGTCTTCGAATACTGGATTCGACGCTGGATGTCGCGCAGGCGCCGCCTGCCGCATCCACACGAACCCCGCTTTCGAGGAGACGCGCATGCTCAGGTATCTGATCGGCATCGGTATTCCGTATCTCGGCGTGATGGGCCTGCTGCCCTGGGTGGCCGCGCAGGACCGGTACGTGCTGGGCGTGCCGTTCATCTTCATGTGGATCTTCGCGTGGTTCGTGCTGACGTCCGGCTGCCTGTTCGCGTGCTGGATGCTGTTCGACCGCCGAGAGAGCGGCGCAGCGTAGCGCCTTCGCTTGCCCGCGGCCGCCGGCCGCCCGCGTTTGCCCGGCGAACCCTTCGCTTTCGTCCTTTCGCAGAGGTGCGCATGTCAACGGTCGTCTTCGCCGCGCTGATCGCGCTGTCGCTCTATCTCGCCATTCGGTCCGGCCGCGGACGCGGCCAGCAGAGCGTGCATGACTTCTTCGTCGCGTCGCGCCAGTTCGGCACGGCGCTCGTGTTCTTCCTGACCGCGGGCGAGATCTACAGCATCGGCACGATGGTCGGCTTTCCCGGCGGCATCTACGCGAAAGGGCCGACCTACGGCGTGTGGTTCCTCGGCTATATCCTGCTCGCCTACCCGATCGGGTATTTCCTCGGCCCGAAGATCTGGGAAGCCGGCAAGCGTCACAACGCGATCACGCTGCCCGATCTGTTCAAAGGCCACTACGCGAGCCGCGGGCTCGAGCTGGTCGTTGCGTGCGCATCGATCCTGTTCCTGATCCCGTGGGGGCAGCTGCAGTTCACCGGGCTCGTCGCGGCGCTCAAGGGGCTCGGCTGGCACATCGAGCCGCTGTACCTGATCCTCGTGTGCGCGGCGCTCGCGTTCACCTATATCGCGATTTCCGGCGTGCGCGCGTCGGCGTACATCGCGATCCTGAAGGACATCCTGATGCTGCTCGCGATCGTCGTGACGGGCGTGGCCGTCGCGTGGCAGGTCGGCGGCGTGCATCCGGTGTTCGACGCCGCGAGCCGGCAGGTCAGCAACACGATGAGCGGGTCGCAACTGCGCTTCTCGATGAGCACGATGCTGTTCCAGTCGATCGGCTTCTACCTGATGCCGTTCGCCGCGCAGAATTTCTTCACCGCGCGCGGGCCGAACGCGATCCGGCGCACCCAGGTCGTGATGCCGCTGTACATGCTGATGTATCCGTTCCTCGTGATCGCGTCGTACTACGCGATCACCGCGAACCTGACGCTCGCATCGCCCAACGATGCATTCTTCGCCGCCGTCACGCACCTGCTGCCCGGCTGGCTGATCGGCCTCGTCGCGGCCGGCGCCGCGCTGTCGGGGCTGCTCGTGCTCGCGGGCATCTGCCTCGCGATCGGGCCGATCGTCACGCGCAACCTGATGCCGAACCTGCCCGAGTCGCGCCAGAAGCGCGCGGCGAAATTCGTGATCGTCGGCTACCTGATGCTGTCGATCGCGACCACGCTGCTCACGCCGAACCTGATGCTCACGCTGATCAACACCACGTACTATGGCGTCACGCAGTTCGCGCCGGGCGTGCTGATCCTGCTCGCGCGACGCCGCGTGCGGCCCGTCGCGGTCGGGGCCGGGATGATCTGCGGCCAGGTGCTCGCGATGGTCTTCTACGTGTTCCATATCGACTTCGGCGGGATCAACCTCGGCCTCGTGTGTCTCGTCGTCAACGTGCTCGTCGTCGCGGCCGTGCATGCGATGCTGCACGGTCGTCCCGTCAAGCAATACGCCGTGTCCTGACGCATCGGCGATCCGCCGGAAGGAGAACCAACCCCCATGCAAGCATCCGCGACTTCGGCCGCGCCCGTGACGGTCTTCACGGCGCGCCGCATCCTGACGATGAACCCCGCGCAGCCGTCGGCCACGCATGTCGCCGTGCGCGACGGCCGGATTCTCGCGGTCGGCGATGCCGACGAAGCAACCGCGTGGCCCGCGCGCTTCGGCACGTGCGCGGCCGACGATTCGCTGCGTGACAAGGTGCTGATGCCGGGGCTCGTCGAAGGGCATTGCCATTTGATGGAAGGCGCGATGTGGGATGCCGTGTACGTCGGCTACTACGACCGACGCGGCCCCGACGGCACGCTGTGGCCGGGCCTGCGCTCGCTCGACGCGGTGCTCGAACGGCTCGCCGTTGCCGAGCGCGCGATGACCGACGACGGGCCGCTGCTCGCGTGGGGCTTCGATCCGATCTTTTTCGGCACGTCGCGGCTGACGGTGCGCGAGCTCGACCGCGTGTCGTCGCGCCGGCCGATCGCGATCCTGCATGCGAGCGTGCACCTGATGAACGTGAACGGCGCGATGCTCGCGCGTGCGGGCATCGACGAGGACACCGACATCGACGGCGTGTCGCGCGACGCCGACGGCCGCCCGACCGGCGAGCTGCAGGAGTTCGCGGCGATGCTGCCGGTGTATCAGACGATCGGCGGCAAGCTGGCGATTTCCGCGAGCGAGAAGCCGCACGCGATCTGGAATTTCGGGCGCGTCGCGCAGCTCGCGGGCGTGACGACGGCGACCGATCTCGTCAACGATTTGTCGTTGGACGGCAACCGCACGCTGCACGAGGTGACGGCCGACGCCGATTACCCGGTGCGGATCGTGCCGGCGTTCGCGCCGCAGCGCAATCCGGCGCGCTCGGCCGACAGCGTGCTCGCGGAGATCGAGCGCAATACCGACAAGCTGCATTTCGGGCCCGTGAAGTTCATCGTCGACGGCTCAATCCAGGGTTTCACCGCGCGCGTGCGCTGGCCCGGCTACGCGGGCGGGCAGCCGAACGGGCTGTGGCTGATTCCGCCCGCGCAGCTCGTCGACGTATTCGAGCCGTTCCATCGCGCAGGGCTGCAACTGCACGTGCATACCAACGGCGACGAAGCGACCGAGGTCGTGCTCGATGCGATGGCGACGCTGCTCGCACGTCATCCGCGCCCCGATCACCGTCACACGCTGCAGCATTGCCAGATGGCGGACGCCGCGCAGCTTCGGCGCATTCGCGCGCTCGGCCTGTGCGTGAATTTCTTCGCGAATCACCTGTATTACTGGGGCGACGCGCACTACACCCAGACCATCGGTGCCGATCGCGCGAACCGGATGGATGCGGCCGGTTCCGCGCGGCGGCTCGGCATTCCGTTCGCACTGCATTCGGACGCGCCGATCACGCCGCTCAATCCGTTGTTTACCGCGTGGTGCGCGATGCAGCGCGAGACGGCGTCGGGGCGCGTGCTCGGTGAAGGCGAGCGGCTCGCGCTCGACGATGCGCTGCATGCGATCACGCTCGGCGCGGCGTATACGTTGCGGATGGATCATCTCGTGGGCAGCATCGAAGTGGGCAAGTACGCGGATTTCGCAGTGCTCGACGAAGATCCGTCGGCGTGCGCGCCCGCGCGGCTGAAAGAACTCGCCGTGTGGGGCACCGTGCTCGGCGGGCGCGTGTTCCGGTCGCCGCGATGAACGCGTTCGACGCGACGATTGCGAACGGCGCGGCCACCGCGGCCACTACCGCGCCGATCGATCTCGCCGTGGTCGGCGGGTATCTCGGCGCGGGCAAGACGACGGTCGTCAACGCGATCCTGCAGGCGCCGCACGGCCGGCGCATTGCGGTGCTCGTCAACGATTTCGGCGCGGTGAACATCGACGCGCGTCTCGTGCGCGCGCGCGGCGACGACGTGATCGAGCTCGACAACGGCTGCATCTGCTGCACGATCGGCGGCGCGCTCGTCGATGCGCTCACGCGCATTGCGACACGCGACGTGCGGCCCGAACTGCTGCTCGTCGAAGCGAGCGGCGTGGCCGATCCCGCGAAGATCGCGCAGATCGGCTTGCTGAACGGCGCGTTCCGGTTGACGTCGGTGCTCGTCGTCGCCGATGCGCTCGCGTGGCGCGACACGCTGGCCGATCCGCTCGTCGGCGCGATGGCGCAGCGTCAGCTCGACGGCGCGGGCGCGATCGTCGTGACCAAGCTCGACCGGCTCGCACCCACGCAGCGCGACGCGGTGCTCGACGACGTGCGCGCGTGCGCGCCGACCGACATCGTCGTCGCGGCGCGGCATGGCGAAATTCCGCTCGCGCTGCTGTTCGACACGACCGTGCCCGATCGTCGCGCGATGCGTGAGATCGCGCGTTCGCACCGGCCGATTCGTCACGATGCGATGCCGGCGTTCGCGAGCGTCACCGTCGCCGTGCCGGACGTGCTCGACAAGGCGCGGTTGCGCGCGTGGCTGAAGGCGTTGCCGCGCGCGATCCTGCGCGCGAAAGGTGTCGTGCGCGTGGCCGACGCGGACGGCGTGGTCGGCACACGCGTGTGCCAGGTCGCCGCGCGGCGCATCCGTTTCTCGTCGATGGAAGACGAGGGTCTGGTCGCGCACGAAGGCGATGGCGTGATGGTGTTCATCGGGATCATCGACGCGGCCGCGGAAGCCTCGTTGCGCAGCGGCATCGCGCAATGCAGCGCGGCGGCCGCAACGGTTGCGGCGGCATCGAACGTCGATTGATCGGCGTCGCGCATTCGGGTTACGCTTCGGCGGGCGATGGCATGCGCCGCATGCCGGGCCGGGCGTTTTTACCTCGAATGTCGCGTGCGTGTAGCTTCTACAGGCCGCGACCCAGCGACGAGCCAAGCCGATGACAATCCGGAATCGATCGAATGCGCGCGCCGATGCGCGCCACCCGAACCTGCGGTCCATCGCGGCAGCCGCGCTGCTGGCGCTGTTGCCGATCGCCGCGCACGCGGCCGGCTTCGACTGTGCGAAGGCCGCGTCGCCCACTGAGAAGGCGATCTGCGCGGACACCGCATTGTCGAAGCTCGACGGCGACCTGTCGGCCGCGTGGAAGAAGGCGCTCGCGAAAGGCGGCGATACGGCTGCGCTGAAGGCCGCGCAGTTGAAGTGGCTCAAGCAGCGCGACCAGTGCGGCAGCGATGCATCGTGCCTTGGCGACCGCTACCGCGAACGGCTCGCGAGTCTGAACGGCACGCCGCTCGCCGCCGACCGCTGGCAGCAGACGTGGACCATGACGAGCGACAACCCGTCGTTCGGCGGCGAGCTGACGTTCACTGGCACGGCGCCTCGTCTGCATTTCGAGTTGAGCGCGAACAACGGCGCGAATACCGGCGGGCTCGACGGCGACATCGTGCTGCACGGCGACAGCGGCACCTATCGCAAGGACAAATGCCGGCTCGATTTCGAGCGGAAGGGCGGGCGCATCGGCATTACGCAACACGGCGCGGATTTCGACTGTGGCGCCGGCCTGGGTGTTTCCTATGGTGGCGAGTACGTGACCGCGGCGCAGTCCCGGGCTCAGCCGCCGGCCGATTTGCTGAGTCTCAAGGTCGTGGCCGACGCGGCGCAGAACGCGATCGCGCACAAGCTGCTCGGCGCCGATTACGCGGTGCTCGTGGATACGGTCAATTCCCGGTCAGACGAAGAGGATCTCGACGGATTGAAGGCGCACGTGGAGTCGTACTGGGTGCGCGGCATCGCGACGACGAACGCGGCGATCGTGATGAGCCACGGCACCGATCTGTGGATCGGGCTGCTCGTGTTCGACGCGCACGACAAGGTCCGGATGCGTTATTACACGAACGCGCCGGCGTGGAAAAAGACCGTGCCGAAGACGATTCGCGCATGGCACGACAATCTCGACAAGACGCTGCCGATCGACTTGATGCAGTGAGCGGGCGCGGTGGCCGGCGGCACGCGAGCCGCCCGTCATCGATCGATGACCTCCGTTTTGCCGCGCGCGGCCCGATCGCATCGGTGCTCGCAAAGCCGCCTGCTTCGGCAGCGCCTCGATGCTGACCGGTCGGGCGGGATTTCCATTGGCGCGACCGGCGTCGCACCACCGATACGAAGCCGACGTGCCGTCGGTCCTTTATCCACCACCCCATAACCGGTGCGCCCGCGATCCGCGAGCGCACCGCCGCGACGCGTCCGGTGACCGCGCCGCATCGCGCTTCCACAGCCGCCTCCAGCCAGCCCGACCCGCCTCCACGCCCCGCGACAAAAGCACACAAATCTGACCGGACCCTCCCATCGTTTCTTGTAACGATCCGTAATATTATGCCGCGGAGCGTTTTTTACCGATGAACCGTTGAATCCGCATTCCCCTCCCATGCAACACGTGACGACGACAAGCCAGCCGCCGATCCTGGCGGCGCCGGTTGATGCCATGCTGCACGCCGTGATCGACGAGGCAGTCCACCGGAGCGTGTCGGCGGCCACGACGCGCAGCGGCTACATGCGGTGCGCCGACTACGCGATCGTCGGCGCGCAGGTGCTGACGCTGCTGACCGGCAAGACTTACCGGCCGTTCGCGGGCGGCGAAGTGATGGATTTTGGCGACGGCAACCTGTACGCGTTGTGCACGACACGCGAGCGGCGGCGCAGTGCGCGGCACCTGTCGCAGCTCGCGCGGTATCACTGCTGGATCGAAGCGCGTCACGACGAGGTGGGCGGCCGCGTGCGCAAGGAGATCGTCGACTTCACGCTGCGCCACGACGAGACCGTCGCGAACAACCTGGGAATGCCGTTCGCGCGCGCGTATCAGGCGTATTTCTGGGGCTGGGAGGACGAACACGCGGTGCCGGCGGAATTGCACGATCACCCGGTGTTCGCGAAGCAGGGCCCCGTGTGGCGCTGGGCCGAGCGCGAATGCACGTCGCTGCTGCGCGCGTACGAGCGCGAGCGGCCAGGCTATTTCGGGCGTCAGGTCTCGCGTGCGATCGACTTGTTCGCCGACCGCGTCGAAGGTCTGGGCTGACGGCGCGGCGCGGGCTGCCTGCCGCGATGACACCAACAAAAGCAACGAGCCCGGCAAGCGCTTGCGCGCCGCCGGGCATGAACCGCACCCGCAATCAGGCGGTACGAGGTACGCGGCGCGCGGCGGCTCGTACCGGTCGATCCATCGACCGTGAACCGCCGGCGCGCGCATCGCGGCGCGAGGCCGCTTACTTGTTCGCCAGCGTACCGTTGCTGTTCGCGCCGCCAAACAGCCGGGTCAGGTATTGCGTGTTCGAATTCATCTTGGCCATCAGCGTGTTGAGCGCCGTGAACTGCGCCTGATACTGCTTGGTCAATTGCGCGGCATAGTCGGACAGATTCGACTGCTGCTGCGTGACGCGCTTCAGGTCGGCGTTCAACGCGTTCGTCCGCACATCGATCATCCCGTCCTTTTTCGTGAAGTGCGTGATCTGCTCGGTCAGGCGCGTGCCGAGCCCGCTCTTCGGGTCGAACAGACGCGCGACCGCCGACGGGTTCGCGGACAGCGTGCTGTCGAGTTTCGCGCTGTCGACCTTCAGCGTGCCGTCCTTCTCGAGCTTGATGCCGATCGACAGCAGGTTCACGTGCCCGCTGCCGTTCTCGGTGGTGGGGGCGCCGTCGACACCGCGCGCGACGATCGACGCGAGCGAGTTGCGGATCGTGTTCAGCGTCGAATCGCCGATCAGCGCGCCTTGCGCATTCGCGCCTTCCGTGTAGCTCGTGAGCGCGCCCATCGTCTTGACGACCGTGTTGTACAGGTTCACGAAATTCGTGATCGTCGCCGCCTGCGATTTCGTGTCGGCGCTGACCGTCAGCGTCTGCGTATCGGTCTCGCTGATCGCGGCCGCCGACAGGTTCAGCGTGATGCCGGTCAGCACGCCGGATACCGCGTTGTTCGCGCTGTTCGACGCGATCCCGTTGATCGTGAACTTCGCATCCTGCGCGACGGCGCTCTGCCGCCATGCGGCCGCGCCGTTCGCCGATTCGATCTTCGACGCGCCGCCGTCCTTGTCGGGCGTCGACGTGACGCCGAGGCTCGACAGCCCGTTGTCGCCGGACACGTTGCCGACCGCGACGCTGATCGCGTTCGCCGAGCCCGTCTTCGTCGACGCGAGCACGAGGTGCGCGCCGTCGCTGCCGTTGATGACCGTCGCGCTGATCCCCGGGTTGTTCGACGCAGAGTTGATTGCCGCCGCGATGCCGGACAGTGTGTTGTTCGTGCCGCCGACCTCGACCTTGAACGACTGGCTGCCGAGCGACAGCGTCAGCGTGCCGGTGCCGAGCGCCTTCTTGCCGTCGAAGCCCGCCGACGACAGCGCCTGCGCGGTCGCGATCTGCTTGACGCCGACCGTGTAGGTGCCGGCCACCGCGCCCACCCCCGCCGTCGCGGTCAGGCCCTTGCCGCTCGCGACCGCGTTGAACGTCGACTGCAGCCCGCCGTTCGACAGCGACGCGAGGCCCGCCTCGAGCGCGCCCAGCGCCGACGACAGTGCGCCGAATGCGGAAATCCGCGTGCTGCCGGTCGTTTGCGACGCGGCGAGCGCCGCGGCCCGGCCGGCCGTCTTCGCGTTCACCAGCGTCTTGACGAGGGTGCCGACGTCCATCGACGGATTGCCGGTCGAGCCGCTGATGATCGATTGCGCGGCCTGTTGCAACAGGCTGTTCGCGTTCGAGCCGCTGTTGACGGGCGTGTTCGTTGGCATGAATGAGCTCCGGTTGAAAAGCGATCCCTGGGCGAACGGCGGCCTCGTGGCGATTCGCTTGATGCCGTCTCCCGCGCGACGCGCTCCGGGGTCACGGAAAGTGTCGGGGAAACGTAAGAATGAATCAGTTCGCTATCGTATATTTAAATCAGTATTAATTGGTAATTTTTTGTAATTGTTCTTGGGGAAATTGTCACGGTGAGCGGGGTGGATGGCGGCGCGGCAGCGGTTCGCGGTTTTTTAGCCGTAAACGCATGATTTAAATTGCATTTATTCGAGGATTTCGAGTGGCATTGGAATGCTTGTCGGCGGCACGAATGTTTGGCGCGGGTTTTTCGTTCTTCTTGCTAAACACCAGGCGGAGAGGTTGCGTCAGGCAGGCGCTGTTGTTGATACGAGTCGGGCCGTACGCCTTGCGTGACGGGCACTCTCATGCCGTGTGCGACAACAGGCTGCGTGTCGAGGAAACGTTTTCGATTGGGAGTTTTCATTTCCGGGCCACACGCCTCTGTTCGAAACCGGTGCGTTCGCCGGCTGAAAAGACGGTCGAGTTGCCAGGCGGAAGCGAGCGCGAATGCGCCATGCGCCGGGCGTGTCGGTGAATAACCACCAAGGTGGATTTTCATGACCGGTGTGTGTCAATTGAAGTCTGCAATATCGATTGGATAAATGAGCCTGGAAGCAGCGGCGCAGTCTTGATGTTTTTGATGCACGGGAACGGGTTGATTTGTGCGGCCTCGTTCCCGCTGATTGTCCACTCATGCGAGACAGCGAATCATGTTTAGGCGGATTGATGATTTTGGGTGAGACAGTAGACTGCACCCGTGCTTCGCCAGAACCGATCCGGAGCGCGCCGGAAACGGTGCGCCTCCGGGCGGATGCTCCGGCGGCAGGCCGATCGGCCCGCTGTCCGGCCGCGCGAGGAATGGTTCGTTGCCGACCTGGTTCGCCGCTTCGGCGGGCATCGGCGCCGAACGCGTCAAACCGTCAATTCAAGGGTGATAGTCATGCGTTACGTTTCACTGGAGTCGAAGAAGGACACGCTGCTGCTGGCGGCTCGCGTGCTGATGATGGTCCTGTTCGTGCTGTTCGGCTGGCAGAAGCTGACCGGCTTCTCGGGCACGGTCGCCTACATGGCGTCGATGGGCAACCCGGTGCCCGAACTGGCCGCCGCGATCGCGGTGGCGGTCGAGCTGGCCGGCGGCCTGCTGATCGCGATCGGTTTCTATACGCGTCCGCTCGCACTGGTGTTCGCCGCCTATACGCTCGCGACGGCGCTGATCGGCCATCGCTACTGGGCGCTGCAGGGGATGGAGCAATACATGGCGATGATCAACTTCTACAAGAACGTGAGCATCATCGGCGGGTTGTTGTTGCTCGCGCTGACCGGGCCGGGGCGCTATTCGCTCGACCGGAAGTAAGGCCGCGCGACGTTTCGTTCCGGTATGACGGGCCCGGTGCGCGCAAGCGTACCGGGCCTCGTTGCCGGGGCGACGGGCGGGTCGCCGGCGGTTCCGGCGAGGGCGTGCGCCGGCTGACGCATGTGTGCAGGACGGTTCGACGCTCGCTTGCTGCCGGTCGGTTGCGCATCTTTTCCGCTATCCTCGGCACGACCACGGCGAGAACGCCGAACGCAACCTCGCGCCTGCCCGCGTAACCCGGATCGCCGCCCATGCCCAGCCCGACCTCGTCGCACGAACTCCCGACCATCCTTCTCATCGGCGCGTCCGGCCTGCTCGGCCGCGCGGTGGCCGCGTCCCTGGCGCGCGAACCGTCGCTGACGCTGCTCGCGACGATCCGGAATCCGCACAGTGCCGGCGCAAAGCTGCTCGCGCTGCCGCCTGAAAACATCGCGCAACTCGACGCGCTCGATCAGCCGTCCCTCGAGCACCTCTTCGACACCCGCAAGCCGGCCGCCGTCATCGTCTGCGCGGCCGAGCGCCGCCCGGACGTCTGCGAAAACCATCCGGCCGCCGCCCGCGCCATCAACGTCACCGCCCCGGCCCGCATCGGCGCGCTGGCCGCGCGATACGGCGCATGGACGCTGGGCATCTCCACCGACTACGTATTCGACGGCAAGGCCGCGCCGTACCGTGAAGACGCAACCCCGAATCCGCTGAACATCTACGGCCGCACGAAGCTCGAAGGCGAGGCCGCCCTGCTGGCCGCGTCGCCGCTTTCCTGCGTGCTGCGCCTGCCGTTGCTGTTCGGCCCGATCTTCGACTGGAGCGAATCGGCCGTCACGAGCCTCGTCCCGGCGATCGTCGCGTCCGCGCGCCCGGGTGCGGACGCGGTCGGCATGGACGCATGGGCGATCCGCTATCCGACCTGCACGACGGACGTGGCGGAAGTGATCCGCGACCTGACGCTGCGTCATCTGGCCGGCTCGTCCGTCACGGGCATCCGTCACTGGTCGAGCGAGGAGCCGATGACGAAGTACGAGATTGCCCGACGGATCGCGGCGGCATTCGGCATCGAAGCATCGCTCGTACCGGTCGAGCAGCCGACCGACGCGACGCCGCGCCCGTACGATTGCCACCTGGACGCGTCCGGCCTGCGCGCACTCGGCATCGATGCCGCGACGCCGTTCGATACGGCGCTGCGCATGGTGCTGCGCAACGCGCCGCCGATCCCGTAAAACCGCGCGCCTGCGCCGGCGCGAGCCGCGCCAATTGTGCGAACGCCGCCCCTATGCGATGCTTTTCCCGCCGTGCGCGAGCGGTGTGATGCCGGGTCGCGCGCGGCAGGATGATGCTCCCCTCGCCATGCCCCCGGGGCTTCGAACGAACAACAACCATGACCACTGCACCCTCCCGCCCGCCGGCGCGCACCCTGACGCGCGTGCGCGCCACGTTCCGCCAGTATTTCAGCCTGCGCGAGGGCCAGGCCGATCGGGACACGATCGACCAGGACCTTCGCGGCGGCGTCGGGCTGCGCGGCACGAACCTGTGGATCCTGATGTCCGCGATCTTCATCGCGTCGATCGGCCTCGACGTGAACTCCACCGCGGTCATCATCGGCGCGATGCTGATCTCGCCGCTGATGGGGCCGATCATGGGCCTCGGCTACGGCATCGGCATCTACGACTTCGCGCTGATCCGGCGTTCGCTGAAGACGCTCGCGATTGCGACGCTGATCAGCCTCGCGACGTCGGCGCTGTATTTCTCGCTGAGCCCGCTGACGGGCGCGCACTCCGAACTGCTGGCCCGCACGTCGCCGAGCATCTGGGACGTGCTGATCGCGCTGTTCGGCGGGCTCGTCGGGATGGTCGGCGCGACGCGCAGCGAAAAGACCAACGTGATCCCGGGCGTCGCGATCGCGACCGCGCTGATGCCGCCGCTGTGCACGGCCGGCTACGGTCTTGCGCACGGCAGTCTCGCGTATTTCGCGGGTGCGTTCTACCTGTTCTCGATCAACTGCGTGTTCATCGCGTTCGCGACCGTGGTGGTCACGTGGGTGATCCGCGCGAAGCCGGTCGCGCCGGTCGACGAAACGATGCAGCGGCGCGTGCGGCGCTTCGTGCTCGCGGCGGTCGTGCTGACCGCCGTGCCGAGCGTGATCCTTGCGGTCCGGCTCGTCACGCAGGAGGTGTTCAACGCGCGCGCCGACCAGTTCATCAAGGCCGAACTGTCGTTGCCGCTGTCGGTGGTGGCGAACCGGCACGTCGATCCGCGCACCCGCGTGATCGAGGCGACGCTCGTCGGCCAGCGGGTCGACCAGGCGATGCTCGACCGGCTGGCGGACAAGCTGCCGGCCTACGGCTTGCCGAACAGCCGGCTCGTCGTCCGGCAGGCCGGCGACGAACGGATCGATACGGGCGCGCTCGCGTCGTCGCTGAAGGCGAGCATCGCGCAGGACCTGATCGCCGCGAACAATGCCACGCGCAGCGAGATGGACGTGAAGGACCAGACGATCGCGCGTCTGCAGCACGAAATCGACGGCCGCGCGACGCAGCAGGCCGAACTGTCGCGCGTCGCGCGCGAGCTGCGCACGCAGTATCCGCAGATCCGCGAGATCCTGTACGGCGCAACCGACGCGTGGGATACCGGCGCGAGCACGCCGGACGCCGAGCCGTTCGTGACCTTCGTGGTGTCGACCGCGAAGCCGCTGCCGCGTGCGGAGCGGCAGCGGATCGAACGCTGGCTGAGCGTGCGGCTCGATTCGCCGCGCGTGCGGGTCGTGACGAACGGATGAGGCGGAGCGCATGCCGATGATCCGCCGTCGCCCGACGCCGTTCCAACCGGGAGCCTGGCCATGCAACTGAAATGGCTCGAAGACTTCGTCGAGCTCGCCCGCACGCGCAGCTTCACGCGCGCGGCGGAGAACCGGTTCGTCACGCATCCGGCGTTCGGCCGCCGCATCCGCTCGCTCGAGGAATGGGTCGGCACGCGGCTGATCGCGCGCACGAAGCCGCTCGAACTGACGGCGGCCGGCACCGTGTTCCTCGATGCCGCGTCGAACGCGCTCGACATCCTGCACAGCGCGCGCACCCAATTGCAGGAAGCCGCGCCGGTGCTCGACAACAACCTGCGGATCGCGACCGGACGCACGCTGTCGGCGACCTTCTTTCCCGACTGGTACGACGAGACGGTTGCGCGCGCAGGCTTTTTCACCGCGACCGTGTCGACCGGCAGCGCGGAGGAAGCGATCCTGCAGCTCACGGCCGGCGAAGCCGACATGCTGATCGTCTATTCGAGCCCGCACACGCGGCTGCTGATCGATCGCGACCGCTTCGACTGGCTGTCCGTCGCGCGCGAGGTGCTGGTGCCGGTGAGCGCACTCGATGCGCGCGGCAGTGCGCGCTACCGGCTGCCGGCCGGGCAGGCGCCGGTGCCGTGGCTCGCGTTCGCACGCACGCTGACGTTGCGCGCGGTGCTCGCGCGGCATCTCGCCGAAATGCCGAACCGGCCGACGCTGCGGCCCGTGTACCAGGCCGATTCCTACGAGGCGATCCTCGCGATGGCGCGCCGCGGGCTCGGCCTCGCGTGGCTGCCGCAGCGGCTCGTGGCCGACGACGTGCGGCGCGGCGAGCTCGCGATCGTCGGCGGCCCCGACTGGCAGATCGGCTTCGACATCGCGCTGTACCGGCGCCGCAACGATCCGCACCCGGTGCTGGACGCGATCTGGCGTACCGCGCCGTCGCGCGACGACGGCGGAGCGCCGGCTGCCTGAACCCGCTGCCTGAACCGACCGGTGCGCGCGCCGCGCCGATCAGCATGGTTGCGTGCCGAAACGGCACGAACGCCGTGACGGCGTTGCCTACACTCCGCGCTTGACTGGCCCGAACGGCCGCCGGCATACGCCGCGCGCCGTCTTTCACAATCCTGACGGCCAGCATCATCGGAGGAGCAAAGGCATGACCCGCAACCCGCACGCCGCGACGCCGGCCCCGCACAATCCGTGGCGCGAGATCTGCGCCGCGAGCATCGGCAACGCGCTGGAGTTCTACGACCTGCTGATCTATGGCTATTTCGCGATCGTCATCGGCCAGCTGTTTTTCCCGACGCACGACGCGGCGACTTCGCTGCTGCTGTCGGTCGGTACGTTCGGCATCTCGTTCGTCACGCGCCCGCTCGGCTCGATCGTGCTCGGCAGCTACGCGGATCGCGCGGGCCGCAAGGCATCGCTGACGATGTCGATCGCGCTGATGATGATCGGCACCGCGATGATCGCGTTCGCGCCGACCTATGCGCAGATCGGCATCGCGTCGCCGCTCCTGATCATCGTCGCGCGGATGCTGCAGGGCTTCTCGACGGGCGGCGAATTCGGCGCGGCGACCGCGTTCATGGTCGAGCAGGCCGACGCGAAGCGCCGCGGCTTCTTCGCGAGCTGGCAGATGTCGACGCAGGGACTCGCGACGGTGCTCGCGGCCGGCGTGTCCGCGCTGCTGAGCCTGCTGCTGACGGCGGATCAACTGCATGCGTGGGGCTGGCGCGTCGCGTTCTCGGTCGGGCTGCTGATCGGGCCGGTCGGGCTGTACATCCGCCGCAACATCGACGAGCCGGCCGATTTCCGCCAGCTGGGCGAGAAGGGGCGCGCGAAGTCGCCGCTGCGCGACGTGTTCGTCCGCGATCGCGCGAACATGCTGCTCGGTGCGGGCGTCGTCGCGACGGCCACCGCCTTCAACTACGTGCACAAGCTTTACATGCCGACGTATGCGGTCAAGCAGCTGCACATCCCGGCCACGTCGTCGTATCTCGGCGCGGTCGTCACGGGTGCGATGCTGATGGTCGCGGCGCCGGTCGTCGGGCATCTGTCGGATCGCTTCGGCCGCATCCGCGTGATGCTGATCGCGCTGATCCTGGTCGGCGTGACGACGTGGCCGCTGTTCGTCGCGCTGAACCGCTATCCGACCGTCGAGATGCTGCTGGCGGTGCAGGCGCTTGTCGGCCTGCTGATCGCGGTGAGCCTCGCGCCGCTGCCGGCGCTGCTCGCCGACATCTTCCCGACGAGCACGCGCGGCACGGGCCTCGCGCTGTCGTACAACTTCTCGGTGACGCTGTTCGGCGGTTTCGCGCCGCTGATCGTCACCTGGCTGATCGACGCGACGCACAACAAGCTCGCGCCGAGCTTCTACGTGATGGCGACGGCCGTCCTCGGCATCACGTCGGTGATTGCGCTCGGCCGCCGCATGCGCGGCGTGGCTGCCGGCGGCACCGCGCCGTCGGCGCGCGCGACCGAAGCGTGACGCATCGATCCCGAACCCGATTCCGGCGCAACCGGCACACGTCGGCCGCGCCTTTCCCGAACCCTGTTGAGTTCTTCCGACATGACCACGCTTGAAGCCATCCGCGCCGCGCTGCCGGCCTATCCGATCGAAGTGGCGTTTCCCGACATCGCGCGCTGGCGCGCGGGCAATACGGGCATCGACTATCTGCATACGTTCGACAGCGGCAAGCCGGGCAAGCACGTGATGATCCTCGCGCTGACGCACGGCAACGAAGTCAGCGGCGCGATCGCGGTGGATGCGCTGCTGGCTGCCGGCCTGCGTCCGGTCGCAGGCCGGCTGTCGCTCGGCTTCGGCAACGTCGGCGCGTACGAGCACTTCAGCGCGGAGCATGCCGATGCGACGCGCTACCTCGACGAAGACATGAATCGCGTCTGGACGCCCGCCGCGCTCGACGGCGCGCGCGACAGCCGCGAGCTTGTGCGTGCGCGCGCGATGCGGCCGCTGCTCGATACGGTCGACCTGCTGCTCGACATTCATTCGATGCACGAAGCATCCGCGCCGCTGATGATGACGGGGCCGCTCGACAAGGCGATCGCGCTGGCGGCCGCGATCGGCACGCCCGAGCATGTGATCGTCGATCGCGGCCATGCCAACGGCACGCGGCTGCGCGACTACGGCGGCTTCGGCGATCCGGCGAGCGCGAAGAATGCGCTGCTGATCGAGACGGGCCAGCACTTCGCCGCGAGCGCGCGCGACGTTGCGCTCGATAGCGCCGCGCGCTTCCTGCTGCATGCGGGCGTCGTCACGCGCGACGAGGTTGCGGTCTTTCTGACGCAAGCCGCGCCGGTCCAGCAGAAGTTCATCGAGATCACGGAGCCGGTCGTCGCGCGCTCGATGGATTTCCGGTTCTCGCAACCGTTCACGGGGCTCGAAGTGATCGAGAAGGCCGGCACCGAGATCGCGCGCGACGGCGTCGACGTGATCGTCACGCCGTACGACAACTGCGTGATCGTGCAGCCGTCGATGCGCCATCTCGGTGTGAACGTCACCATGATGCGGCTGGGGCGCTTGCTCGCGCGCTGACGTCGCATGCCGGGCGTGGTGCCGTTGTCCGGCGGCTCGGCGGCGGGGGCCGGGCAGCGGCGTCGCGGATTCATGCCGCGAAGGATTGTCTGCAACGCCCCCGGCCAGGTTGGCGATGACCACCGGGATGGATGCATTCATGTTTTCAGGGCGTACCTGCTCAACGGGAAGGGCATTTCGTCAAGCAGCCGGAATTTGGCCGGCGATCACTTCGTGATCCGCGCGAATGGTTCGTCCGGGACCGGGTAGACGGCGGGAAATCCGTGTCAAATGCGGATGCCTGTATCAACTGCGAGCCTGGTATGACGAAGCCTGTTTCTGGAGTCGCCGCTACTCCAGCATCGCCCGAAATTGCCGCTGAACAACCCATTGCCAGCGATACCGCCAACTCGCCACCGACCTCGAATCTGGGTTTGCTGGCTAATCTGCCAACCGAGATAGTCCGGAAAATCGGACAGGCCGCCGGTCCTCGCAGCGCTATCGCACTGGCGGGCGTAAGCCAGTATTTCCGGGCGGGGCTTTCGAACGAGCGCGAGGCTGCCACGATCAGCGAACGGGATGCGAAACGCGTGAAAACGGCTGAGGACTTCCAGGCGACGTTGCAGCGCATCCAGCAACTTCCAGCGTCGTTGCAAGGCGCGCCGTTGGCGGCGTTAGGCAAAAGAATCAGGTGCCTGCCGGAGGCAGACCGGACGGTGCAGTTCGACAAGGCCTTCGAGGCCACGGAAAAACTGCCTGCCGAACACCATGACGCGCCGCTGGGGGAAATCGTCCGCAACGTCGCGTACCTGCCGGAGGCAGACCGTACGGCCCGGTTCGACCGTATCTTCGCCGCCGCCGAAAACCTGCCCGCCGAACACCGCGGTGCGTCGATGGCGGGGCTCGATCGCAACATTTATTTCCTGCCGGATGCAGACCTGGAGGTGCGGTTCGGTCGTCTCCAGCAAGCGCTCGCCTCAGCCGGGGGCTCGTGAATCCGGACGGCGTCGGCGTCGCGCGCGCGACCCGACCGGCTTTGTCCATGCGCTCATCCCTGCGCGATACCGTCCGCGTGATGGCCGAAGCGATGCTGGCCGGTTCGCCCGAACGCGGCAGTATCGTGTCCTGGATGGCGGCCGTGCTCGGCGAAGCGCCGGCGTGGTCGTCAATCGTCATCCGAATCTGGCGCGCGATGAGTTTGATCTCCTGAAGGCCATCCCGACCCACTGCATCCGGCGCGGACCGACATCGCAGAATCGCGACGCGCATCCCGACTTCCGCGCGCATCTCGCCGGACGCGTCGCGCATGCCGCCGCGCTGAACGCGGCACGCGGCGCGAAGCTGCGCGCGCTGTTCGAGCGGATCGTGTGGGACGCCGCCGCCGACGACGACGGCCGGTAGGCCTGCCCGGGCGCGCGCCGGCGGCGGCCGGCAAACGACACGGCGTTCCGGCCGCGCCCCACGGCTTCTGCAACACGACGCCGCGCACTGCTATCATTCGCGCCATGCCGCGCCAATGCCAGGTGCGGCACACAACTTGCCGCCGCCGTTCGCCGCGCATTCGCCGCGGCGCGCCGCGTGTTGCCGGCCCGGCCCCTGTCTGTCGTTGACGCACGGCGTCGTTTAGTGCGCATTACGCAAACCATGCCGGCTCAGGCAAACGATTCGCCTATATGACAGCACCGATCGGCGGAACTTCGTGGTAGGTTCGCGCATCGGAGCTTTTTGCAAAAACATGCCCAAAGAGGATGAATACATGACCCAGGCCCTGCAGGAACTCGAAGCACAACTTCGGGACCTGAATATCAAGCTGTCGGACGCGAAGCAGAAGGAGAAGCAGGCCGCGCTTGCGGCATTCAAGGAACAGGTCGAGCTTTTGGGAATCTCGCAACAGGAAGTGCTGAGCGCGCTCGGGTATATCGTCCAGCGCAAACGCAAGGCGCCTGCCAAGTACTACGATCCGACGACCGGCCGCTCATGGTCGGGCCGCGGCCCGCGCCCGAAATGGCTCGAAGGCAAGGATCTCGACACGCTCGTGGTCGACCGTGAGGCCAAGGCCTGGTGGCCCGGAGACGATCAGGGCTGAAGCCGGCCGCGCCGCAAGGCCATCCGGCGCCGCCCGGTTCGCGCAAGCGGAGCCGCCGGCAACACCCCGCCCGCATCAATTCTTTCGTCCGGTGTCCGGCCTGAGCGCGACATCGTCGGCTTCGCCGCCCGCACCGGATCGCCGTTTTCCCGTTCATCGCCCGCAGATTCCCGCTTTCCGTCGCCGGAAGCGGGCGCTGAGGCGCGCCCGCGGCGGCGCGCGTCAGCGCCCGTCATGGGCGGGCACAGGCTTTAGAATGGCGCCGGACATTCGTGGCAGGACACCATGGCAGCAAACATGAAATCTTCGGCGCTCGGCGAACCGTCGGCGCCGCGCGCGGAGCAGGGCGGGGCGTACGCGTGGAAAGCGCTGGCCGGATCGGCGATCGGCTATGCGATGGACGGCTTCGACCTGCTGATCCTCGGCTTCATGCTGCCGGCGATCACGGCGGCGCTGCACCTGACGCCCGGGCAGGGCGGCGCGCTCGTCACGTGGACGCTGATCGGCGCGGTCGCGGGCGGCATCCTGTTCGGCGCGCTGAGCGATCGCTACGGGCGCGTGCGCGTGCTGACCTGGACGATCCTGCTGTTCGCGATCTTCACCGGCCTGTGCGCGTTCGCGCGCGGCTTCGAGGATCTGCTCGTCTACCGCACCATCGCGGGCATCGGCCTGGGCGGCGAGTTCGGGATCGGCATGGCGCTCGCGGCGGAAGCATGGCCGGCGAGCAAGCGCGCGCGTGTGTCGTGCTACGTCGCGCTCGGCTGGCAGGCCGGTGTGTTGCTGGCCGCGCTGCTGACGCCGTTCCTGCTGCTCCACATCGGCTGGCGTGGCATGTTCCTCGTCGGCGTGCTGCCCGCGCTGCTCGCATGGGTCATGCGCAACAAGCTGCACGAGCCGGAAGCGTTCGTGCAGCGCGCGGCGCAGCCGAAGTCCAACGCGTTCCGCATGCTCGTCGCCGACGGCCGCACCGCGCGCATGAGCGCCGGTATTGTGATCCTCTGCTCGGTCCAGAACTTCGGCTATTACGGGATCATGATCTGGCTGCCGACCTTCCTGTCGAAACAGATGGGCTTCTCGTTGACGAAGTCGGGGCTGTGGACGGCGGCGACCGTCGTCGGGATGATGATCGGCGTCTGGGTGTTCGGGCAACTGGCCGACCGCATCGGCCGCAAGCCGACGTTCCTGCTGTACCAGCTCGGCTCGGTCGCGACGGTCATCGCGTATGCGCGGCTGTCCGACCCGACTGCGATGCTGTGGGCCGGCGCGCTGATGGGCATGTTCGTCAACGGCATGGTCGGCGGCTACGGGACGCTGATGTCGGAAGGGTATCCGACGGCCGCGCGCGCGACCGCGCAGAACGTGCTGTGGAACATCGGCCGCGCGGTTGGCGGCTTCGGCCCGGTCGCGGTCGGCGCGCTCGCCGCGCACTACTCGTTCCAGACGGCGATCGCGCTGCTCGCCGGCCTCTACGTGCTCGACATGATCGCGACGCTGTTCCTGATTCCCGAGCTCAAGGGCGTCGAGCTCGAATGAGCGCGGCGCAACGCACCGCAACGATTTCACCGGAAGACACGATGCAACGGAAGAACAGGACGATCGGCGTGATGGGCTCGGGCAAGGAGCCGTGGCTCGCGTTTTCCGAGCCGCTCGGCGCGTGGCTCGCGCAGGCCGGCTTCAACCTGCTGACGGGCGGCGGGCAGGGCGTGATGCTGGCCGTCGCGCGCGCCTTTGCCGGCGTGCCCGGGCGGGCCGGTCGATCGATCGGCATCCTGCCGACGCAGGCCGATCCGCTCGCGGGCTACGTGCCGCTCGACGGCTATCCGCATCCGTTCGTCGACATTCCGATCCTCACGCCGCTGCCGCGCCGCGAACCGGACGCCGATCCGCAGACGATCAACCGCAACTACGTGAACGTGTTGAGCAGCGACCTGATCGTCGCGCTGCCGGGCGGGCATGGCACGGCCGAGGAGATTGCGCTCGCGCAGCGCTGGCGCAAGCCGCTCGTCTGCTTCGGGCCGGACGGCGCGTTTCGGGCGCTGGCGGCAGGGGCCGTGTGCACGTCGTCGCTCGACGACGTGATCCGCTTCGTGGAAGGCGCGTTTGCGCTGGAGCAGGCGCAGGCGTTGCGATAGTTCGCGCGATCGGCTTCGGCCGTGTTCGTCGCGAGACAGGCCTGGCGTCGTGGGCCTTTGGCGCGCCGTGTTGGCGGTTCCGATGCGAACGTGCCTGCGGCGCAAGCTGCTGCAGGCACGTTCAGGCATCAGGCAGCGCGGCTCAGCGCCCGGTTTTCAACTGCGCCCACAGCCGGTTCTGCAGCCGGCGAATCTCGGGCGGCATCGGCTTGAGCAGCGTCATCCTGCTCAACACCTCGTCGGCGGGATACACCGACGGGTCACGCGCGATCGCGGGCTTCACGTACTGGCGTGCGGCCTTGTTCGCGGTCGGATAGAACACCGCGTTGGTGATGCCCGCGTTGACCTTCGGGTCCTGCAGGTAGTTGATCCACTTCAGCGCGGCGTCGCGGTTCGGCGCATCCTTCGGGATCACCATCATGTCGAACCACAGCAGGCCGCCTTCCTTCGGGTTCGCGAAGCGGATCTCGTACGGGCGTTTCGCTTCGGCCGCGCGGCGGTGCGCGATGCCGACGTCGCCGGAGTAGCCGAACGACACGCACAGGTCGTTGTTCGCGAGATCGTTGATGTAGCCCGACGAGTTGAACTGCGTGATGTACGGGCGCACCTTCTTGAGGACGTCGTACGCGGCGCGGTAGTCGGCCGGGTTCGTACTGTTCGGGTCCTTGCCCATGTACTGCAATGTCGCGGCGAACACGTCGACGGCCTGGTCGAGGAACGACACGCCGCAGCTCTTCAGCTTCGCCATGTTGGCCGGATCGAACACCAGCGCCCAGCTGTCGACGGGCGCCTTGTCGCCGAGCGCCTTCTTCACGGCCTGCACGTTGTAGCCGATGCCGTCGGTGCCGTATGCCCACGGCACGCCGTACTGGTTGCCCGGATCGGCGTCGGCGACCATCTTCATCAGCAGCGGGTCGAGGTTCGACAGGTTCGGCAGCTTCGATTTGTCCAGCGGCTGGTAGACGCTCGCCTGGATCTGCTTGGCCATGTAGTTCGACGTCGGCACGACGATGTCGTAGCCGGAATTGCCGGACAGCAGTTTCGCCTGCAGCGTGTCGTCGCTGTCGTAGTTGTCGTAGCGGACGTGAAGGCCCGTCTGCTTCTGGAAGTTCGGGATCGTGTCCGGCGCGATGTAGTCGGACCAGTTGTAGATGTTCAGCTCGCCGGCTGCGTAGGCGTGCGTGCCGGTGACGGCGGCAGCCGACAGGATGGCGGTGGTTGAAACGGCGCGGCGAAGCGTTCGGAGTCGCATGACGGAGTTTTCCCTATCGGTGCGCGTCGAGCCGCGATTTGCGGGTCGCTGCGCGATGGTTCATCGGATGGCGCGGGCGTGCGCGACCGCCGCCTGCACGAGCGCGGGCGGGGCACGACGATCAGGAATCCGTTCGATCTCGAGCGGATCGCGCAGAAGCGGCGCGCGAGCCGATCCCTTCACCGCTCAGGCGACACGGCGAACAGGTCGAACGAAAAAAATGGAAATGAGGCGGAACGCTACGGCAGCAGCGACGCCACGTCGTCGATATGGATCGCGACGTACGCGCGTGCGGCGACGGCGTTGTGACGGCGAACGGAACGGCGGGACAGGATGGTGTAGATCGACAGGTGCAGGCGAGGACTTTGCCAGCCGTCACTGTCGTCGGGGGACGCGATCGCGGCGCGCATGTTTCGCGCATCGCCTCGTCTCCACCGCACCAGCGGGCCACGGATTCTCACGATTACTCTCGACCGGGTTGTTGAAAGTATTGAACACCTGACGATTCGCCGGCTGCTGCTGTTTCGAGCGCCGATTGTCGCAATTGCCGCGCGACGGCGTCGGCTTCACGACGCGGATTGAAAGCTCGGCATGCGACGAAATCGCCGAAATAAGGCGTTCATATGAATCATCAGGTAAATCGCTGTAAGGATGTCTCCGGATTTTCCCTAGTGATTCGAACGAAGACGGGCGGGTTCACGCGGGTTTTTCGCCGGCCATCACGCGCCGAAAGTGATGAGAATATTCGACGGCTTGCCGGTTGAACCGCATCCCGAACGATCTCCGGAAAGGCAGTCGAAAGACCCCGGTGACAAGTTTTGTAAAGTCGGACAGAATGCCCCGGCACTGTCGTGCGTTGGTGAAAGTCGTTCCGAAAAAGACAACCAGTCGATCATTCCGACTCTGGGGGCCCACGATATGTCGCATCCCGTATTTCTGGAGAGTCCGCCCTGGCCGCGCATGCCGGAGGGCCGCAAAGGTGAATTGCAGGCTTACTTCGCGGCGGGCGGCCCGTCGCTCGAATCGAATGCGTTCATCCCGCTGTTCTGGCGCGTGCTGTTCGGGCCCGACGATGTCCGCCTTGCATATCGCATCGACGATTTCGATCCGGATGACGAAGCCGCCGAACTCGAAGAGTATCTGGAGAGCGCGACGCAGGAAGAGCGCGATGCACGCTATCCGTATCTGGTCACGACGAAGGCAGATGCGCTCGCGCGTGCGGCAAGCCGGCGGGACAAACTCGTCGCGTTGCTCGGCGATCGCTATCGTGTGATCTACGACGCGTTCGTCGACTACGTCGGCACCGCGTTCGGGGAATTCGTGCTGGTTCGCACGAGCGGATTGCCGATCACGCACGACGACATGGATGCGTTCGCAACCGAACTCGCGCAGGTCGCGTCGCTGGAGCAGCAGGGCGATCCCGATACGGGCCTTGCGCGCGAAATCCAGGAACTGCGTCGTGTACCGGATGCCGAGGCCGTGTGGCAGGTGACCGGGTCCGGCGATGCATATGCCGATGCGTGCCCGTGGCCGAGCCGTGCGCTGGTCGATGCGTTTCCCGCCTGCGCGCCGCGTGCGCGACACGCCGCGCCGATTGCTCGCGAGACGGCGGACAAGCCGCGCTATCGGGAGAGCAACCGGCTGGACAAGGCGCTCGAATGGGTCGCGGTGGGCGTGTTCGCCGCGTCGTTCGTCGGAACGTGGGTCAGGACGAAGTCGATCTGGCTCTCGATCCTCGCGACCGTCGTCGTGACCGGGGCATTCGTGTGGGCGATCGTGCGCAGGCAGCGCATCGGATAAGGCCGCGATTCCCGCGCGCAGGCGTCGTGCCGCGTGCGTCAATCGGCGCCGATCTTGTCTTCGGCATACACGAGCTGCTGCAAGCGCGCGGCGGCTTCGTCGCGCATTTCGATCGCGATCTGCGGCGGCACGCCGGAAGTCGCGGCAGCCGGATAGAGCGCGCCGATCAGCGGCGGTTGCGCGGCGACAAACGCCTGCCATTTCAGCGACGACGTCCGCATGGCTTCGCGCGACGCGCGCGGCAAACGACGCTCGATCGCCTTCGTCACGTCGTCGATATCCTGCCGGTACAGCGGCGTGGCCTGTGCTGCACAGCGGCCGATTGCGTCGAGGCCGGCGAGCGCCGCGCAATGCGCGCGTTCGAAGCGAGCGCCGCGTTGCGGGACGGTGGCGACACGTTCGGGCTTGTCGTCGGCCGGCCGCGGCAGGCGCGCGGTCAGGCTGAAGCCGTGGGCGGCGCGATCCGATTCGAATCGCAGCAGCGTGAGCGCGCGTTGCCGCGTCAGCTCCATCACGTCGTTCGCATTCATCGGCGCGTAGACCGTGCCGCGCGCCGTCGCATAGACCGCGCCGATCAGCTTCAGATCGGCGTCGCGGCGCGCGAGCCATGCGCGCTGCGCGCGCAGCAGCGCCGGCCGGTCCGCAGCCGGCAATGACGCCTGCAGTGCGCGATAGGTCGTGTTGAGTTGTGCGTCCCATGCACGGCCGGCGTCGGTGATGCATTCGTCCTGGCCGCCCGTCGATGCATGCTCGGGGTCGTTCAGGCAAAGCGTCATCTTGCTGTCGATGCCGGTCGCGGCATCGGGCGGCGCGGCAACGGCGGCCGGTGCGGTGACGGCCGCGCAGAGCGCGATGGCCGCGAGACGTTCGAGCATGCTGTGCGTCCTTGGTGGGGCGAGGCGGGAACGGCTCGTCGAGACTATAGCGGCATTCGCAACGGAAGCTTGCGTCGAATTCAACGGCCCGGCCCCGGCCGGCTGAAGCGCTGCTCGACCACCTCGGTTCCCCAATGCGTGCCCGCGGACTCGCTGGTCAGCGCAAAGCCGAACGACTCGTACAGATGGCGCGCCGAATCGAGGCCCTTGAACGTCCACAGGTAGGTTTCGCGAAACCGCTGCGCGTCGACGAACTGCATCGCTTGCGTCATGAGCCGGCGCCCGACGCCCGACCCGCGCAACGCATCGTTCACGATGAACCATCGCAGATGTGCGATGCCGGTGGCCGGATCGCCGTCGATCGCGAGCGACGCGAGCGTGCGTCCGTCTTCCTGGCAGAGCCACAGCGCCTTGCCGTCGGCCGGCAGCGCGCCCGCGAACTCGGCAAGCTCGGTCGCCACCCGCTGTTCGAAAAAGGCACCGAATCCCCAGTGTTCCGAATAAAAGCGCGCATGCAGGCTCGCGATGTCGCCGATACAGCCCGGCTGGTAGCCTTCGCGAATCGGCGGTGCTTCGCGTGTCGTGGCGGGCGCCTTCGCGGCGTTGTCTTGCGCCAGCGCATCGGCATACAGCGCGAGCGAGCGCAGCAGTGCCTGCTGGTCGGCGGGAATCATGCGGCGCAGCGCATTCGACACCTGGTCCGTCGCGAACGTGTCGATTCTTTTCTGGAGCTTTTTCCCTTCGACGCTCAGGTACAGCTCGGTCGCGCGCGCATCGTCGCTCGACACGCGCCGCTCGACGACACCGGCGGCTTCGAGCCGCGCGAGTTGCCGGCTCGTGTTCGATTTGTCGAGCCGCAGGATGTTGCCGAGATCCTTTGCATTGATGCCGGGCGCCATCCCGATCTCGAGGATCGCGTGCACGGCCGAGGGCGCCCAGTCGCTGTCGGCCAGCGTCGCGCGCATGAAGCCGAGCTCGCGAACCAGTTTGCGGGAGAAATCGCGAAGCTCGAGGATGGTCGCTTCGCGAGGCTTGGCGGGAGCGTCGATGAGATCCATGGTCTGTCTGCCGGGAATGGTTGCGTATCGCAATCAACGATAGTTGCGAGTCGCAACTTTATCAAGATAATTTTTCGGCGAACCGGTCGTCGCGGCGCCGCTTCCCTGAGCGAGATCGGGCCGGATCAGCGATGCCGGATAGGAGGCGTGACTGGTACTGAAGCGGATGGCCGGGCGGCGCGAACGGCGCATACTCGGCCTATCCGACGGACCGGCGAGCAGGGGTGTCGCCCGGTCATCGATCCGGCCGCGCGCTCGCGGCCCATTCACCGACGTGATGCCGCGGTGTCGATCCGCGCCACGGACAAGGGAGATCACCATGAGCAAGCTGTGGCCGACGACGATTGCGATGCTTGCCGGATGCGCGCTCGGTGCGGGGCCGCTGTACGCTGCCGGCAACATGGACGCGCCGCCGTGCAGCGCGGCGAACCTGGCGGATCAGGGCGGGAACGGCACGACGTCGGGCACATCGGTTCGCAGCTTTTCGACCGGCGGTTGCTCGGGCGCGGTGCTGCAGGGCGAGCGGGCCACCGCGACGGTCAATGGCGACCGGGTCGAACTGCGCAACGGCGTCGTCTATGTGAACGGCCGGTCGTACGGCGCCGTGACGCCCGCGCAGACGGTCGAATACGAGGTGGCGCGCGACCGGCGCACGCTGAAGGTGGACGGCAAGATCCGCGCGCCGCTGCGCTGAGTGACGATGCGCGCGCCCGGCAACGGCGGCGCCGCGTCACGTCGGGTCACGTCGTTTTCGGATAGCTGACTTCCATTCCCGCGCGGACGTCCTGCTGGATGCCGTACTGCGCGAACGGGTAGCGCAGCCCGTTCCTCGCCAGCGCTTCCATGCCCGCAATGGCCTGCGCCAGCGCATCCGGCGCCAGCGCCATCAGCATCTCGTCGTCCAGCACGCCGCCGTAACGGCGCTCCGCGTAGCACGGAATCGACAGGCTCGGCTGCCCGGTCGCCAGCGCCCGCCCCCACGAATCCGCGCACGCCGATTCGCCGACCACGCTCCAGTCGAAGCGCTTGTACCCCGACCATTGCAGCCCGTTGATGAAGTACATCATCGCGCCGGGCGTCGCGTAGAACAGTGCGATGTCGGGATCGATGCGGCCGGCCGCGAGCGGCGACACGACGAGCGCTTCGTACTTGCCGTCCGGCACGCAGTGCATCGCGGCCTGATGCGCGCGCGAATCGTCCTGCGTCGCATACCAGACGCCTGCCATCTGCTGGCCGGACGCCCACTCGGCATCCTTCGCGTGGCCGAGCCCGATGACCGAGCGGCATTGCGCGCCGACGAGATCGTCGGCCGTGATGCCGAGCGTGAAGCCCAGCCGCGCCGTTTGCCCGACGATCTGGTCCAGCGAGTGGATCGCCTTCGGGCGGCGCACGCGCGGGACGGCTTCCATGTCCTCGCGCCGTTCGAACAGCTTCATCCCGAACGGGATGCTTCTCAGCCTGAGCAGCCGTTCGAGGTCCGCCGACAGTTTCGCAAGCGCTTCATTCATGCGGGGTTTCTCCGGAATTCGCCGGGCCGTGCGCGGCGGCGCTGGCGGCCGCTATCGGCCGCTATCGGCTCTTCGCGCCGAGGCCGGATTGAATGGACATCGCGTAGGACAGCACGTCGTTCGGCGTCCACGGAAAACCGAGCGGTTTCAGGAAGCGCACGTACTGGCTGCCGCCGCCGATGGTCAACCCGGTCGCGACGACCGTCGAGCAGTTGCGTTTCAGCGTCTGCCACGATTGCATCGGCCCGAGGTACGGCATGCCGTCGCGCATCATCCCGAACGATTGCCACCAGTCCTTGATCGCGTTTTCATCGAGACCGTTCAGCGCGATCGTGTGGTCGGGGCGCTGGCGTTCGTCGCGCACGTCGTCGTTATAGGTCCGGTAGCGGAAGGCCGGCGCGTGGTAGATGTTGCCGTGCAGCTTCGACGGCGTTCGCCCGTTGGGCTCGGGCCACCACGACACGTAATCGCTGCCGATCGCCATCGACGCGTGGCCCCACGCTTCGTTCTTTCCGCGAAACGACCAGACATGAACCAGCACCATTTCGATCCCCTCGTTGCAGTGAACGGACGCCCAGTGTAGCGACCGTGGCCGCGCGCTTCAACACGACCGCGGGCGGCGCGCGCCGCGCTTATTCGACCAGCGTCAGCCGGCCGTCGCTGAGCCGCACTTCGCGTCCGATCCAGGCGGCATCGACGCGCGGCAGCACGGCCGACGGCTTGCGCAGTTCGCGCAGCAGCGTCGCACCGTGCGACAGCCGGCCGCCCATGCGCGCGATCACCGCGCGCGCGGCCTGGTATTGCGCGTGCCGGCCCGGATCGAGCGTGTCCTCCAGCAGGATGTCGTGGCCGAGCACGCCCTGCGTGTGGCCCGGATAGATCATGAAGCCGGCCGCCTCGTCGGCGCTTTCGCCGCCGTCCTGCCAGAAGCTGCCGTTGCGTTCGCGGCGCTCGGGATGGGGCGCGAACCACGCGTCGCGGTCGGCCGCCGGCATCGCGTGGTGCAGGCGGAAGAACACGCGCATCAGGTTGTCGCGATACCACTCGCGCACCTGCAGATACCAGCCGCGCATGCCGGGCGCGCCGAGCATGTGCAGCACGCGAATCAGCGGCGGCCAGCCGGGAAAGGGCTGCAACGGCAGGTCGGCGGCGGCGGGCCGTGCGGTACCCGGATCGGTTTCCCACGGCAGCCGGTGCGGGCTGTCGTCGAGCCGGCCGTATACCGTCGGCGGGCGTCCCCACAGTGCGCCGCCGCTGCTGGCCAGCGATGCCGCGATGCACAGATTGCCCTGCACGACGAACACGTAGAAGCGCGTGAACCAGTCGGCCAGTTGCTGGCCGTCGGCACGCTGCGCGACGAGCGTCGCGAGTTCCCGGTCGAAGCGCTGCAAGCCGCGCTCGAGCGTCGGCAGGTGCCCGCGCGCGACGCGCAGCATGCGCCAGAACACCGGCAGCGATCGCAGCAGGCGCAGTGGTTGCCAGCGCAACGGTGGCGTCGCGCCACCGATCTCGCCGCTGTAGTTGGCGGCCGATACGCCCCAGTCCGCGAGACGGGCGAGGAACAGGTCGTTGTTGATGTACGACGCGCCGCCGTACAGCGCGGTGAACGGTTCGTTGTCGCACAGCACGCGCGCGTCCCAGCGTGCCATGATCGCCGGGATGCTGCCCGCTGCGCGGCGTTGCGCATATTCGACCAGCCGGCTCGGCTGCGGCGGCAGGATCTCGGCGATGTTCGCGGAGGTCAGGTGCCGGTGCCAGCCGTAGCTGCTGATCGGGCGGTATTGCAGCAGCCACAGCCGGGTGCCGTCCCACGCCCATTCGACGTCGCCGGGCACGTAATGGAACGCGCGCAGCACGCGTTGCAGGAAGGCCCACAGCTGCGTCGCGTCCAGGCCGTGCGCGCTCGGGAACGTGCCGCTTTGCCAGGGCTCGCCGAGCCGGGAAAGGATCGCGCGTTGCGGGCTTGCCTGCCCGTCGGCGAGCGTTTCGAGGTGGCCCTGCACCCATTCGACTTCGACCGCGAGATGACGCACGAACGCGATGCCGGACAGCACGGGCGTGATGAAGCGCTGCACGACCGCTTCCTCGAGGCCGCCGTCGAGCAGCTCGGCCACGCGCGCGGCCGCCTGCGCTGCGGGGACGCGCAGGAACGTCGTATGCAGGCCGGCGTTCGCCGCATCGGCCTGGTCCTCGCCGTGGCTCGACGAGCGGATCGCCCACGCCGCGTCCGGCTGGCTCGCGAGAAAATCGGGCAGGCGCGGGTCGTCCGCGCGATTCAGCGACAGCGCGGGCGGCACGGGCAGGCCCGCCATTGCGGCGAGCGCGAGGCGCCCGCCTTTCGTGTGCGCGACGAAGCCCGCATCGCCGGCTTCGAGCCACTGCACGAAGGCCTCGGGCGCATCGATCCACGGATAGTGCCCCCAGCCGGGTTGCAGCGTGACGGAGAGGTCGGCGCGCGCGAGGATCGCCGACCACGCGGCGGCCTGGCGGACGCCGAGCACGTTGTCCTGGTCGCCCCACACGAGTTCGATGCGATCGGTGACCCATTCGAGCAGCGGCAGCGCGGTATCGGCGCGCACGAGATCCCAGTGCGGCAGGAATGCGCGGCAGCGCGCATAACCGTCGCCCATGCGACGGTACTGCGCGCGGGTCCAGGTCTGGTTCGAGAACTTGCGCGCGAACAGCGTCGGGTAGTGCGCGAGCAGCCAGTGGATGGTCTTGCGCAGCGGCCGCGGCGCCATCAGCTTCGGCAGGCGGCGCTCCCACAGAAACGCGCCGACCGGCGCGAGCAGCACGCTGCGGCCGAAGTGGCCGGGGCGCCGCTGCAACGCGTGCAGCACCAGCAGCGCATTCACGCCCACTGCCATGATCGCGTGGCCCGGCTCGGTCGCATCCAGCAGCGCTTGCGCGTATGCGGCGAGGTCTTCACAGGGCGGTGCGGGATGGTCGCCGAAGCCCGGCAGTTCCAGCGGCACGGGGCGGTAGTGTTGGAAGTGGGGCAATGCATCGTCCCACCAGTCGGCCGCGCTGCCGTTGCCGGCGAGGAGGTACAGGATCGGTTTGCTCATGGATGCTTCGTCGGTCGACGATCGTCGCGGTTGCGCTCGCCCGAGCGGGCGACGTCGGCGGTTGCCGCGGTGACCGATTTCTGCGCCGCGTCGTTGCAGGTCGTAGCGACTGCGTCGACAGGCGTTTCTCGGGTGGAATCGGCAAGCGGCCTCGGCCCGTTCTGGTTGTTTTGATGCGCGCATTCTACGCGAGTCGATTGGCGTGCATGACGCGCAAGCGAGCCACGCGGCATTGCGCCACCGGGCGGAAACGGGTCACGGATTTCGTGTGCAAACAGCCACGGTGCCGGAAACGAAAGCGTAACCGCTGCGCTTCACGCGTCGACGTCCTGGTCGGCGCGCGGTGTCTTTCCGGTCCAGCGCCGATACGCGTGCCGGAAGCTGCGCGGCTCGCTGTAGCCGAGACGCTCCGCGATCGCCGCGACCGTCAGCGTGTGATCGTCGAGCATCCGCACCGCTTCGTCGTGGCGCACCTCGTCGAGCAGCGCCTGAAACGTGATGCCGTCCTTGTCGAGCCGCCGGCGCAGCGTGCGCTCCGTCAGGTGCAGCGCGTTCGCGAGCGACGTCATCGACTTGAAGCGCGCCAGGTCGCGCGCCATCAGCTCCTTCGCGCGATCGGCGAAGCGCGTGCCGACCGACGCGGCCCACTGGCGTTCGAGCGCTTCGCACTGGCCGTGCAGCGCGTTGAAGCTCACTTCGTTCGCGAGACGTGGCGCTTCCGTGCCGTTCACGGACGTGAACACGAGACGGTTGTCGCCGGCATTGAACACGACCTTGCAGCCGAAGTGGCGCGCGTAGTCGGCCGCGTTGCGCGGCGTGCGGCGCGCGAGATGCAGCTGCTCCGGCCACACCGGCTTGCCGACGAGGTCGGACACGATCAGGCGCAGGCTCGACAGGCACATGTCGACCTGGAACACCTCGAGATCGGGCTCGCCGTTGTAACGGCCGATCGTCACGCTCATGCCCTCCGCATGCGCGTCGGTGCGCACGTCGAAATACAGCCCCATGAACAGCGGAAACTGGCTCATGCACCGGAACGCCTGCATCACCGAGCCGCTGATCAGCATCGCGTAGCCGGCGAGCCCGAGCGTCGACACGTGCAGCCGCGCGCCGATCGACAACCCGATCGACGGCACGCCGCTGCATTGCAGCAGGTTGCGGAAACAGCGCTGCTCCTGGCCGCGATTCACGTGCAGGTTCGGCGACGCGACTTCGTCCGCGCCGAGCCCGGTGCCCTCGAGCAGCGCGGCGCCGTCGATGTGCCGCACGCGGCACTCGTCCAGCGCGACCGCGATCGCGTGGACGGTGGCGGGAATGTCCTCCTGGCGTCCGGCGGGACGCGCGAGGCCGAGCGACGAACGCAGGCTGCGTTCGGCCCGGCTCTGGTTTCGATGGGAGCGGCTATCCATGGGGCTGACGGGGCGACGGGTTCGCGTAGAACATAGCCGGAATGTCCGCGAAACGCCAGTGCGGCGCTGCATCATGCACGACCGGCCGGCGCGACGCGCGGCAATGCGTCCGGAAATATCCCCCGATTACGTCCGCTTTTCTCATTCGTCCTCGATTTTTTGGCGCACCACACTTTCTTCCAATCGTGACACGCCGGCCGTGCCGCGCGAACGAGCGTTGAAGTCATGGAAGCCACCTACGTGAGGACAGCATGGACAACGACAGGCCAGGTCGATCCGCATCAGTCGCCGCGATGAATGACATCGGGACGCGCATGCATCGAGACGACGCGGACGGACGCCGCAAGCCGCATCTGCTCGGACTCTCGACGCTGGTGATCTTCGGCCTCGCGTACATGCTGCCGATGACGGTGTTCACGACCTACGGGCTCGTGACCAGCGAAACCAACGGGCATCTGACGGCCGCGTACGCGGTCACGCTGGTTGCGATGCTGTTCACCGCGCGCAGCTATGGCCACATGGCGCGGCTGATGCCGAGCGCCGGGTCGGCGTATACGTTCGCGAGCCGCAACTTCGGCACGTCGGCCGGCTTCATGGTCGGCTGGGCGCTGCTGATGGACTACCTGTTCATCCCGATGATCAGCTACCTCGCGATCGGCATCTACATGAAGCAGCTGTTTCCGCTGGTGCCCGCGAGCGTGTGGATCGTCGCGAGCATCGTGCTGATCACCGGGCTGAACATCGTCGGCATCCGGCTCGTCAATCGCGTGAACCTGATCCTGATCGCGAGCCAGCTCGTGTTCATCGCGATCTTCGTCATCGCATCGGCGCGGGTCGCGGCCGGCGAAGGGCTGTCGCTGGCGGTCGCGCTGCCGGCATCGGGCGATGCGAGTGCGATCTTCGCCGGCTCCGCGATCCTGTGCCTGTCGTTTCTCGGCTTCGACGCGGTCACCACGCTGTCGGAGGAAGCGCGCGAGCCGCGGCGCACGGTGCCGCGCGCGATCCTGTTGTGCACGCTGGCAAGCGGCTTGCTGTTCATGCTGATCGCGTACGTGGGGCAAGTGGTGTTTCCCGACTGGCACGCGTTCAAGGATCTCGATTCGGCGAGCCTCGAACTGATGCGGCGCATCGGCGGCGGCGCGCTGTCGGCGCTGTTCGTGGCGGTGTACGTGGCCGGCTGCTTCGCGAGCGCGATGGCCGGACAGGCGAGCGTGACGCGCGTGCTGTTCGCGATGGGCCGCGACCGGGTGCTGCCCGAGCGCGTGTTCGGCCACCTGCATGCGCGGCTGCGCACGCCGGTGCGCGCGACGCTCGCGGTCGGCGCCGTGTCGCTGTCCGCGCTGTTCATCACGCTCGATCTCGCGTCGACGATGATCAGCTTCGGCGCGCTCGTTGCGTTCGCGATCGTGAACCTGTGCGTGATGCGCAGTTATCTGTGCCGCGCGGAAAACCGTCATGTCGCCGGCTGGATCACGTTCGGCGTGATGCCGGCGATCGGCTTCGCGATGAACGTGTGGCTCTGGTCCGGGCTGTCGCGCCAGACCTTCTACGTCGGCATCGGCTGGCTCGTGCTCGGGCTCTGCCAGCTCGTGTGGCTGACGCGCGGCTTCACGCGCCCGGCGCCGACGCTGTCGATGAATTGAATGACCGGCCGGCGGATGCCGGCCCTGAAACCTGAAGGAGGAGTGACCCATGAACGCTGTTGACGTCAATCTCGATGCGGACCTGCAGGCGCTCGGCAAGCGCCATCTGCTGATGCACTTCACGCACGCCGATGCGTATCGCGACCACGCGCTGACCGTGTTCGACCGCGGCGAAGGCTGCTGGCTCGTCGATCGCAACGGCAAGCGCTATTTCGATGCGCTGGCCGGTTTGTACTGCGTGCAGGTCGGCTACAGCCACGGTGCGGAAATCGGCGACGCGATCCGCGAGCAGATGGTCCGGCTGCCGTTTGCGACCAACTGGGGCTATGGCCACGAACCGGCGATCCGGCTCGCGCACAAGCTCGCGGCGCTCGCGCCGGACGGGCTGAACCGCGTGTTCTTCACGTCGAGCGGCTCGGAGTCGAACGAAGCGGCGATCAAGCTCGTGCGCCAGTACCACCAGTCGCGCGGCGAGCCGAATCGGCGCAAGTTCATCGCGCGTCGGGTCGCGTATCACGGCACGTCGTTCGGCGCACTCGCGCTGAACGGGATGACGAATTTCCGCAAGCATTTCGAGCCGCTGATGTCGGGCGTGCGGCACGTGAGCAACACGAAGCGCTACGGCCGCCCGATGGGCGAGACGGAAGCGCAGTTCACGCGCCATCTGCTCGACGAGATCGAATCGCTGATCATCCAGGAAGGGCCGGACACGGTCGCCGCGATCGTCGTCGAGCCGCTGCAGAACGCGGGCGGCAGCCTGACGCCGCCGGCCGGCTACGCGGCCGGGCTGCGCGACATCTGCGATCGCCACGGCGTGCTGCTCGTCGCGGATGAAGTGATCTGCGGGTTCGGCCGGCTCGGCGAATATTTCGGGTCGGCACGCTACGGGCTGAAGCCGGACGTCATCACTTTCGCGAAAGGCATCGCGTCGGGTTACGTGCCGCTCGGCGGCGTGATTGCGAGCGATGCGGTCGTCGATACGATCCTCGACGGCCCGCAGCAGATGTTCCTGCACGGCGCGACGTACGGCGGTCATCCGGTCGCGTGTACGGCCGCGCTCGCGAACCTCGCGATCATGGAGCGCGAAGGCGTGCTCGCGAACGTGCGCGACAACGAAGCAGTGTTCCGCCAGGCACTCGACGCGCTGCTCGAACTGCCTTGCGTGGGCGACGTGCGCGGCGACGGTTACCACTATTCGCTGGAACTCGTGACCGACAAGGCCGCGCGCAAGTGGGCGGCCGGCATCAGTGCGCAGACGTTCGTGTCGACGCTGCTCGCGCCGGCGATCTTCGACGCGGGGCTGCTGTGTCGCGCGGGCGTCGATCACGAAGGCACGCCGATCGTGCAGTTCTCGCCGCCGCTCGTGATGTCGCGCGACGAGATCGTATGGTTCGTCGCGCAGATCCGCGACATCCTCGTCGATACCTATGCGCGTGCGACGCGCTGAGCGCCGCGCCGGCATCCGTTAAAACAGGAGTATTCGATGCGAACGTCACAACAGTCCTATATCGGCGGCGAGTGGCTCGATCCGGCCGGCGCGCAGCCGATCGACGTGATCGATCCGGCCACCGCGCGGCCGTATGCGCAGCTCAGGATCGGCGGCGCGGCCGACGTCGATCATGCGGTCGGCGCGGCGAAGCGCGCGTTCGATACGTATTCGCGCTGGCCGGTCGACGAGCGCGTCGCGCTGCTGCGGCGCGTGCTCGAGATTTACCAGCGCCGTTACGAAGAGGTCGCGCAAACGATCAGCCAGGAGATGGGCGCGCCGATCGCGTTCTCGCGCGCGATGCAGGCCGCGGTCGGAACCGCGCATCTCGAGCAGACGATCCGCGCGCTGCAGTCGTTCCGGTTCAGCACGCAGACCGATTCGCTGCTGGTGTCGCACGAGCCGATCGGCGTGTGCGCGCTGATCACGCCATGGAACTGGCCGATCAACCAGATCGTGTGCAAGGTCGCGCCGGCGCTCGCCGCCGGCTGCACGATGGTGCTCAAGCCGAGCGAGATCGCGCCGTTCAGCGCGATCCTGTTCGCGGAGATCCTGCACGAAGCCGGCGTGCCGCCCGGCGTGTTCAACCTGGTGCACGGGTACGGGCACGAAGTGGGCGATGCGCTGTCGCGGCACCCGGATGTCGACATGGTGTCGTTCACGGGTTCGACGCGCGCGGGCGTCGAGGTCGCGAAGGCGGCGGCCGAGACCGTGAAGCGCGTGCACCAGGAGCTCGGCAGCAAGAGCCCGAACCTGATCCTGCCCGACGCCGACATCGAGGACGCAGTCACGCGCGGCGCGCGCAGCTGCTTCAGCAACAGCGGCCAGTCATGCAATGCGCCGACGCGCATGTTCGTACATGCCGACCATCTGGCGCGGGCCGAGCAGGCGGCGCGCGAGGAGGCGGCGCGTACCGTGGTCGGCGATCCGCGCTCGCCGGAAACCGGCATCGGGCCGGTGGTGAGCCGCACGCAGTTCGACCGCATCCAGCATTTCATCCAGCTCGGCATCGACGAGGGCGCAACGCTCGTCGCCGGCGGCCCCGGGCGGCCGGACGGGCTCGGCGACGGGTTCTACGTGCGGCCGACGGTGTTCTCGAACGTCACGCCGGGCATGACGATCGCGCGCGAGGAGATCTTCGGGCCGGTGCTGTCGATCATGACCTACCGGACGGAGGACGAGGCCGTCGCGCTCGCGAACGATTCGGTCTACGGGCTCGCGGCCTACGTGCAGTCGAAGGACATCGAGCGCGCGCGCAGGGTTGCGGCCCGGTTGCGCGCCGGCAATGTCCACATCAACTACCCGCCGTGGAATCCTGCCGCGCCGTTCGGCGGCTACAAGCGCTCGGGCAACGGGCGCGAGTATGCGGAGTTCGGCCTCGTCGAATATCTGGAGACGAAGGGCACGACGGGGTACGCTTGAGCACCGGGCGCGCTCGCCGCGCCTTTTCATCGATTGCGAGGAATTCGACGATGCAGGTTCTGGAGATGACCGGGGGCATGGGCGGCGCGGCCGCGATTGCGGAGGGCCGCGCGCGATGAAGATCCTGATCGCCCGGATGAACCACGAGACCAACACGTTCTCGCCGGTGCCGACGCCGCTTGCCGCGTTCGGCCGCAACGGCCCCGACTGGGGCGACGACGCGTATCGCGCGAACCACGGGATGCGTACCGCGATGGCCGCGTTCCTCGACGCGGCCGCGCGCGAAGGCGCCGAGGTCGTGACACCTGTGTCGGCTGCGGCGAACCCGAGCGGGCCCGTCGCGGCCGATGCGTATGCGGCGATCTGCGACGCGATCGTCGCGGCCGCGCCCGGCTGCGATGCGGTGATGCTCGACCTGCACGGCGCGATGGTCGCCGAGCAGAGCGCGGACGGCGAAGGCGACCTGCTCGCACGTGTGCGCGCGGCGCTGCCCGACGCACCGATCGCGGTCGCGCTCGACCTGCACGCGAACGTCACGCAGAAGATGATCGATCACGCGGACGTGATCGTCAGTTTCAAGACCTATCCGCATGTCGACATGTATGAGACGGGCGAGCATGCGGCGCGCGTGCTGTTCGATCGGCTCCATGGCCGTGCGCGGCCCGTGCTCGCATGGCGGCAGCCGCCGCTGATGACGTCGACGCTGCGCAGCGCGAGCGCGGAAGGCGCGATGCGGCGCGCGGTGGAGGCCGCGCGCGCGGCCGAGGCAGACGGGATGCTCGCGGTATCGGTGCTGCCGGGCTTTTCGCTCGCGGACATTCCCGCGCCCTGCATCAGCGTGGTCGTGGTGGCCGATGGCGATCGGGCCGCGGCCGATGCGGTGGCCGAGCGTATCGCGCGGCAGATCTGGGATGAGCGCGACGCGTTCGTCTACCGCAGCGCACCGCTGGTGGAATCGGTTGCGCAGGCTGCGGCGCTCGCGCGCGGCGCGGACCGCCCGGTGCTGATGCTCGATCACGGCGACAACTGCATGTCGGGCGGCCCGTGCGACACGATGGACCTGCTCGAAGCCGCGCTCGCGCACGGGCTCGACGGCATCGTCAGCGGGCCGCTGTGCGACCCGCAAGCCGTCGCGGCGCTGATCGATGCGGGCGTCGGCGCGACCGTCACGGTGCCGGTCGGCAACCGGCTGCCGTCGCACGGCGGCGTGCGGCGCGAGCCGTTTCGCGCGACGGGCATCGTGCGCGCGCTCACGGACGGCGAATACGTGATTACAGGGCCGACGTATACGGGCCAGCGCGCGTACATGGGCCGCACGGCCGTGCTCGACATCGGCGCGGCCACGCTGGTCGTCACCGAGCGCACGCAGGAGCCGTGGGATCTCGGCGTGTTCGAGAGCGTCGGCGTCGATCCGCGCCGCGCGCGCTTCCTGCTGCTGAAGTCGCGAATGTATTGCCGGCCCGTGTTCGTGCCGATCGCGGCCGCGCTGGTCGAATGCGACAGCCGCGGCGTGACGGGCTCGGACTACGGGCTGTTTCGCTACGAGCGGCTCGCGCGGCCCGTGTATCCGCTCGACGACGTCGCCCGGTGGGAGCCGCGCGCGCGACCGGCGGCCTGACGAAGCGGGGCGCGAGACGCCGGGTTCGCGCGCTTTCGGGCATCATGCGATGGCGCCGGCCCGTCGAGCAGCAGGGTCGGGCAATCCATTGCGTACGCAACCGATCCGGAGAACCGACCGCCATGCATTCGAATCCTTTCCGCCAGCGCAGCGCGCGCCTGCTCGCCGCGCTGACCCTCGCCACGACGGCCGTTGCCGTGCACGCCGCCGACTGGATCGTGTCCGGCAACGACGGCAAGTACCAGCGCGTCGAGGGCCGCGACACCTTCCCGGCCTCGCCGCCCGCCGACACGCTGACGCTGCTCGACGCCAGCACGTTCCCGCCGAAAGTCGCGCTGCAGGTCGACGTCGAGAACGGCATCCAGGGGCCGCCGCAGGCCGTCGCGATCACACCCGACGCGAAGCTCGCGCTCGTCGGCGCGCCGACGCGTTACGACACGGCCGCGAAGCAGCTCGTGTACGACACGTTCCTGCAGGTCGTGAAGCTCGACGCGGCACCGCCTACGATCACGCGCATCGAGCTCGGCACGCATCCGCAGGGGATCGCGATCGATCGTGCGGGCCGGCTCGCACTCGTCGCGAACGTCGACGGCAGCGTATCGATCCTGCGCATCGACGGTGCGCAGGTGACGCTCGACGGCAACCTGAAGATCGGCAAGAAGCGGCTGGCGGGGATCAGCTTCACGCACGACGGCAAGCATGCGCTCGTGTCGCTGCGCGACGAGCAGGGTGTCGCGGTGCTGAACGTCGACGACGGCAAGGTGACCGACAGCGGCACGCGCCTGAGCACGGGCGTCGCGCCCTATACGATCGACGTGTCGAGCGACAACCGCTGGGCCGTCGTCAGCAACGTCGGGCTCGCGGGGCTGCCGGGCTATACGGGCACGCTCGCGGGCGACGCCGATTCGATCGCGCTGATCGACGTGTCGCACGTGCCGTTCCGCACGGTCCAGTATCTGACGGTGCCGTCGCTGCCGGAAGGCGTCGCGATTTCGCCGAATGGCAAGTGGATCGCCGTGCAGGCGATGGACGGCTCGAACCTGACGCCCGACAATCCGGGCCGCCACAAGATCGGCAAGGTGCTGCTGTTCGAGATCCGCGACGGCCAGGCCGTGAAGACCAGCGAGGTGCCCGGCGGCGAAGCCGCGCAGGGCATCGTGTTTACCGCCGACAGCCGGCACGTGATCGTGCAGTTCAACGTCGAGCGGCAGCTTGCGCTGTATGCGGTGGAAGGCGGCAAGCTGCGCGATACGGGCAAGCGCATCGCGCTGACGGGCGGGCCGTCTTCGTTGCGGACGCTGCCGCGCTGATACGCGTCGCATCGCGTCGGCACTGACGTACGCGCCGGTGCGCGTATCCATCGATTCACGCTCATCCCCGAGGTCATGCGGCGCCCGGATTCACCGGGCGCCTGTCGATGCATGACCCTCTCCCGCGCCGCTGCAACGCAACAAGCGGCGGCAATTTGTACCCAAAGCCACTTAACTCCCGTTTGTTTAGTTAAACAAACTGAAAATTCGGGAAACTTCCTGTAGTGAATAAACAGCCGCTGCGGCACTGTAAGCGCCTGGGAAGCATGTGACATTCCCGGATGCAGGAGGAGGGCGGCAGCGGTCGACGCCGGACGATTCGTTTTAATTAACAGCACTAAACGAAAAATGAAAAATCCAACACTCTTGATCGTCGCTGCACTGATCAGTGCAGCGCTTGCCGCGTGTGGCGGCGACGATGTGAACGGCGTCGCGAAGACCGCCAGTGGCCCGGGAGATACGCCGGCGACGTCCGGGCCTTCGCAGCCTTCGCAGCCTTCGCAGCCGTCACAGCCAACCCCGCCTGCGCGCACCAACATGCAGTTGACGCAATTCGTCAACCCGCTCATCGGCACGCAGGTCAATTCGGATTCCGGCTACGCGGGCAACGTGAGCCCGGGCGCAATGGTGCCGTTCGGCATGGTGAACTTCGGGCCGAACACGCCGCGCTACAACTTCAACGGATCGGGCGGTTACCTGTCGTCGGGCGGGTCGGGCGGCACGATCGACTTCTTCAGCGTGACCCACCTGAGCGGCGTCGGCTGCCCGGGGCAGGGCACGGTCGCGATGCTGCCGAGCGACGCGGCGAAGGCGGTCGCGTCGGGCGGCAGGCCGACCGGCGTCGCGTACAACTATGCGGATGAAACGGCCCAACCCGGGTACTACAAGGTCCGCCTCGCGAACGGCATCGTCACGGAGCTGAGCGCGACGGCCCGCTCCGGCGTGGCGCGCTTCACGTACACGGACAAGGACAAGGGCTTTTTCTCGATCGATGCGAAGCTGAACGGCAACAGCGATTCGGGCAGCACGAAGGTCACCGCGAACAACGTCGCGCTGGCGCTCGCGAGCGACGGCAAGTCGATGAGCGGGCAGGCCGTGGCGCCTGCGTTCTGCACGCCGTACGGCACGGTGTGGAACGCGCCCGTGTATTTCTACGCGACCTTCGACAAGCCGCTGCGCAAGCAGGCGGGCACGTCGTCGGTGAATACCGCCAGCAACGGCGCGGCGACGCTGCAGTTCGACCTGACCGATGCGGACAGGACCGTGACCGTGAAAGTCGGGATTTCCTCCGTCAGCGTCGGGAACGCGCAGGCCAACCTGAAAGCCGAGGGCGAGAAACTCGCGTTCGACGATGCGCGCGCAAACGCGACCGGCCTGTGGAACGACCGGCTCAACACGATCCAGATCGACCAGGCGGCGAATCCCGCCGCGCTGAACGCGACGCAGAAGGCGAACCTCACGAAGTTCTATACCGCGCTTTATCACGTGTTCGGCACACCGACGCTCTACAGCGACACGAACGGCGAATTCCGCAGCATGCGCCAGCCGAGGAACGCGAACGGCGGCTTTCCGACATCGGTCGACCAGACCGGCGCCATTCCGTCGCGCGCGACGGCGAAGGTCGGCGACTACGCGTTCCGCCGCGCCGACGGTTCGCAGGGCGGCGCCGGCAATCACTACACGGGCTTCTCGCTGTGGGATACGTACCGGTCGCAGACGCAGCTGCTGGCGCTGCTCGCGCCGAAGGAAACCAGCGACATGATGCAATCGCTCGTCGTCGACGGGCTTCAATGCGGCGCATTCCCGCACTGGGTCGACGGCAGCGACGATTCGACGCCGATGGCGGGCGACAACGCGCTGAACGTGATTGCGGGCGCCTACAAGTTCGGCGCGACCGATTTCGATCTGGTGTCGGCCGCGCGCCTGACGAAGCAGTCCGTGTTCGATCCGTCGAGCGCATGCAACGACCGCGCGAGCGCGCCGGGGCTCCCCAATTTCCTGACCGCCCACTACCTGTCGCAGGGCGATGACGGTCACTCGTCGTCCGCGACGATCGAGCGCGTGCTGAGTGACCGTTCGGCGGCCGCATTCCTGCAGGCGCTGCCGGCCAGCGTGCTGAACGCGCCGTCGGTCGGCGTGACGCCCGACAACATCGGCACGCTGTACACACGGGCGTCCTGGTGGCGCAACATCTTCGACTACACGAACCAGGTGATCGCCGCGCGCAATGCACCGCCGGCCGGTTCGGCGCCCGGTACGCTGGGCACGCTCGTGCAGGGTTCGTTCCACGAATCGACGGAGCCGAACTACTTCTGGACCTTCGCGCAGGACTGGTCCGCGCTGATCGACGCGATCGGCGGCAAGCAGGCGGCCGTCGCGCGGCTGAACAGGCTGTTCGCGATCACCACGCCGTTCTCGACCGTTCCGGGTTCCGGCGACCTGAACGGCGGCGAGTCTTCCGACACCCTGTACATCGGCAACGAGCCGTCGTTCCAGTCGCCGTGGGGCTACAACTGGGCCGGCCAGCCGAGCGGCGCACAGTACGTTCTCCCGATCATCATGTCGAAGGCGTTCACGACCGACCGCGACGGGCTGCCGGGCAACGACGACATGGGCGCGACGTCGAGCTGGTACGTGTGGGCGGCGCTCGGCATGTTCCCGGTGATTCCGTCGGAAGCGGGGCTCGCGTTGTCCACGCCGCAGTTCAGCGGGATCACGGTTTGGTTCGGCAACGGCAAGACGCTGCGGCTCGAAAGCGACAAGCAGGTCGCGATGGACGACTCGGGCCATCCTTCGTTTGCGTATATCCAGTCGCTGAAGGTCAACGGTGCGGATTACGCGGGTTCATGGCTGCCGCTCGGCACGATCGCCAACGGCGGGACGATGAACTACGCGCTGTCCGCTGCGCCGACGCAATGGGCCGCCGCCGACAACCTGACGCCGCCTTCCGGGCCGAACGCCGACTACACGCGGATGACGGCCGGCGTCTCGCCAACCGCGACGCGCCTGCGCCAGGCCGGCGTGCGATGAATGCGACCGGGCGGGCGCACGGTTTCGCACCGGGCGCCCGCCCGCGACGATGACGACGCAATCAGGGAGGCAACCCATGACGTCGAAAGAACGCCGGAAATTCCTGTCGTACAGCGCCGCACTGGTCGGCACGGGCTGGCTCGCGGGCTGCAATGGCGACATCGATTCGCCGTTGCCCGGCACACCGGGCGGCGACGGTCCCGCGACGGTCACGCCCACCTTGCCCGGCGTGCCGGGCGACCCGGAACACAGCCTGCTCGCCACGCAGGAACTGTCGGAACACTGGGCGTTCGCGCCTGCGAGCAGCCTGTCCGGCGCCGGCGGCGCGCAACTGTCGAGCGGGGCCGGCGTCACGGGCATGGTGCCGGCGACGGTGCCCGGCACCGTGCTGAACAGCATGATCGTCAACGGCAAGTATCCCGATCCGTTTTACGGCCGCATCGTCACGGACACCATTCCCGATACGTTGAAGGACACCGACTACTGGTATCGCACGACGTTCGCGGCGCCGGCCCGGCAGCCGGGGCAGCGGCTGTGGCTGAATTTCGACGGCGTCAACTATTGCGCGGAGATCTGGCTGAACGGCGCGCTCGTCGGCCGGCTCGAAGGCGCATTCAAGCAAGGTTCGTTCGACATCACGCGGCTCGCGCCGCAGGCGGGCGGCACGGCCAATCTCGCGGTGCGCGTCGTCAAGCTGGATTTCTCGGAAGGGCCGCTGCTGCCGAGCTACAAGAGCGGCGTCACGCGCGGCGGGCGCAACGGCGGCCCGACCGGCGTCACGCTGACGAACGGGCCGACGTTCTTCTGTTCGGCCGGCTGGGACTGGCTGCCGACGATCCCCGACCGCAATCTGGGTATCTGGCAGCCGGTGTCGTGGTGCACGACCGGCGCCGTGCGCATCGCGGCGATCAACGTCGCGCACACGCTGTCGGCCGATCTTTCGCGGGCGGAGCTGCGGCTCGATCTCGAACTGGACAACGGCGCCGGCGTGGACCTCGTCGCGACCGTCGTCGGCACGATCGGCAACGGCGCGCCGTTCCGCCACGACATCGCGATTCCCGCGTCGAGTACGACGCTGAAGGTGTCGCTCACGTCGTCGGACATCGCGGCGCTGTCGATCACGCAGCCGCGTCTGTGGTGGCCGAACGGGTACGGCGAGCCGAATCTCTACGCGGTGACGGTCGGCGTCGAAGTGGCGCGCAAGCTGTCGGACCAGCGTGCGCTGAACATCGGCCTGCGCCGCATCGACTATGCGCGCGATATCGGGCTCGGCTCGCAGTTGAGCATCACGGTCAACGGTTTGCCGATCCTCGTGATGGGCGGCAACTGGGGGCTCGACGAAGCGCTGAAGCGCATTCCGCGCGAACGGCTGTTCAACCAGGTGCGGCTCCATCGCGACGCGAACCTGAACCTGATCCGCAACTGGAACGGGCAGAGCACGAGCGGCGATTTCTTCGATGCGTGCGATCGCTACGGGATACTCGTGTGGCAGGACTTCTTCTTCTCGACCGAAGGAAACGGCGCCGGGCCCGCGAACGTGCCGCGCGACCTCGACAACATTCGCGACGTCATCGCGCGCAACCGTTACCGTCCGTCGATCCTGCTCTGGTGCGGCGGCAACGAAGGCTCGCCGCCGGCGGCGGTCGTCAAGGGGCTCGACGCGCTCGTCGCCGAGCTGGACCCGCAGCGCCTGTGCCTGACGAGTTCGGCGGGCGATACCGGCGCCGGCGCGGTGAACGGCTATTCGTCCGGCGGCCCGTACAACTGGGCGTCGCCGCAGGCCGCGTTCGGCCGCGGCTACGGCACGACGCAGGTCGCTTTCCACAACGAAGTCGGCTCGCATTCGATCCCGACGCTCGAATTCGTCGAAGCGATGCTGCCGGCCGGTTCATATGAATGCCCCGACGACTTCTGGGCCGATCGCGACATGAACGGCAACGGCGCGGGGTACTGGCAATACGGGATTTCGGACAGCGGCGGCGCCGGCTACATCGCGATGACGGCGCTGCGCTACGGGGCGATCCGCAATCTCGCGGACTTCGTGCGCAAGGCGCAGATGATGAACTACGAATGCATTCGCTCGATCTACGAGGCGAATGCGGCCGTGATGATCGGCCCGGTCGCCGGGAAGATCACGTCGCCGGCCACCGGCGTGATCATGTGGATGACGAACCCCGCACAACCGAGCTTCGTGTGGCAGATGTACAGCCACGATCTCGAGGAGCACGCGTCGTTCTTCGCGGTGCGGCACGGGTGCCGCCGCGTCAATGCGATCCTCGATGCGCAAACTGCCGACGTGACGATCGCCAATCACACGGCGGCGGCCGTCACCGGCCGCGTCGAGATGCACGTGTACAACCTCGACGGCACGCTGAGCAGCCGGACCACCGCGGATGTCGGCGGCGTCGCGAAGGCGTCGTATCGCGTGGTGGCGAATCTGGCGTCTGCCATGGCCGCCGCGAAGTCCGACGTGTGCATTGTGTCGCTCGCGCTGGCCGATGCGGGCGGCAATCCGCTCGCGGAGAACATCTACTGGCGGCAGCGTGACGGCGGCGATACCGCCTACACGTCGCTCGACACGATGCCGGGTGCGGCCGTTTCCGTCAGCGCGACGTCGACCGAGGCCGACGGCACGACGACGCGCATCACGGTCGACGTCGCCAACATCGGCGCCGCAGTCGCGCTGATGACGCACCTGCAGGTATTCGATCCGTCGACCGGCGCGCGCGTGCTGCCCGCGTTCTACAGCGACAACTACCTGAACCTGGTTCCGGGCGCGAAGCGGCAGATCACGATCGACCTGCCGCATGCAAGCGGCGCGCCGATGTCGCGCGTCGCGCTGCGTATCGACGGGTGGCGGCTCGATCGTCCGAACTGCAAGCTGGGGCTCGGCGGCGTGCCGGTCGTTTTCAACGAGCGTGCGCTGGCGGTCGATCAGGCAACACCGACGTTCGCGACCTGCTGAACGCGCGGCGGCTCATGATGCGACGCCGCGTGTGCGGACGCAGTTACGGCCGCAGCAGATCGAACCCGCCGAACACGACGACACCGCTGAGCACGATCATCGCAACGGAGTGCTGGCCGAAGTAGAGAATCGCGGCGGCGAGCCACGTCGTGATGCAGAAGGCGCCGATGCGGGCCATCGTGTGTTCCTCGAATGCGTGATGAATTGCGCGCCGCACGGCGTGCGCCGCTCGAACCGGCGAGCAGCGAACGAAGGCGGACGGAGAAGGCGACCCGCTAAGCCGCGACCGCGGCACGGCACGCATCAGGTGCCGCGCCCGAACGGGCGGGAGTCGAAACCGGCGGCCTGCGCGATCGCGCCCGAAGGGCGCCGCGCGGGTCCGGCCGGAAAAACGGCAATTTTAACAGCGCCGTCGCGGCGCCATTCTGGCCCTTTCGCGGCGAAAACACCGGAATTCACCGCAAAAATCGGTCCGGCCACAGCGCTCAAGTTTCGTGTGACGAATGCCGTAAACGAGTTGGAAGGTATTTTCCGTTCCCGTCACGATTCGCTTACTTGCACAAGGACCGACACGATGCAGATCGATTTCTCCACGACCACGCGCGCCCCGCTGGCGAACGGCAGCGCGACCGCGAACACGAACACGCCGGGTGCCGCGTCGTCGTCGGCTGACGGCGGCACGGATACCACGAGTGCGACCGGCACGACCGCAGCGAAAGGCTCGACCGACGGCACCGGCGCGACCGGCGAAACGCTCGGCGCATCGGGCGCGTCGTCGGAGAACCCGGGGATCGCCCAGTTGAAGGCGCTGATCGACCGGCTGCAGAAAGAGCTCGCGACGCTGGAGCGGCAGATGGCGAGCGCCGCGCAGCGTGCGAAGGACGACCCGGCCGCCGCAATTGAACAGCAGTCGTTGAGCGCGGAAGCCGGCGCGATCTCGGGGGCGCTCGCGACGGCGATCTCGCAGCTCGCGCAGGCGATCGAGAAGGAGGGCGGCTCGTCTTCGGGTGGGCTGGTGTCGACGCAGGCGTGACGGTTTCCGGCCGCGCGATCGTCGCGGCCGCTTTCGTCGTACGGATTACAATCGCAAGCGCGTCTCCCTCTACAGGACGGAAGAACGATGAATGCGGAATTCGACGACGATGAACTCGTCCGCTTCGACGCGCACGGCGGCACGCCGCTGCCGGCGGCCGACACCGAAGGGTGGCTGGAACACGACGGCGCGCGCATCTGGCACGCGTCGTTCGGCCAGGGCGCGCCGGTCGTGCTGCTGCACGGCGGCCTCGGCCACGCCGGCAACTGGGGCAACCAGGTGCCGGCACTGCTCGCGGCCGGCTACCGCGCGATCCTGATCGACAGCCGCGGCCACGGCCGCAGCACGCGCGACGATCAACCCTATTCCTACGAACGCATGGCGTCGGACGTGCTCGCGGTGCTCGATGCGCTGCACGTCGAGCGCGCGCGCTTCGTCGGCTGGAGCGACGGCGCGTGCATCGCGCTCGTGCTGGCCGCCCGTGCGCCGGCGCGTGCGGCCGGCGTGTTTTTCTTCGCCTGCAACATGGACCCGGGCGGCACGAAGGAAATCGCGCCGAGCCCGTTGCTCGACCGCTGCTTCGCGCGACACCGGAAGGACTACGCGCAGCGCTCGGCAACGCCGGACCAGTTCGACGCGTTCGTCGCGGCCGTCAGTGAAATGATGCGCACGCAACCGAATTACACCGAGCGCGATCTCGCGGCGATCGCCGTGCCGGTGACGATCGTGCTGGGCGAGCACGACGAATTCATCCGGCCCGAACATGCGGCGTATCTGGCGCGCACGATTCCGGGCGCGACCCTGACGATCCTGCCCGGCGTGAGCCATTTCGCGCCGCTGCAGCGGCCCGCGCGATTCAACGCGGCGGTGCTGGCCTTTCTCGACCGGCTGCCGGGCTGACGCGCGCGGCCCGCGCGCGCGTTCGTCGTTCTTGCTCAGACCATCGCGTTGTCGGCGCCGGGGATTTCGTGCGCCTTGATCTGCTTGCGGTGCAGCTTGTACAGCAGCTTGCCGACCATGCCGTCCTCGTGGTGCGAGCGCGTCATGTTGACCACGTACTCGTCGTCGGGCGCGACGGCCTGTGCGCCCATGATCCAGCGCACGCTTTCGCGGTAGTTGTAGAGCGACTTGTCGCGGCTGTCACAGAGGAAACCCGACAGCGCGGCCATCGCCGCCGGATGCCCGCCTTCCGCATGCCGACGCAGTTCGCCGATGTAGCGATGGCGGGACGGAATGTCGTCGAGATCGCCGATGAACATCAGAAAGCATTCGAGACCGTCGGTGTGCCCCATCTCGTGCGCTTTGCGCGCCGCCTCGACGGCCTCGATCTTCATGCGCTGGCGTTCGGCTTCGTCCTTGCTGGCCTTGCCGATGTAGTGATACATGTAGCCGAGCTTGTAAGCGCCCATGTTGCCGCCGTCATCCATCGCCTGGCGGTAGTAGTGCGCGGCCTTGTACAGATCGGTCTCGACGTGCATGCCATCCTCGTAGAAGCGCCCGAGCAGGTACTCGCACGAGTCGCCGCCGGCCTCGTAGCCGAGCTGGCAGATCGCGAAGGATTCCTCGGCGCGCCGGCCTCCGCTGCACAGCGCGTACGCGAGCTGGTTCCACGCGAGCGACGCCGGCTCGTTGACACGCGCGGCCTCCAGCCAGGCTGCGCCGCGCGCATCGTCGCGGGCGAAGCCGAATGCGCCTGCGCGATGGCCGTAGCCGCGCAGGATCATGGCGGCCGTACACGTGCGGGCGTCGGACGCCCGTTCGATCGCGCCGGTGAGCCAGCTTCCTTGCGGATCGGCGTCGAGCATCAGTCGTATCGCGACCGCCATCGCAGCGTTGTCGTTGACCGGATGATGGCGCTCGGCCTCCTGCAGGCGCGCATAACCTTGCGCGGATTCATCGCGCATGTAGTGCGCGTGGGCCAGCCAGTACAGCGTTTCCCAGCGATGATACGGATGCATCGCCGCTTCGGCCCGTGCCAGCGTGTCGGCCATTGCGCGCCGTGCGTCTTCGGAGTCGTCGTCCTGCTCCAGCGTCTCGCCGTAGTATTCGTCGCGCCAGATCTCGTGGCGCAGACGGTCCTTCTCGACTGCGTCGAGGTGCGCGCACGCATCGGAATCGACGAACGCGCGGACGTGATCGTGCGAGCCGCCCCAGCGCGGCTGCATGTACCAGATGAACGTGCGCATCGAGAAGAACTGGTTCGGGTGGATGTGCAGCGTCGCTTCCATCCAGTACCACTTGCCCTTGCGCAGCTTCTTGCCCTGCACGGGGCCGGGCAGCGCTTCCGGAAATTCGGCCGGGCAGGCGACGGGCACGTCCGGGTTCAACCCCGAACGCGCGAGCATGCCCGGCAGTTCCGCGCGCGTGGCCTCGTCGTCGGCGCCGACGTTCAGGTGCAGCTCGGTCACGGGCCAGCGGCGCTGCTGCACGAGCTGCGTCAGCCACTCCGGCTCGTCGAACGACGACACGCTCGTGAAGATCACCTTCGGCGCGCTCCACATCGTCGGCGCGAGCACCAGCGCGCGCAGCGCCGCGACGATCGTCAGCGCCGCGCACGCGTGCGCGCAGATCCAGCCGGCTTCGGTAACCGTCTCGGCCCAGCCGGAGCCACGGTATTGGTAAGCCCAGTGGTGCCAGTAATGCGCTTCGCACAGCCATGCGTGCGCGGAGCACGGGTTCGCGGCCTGCCATGCGCGCAGGCGCGCGAGCCCTTCGGCGCCGGCTTCGATGCAGGGCTGCACGTCGGCCGGCAGTGCGTCGACGTACAGCGCTTCCGCGGTGCGGTCGGCGAAGCTGTTGGCGAGCGCGGCATCGAGTTGCGTGTCGAGCGCGGCATAGTCGCCCGCGCGCAGCAGCGCGTCGACGTCGCAGATGAACCACGGGGACTTCGCGGGCGGAATCAGGTCGGCGGGAGCGGAGGACATGTCGGTATCGGCGGTCATGACGAAACGGGTTGGGGATCGAAGATGCGGTAGCGCTTCCACGGCAGCGAAAGCCAGTTTCCGGACGGATTGCGCAGGTGCTCGCGCACTTCCTGCGTGGCGCGCGACGACGCGGGGCCGTCCTGGCCGCTGCCGCGCAGCCAGTGCTTGCGCGCACGCGCGTACGCGAGCCCGAAGTCTTCCCAGCTGTCGAAGCTGTCCTGTGCGCGCTGCGCATTGAGCAGCAGCACGACCCACGCCTGTTGTTCGGACGCCCAGCCGAGCAGCGCGATGCAGCGCACGAGAAACGCGGTGCGTGCGCAATCGAACGCCAGTGCGTCGCGCACGCGGCCTTGCGCGGCGAGCTGCTCGTAGAAACCTTCGTGCGAGCGGCCGACGCCGCGTATCCAGCCCGCGAGAATCGCCGGTACGCGCTGCACGATCTGCCACTCGGGGAGATCGGCCGGCAGGTCGAGTTCGCGGCGCAACTGGCGGGCGAGCTGTTCGCGCTGCGTGTCGGGCAGCGCATGGACGAGGTCGTCGCAATCGGTGCGCAGCCCGTTGCGGATCAGCAGGATGTCGGCGAGCGCGAGCGCCCAGCGGCGGCGATTCGGCGGCGCCTGGTCGGCGAGCGTGCGCGCAAGCGATACCGCCGCGGTCGGCCGCACCGGCACCGCGCTTTCGGCCCCCGCGGCCTGGTCGGCATCGACTTCACGCACCATTCGCGCGGCGATCCGGAACGAACGCCACACGTACCACACGAGCCACAGCACGGCCGCGCCGATCAGCAGCTTCAGCATGCCGGGCTCCCGTCCGCCGTCGCGGGAAACACGAGCGCCGCGCAGAGCGCAGGATCGATCGGAATGCCTTCGATCGCGAACGCGGCGGCTGGCGGCGCGTCCGGCTCGCGCGCGGCGGCCAGCGCATCGGCCGGCAACGCGTGGCGCGCGGCCGCCGCGACGGCCGGATCGATCTGCCTGAGCTGGCCGAGCGCATAGGGCGCGTTGCGCAGCAGCAGCCACTGCAGCACGGCCGGCGGCTGCGGGAAATGTTCGATCAGGTGAAAGTTCTCGCTCATCACGCTCAGCAGGTGGTCGGGCGAGCGCACGTCGGTGACGAACGTCCATTCGCCGGCGGCCGCGCCGGGCGTCTCCGGCTCGAACACGAGGCCCATGCCTTCGCAATCGGGATGACGCTCGCCGCGCGGCGCGAGCATGCGCAGGAACTGGCGGACGTCGTCCGCATAGCGGCGCACCGGATGACGATTCTGCTTGCCCTTGATCTGGTCGATGCGCAGGCCGTCGCCGGTCACCGACAGGCTGATCGTCACGTGCGGCTGGTTGCCCGCGCCGCGCAGCGTGAACAGGCGCAGCCGGCCGTCCTGCGCCGCCTGCGCATACTGTTCGCCGTACCCGCCGCGCAGCCGGCGGCGATCCGCGAACTGGCCGAGGCAATGCTGCATGTAGTACGACTCGTAGGCCAGTTCCTCGCGCAGCGCCGCGTGATCGCCGGCGAATTCGAAGACGATCCCGTTCGGCGTGCGCAGCACTTCGCGCAGCGCCAGGCCGCTGCTCGGCACCCAGCCCCTGTCGCGGCGCGCCTGCATCCGCTGGTGCTCGCGCTCCCACATGTCGAGCGCCATCGTGCACGTGATGCGCTGCAGCTTTTGCGCGAGCCGCGTGCCGGCGCGCGAGCGCAGGAATTCGACCAGCACGCGTTCGCGGTCGATCAGCAGCATGTGCTCGGGATCGATGAAGTAGAGCGGTTTCGGTTCGGCGGTGGCCGGCTGCGAAGGCGCGGCCGCCGCGCCGGATGCCGGCTGCACGCGGAACCGGCGCACGAGCCAGTCGGGCGGCGGCTGGTCGGCGCCGGCGAGCGCGCGGTAATCGGCGAGCGAATCGAGCGGCTGCGCCTGCTCGAACGCACCGACGACCCAGCGGAAGAAATGGTTGCCGAGCCACGCGAGGATGTCGGCCGGGTCGCCGCGCTCGGCGCTGCGGCGTGCGATGGCCGCCTTGATGTCGGGCGCATTGACGACGTCGCGCGGCCGATAGGCGGACGCGGTGACGGTTTCGGTCACGGGGTCACTCTCCGGTCAGGCGGGGCGGGCGCGGGCGATGCGCGCGAAGCCCTGGATGTTCTTTTGGCTCACGAGCGAAACGGCGAACGCGTGCGCGAGCGATGCGCGGTTGCGTCGCGGGTGCCCGATACATGTCGGTCGACTCGTGAAAATCACGCGGCCGCGCGGCGGCCAATGACGCGGAGGCGGGTAATCGAAAGATGGCGCTTCATTATTGATTCTCTCAGGATGGATTTTATTTTTTGCTTTCGCGAGTCTACTGCGATCCGCGCAGGCGAATCAATCACGCCGCGTGCCGGCGTTGGCGAATCTGACAAGACTTATCTCTTTTTCACCGATCTGGACTCGGCGCGATTCGATTGCCGGATTGAGTGCTGTTAAAACCGACAGGTTTTCCCTGCGAACCGGTAAGCGATGCGGGAATGCAGCGGGGTATTCCGGAATGCCTCGCCTATCTCATAAGTTTTTCTTTAGGCTCGCGCAACATATCGTCGATTGTTGGCGGCGGGCCGGTAGCGGATAGTCCTGCTTCGACAGGCCGGCCGCCGTGATCGCCGCGCGGTGCGACCGGATCTGTTGTTCATGCAACCATCCGACATAAAAAGGAACCGCACCCATGCGATTCAACGCGACACGCTTCGCCGCGACCCTGTTCGTCGCCGCGTGCGCCACCGCCACGGCCGGCCGCGCGGCCGCATTCACGCAGGACGACCTCCACGCCACCGTGACCCGCCACGTCGCGCCGCTGATGAAGCAGTACGCGATTCCCGGCATGGCGATCGGCGTCGTCGCCGACGGCAAGCCCTACGTGTTCGACTACGGCGTGATGTCGACGCAAACCGGCAAGCCCGTCACCGGCGACACGCTGTTCGAAATCGGCTCCGTCAGCAAGACGCTGACCGCGACGCTCGCATCCGATGCGCAGGAGGGCGGCGAGCTGTCGCTCACGGACCCGGCGGGCAAATACCTGCCCGCGCTGCAGGGCAAGCCGTTCGGCGTCGTGACGCTGCTCCAGCTCGGCACGCATACGCCCGGCGGCATGCCGCTGCAGGTGCCGGACGGCATCCGCGACGAAGCCGGCCTGATGCGCTATCTCGACGCGTGGCGGCCCGCGTATGCGCCGGGCACGCGCCGCACGTATTCGAACGTCGCGATCGGGATGCTCGGCAGGCTCACCGCGAAGGCGATGCACAAGGATTTCGCGGCGCTGATGGAGCAGCGGCTGTTCCCCGCGCTCGGGATGATGCATACGTACATCAACGTGCCCGACGCGCGCACGGCCGACTATGCGCAGGGCTATACGCAGGACGGCAAGCCGATCCGGATGACGGGCGGCATGCTGTGGCAGGAGGCGTACGGCGTGCGGACCACGGCGGCCGACCTGCTGCGTTTCGTGCAGGCGAACATGGGGCTGGTCGAAACGGCGCCGCGGCTGCAGCGCGCGATCGAACGCACGCACACCGGCTATTTCCGCGCGGGGCCGCTGACGCAGGACCTGATCTGGGAACAGTATCCGTACCCGGTTGCGCTGCCGACGCTGCTCGAAGGCAACGCGCCGAAGATGTTGTTCAACGCGACGCCCGCCAGTGCGATCAAGCCGCCGCTCGCACCGAACAGCAACACCTGGATCAACAAGACGGGCTCGACCAACGGTTTCAGCACGTATGTCGCATTCGTCCCCGCGAAACGGATCGCGATCGTGATGCTCGCGAACCGCAGCTTCCCGATCGAGGATCGCGTGAAGGTCGCTTACCAGATCCTCGGGTCGCTCGGCGACGGGCGGTAACGTTTCCGCCGCCCGGCCGGCGCGCCCGCCGGGCCCGCCCCAAAAAAACTGATACCTGTATCGGCGCGCTTCTGCAAAACGAAATACGCGCATCGCATCCCCTGAGCAGAATCCGGGCAGATCGCCGGGCGTGTCCGGATATTCCAATCAGGGGGAAACATGCGGAAGACCACTCTCGCGCGGCTGCTGTGCGGGCTGACCTTGGTCGGCGCGCTCGGCGCGTGCGGCGGCAACATGGACGGCACGACCGGCGCTGGCAGCACGGCGACGAACGCGGCCGGCGGCACCGACAACGGCAAGGGCAACGACGGTACGCCGCCGGGCCAGCAGGTCGCGAACCGCGCGCTCGTGATCGAGCTCGACGGGCTCACGTACGCCGCGCTGGCGGCCGGCATCGCCGGCGGCACGCTGCCGAATCTCGCGAAGCTGCACGTCGCACCCGCGTACAGCGGCGGCGTCAACGGGCTGCCGTCGCAGCAGCCGAACCTCGACACGCCGAGCTGGGCCACGCTGCTCACCGGCGCGTGGGGCAATCGCCACCAGGTGCTGTCCGACGCGCCGAACCAGGCGCTGCAGGCGCCGACCGCATTCGACGCACTGAAGACCGCGAACGCGGGCCTGCTCGGCGCGGCCGTCGGGTCGCCGGTGCTCGCGTCGCTGCTGAGCGCCGGGCGCAACGCGGGCAGCCTCGACACGCTCGCGAACTGCGCGGCGGTCGACAACTGCGTCACGCAGCAAAGCACGACGATGATCCAGCAGGGTTATGCGCTCGTCGTCGCGCAATACCACTCTGCGCAGGATGCGGCGCTGAATTACGGCCTCGGCGCATCGGCGTATGCGAACACGCTGAAGCAGCTCGATGCGGCCGTCGGCGCGCTCGTCGCCGAAACCGCGAAGCGCAACAAGGAGAACTGGCTGGTGGTCGTCACCGGCGGCCACGGCCTGAACGCGGCCGGCGGCAGCGACGGCTTGCCGCTGCTGTCCGAATCGACGACCTTCATCGCGATGAACCAGGCCGACAACGGGCGCCTCGGCAGCAGCGCGCAACCGGCGTCGCTGGCCGACCTGCGCACGCGCGCAAGCATTGCCGATATCGCGCCGACCGTGCTCGCGCAATTCGGCGCGCTGCCCGCGCCGTCCGCGTATGAAATGGACGGCGGCGAACTGATCGGCGCGCAACCGGTGTCGCAGCTCGCCGGCACGACGAGCACCGACGGCCACAGCGTCGTGCTGACGTGGACCGCGCCGTCGAGCGGCGCGATCGCGATCTACCGCGCGGGCCAGCAGATCGCGACGCTCCCCGCGGGCACGACGACCTATACCGACAGCAATCTCGGCCTGACCGCGGCCGGCACCTACAGCTTCGACTACGTGGTGACGGCCGGCGGCGCGAGCGTCGGCAGCATCGCGCGGATCGCGTACGTGCCGCCGCCGCCCCCGCCCCCGCCGCTCGCGACGACGCTGAAGAACGGCCTCGCGTCGTACTACCCGTTCGGCGCGCTGCCGGCCGTCGACGCGCTGAACGCGAGCACGATGGGCCCGTTCTCTGCCGCCGCGAACGGCGGCTCGCTCGCCGCCGATCCGTTCGGCGGGCAGGCGCTGCAGGTGACGACGCAGACCGTCGACACGAACGGCTACGACGGCTACAAGCTCGTGCAGAACGCCGACATCGCGACGCAGGCGCAATTCACGATCGGCATGTGGGTGAAGACGCCGTGCACGGACGTCGTCGGCTTCGGCACGCCGGTGTTCGCGAACAAGAACTGGCAGAGCGGCAAGAACCCCGGCATCGCGATCGGGCTGTTCCCGCAGGCGTCGGGCGCGCCGTCGGGCACCTGCAACATCCAGTACAACGCGGGCGACGGCAGCAACCGCAACGACCTGAAGACGATGAGCGTCACCGCGAACCAGTGGGTGTATGCAGCGTTCGTGATCGACACCGTCGGCAAGACGATGACGGCCTACACGTTCGACCCGGTGCTCGGCGAGCAGAAGCAGAGCACGCCGCTCACGGTATCGGCGAGCGCGCTGCCGGGCCTCGGCACGAAGACGTTCGGCGTGAACGAGGACGGCACGGGCCAGTACCACATGCTCGCGTGCGGCTATCCGGCGAGCCATTACAGCGGCGGCTACACGGTCAATGCGTGCACGACGGTCAAGCCGAACGTCGAGAGCTTCTCCGACGTCGCGATGTGGAACCGCGTCGTGACCGAAACCGAATTGCAGTCGGTCGCGGGCTCGGGCAAGCCGCTGTCGACGATCCTTCACTGACGGAGCCATCACATGAACACGATCCACCTGCGCCGCGTGCGCGTCGCGCTCGCCGCCTGCGTGCTGAGCGCGCTGGTTGCCGGGTGCGGCGGCGATGACGCGTCGAGCGGCACGCCCGCGAGCGCCGCGAAGGCGAACGCCGCGCCGGCAGGCGCGGGCGGCGCGAGCGCGCCCGTGCCGATCGTCGCGCTGCCGGGCGCCGGCCCGTGCCCCGCATCGGGCACGACCGCGCTGCAGTCGCCGTCGCTGAACTCGCAGCTGCGCTGCGCGCCGTAACGCGCGCGCCTTTCCGGGACGACCTTCCTTCTCGATCATGACTTCCATCGACCGCCGTTCGTTTCTCCGTGCCGCCGCCGGCAGCGCGGCCCTCTCGATGTTCCCGCCGGCGATCCGGCGCGCGCTCGCGATTCCCGCGAACAACCAGACCAGCACGATCAACGACGTCCAGCACGTCGTGATCTTCATGCAGGAAAACCGTTCGTTCGACCATTATTTCGGCACGATGCCCGGCGTACGCGGCTTCGGCGATCGCCTGACGATCCCGCAGCCGGGCGGCACGCCGGTCTGGCAGCAAAGCGACGGCAAGCGACCGGTGCTGCCGTTCTATCTCGACAGCACGAAGGGCAATGCGCTGCTCGTCGGCGGCGCGCATTCGTGGACCGATTCGCATACGGCGTGGGACAACGGCCGGATGACCGCGTGGCCCGCGTCGAAGGGCGATGCGTCGATGGGCTACCTGCGCCAGTCCGACCTGCCGTTCCACTTCGCGCTCGCGAATGCGTTCACCGTCTGCGACGCGTACCACTGCTCGCTGCACGGCGGCACCAACTCGAACCGCATCTTCCTGTGGACCGGCACGAACGGCCCGACGGGATCGAACACGGCGGTCGTGAACAACGACGGCTGGGACGGCCTCGGCTCGTCGAAGACGGGCCTGACCTGGACGACCTATCCGGAGCGCCTGCAGGCGTCCGGCGTGAGCTGGAAGGTCTACCAGAACATGCCGGACAACTACACCGACAACCCGCTCGCGGGCTTTGCGACGTTCCGCAAGGTCAACGAGACCGTGCCGGGTTCGCCGAACGCGCCGTACACGAGCGCAATGGAAGCGCTGTCGCCGCTGTACAAGGGGATCGGCAACACGATGCCCGACGGCGGTTTCCTGCAGGCGCTCGCCGACGACATCGCCGCGAACCGCATGCCGCAGGTGAGCTGGATCGTGTCGCCGCAGGCGTATTGCGAGCACCCGGGCGCATCGACGCCGGGGCAGGGCGCGTACTACCTGCAACGGCTGCTCGACACGCTGACCGCGAACCCCGACGTGTGGAGCAAGACCGTGCTGTTCGTGAACTACGACGAGAACGACGGCTTCTTCGATCACATGCCGCCGCCGAACGCGCCGTCGCGCAATGCGGACGGCACGTATGCGGGCGCGTCGACCGTGACGACGCAGTACGAATACTTCACGCTGCCGAACCCGCCCGGCGATTCGTCGCCGCTCGCGCCGGACGGCCGCCCGTACGGGCCCGGCCCGCGCGTGCCGATGTTCGTCGTGTCGCCGTGGAGTACCGGCGGCTGGGTCAACTCGGAAGTGTTCGACCATACGTCGGTGCTGCGCTTCCTGGAGCAGCGCTTCGGCGTGCAGGAGCCGAACATCAGCCCGTGGCGCCGCGCGGTGTGCGGCGACATGACGTCGGCGTTCAACTTCAGGAACCCGAACGGCAACCCGACGACGTCGCTGCCGGCGCCGACCAAGGCCGCCGCCGACGCGCAGCACGTGCAGCAGAGCCTGATGGGCGCGGTGCCGGTGCCGTCGGTCGGCGCGCAGCAGATGCCGGTGCAGCCGCCGGGCACGCGGCCGTCGCGCGCGCTGCCGTACGAGCTGCATACGAGCGCGAGCGCCGACGTGTCGGGCGGGCTGCTGTGGCTCACGTTCAGCAACACGGGCACGGTCGGCGCGGTGTTCCATGTGTACGACAAGCTGCATCTCGATCGCGCGCCGCGCCGTTATACGGTCGAAGCGGGCAAGCAGTTGTCGGATTCGTGGCGCGCGGTGGCCGACGACGCGGGCAACTACGACCTGTGGGTGCTCGGGCCGAACGGTTTCCTGCGCGAATTCCAGGGCAACGTCGCGAAGGCGGCGAGCGGGCCCGTGCCGGAGATTCGCGTGTGCTACGACCCGGCGAACGACGCCGTGTACCTGACGATCATGAACGTCGGCAATGCGGCGAGCCAGGTGACGGTCACGTCGAACGCGTATCGCACCGACGGCCCGTGGAGTTATTCGGTGCCGGCCGGCATGCAGGTCGAGCCGTACTGGACGCTCGCCGCGTCGAGCGGCTGGTACGACTTCACGCTCGCGGCCGAGAATGGCCTCGTGCGCCGCTTCGCGGGCCGAGTCGAGACCGGCAAGGACAGCATCAGCGATCCGGCGATGGGCGTGTCGAGCTGATCGACGCCGGCCGCGCGGCCGGCGTCGCATCACCGGCTTCCGCCGGCGCGGCCGACTCGCGCCGGCGGTTTTTTGCGCGCGGCCTCGCGTCGGCGGGGCCGCGTCCTTTTTGTCGGCTCGCTTTCACTTTCACCTTCACATAACGCTTTATTCGATGACGCAACTCGCGCTTTTCGATCTCGACTTCACCCTCATTCCGTTCGACAGCGACCAGGCGTGGGGCCGCTTCATGGTCGAACACGGCCTCGTCGACGCGGCCGAATTCGCGCGTATCGACGCGGCGTTTTCAGCCGGTTACGCGGCCGGCACGCTCGACATCCATGCGCACCTGTGCGACATGCTCGCGCCGCTCGCGCGTCATTCGCGCGAACGGCTCGCACACTGGCACGCGCGCTTCATGGATGACGTCGTGCGGCCCGCGATCGCGCCGGCCGCGCTCGATCTCGTGCGTCATCACCGCGCGCGCGGCGACCTGTGCTGCATCGTCACCGCGACGAACGCGTTCATCACACGGCCGATCGCGCACGCGTTCGGCATCGACGCGTTGATCGCGTGCGAGCTCGAGACTGTCGACGGTCACCCCGACTCGCGTTACACGGGGCGGCCGGCCGGCGTGCCGAGCTATCGGGAAGGGAAGATCGTGCGCACCGACGCATGGCTCGCGTCGCTAGGCTTCGCGTGGTCCGACTTCGAACGAAGCTGGTTCTACAGCGATTCGCACAACGACGTGCCGCTGCTCGAGAAAGTCACCGATGCGGTCGCAACTCATCCGGACGAGCGGTTGCGCGCGCTCGCGACGGCGCGCGGCTGGCAGATCGCCGAGCTGTTCGAGACGGTGTGAGTTCGGGCACGTGCCCGGTTACGCGGGTTCGGGCGCGTGCAGGCGTTCGACGTTGGCCATGAACGCGGTGATCAGCCGCGTATCGGCGCGCGCGTCGAGGTAGTACAGGTATTCGTGCATCGGCGGCATGTCGTCGGCGAGCGCGATCGCGCGCAACTCCGGATGCGCGCCGACCTCGCCGCGCGGCATCAGCGTGCTGCCCATGTCGTGCCGCACGGCTTCGCGAATCGCTTCGCGGCTGCCGAGCTCGATCGCGTTCGCGGGCAGGCCGAGGCCCGCGTGCTTCAGCACGTGTTCCATCAACGCGCGCGTGCGCGAGCCCGGTTCGCGCAGCAGCAGCGTCTCGCCGGCCAGTGCGGCGAGCGTGGTCGCATCGCGCGCGGCGAGCGGATGCGAACGATGCACGACCAGCACGAGCGGATCGTTCGCGATCGTATGCCGCACGAAACGCGGATCGTCGTCGCGCTGCGACGACACAGCGACGTCGACGCGAAAATCGACGAGCGCATCGAGCACCTGCTGCGAATTGCCGATCTCGACGCTGATCTTCACGGCCGGATACTGGCGCCGGAACGCGGCGATCGCGGGCAGGATGTAGAACGGGCCGGTCGTGCCGACGCGCAGGTTGCCGGTATGCAGTTCGCGCTCGTTGCGCAGCGCGAAATCGATGTCGTTTTCCATCTGCAGCATCTGGCCGATCATCGGCATCAGCGACGCGCCCGCGTCGCTGAGATCGAGACGGTTGCCGCGGCGATGAAACAGCTCGACGCCGTAATGGCGTTCGAGCTGCTGAATGCGCGACGTGATCGTCGGCTGGCTCACGTCGAGGCGCTTCGCGGCCGCGGTCACGCTGCCCTGGCGGGCGGTTTCGTAGAAGGCGGCGAGAAGCAGGGCAAGCATGGCGGGACACGGAACGAGACGAGCGGAACTTACCGGTCGCGCGTGTCAATTCCGTGTCATTGCAGTGGAACGGCGTGGCAAATTGGGGCGCAATGTTGCGCGGTACCCGCCGGCCGACGCAGCAGCGGGGCTTACTGAGGCGGCTGTTCGTCGTACGCGACGAAGATCTTGCGCGTGGGTTCGACGACTTCCCAGGTGCCGCGGAAACCCGGCGGAATCACGAAACGATGGCCGGTGCGAACGGTCTTGCGGTTGCCTTCCAGGTCGGTGATCACCGACGTGCCTGCCAGGATCTCGCAGTATTCCGCTTCGGTGTAGGCAACGTGCCAGCAGCCGGGCGTGCTTTCCCAGATGCCGGTCGAAAAACGGCCGCACGGGCTCGCGAAGCCGGGCGTGAGCGTCTGCAGCGGATCGCCTGAAATCAGCTTCTCGGGCGACACGCGGTACTGCGTCGGCTCGCCGCTCGGGGTGAGCGCGTCGGTAATCAATGAAACGTCGATCATGGTGGGTAGGGTTCGTCGAATTGAAGTGAACGCGCCGACGGCGCGTTCGCATGATTCCATATTTGCGGCCGGCCTGGTCAGTTGCCGGTTTTCAGTTGTTGCCACAGCCGGTTCTCGAGTCGCGCGATTTCCGCCGAACGCGGCTTCGAGAGCGCCATTTTGTCGAGTACGTCGGCGCTCAGGTAGACGTTCGGATCGTGCGCGACGGCCGGCGTCACGTACTGATGCGCCGCCTTGTTCGCGCTCGGATAGTAGATCTCGTTGGTGATGTCGGCGTTGACCTTCGGGTCCTCGATGTAGTTGATCCACTGCAATGCCGCTTCCGGATGCGGCGCATCCTTCGGGATGGTCATCACGTCGAACCACAGGATGCCGCCTTCCTTCGGGTTCGCATAACGAATCTCGTAGCCGCGTTTCGCCGCCGCCGCTTCGCGGCGCGCGACGCTGACGTCGCCCGACCAGCCCAGCACGACACAGACGTCGTTGTTGGCGAGATCGTTGTTGTAACCCGACGAGTTGAACTGCGTGATGTACGGACGCACCTTCTTGAGCATCTCGAACGCCGCCTGATAGTCGGCGGGGCTCTTGCTGTTCGGGTCCTTCCCGAGGTACTGGAGCGCGGCGGCGAACACGTCGTCCGGCGCATCGAGGAACGACACGCCGCAACTCTTCAGCTTCGACACGTTGGCCGGATCGAACACCAGTGCCCAGCTGTCGAGCGGCGCGCCTTCGCCGAGCGCCTTCCTGACGGCCTGCACGTTGTAGCCGACGCCGTCCGTGCCGTAGGCCCACGGTACGCCGTACTGGTTGCCGGGATCGGATTCGGCGATCTTCTTCATCAGCGCGGGGTCGAGATTCGCCAGGTTCGGCAGTTTCGTCTTGTCGAGCTTCTGGTAGACACCGGCCTGGATCTGCTTGGCCATGTAGTTCGAGGTCGGCACGACGATGTCGTACCCGGAACTCCCGGCCAGCAGCTTCGATTGCAACGTGTCGTCGCTGTCGTAGACGTCGTAGCGCACGCGCACGCCCGTTTGTTTCTGGAAGTCGGGGATCGTGTTTTTCGCGATGTACTCGGACCAGTTGTAGACGTTCAACTCGGCGTCCGACGCGCGGGCGGGCGTGGCCGACAGCGACGCGAAGCATGCGGCGGTCGCGATGGCGACGGGGAAGGCGAGACGAAAAACGCGGACGATCATGGTCACTCCCTTTCGAAACGAGGGCGGGGCGCTGCATTGCGCACGCGCGCCGCGGGGCTGTCGATGAGGCTCGCGACGGTTCGCTTCGAACCGGGGACGCACTGGCGGGCCTCGCCGGATATCGGGAATGACTGTATGCGGCGGCTTTCCGGCTGTCTGTCCATGAAATCCGTACAGCCGCACGGCGGTACGCGCCGGAAACCCGCGCGGGGAATTGGCAACGCACTTTTGGCGTGGTAACGGTAACCGTCCCATTCTTCCGTGCATCGTATGACCGACCATGAAGCCGACGCGACGATCGATATCCAGCTGGGCCAACTCGTGTTCATGTCCGACGCGCTGTCGGCCGTGGCCGGTGCGATCGGATCGCCGGATTTCGTCGCGGTCGTATTCGAGAACCTGACGCGTATCGTCGATTGCGATTCCATTCATCTGGATTACGAGGACGAATCGCTGCTCGATCGCCGGGTCGGCTGGATCGGCAGTTACGGAACGTACCCGGACCAGATCGAGCGCACGATGACGCACTATTACCGCGATTTCGCGCAGATCGATACGACGTTCGACTGTATCCGCGGCGAACGCGATACGCAGTTGCTGCAGTTGTCGACGCTGCGGTTGAACCCCGAGATTCGTCGCGCGTTTTACGACAGCGAGGATATTCACGACGAGTGCGTGGTCACGTATCGCGTAGACGAGCTCACCTATGCGCTGTCGGTATGCCGCGCGCGGCGGCTGCCGCCGTTTACGCTCAAGGAGCTGAGCATCGTCCGGCATGTCGCGCTGATCGTGTTGCCGCTGGCCGTCGCGCATCGGCGGATCGTCGGCGATCGGCCGGCCGATGCGGACGCGGCGCGCACCGGCGAAAGCATCGCCGCGCAACGGCTGACCCGCGTGTTCGAGAAACTGACGTCACGCGAGTCGGAAGTATGTGCCCGGCTGATTCGCGGCAGGAAGACGCAGGATATCGCGCACGAACTCGGCATTCGGCCGTCGTCGATCGACACGTACGCGCGCCGCGCGTTCGCGAAGCTCGGCATCGAATCGCGCCGCCAGTTGCTGAACCTGCTGCTGGATCATGATGCGCTCGACGCGTCGTCGGTCCGCAGAAGCGACGCGTGATCGTACGGTCATGGTCGGCGAATGCTGAGGACGAGCGGTCGACGCGTTACGCAAACGCGACACACGAGGAACACCGATTGAGCATCACATGGGACGGAATCACGGGCGCCGGCGTGCTCGGCGATGCGGAGGTCGCACGCCGGCACGCATTGGCCGACGCGGCGAAGGGCGGCAACTGGGCGACGATGCTGGATCTCGTCGCGAAGGATTCCTCGCTCGTCAACGCGACGAGGCCCGGCGGCACGTCGCTTTATACGCCGCTGCATCAGGCCGCTTACGGCGGCGCGCCGCGTGAGGTCGCCGCCGAACTGCTGCGGCTCGGTGCGTGGCGCATGCTGCGCGATGCGCAACGCTCGCGCGCGGTCGATATTGCGGTGGCGCGCGGGCATCGGCATCTGGTCGATCTGCTGACGCCGCAGCCGAAACGCTTCGTGCCCGATGGCGCACTGCGCGAAATCCAGCGCCATTTCCACGCCATGATCGTCGGCCGCATCGCGCACCTGCGCGTCGACGCACTGCGCTTGCCCGAACTCGAACCGCTGCTCGAATTCGACACGCAGGCCGATCACATGTGGTTTGCTGTGCCGGGCATGTATGGCGGATTCGGCTATGCGCTGCGTACGGACGGCGATGCGGCCGTGCTCGTGTCCAGCAGCTGGAGCCGCGTGGTCGGCGGCTCGGGCCAGCGGCACGAGATCACCGCGAACGGCTGCACGCTGGTCGAAGAAGGGTTCGTCTGACGTGAACCGCAACCACGCCGATATCGTTGCGTGCGCCACCAATATGGGTATTTGATCGCTAGGGAAAAGCGTCTGCCGGCACAAATGATTTTTGATCCTGAATCACGAATCGAGCATGAATTCGGGCGGAAGCCTTGCTGCCCGGGCGTTACCGATGACTGACGTGCCGACGCACATGATCGACACGGGCATCATTTTCGCCAATCAGACCTCGCGGGACTCAAGTGTGTCGAATTCCGTCTTGGACAGACTTAACCCGTCTCCCTAGACTGAACTCGCTTTCCTCATTCCTGGAGAAAATCATGAGTCTCAAAGGCACGCTGCCCGGCAACAAGATCCTCGGTTTCGGTACCGCTCCGCTCGGCAACATGTTCCGCAATATCCCCGACGCCGAGGCCGCGGCCACCGTCGAGGCTGCGTGGCAACACGGCATCCGCTATTTCGATTCCGCGCCGTTCTACGGCGCCGGCCTGGCCGAAATTCGGCTCGGCGACGCGCTTGCGCATCATCCGCGTGACGAATACGTGCTCAGCACGAAGGTCGGCCGCCTGATCCTCGACGAAGTGGAGGACGTATCGGCGCGCGATCTCGGCGAAAAGGGCGGGCTGTTCGAACACGGTCGGCCGAACCGCCTCGTCAACGATTATTCGGCCGACGCGACGCTGCGCTCGATCGAAGACAGCCTGAAGCGCCTGCGTACCGATCGCCTCGACATCGTGTGGGTGCACGACATCGCACAGGATTTCTACGGTGACGAATGGCTCGCGCAATTCGAAGTCGCGCGCAAGGGCGCGTTCCGCGTGCTGGGCAAGCTGCGCGAAGAAGGCGTGATCAAGGCATGGGGCCTCGGCGTGAACCGTGTCGAGCCGATCGAGCTGGTGCTCGATCTTGCCGAGCCGCAGCCGGACGGCATGCTGCTGGCCGGCCGCTACACGTTGCTCGATCACGAGCGCGCGCTGCAACGCGTGATGCCGGCGGCAGCCGCGAAGAACGTCGGGATCGTCGTCGGCGGCCCGTACAGCTCGGGCGTGCTCGCGGGCGGGACGCACTTCGAATACCAGAAGGCCTCGCCGGAAATCCTCGCGAAGGTCGAACGCATCAAGGCGATCGCCGCGCGCTACGACGTGCCGATCAAGGCCGCCGCGCTGCAGTTCTCGATGGCGCATCCGGCCACCGCCGCAGTGATTCCGGGCGCCAGCCGTCCCGAGCGGATCGCGGAGGACCAGGCCGCGCTGAACGTGGCGATTCCGGCCGACTTCTGGCGCGAGATGCGCGAGCAAGGCCTGGTGGCAGCCGACGCACCGCTGCCGATCGATCGTTGAGGCGAGGTGACGACATGGCACACGCCAATGCACACATCGAGATCGCGGCTTCGGCCGATACGGTCTGGCAACTGATCGGCGGCTTCGGTTCGCTGCCCGACTGGCTGTCGTATATTCCGGACAGCGAACTGAGCGCGGGCGGCCGCGTGCGGCGTCTCGCGAACCCGACCGGCGACGCGATCGTCGAACGGCTCGTCGCATTCGACGAAGCGGCGCGCAGCTACACGTATGCGATCCTCGAAGCGCCGTTTCCGGTCGTGAACTATCGCTCCACGCTGCGCGTGCGCGAGAACGGCCCGAATGCGTCGCAGGTCGAGTGGTCGGGCACGTTCACGCCGCACGGCGCGACCGACGACGAAACCGTGCAACTGTTCCGCGGTATCTACGAAGACGGTCTCGCGGAACTGGCCAGTCGGTTCGCTGCGGCCTGACTGCGCGGCTCGCGCGGCTGGCAAGCGGGGCGTCGCGATACAACGGCGCCCCGCGCATTCACGGGTTCTTCACGGGTTCATTTGCCGGCCGCCGCGGCCCCCTCGCCGCCGGTCAGGATTTCGCGGAAGACGCCGACCAGCGGCCGCAGGTTGACCTTGTGCCACGCGGCCCACAGCGGCGTGCGGTAACTGAACCACGGCAGCTCGCGCAGCACGACGCCTTCCGGCACCTGGTGCCGCAGGCTCTGCTGGATCATCGTCACGCCGAGCCCGGCGGCGACGAGCCCGAGCGCCGCGAGCGGCTCGGTCGCCTCCACCGACATGTCCGGCGAAAAGCCGGCCTTCGCGCAGGCCGCGACGAATGCGCCATGACGCGGTGCGCTTTCCTGCTGCGTCACGCCGATCCACGCCTGCGCGGCGAGATCGTCGGCCACGAGCGTTTTCTTTTTCGCGAGCGGGTGCCCGTCGGGCATCGCGAGCAGCATCGGATCGTTCAGCACCATCATCGAATCGAGTTCGGGATCGTCGGGCGCGGGCGGCTCGGTGACGAGCGCGATGTCGAGGCTGCGTTCGCGCAAGCCTTCCAGTTGCGCGGCCGATTGATAGTTGTACAGCGCGATGTGAACGGCCGGGCGGTCGGCGCGCAGCGTTTTCAGCGCGCGCGGCAGCACGCCCGAGTGCGTGGCCGTTTCCAGGTAGCCGATGCACAGGCCGCCTTCGTCGCCGCGGCCGAGCCGGCGCGCGAGCGCTTCGAGCCGGTTCGCGTGGCGCAGGAACGCCTGCGCTTCGCTCAGGAAGGTGCGCCCGTCACGCGTCAGGCGAATGCGCTGCTGGCTGCGCTCGAACAGCGTCAGGCCGAGCTTCTCTTCGAGTTGCGCGATCTGGCGGCTCAACGGCGATTGCGAAATATGCAGGCGTTCGGCCGCGCGGCCGACGTGTTCTTCTTCCGCGACCGCGATGAAATACTGAAGTTGGCGGATGTCGAGCATATAAGACCTTTTGAGACTCAAGTTTTGTGAATTATGTCTCGGTGGGACTTATTCATGCAACCCGGATGGAGGTCACTTTTTTGCCGGGTCCGATTGCTTTTATCCGGCGAAGTCCCTGTCGCAGCACGGTTGATGGTGGCGACGCGTTCGCCAGGATGCGGGAGAAGGGGAAGGGAGAAGGAGGAAGCGTGAATCGGCGGTGAGCGGCCATTTGATAGCCGCCGCGCCGGGTGCGCTGCATGCGCCCCGGCGCGTTGTCATTCAGGCATTCACGCGACTGCCGTGTCGGTCGTTGCCACGGCCGACACGGTTGCCGCGCCGCGCGCGGCCGCGCTTTGCGACGCCGCGGCGCCCGCAAGGCGCCGATAACGCGCAAGCGCCCACAGCGGGAAGTACGCGGTGTAGCCGTGATACTTCAGGTAGAAAATGCGCGGAAAGCCCGGCGCATTGTGCGAACGGTGCCACCAGAATCCGTCGTCCTGTTGCACCGACTGCAGATACGCGATGCCGCGCTTCACCGAGTCGGATTCGCAGTCGCCGAACGCCATCTGCGCGAGCAGCGCCCACGCGGTGAAGTTCGACGTGCTTTCGCCGCCGTTCGTGCCGCCCAGCTTCGGGTCGATATAGCTGTCGTTCGTTTCGCCCCAGCCGCCGTCCGCATGCTGCCGCGCGCGCAGCCAGTCGATCGCGCGTGCGATATACGGTTGCGACTTGTCCTCGCCGGCGAGTGCGAGGCCGGCCAGTACGCTCCAGGTGCCGTAGATGTAGTTCGTGCCCCAGCGGCCCCACCAGCTGCCGTCGGGCTGCTGCGTGCGCTTCACGTAGTCGATGCAGCGCGCGAGCGATTCACGGTCGGCATCGCGCTTCGTGACGCCGAAGCACAGCAGCACGCGGCCCGATACGTCTTCCGTCGGCGGATCGAGCAGCGCGCCGTGATCGGCGAACGGGATCGCGTTCAGGTACAGGCGGTCGCAATCGGCATCGAACGCCGCGAAGCCGCCGTTGCGCGATTGCAGCCCGCGCATCCAGTCGAGCGCGCGTGCGACGCGCGGCGCGTACGCGTGCGTGCCGTCCGCGTTGCGATGCGTGCGGCCGCGACGGTCGAGCATCGCGGTGACGACCGCGGTGTCGTCGATGTCGGGGTAGTACGGGTTCGCGTACTGGAAGGCCCATCCGCCCGGCTCCGTTTCGGCCGGCGCGTTTTCGATCCAGTCGCCGCGCAGGTCGTTCACCTGGCGCACGGCCAGCCAGTCGTAGGCGCGCGCGATGCGCTCGTCGAGTTCGCGCAGCGTGCCGGCCGATTCATCGGCTTCCGGCGCCGCCACGCCGCGCGCCTGTTCGAGCGCCATCGTGCTCCATGCGGTGTCCCACACCGGCGACAGGCACGGCTGGCAATACATGCTGCCGTCCGGCCGCGTGACCAGCAGCTTTTCGAGCGCGTTTTCGCAATCGCGCCGCAGCGGATGGTCGTCCGGGTAGCCGAGCACTTCCATCATCTGGTAGCTGTACACGATCGGCGGGAAGATGCCGCCGAGCCCGTCCTCGCCGTTCATGCGTTCCGCGCACCAGGCTTCCGCATGCCGGATCGCGCGCTGCCGCAGGCCCTTCGGCAACAGCGGCTCGATATGGCGAACCGTGCGGTCGAGCGCGAGGAACAGCTTGCGCATGCCGCTTGCAGGCGGGAAGTAGCGGCGCTCCGCTTCGGGCGCCGTGACGAACAGCTCGCGGATCGACACGTTGCGCGGATTGCGCGCGCTTGCCTTCAGCGAGCACAGCACGAGCAGCGGCACCATCGTCGTGCGCGCCCAGTACGCGACCTTGTACATCGAGATCGGCACCCACTTCGGGAACAGCACGAATTCGATCGGCATGAACGGCGCCGCGCGCCACGGCACCTGGCCGAACGTCGCGAGCAGGATGCGCGTGAACACGTTCGAGCGCGCCGCGCCGCCGAGCTTCAGGATCGCGTCGCGCGCGCGGATCATGTGCGGCGCGTGTTCGCTGTCGCCGGCCGCCTTCAGCGCGAAATACGCCTTCACGCTGCACGACACGTCCGGATCGCCGTCGACGTACAGCGCCCATCCGCCGTGCGTGTCGAGCCGCTGCGTCGCGCGCAGGTAGCGGGCCATCTTCTCCTGGCGCACGTCGTCGATCTTGTCCATGAAATGCATCATCAGGATGTATTCCGCGGTGATCGTCGCGTCGGATTCGAGTTCGAAACACCAGCTGCCGTCGGGCTGCTGAAGACGCACGAGCGCGTCGCGTCCACGGGCGATGGCGGTGTCGAGCGCGGACCAGGGGGAAGGGGCATTTTGTTCATGCGGCGGATCATACCATCCGGCCGGAATGTTTATATCGAGACCATCGGGTGCTACCATCCGCACCATGAAAAAACGCCTCGAACCCGTGCCGCGCAACGCTTCCGCGCCTGTCGAACCGGCTGGAACGGCCGTCGCACGGGCGCCTGAAGGATCATCGGCGCCGGCCGCCGCCACTACCGGCGTGCGCCGCAAAAAAGCGCCGGATCAGGTGCGCGCGCAATTGCTGGCGGCCGCATCGGAAATCGCGACGCATCAAGGCGTGGCCGCGTTGACGCTCGATGCGGTGGCCGAGCGTGCCGGCGTGACGAAAGGCGCGCTGCAATACCACTTTGCGAACAAGCAGGGGTTGCTGGATGCGCTGTTCGGGCAGGCGACCGAGCGGTTTGCCGGGCAGATGGCCGCGCGGGTCGCCGCGGATTCCGGCGGCGACGGCGCGGCGGCGCGGGCCTACCTGCACGCGGTGCTCGATGCGGCGCAACCGGCCGCGAGCGCGGACGTGCTTCGCGTGCTGGTCGCGTCGATGATTACCGAGCAGGAGACGCGCGCGCGTTGGTCGGTGCCGATGCGGGAATGGACGCGGCCCGATCCGGTGCCGATGGAGCGGGCGGCGACGCTGATGATCTGCCGGCTCGCGGCCGACGGGCTGTGGATTTCGGAATTGCTGGACAGTGTCGAGATATCGGACGAGTTGCGCGGGGAGATCGTTCGGCAGCTGGATGCGATGAGCAGGGGGGTGTTTCCGAAATAGTGCGTGTCGCCGGGTTGGCGCTACGCTGTGGCGGCGCAATTCAGCGTTGACGTCGGGACGCGCGAGGATGCCGCTCATGGCCGCCTCATGGCGAAACCGGAACCGAATCGCAGGGGGACGCATGCTGCAGATGAGCAGTGGCAGGATAAACGACCCGACAACGCTTTCGCCGGTCGAGATCGTCGAGGCTTGCGGGCAGCACGGGCGACTGGTGGTCCAGTTCAGCACGCCCGACGCCTACGACCCGGTGATCCTGCAATCGCTGAATGAAGCCTGCCGGCTCGCCGGGGACCGCCTTCAGGTCCGGTTTTACGGCCACTACGGGGCGCGGTTCGATGCGGCTTCGCTGCGCGACTTGCCTGAAGTGCGCGATCTTTCCGTCGATTGCCTTTCCGAGATCGCGAACGAGGAAGCAATCGGCCTGCTGCCCAAGCTGAAGCGTTTGGGCTTCGGGGTTTTCAACCTGAATCGTCCCGACTTCCTCGACACGATCGATCTCGGCCAACTCGAGCGGCTTGTGCTGGTTGAAAACCGGAAGCGGAATATCGATCTGTCGCCGCTGGCGCGGTGCGGATCGCTGAGCGAATTGTTCATCCACGACCATTCGAAGGGCATCGACACGATTGCAAGCCTGCCCGGCCTGCGCAAACTGACGCTCGGTTCCTACGCGAAAAAGCATCCGCTTGGCTTCGTCTCGGCCATCCCGGACCTGCGGGAAATGACGTTGATCCTGGGCGGTCGCGATGACATCGACGACCTGTCGAGCACCACGATCGAGATGCTGCAGATTCTGCGCGTGCGCGGGCTTTCCACGTTGGGCGATCTGTCGCGCCTGCCTTCGCTTTCCGCGCTGCGTGTCGAGGATCAGCTGCAGCTTTCGCGACTCGACCTGGCGGGCGTGAAGCTGGAGCGGCTGTGGCTGTTCAATTGCCGGACGTTGGCCGGATTGCCTGGACTGGATAGGCAGGACCGCTTGCGAGAGTTCCACGCGTCGTGCGTTGCGCTTGACATGGATGCGTTGCGTGATCGCGACTGGTTCCCGGCAACGCGTTCCGTCAGCTTGTTTTCGGGCAGCAGGAAATGGAATGACGCCGCGAAGGTGAGCCTTGCTGCGCGCGGGCTGGACGAGAAGGCGAGCCGGTGGCCATGATTCGCCTTGTTCGAACCCGCTTGTCCGCGATCGCGCAGTTGGCTATGCTGGTGCGCATGACCCGATCGCATACCTCTTCGATTATTCGCGCCGCACTTGTGCCGGCGGGGTAGCCATCGACTGAATGCATGCGATCACAACCCGCCCGGAAGGCGGGTTTTTGCTTTCTGGGCCATCGACGGAGAGCCTGGAATGCAGACCGGGAAGCAGCTTCACACGATAGCATCGGATGATGCGGTATTGCTCCACATGGTATGCGGCAAGATCGCATCCGGGAAATCGACGCTGACCGCGGCGCTCGCAAGCGCCGAGCGGACCATCCTGATCAGCGAGGACGACTGGCTCGCTCGCCTCTATCCGGCCGAGATTCTGTCGATCGCCGACTATGTCCGATGTGCAACGCGTCTCAAGGATGTGATTGCCAATCACATCGGTGCGTTGCTGCAGGCTGGTATTTCGGTGGTTCTGGATTTTCCGTTCAATACCGTCGCTGCACGCGCGTGGGGGCTGGCCGTTTCGCGGGCCGCCGGCTGCGGTCATCGGCTTCATTACCTTGATGTAAGCGATGCGGTTTGCAAGGCACGACTGCATGCGCGCAACGAGCGCGGCGAGCATCCATTCCAGGCATCGGATGCCGAGTTCGAGCAGATCACGCGGTACTTCGTCGTGCCGGACTCCGCGGAGGGGCTGGACATCGTTGCTTATGACGAAGCGGGGGCGTGAGCGTGCAGGCGCCGGGCGGCCAGACAGCAGACAAAATATGCGCGGCCACGGGCGGCGTTCGTTAGAATCGGCTTTCGTCGAGAAAAAACGAATTCGCATCGGTGCAGCGGTACCCAGTCAAAGACACTGCTTGCCCTGACTTCATAGTTCATCCATTACCGGAGACGACCATGCCAGGTTTACTTCCCGATGTTGACCGCGAGGGGCTCCTCGAATATTCCGTGGTTTACACCGATAGATCGATCAACCATATGTCGCAGCTCTTTCAGGGCGTCATGCGCGACATTTCCGCTTCGCTGAAAAAAGTCTACAACGCGAAATCGGTCGTCGTCGTGCCGGGTAGCGGGACGTTCGGCATGGAAGCCGTCGCACGGCAGTTCGCGACGAACAAGAAGTGCCTGGTCATCCGCAATGGCTGGTTCAGCTTCCGCTGGTCGCAGATCTTCGACATGGGCAGCATCCCGTCCGAAACGACGGTGCTGAAGGCGCGTCCGGTCGAGCAGGGGCGGCAGGCCGCCTATGCGCCGGCGCCGATCGAGGAAGTGGTCGCCGCGATCAGGGAACACAAGCCGGATCTGGTCTTTGCGCCGCATGTCGAAACCGCCTCCGGCATGATGTTGCCCGACGCGTATTTGCGCGCGGTGGCCGACGCCGTGCATGCCGTCGGCGGCATGTTCGTGCTGGATTGCATCGCCTCCGGTACGGTCTGGGTCGACATGCAGGCCAGCGGCGTCGATGTGCTGATCAGTGCGCCGCAAAAGGGCTGGAGCGCATCGCCGTGCTGCGCGCTGGTCATGCTCAGCCCGCTCGCGCGCGAACGAATCGATGCGACGACCAGCACCAGCTTCGCGTGCGATCTACGCAAGTGGCTGCAGATCATGGAAGCGTATGAGGGCGGCGGGTTCGCGTATCACGCCACGATGCCCACGGACAGCCTCGCGACGCTGCGCGATGTGATCAAGGAAACGGACGCATACGGTTTCGACAAGGTGAAAGCGGAACAGCTCGAACTCGGCAAGCGCATTCGGGCGCTGCTGGCCAGCAAGGGGTTCAGGAGCGTGGCGGCTGAAGGGTTTCAGGCACCGGGTGTCGTGGTCAGCTACACGGACGATGACGGTATCCGGTCCGGGAAGAAGTTTGCCGATGCCGGTTTGCAGATTGCGGCTGGCGTTCCGCTGCAGTGTGATGAGCCCGAGGACTTCAAGACTTTCCGGATCGGGTTGTTCGGGCTGGAGAAGCTGCATGATGTCGAGGGGGTGGTTGGCAGGTTCTCGGCGGCGTTGGAGCGGGTTGTTTAGGGTGTTCTGTGGAGTATCGCGCGCCTGAATCGGTGCTGACAGGGCGTGTGCCGCAATTCACAGTCTTCGCGGCCGCCGCTTGATGCTCAAGCGGCGGCTTTTGTCGCTACGTCGCAGGATTGACTTCAACTTTGCTGAAGAGAATGGTGAAAACCGGCGCGTTCGAGATCGGTAACAGCGCCTCCTGAACGTTCGGGCGCTGGTGGGAAATGTTTGATGTTAGGAGGGCTGCGATCGACCCGCATCAGCCCTTCCGTGCAGAGAGGCACCAATGGCTGCCTCCGAAGTGTTTCGGACGATCGTCTTCCTACTGGGTTGCGGTCACAGTCCAACTCTCGTGGTCATGTATGCTCGGCAACCAAAGTTGTGTCGATCGAGAACACGATGCGCGGACGACTCAAGGTTAACCTGCGAGACCTGCGTTGAAAGCATTCCTGCGCCCCGCCTGCCATGCGACACGATCTCGACGGTGATGAAGGGCGCATTCGGAATGCAAGGCAGCTAAATGAAAAGGGCGGGGGATGCCGGGCTATGTGTAGGAGGCGTGCCTTCACTTGCGAAGTGAGCTGGGAAGTCGGTGCATTTTCGCGTGCGAAATGAATCGGCGTTTGAGCGCCGTCAGGCGCAAAAACATGCGCACCTGCCCCGCATCCAGTTCGCTGCGGGGCAGGCTCGAGCGTAGCCTAGGCTGCGCGTGCCTTACCGGCGCGGCGGCGCGTTGTCGCGGCCGCCTCCCGACTTTTGGCCATCTTGCTTGCTGGGCCAGCCGGCGCCTTGTTGGTTGTCGCTGCTCATGAGACATCTCCTTTAGGTGGTTGCGTGCAATGACGTCGCACAGGAGAATGATCCAAGAATCCTTCCTTGCATATCTTCCAAAAAATGGAAAACCAGTCGGGTATCGGTCAGTTGACGCTTGGGGAGATCTTCTTTGGCGACAAGCTTGCACCGTTGTGGCCGCTTGTCATAAGCCGTCCGCTCAAGCTATTTCCCACCGCCTTAGGATTGATGCCCGGTATTCCATCGGTGCCGTCGCGCGAGTTCCTAGTGCGCATCTTCACCGACTATCCCACCCATCAGGCGCTACTGCGTGATCTGGTCGGCGATCACTTCAAGAACTTTGAGAATCATGTTCGGGGCAAGCATCATGTTTCGCCAACAACCTTAAAGGGCATCGCTGATAAGTTTGGAGTCGATGAAAGATTTATCAGTGCCATGAAACATGGCAATGCGGAGGGCCCTTTGCTGCCACCCTTACTATCCCTGTTCGGGCTCTCCGAGGCCATCCCGAATCTCTTTTTTGCTGCGGTAGTGAAGACGGGGATTCCCTGTCAGCATTGCGGCGGGAATCTCATCGATGATCGCGACTCGTGGTGGAAGAAACAACCCCTGCGGCTTCCCAAGCCCGCGTATGACCTGATCGAGCGATTGCTTGGAGCTCTGTTGGTAGCTACGGGTTTTTATGTTCTTGTTAGGGAAATCGAGCGTGAGGCGCCCATTGAGGAAATCATTCAACTCGCCCATCCGTCCAGGCATCCTTTTGGTAACTGGATTGGCAAGGTCATGCAATCTCATGGTGTCGAATCGTATTACAAACTCTGTTCCCAGTACGTCGCCGATGGCACCCCACTACCGATCGATGAGAACAGAATCAGTAAGTGGGCGAGCGGCGGTGAGTTGTTGCCGATTGCGATCGGGGCCAAGCTGACCGCTGGCCTTACCGATGCAGAAGTCCTGCAGATGGATCTTCACGCTGCACGAGCCATAGCTCTCATCATCGATCTCGCAACCGCCGCCACCGTAGGCGACGCGGGGCCGACAAGAAAACTTGTGCAAGACATGATCTTTCGGCGCCTCGAAACTATCCACAATCACTTCCGCCTTTTTACGCGCGTGTTTGTGGCGCGTATCGAGGAAAAACGGCAGTCCTAGTCGCGGCTATACCGTTACCGCTGCAGACTGCGTGGCTGTCTTCGAAGCTGAGCCAACTCGCGAATGTTTTGACGATGAAACGAGCGAACGACTCTTCATGGCCGATTACCGACATACGCAATCCGGACTGACTTCCCTTTCCAAACCTCCTAAGCCCGGAGCACAATACCCCCGAATCCCTGCCGGAACCACCACACCATGCCCCCATTCCAGCCCGCTGGATGGCACACCGTCACGCCCCGAATCGTCGTCCGCGATCCGGAGAACCTGATCGAATTCATCCGCACGGTATTTCACGCACAGGGCGAATTCCGTCCGGGGCTGCCTGCCGAAATCCGGATCGGCGACTCCGTCGTGATGATCAGCGGCGGAGACGGCCTGCGTGATCCGATGCAGGCGTTCCTGTACGTCTACGTCGCGGATGCCGATGCGGTCTATCGGCGAGCAATCGCGGCGAATGCGGCCCCGCTCGAAGTGCCGGCCGACATGCCGTACGGCGACAGGCGGGCGATGGTGCGCGATCCGTGGGGAAACGTTTGGCAGATTGCCACGCACCAGCGCGACCTGTCGGCTGACGAGATCCGTTCAAGGCTAGCGAACGACGGATAGTCAACGGTTGCAGCGCGGCACGCGAGCCCGGAACTCGTCTCCCACCCGCAGCCGCCGGACATTTGCCTACGGGATTCCCACCCGCTCCGAGCGTCAGCGAACGCACCGACTGCACGTATCTCCCCATACCTCCTCTGTCGCAATCGTCAAGATTTGCGTCGCGTGCAGATAAAACCTCTCCACCCAACCCGCCGTTAACCCGTTCGCAGCCCTCGCGCCACGTGTTGCGACGTGACGCCCGTCTTTCGTGATCCGGAATTCACATCCGCCGCTGGCCGCGCCCGGCCGGCGCAAGGGAACGTCATGCGAAAACATTTCACTATCCGTGGTGGACTCATCGCGACCATCGCCGGCTATACCGTCCTGCTCGTGCTGGTGGTCGGCGCATGCATCGCCGGCCTCTACATGAGCAACGGTTCGCTCGAGGCGATGTACCGCGACGACACCGCGTCGCTGCTGCACCTGAAGACCAGTTCCGAGCGGATGCTCGTGCTGCGCGAACGCATGAGCGATGTCGCGCAGATCATCAGCGCCGGCCAGTCCGCCAAGACGGAGGTCGCGCAACTGCACACGCTTCTCAAGCAGAGCAATGACGAACTGGACGCGTACACGCGCCTGCACACGCGCGACGCGAACGAGCAGGCGTTGTTCGACACGCTGCAGAATCGTCGCAAGGCGTTGCTCGACCGCGTGTTCCTGAAGGCACTGTCGCAACTCGACGGCGACGACGCGTTCAACTTCCTCGACACGCAGCGCACGGCGCCGCCCGCGCTGTTCGCTGCGTACCAGGATGCGATCGACGCGCTCGAATCGTTCCAGGTCGCACGCGAAAAAGCCCGCTACGAAGCGGCCGGCGTCCATTTCCACCGGATCGTGTGGGGCATGGCGGCGGTCGCCGTGCTGGCGCTCGTCGTCGGCTTCTTCGCGCAGCGCGTGCTCGCGAAGGCGATCATCGAGCCGATCAATCTCGCTGTCGACCAGTTCGAAAAGATCTCGAAGGGCGACCTGACCGGGACGGTCGTCATCCCTGGCGAGAACGAAATGGCTTATCTGTTGAACGCGCTGAAGCGGATGCAGAACGGCCTCGTCGACACCGTGAGCCAGGTGCGCACGAGCACCGAGACGATCGTCGGCGACGTTCGCACGATCGCGAGCGGCAACGTCGACCTGTCCGCACGCACCGAGCAGCAGGCCGTGTCGCTGCAGCAGGCGGCGGCCAGCGTCGAGCAACTGACGGCGGCCGTGCGCCAGAATGCGGACAACGCGCGCGATGCGCGCACTTACGTTGAGGGTGCGGCCGGTATCGCGGCGCGCGGCGGCGAGGCGATGCAGCGCGTCGTCGAGACGATGTCGGCGATTTCGCACAGTTCCGCGCGGATCTCCGGCATCGTCGGCGTGATCGAGAGCATCGCGTTCCAGACGAACATCCTCGCGTTGAACGCGGCCGTCGAAGCCGCGCGTGCAGGCGAGCAGGGGCGCGGCTTCGCGGTCGTCGCGACGGAGGTGCGCGGGCTCGCGCAACGCTGTGCGTCGGCGGCGAAGGAAATCAGGGATTTGATCGGCAATTCCGCGCGGCGCGTCGAAGACGGCAGTGGCCTCGTCGCGCTGGCCGGCTCGGCGATGGACGAACTGGTGGCCGCAGTCGAGCGCGTCAACGCGATCATGGGCGAAACCAGCATGGCATTCGACGAGCAGTCGTCGGGCATCGAGCAGGTGAATGTCGCGGTCATCCAGATGGAGCAGACGATGCAGCGCAATGCCGCGCTGGTCGAGGAAGCGGCGGCCGCGGCGCTGTCGCTCGACGAACAGGGTTCACGGCTGAGTGCGGCGGTGGCGCAATTCCGTTTGCGTGAAGAGGCCGTCGCTTGATACGCGCGTATTCGCGATCAAAGCCGGATCGTCGATGAAGAACGCAGCGGTGTCGCGCCGAAGAACGCCGCCGTTTTCTTCCGGTATCGCGCACAAGAGGTCGAAACGCGCATTCGTCATTCGTTGTTAATACAACGAATTTGCCGAATCGTATCGTGAGCAAACTTACTGCGGCGATTCCTGAAACGCGTAGTCGAAGCGATACGAATGCTGACCGTTGTCGATGTTGATCGTCATCGAGCCCGAGAGTCCCAGCAATTCGCCCGTCCCGGAATCGGGTACGACCGTGATCGACTGCTTCGGCTGACCGCGAGTCATCGTGGAGCTGTGTTGCAGGACGAAGCTGCCCTGGCGGCCACCGAGCACACCTTGCACGGTTTCCATTGCAACGTACCCGGCGGAGCCTTGCACATTGCTGCGAAACGCGAGCATTTCACCGTGGCTGGCGGCTTCCAGGTCGCCGTGATAGTGCTTGTCCAGCGACATGCGTCCAAGCCCGCTGTTTTCCGCAATGCTACTCAGGGATTCTGGATTCAGCTTCACTTCAAAAGGACCGCTGGCCAGCAGTTTCATCGCAGATCTCCTCGTTGAACAGGCACTCCGCACTATAAGCCAACGGCGTTCTGCCGCAAGATGCGGTTTGCGTGACCGGATACGCCGTCGAATCGTGTGCTGCGCCGCACTTGGGGCGATAATTGAAACCTGGTCTTCAATCATCCGCACCCGTGACTACACCTGCATTCGCCCCCTTTCAGGATCTTGCCGCGACCTTGCTCGCTCACTGGAGCGACGCCAATGGCGACGGCTCCCATGACACGTCGCATTTGCAACGCGTGTGGAAGAACGCTGCGGCGATTCAGGCGGAGGAGGGCGGGGATGCCGAAGTGCTGTTTGCGGCAACGCTGCTGCACGACTGCGTGCCGGTAGAGAAAAATTCTCCGCTTCGGGCGCAGGCATCGCGGCTGTCGGCGGAACGGGCCCGGCTCGTGCTGAAGTCGCTGGATTGGCCGGACGCGAAGATCGACGCCGTCGCACATGCGGTCGAAGCGCATAGTTTCTCGGCCGGCGTCGCGCCGACGACACTGGAAGCCAGGACGCTGCAGGATGCCGACCGGCTCGACGCGATCGGCATGCTGGGTGTCGCAAGGTGCTTTTATGTCGCGGGCCGAATGGGTAGCGCGTTGTATGACCCGGTCGATCCGCACGCATCGGAGCGTGCGCTCGACGACACGCGATTCGCGATCGATCACTTCCACACGAAACTGCTGAAGCTGGCGTCGGGTTTTCAGACGGCTACCGGCGCCCGCCTCGCGAAAATCCGCCACGATCGGTTGCGCCGTTTTCTCGACGAGTTCGCCGACGAAATCTGATCCGGTTGGCGCGTCGCACTGCGGCAGGTTTCGTCGAACGAGTCGGTTACAGCAGGGGCCGGACAGTGAGCGGGACCGTGGCATCAAGGACGACAATGGCGCGAAGCATGCGATACCGCATTGCGTTATTTGCCGTCACAGCACTGCGCGACAGAAGGCTCGCCTTTGCCGCCGCACGTGGCAACCGTTCTTGCGATGGCGCTCGCCTTGACGGGGCTCGCGTTGATGACGGACGACGCAAGCGCGCCGTCACGCACTTCGACGCTGGCACGGTGATCCGGCAAGAGGCGAAGCCAGACGGTATTCGCCAACTCGTCACCCGTGCGCCACGTACCTGTTACCTGTCTTTTCAGTGAATACGGCGGAACATCGACTTCCGCGCGTTCGCAGTTCGCCGCGTCGGCCGAAATCTGTTCCAGCCACTTCACCTTGAGCCGTGCGCCTTTGTTGCCATCTGGCGGCACGACGAAGAATACGCAGGTGCTGCCGTAATGTCCCCTCGAACATTCGGCGCTTTCTCCTTCTGTCGGTGCTTCGGGCGAGCCGGCGGCAACGTCCTCGAAACCGCCGCTCCACTGTTGCACCATTGCCGTTTCCGGCAGTCGATTCGACAGATCCTCTTCTGCGTCGGCCGGGGAGGCGGGTTCGATCCCCGCGCGACTCACGCTTCGGCCAGAGCTATTGATCAGTTTCATCGCAACACGCTGCGGCCCCAGCCGGCCCTGGATCTCCTGACGCGGTGCAAGCGATTTCCATTGTGTTTCCGGCGTATCCCAGGTCGCATCGGCGAACCAGTCGGCGGCAACGCGGTTTCCGGGAAGGAAATGGAGAAACAACGTGGCGTCCTGGTTGAGCGATGCAGGCACGCCGAGCGTCGCGGTCATGTTGTCGTAGAACGTGCGCCCGTCGACCGTCTCTCTCGCCACCCAATTGATGTAGAGCCGATCCGTCGTCGAGGTCGAGGTCGAGGTCGAGGTCGATGCAGATGCAGATGCAGATGCAGATTCCGATCCCGGAACGGAGGGCCACAGGTCGAGGTTGCCGTGCTCCGATGGCCCCCAATAGATTGCGTTGCCGGAAGGCAAGTACCCCACGAACGCGACGCCTTGCAGCCGTTGCTTTTTGTTCTGCAGGAGTTGATTTCTCGCTGCGGTGTACCGGTTCGACCAGTAGTCGCGATCGTATTCGGCGGAAACGACCATCACGTTGTCGATGCCCGCGTCCGGTTTCCGTGTCTCGTCGCGGACGATGACGGGGACGATGAAAGGCGCGTTGGTTTGCTTCGTCGAGACATCGTGCTGGTCATGGTCGTTTCCGCATGCGGAGAGTGTCGAGAGCAGCATGGCTACGACAACCAGTCGCGAGTGCGAGCCCGGGCGGCGGATCAAGATCGAAACTCCCTATTCATCTGTAGGCGCTCATCGAAGACGCAGTACGGATGACTGGCGTGATCGAATGAGCGAGACTTTTTCGCCAGCCATGGCGGCGGGCGAAAACCGGATTTTTGGCGATGTGCGCGTTGATGTCGACTGTCTCGACGAGCATGATCGTCACGCGCTGCAAGGTATCCTCGCGAAGATCTGGCAGCATCTGAAGCGGCAGCGGGCGTGACGCGTTGCAGGGTCATGCGACGATGCCGGCAATCGTTGGCACGGTACCTGGCACGACGGCCGCATTGCGGCCAGTGACGCAGCGTCAAACGCCGCCCGACGGATAGAGCGCCTTCACCTGCGACAACTCGTCGATGAATCGATCCTTGAGCGCCTGCGGCCCGAGGATTTTCAGGTGCGCGCCGTACTCCAGCAGCTTGCGCGCGCCGTGCTCGATCGATTCGATCGGCATCAAACACTCCTTCCACCCCGGCGGCACCTCGGCGCCGCCTGCGTTCTGTAAAACCGGTGCGGTCTTGATCCTTGCGTTGGTCAGCCAGGTTTCGCCGCGCGGCGACACGGCGACGTGCGCAGTCAGCCGATAGAGATCAGTTTCGTACCGGCTCATCGCGTCACGCCAGTGCGCCGCCAGATCGAATCGCGCAGGGCGCTTGAAGCGGCGGCGCGATGCGTTGAATTCGCAGATATTCGCGACGCGGAAGGTGAGTGCGCCGGGCTTGCCCGTCACCCTGGCAATCAGATACCAGGCGCCGCCCTTGAGCACGAGGCCGAGCGGTTCGAGCTCGCGGCGGGACAAGCCGCGCCAGCTCCGATACTTCACGTCGATCCGGTGGGAACTCCACACGGCATCGGCGACTTCGCGCAGAAACCCCGGTGTTTCCTGCGCCCGGTACCAGTCGACGGTATCGACATGCAGGCGGCTGGCGACGCGATCGGCCTGCTCGCGTGAGCCCGGCGGCAGGCTGGCCATCATCTTCAGCCGCGCGGAGGTGGCCATGCCGTCCAGACCCAGTTCTCGCGCCGGGCCGGGCAAACCCGCCAGAATCAGCGCATGCGCTTCGTGCTCGGTGAGCCCGGTGAGATCGGTGCTCCAGCCGTCACGCAGCTGAAACCCGCCATTACGGCCGCGGTCGCCCCAGATGGGCACGCCCGCCGTGGAGAGCTGGTCGATATCGCGCAGGATCGTGCGCTCGGATACTTCCAGCGCTTCGGCCAGCGCCGGCGCGGTCATCCGGCCGCGCGCCTGCAGCATCATCATGATCGACAACAGGCGACTGGCTTTCATCGGCGACACCTCGCTGGAATACCTGACATGAGGTGTCATGTTATCGGACTTATGCTTTATCGCATGCCTGATCCTGTCCATCGACGCGAAGGTCAAACATGAACGAAAGCATTCGACGAAAGCCGCTCGACGTAGTCGAGCTGCGCCGGTACACGCTGCATCCGCATAAACGCGACGTGTTGATCGATCTGTTCGACCGCGAGCTGGTCGAAACGCAGGAAGCGGTTGGCATGACGGTCATGGGCCAGTTTCGCGACCTCGATCGTCCTGATCGGTTCATCTGGTTGCGCGGCTTCGAAAGCATGGAAACCCGGCTGGGCGGGCTGACTGATTTCTATGGTGGCCCCGCATGGAAAGCCCATGCCGATGCGGCCAATGCGACGATGATCGACTCGGATGACGTATTGCTGCTGCGGCCGGCGTGGGACAACGCGCACTTGCCCGTCGACCTCACTCGCAGGGCGGCGCGCGACGCCGTGGTCATCCCGCCGGGGTTCGTCGATATCACGGTTTACTATTTGAACGAACCCGCACCGGCGCAGCTTCTCTCGTTTTGTCGCGAACGCATGTCGAGCGTTCTTGACGCCGGCGGCGCGACAGCCCAGGGGTGGTACGTCACGGAGCCGCGCGAGAACGATTTCCGTCGATTGCCGGTGCGGGCGAACGAGCAAGTGCTGATGGGCGTTGCCGTGTTTCCCGACATCGCGCGTTTCGACGCGTTCAGCCGCTCGAATCGATGGGCGCACGAGATTGCGCCCGAACTCACGTGCTGGCCGATCCGCGCGACCGACACGCATCGGCTGGTGCCGACTGCCCGCTCGGCCGTTCGTGCGTGAGCGTGTTCGAGTTCGACGTTAGCTGCCTTGCCTCGAAGGAACAACGAACCATGAAGATCATTTCCGGACCGCTGAGCATGTTCGGTGCGAAGGTCGAGATTGCGGCGCACGAGAAGGGTATCGACTTCGAGCTGGTGATGACGCCATTCAGCCAGCGCCGCGGCTACGACCCGAAGCATCCGGATGTGTTGCGCATCAACCCGAAGCGGCAGGTGCCGGTGCTGATGGATGGCCCGGTGGAGATTTTCGATTCCACGCAGATCTTCGAGTATCTCGAAGACCTGAAGCCCGATCCCGCGTTATGGCCGGCATCTCCGGCAGCACGCGCGATCGCGCGTCAGCTCGAGCATTGCAGCGACGAGGTGTATTTTCCGCACGTCATCCGGCTGATGGGGCTCGAGGACAAGCCGGATGATCCGGCCGCGCAGGCGGCGCGCGCCGAAGCTTCGCAATACTATCGGCGTATGGAACAAGTGCTGGCGAATCGGGAATTCCTGGCCGGCACGTATTCCTATGCCGACATTGCGTTCTATATGGCGCAGTTGTTCGGCGCGCGAAAGGGCGCGCCGATGACAACGGATACCCCCAACCTGCTGGCGTGGCGTGCGCGAATGACCGCACGTCCGGCCGTGCGGAAGGTTGCCGGCGCGATGGCCAGTTATCTCGCGTCGGTCGGAGAAGCGGTTCCCGAATTTCTTCGTGAACCTGATTAGCTGCGTCGCACAACGAACAGCAGATAGAAGGCGGCCTTCATCCTGAGACGATTTCAGGCTGAAGGCCGTGTCCGCATCTGCGGCCTTCAGCCGCGAATGAACGCGAGCAGATCGGCGTTGATCGTATCGGCGTTGGACGTCGGCATGCCGTGCGGGAAGCCCGGATAGATCTTCAGCGTGCTGTTCCGGGCCAGCTTCGCCGACAGGACACCCGAATCGGCATAAGGCACGATCTGATCGTCATCGCCGTGCATCACGAGAACGGGAATCGTGGTGTTTTTCAGGTCCTCGGTGAAGTCGGTCTGCGAGAATGCGACGATGCCGTCGTAATGCGCTTTCGCACTGCCCATCATCCCCTGCCGCCACCAGTTCCAGATGACGCCCTGCGACGGTTTCGCGCCGTCGCGGTTGTAGCCGTAGAACGGGCCGGCGGGAACGTCGTAGTAGAACTGCGCGCGGTTCGCCGCGAGCTGCGCCTGGAGATCGTCGAACACGGCTTTCGGCAGCCCGCCCGGGTTGCTGTCGGTTTTGACCATCAGCGGCGGAACGGCGCTGATCAGCACTGCCTTCGAGACGCGGTCCTCGCCGTGACGGGCAACGTAATGGATGACTTCGCCGCCGCCGGTGGAGTGGCCGACATGAACGGCGCCCTGCACGCCGAGGTGATTCACGACCGCGGCGACGTCGTCCGCGTAGTGGTCCATGTCATGGCCGTCCCAGACCTGGCTGGAGCGTCCGTGGCCGCGACGGTCGTGCGCGATCACGCGGTAGCCCTGGGCCAGGAAGAAGAGCATCTGCGCGTCCCAGTCGTCGGCACTGAGCGGCCAGCCATGATGAAAAAAGATCACCTGGGCGTCGCGCGGCCCCCAGTCCTTGTAGAAGATGTCGACACCTTCTTTCGTTGTGACGTATCCCATGTCTGCTCCTGTTCGGTGGGCGATTTGAATCAGTGACGCGCTGTCGTGCTCACGCGATCGCCAGGCCGGTGTGGTCAGCCGTCCGGCTTGCTTGGCGATGGGCAAACTCTAGGTTTAAAGTTAGGTTTAATGTCAATACGCTGGCGAGGCGGGTATGAGAATTGGAGAGCTGGCGAAGCTCAGTGGCCTGACGGCATCGAGAATCCGCTTTTACGAGGCGGAAGGATTGATTACCGCCGTCGAACGGAGCACGAACGGTTATCGCGACTACGCCGACGATGCGGTGTGGATGCTCGAGATCATTGCCGGCGCGCAGCGTGCAGGGTTTTCGCTCGAGCAGATTCGCCATCTGCTGCCGGTGAAGGCCGGCAACTGGCAGCATGACGGGCTGGTGGAGGCGCTCGAGCGGAAGGTCGCCGAAATCGAAGCGATGCAGCAGCGTCTGAAGGAGAACAAGGCGCAACTGCTGGTCGCGATCGACAGCATCAGGAACCGGCCGACCGATTTGAATTGCTCGGAACGCACGCGCTGGGTGATGGATCGGCTGCGCGATCAGGGTGTGGTGGCGATCCGGGGCAAGGGCCGCCGCTCGACCGCCAAGTGATTCGGCAGCGCGGCGACGGCCGGCCGATCGCGCAATCCTGGCTCGACGGTCCCCTCTATTCGCACCCTTGACCTTAAAGTTGACTTAAAGCTTAGAGTGCTTGCTGACGGCAGTGAGTCAGCAGGCTTCAGGTGTTGCCTGCCACGGTCAATCATCGACGAGAGGCGACGAACATGGACAGGCGGTTTACACAGGTCGAATTCGGGCCGCATACGGTCGACGTGCCCGAAGGCGGGTATTACGACCGGTTCCGGATGAATCCGAACCTGGACGAGGTGGCGCGCGATCCGGCAGCGGGAAACATCGATTTTTTCCGTCGGATTCCGAAGCGACAGGTTGCTACGCGGGTCGGACCGACCTGGACGCCGAACTTCTACTACCGCTCCAGCAGTATTCAGTTGTTGTTCCTGGCGCCGATCGAGCGCCTGCGGGCCATGCTGCCGGCGCCGCTCGAACCGCTGCGGGCGCTGCCCGGGCGCGGTCTGGTCGCGCTGACCTTCTTTTCGTATTCGGTTTGCGATAACGATCCGTATGACGAAGTATCCGTCGCGGTGGTTATCCGCCAGCCCGGCGCGCGCGGCTCGCACGCACGCGAGCTGATCGATTCGATGCGGCGCAGGAGCTTCTTCGCGCATGTGCTCGCGCTTCCGGTCACGACGGAAATCGCGCGGGTTCGCGGCGTACACGGCTATCAGTTGCCCAAGTGGCTCGCCGATATCGACGTGAACATCGGCGCCACCGCAAGCGCCCGGATCGCCGGCCCGGGAGGCCGGCCGGATCTGAGCCTGAGCGTGCCGCTGCCTGAGCTGACCAACGTCGCGTCCCAGTCGCACATGGGTATGTCGACGATGATCAATCGCATCGACGGCGAATGGCATCAGACGTCGGTACAGACCAACATGTTGTCGTTCGCCCAGCGCCTGCTGCCTCGCAACGTCGAACTGGTGCGGCACGGCGGCCCGCTGAGCCAGTTGCTCGACGGGCTCGGTGCATCCACCATCATGCGTCTCGACGTGGTGAAGGACGCGCAGCTGGTCCTGAACATGCCGACGCCTTTGAAAGCCTTCGATGAACCCGGAAAGCAACGCTGACGGTACGCATACCCGCGCCATACCTGCCTGAGAGGAATCGCCCATGACCGAGCCGACCCATGATCTCGTCGTATTTGGCGCCACCAGTTTTGTCGGGCAGATCCTGACCCGCTACCTGTCCGACTACCTGTCGGACGCCGGCGAAACCCTGCGCTGGGCCATCGCGGGCCGATCCGAAGCGAAGCTCAGGCAGGTCAGGGCGTCGCTGGGCGCGGCGGGGCAGTCGCTGCCGATCATCGTTGCCGACGCGGCCGACGAAGCGCAGCTTCGAGCGCTTTGCGCGCAAACGCGAGTGGTCGTCTCCACCGTCGGACCCTACGCGCTTTACGGTGAGCCGCTGGTCAAAGTCTGCGCGCAAACCGGCACGGATTACTGCGATCTCACCGGCGAGACGCAGTGGATCAAGCGGATGATCGAAAAATACGAGCCGGCGGCCCGGCAATCGGGCGCGCGCATCGTTCATTGCTGCGGCTTCGATTCGGTTCCGTCGGACATGGGCGTTTTCTTCCTGCAGCAGCAGGCGCGACAACAGTGGGGCGCGCCGGCCGAGCACGTGAAGATGCGCGTCAGGACGCTGAAGGGCGGCGCGTCGGGCGGGACGGTGGCGAGCGTGATCAACGTCGTCCGCGAAGCCGCGGCCGATCCCGCGTTGCGCAGGGAATTGCTCGATCCGTATTCGCTGTGCCCGAAGGGGCATGGCTTCACGGCGCGGCAGCACGCGGTCCGGTCGGCCGAATTCGATCGCGATTGCGACGCGTGGATCGCCCCGTTCGTGATGGCGGCGATCAACGAGCGCGTCGTGCACCGCTCCAATGCACTCGCCGGCAACGCATACGGCAGCCGTTTTACGTATGACGAAGCCGTGATGACGGGCACCGGCCTCAAGGGCCGCCTGACCGCGGTGACGATGGTGGCCGGCCTGGGCGCGTTCATGGTGGGTGTCCTCATCAAGCCGGTGCGCAGCCTGATGGAGCGCTTCCTGCTGCCGAAGCCCGGCGAGGGGCCGAGCGCCGAGGCGCAACTGGCCGGCCGCTACGATCTGCGGTTCTTCGGCCGCGCCGGCGACGGGCGAACGTTGCGCGTGAAAGTGACCGGCGACCGCGATCCGGGCTACGGCTCCACCGGCAAGATGCTGGGCCAGGCCGCGATCAGTCTCGCGCTGGACTGCGGTGCAAACGGCGAGAAAACCGGGCGCGGCGGCGGCTTCTGGACGCCTGCGACGATGTTCGACGAGCGCTTTATCGAGCGCCTCGTTCGGCATGCGGGGTTGCGTTTCGAGCGCGTTTGAGTGCGGGTGTCATCCGGAAGGAAGCAGACAACGATCGGATTACGAATCAATGTGAGGAGACAACTTACCGTCACGGCAGGTCAAGTGGCCGGACCCTGTCCGGCCGGGGAGTATCGGGAACATGAAGATCGGGGAACTGGCGGAACGCACCGGCCTTACCCCTTCGCGCATCCGCTTCTATGAACGCATCGGTCTGTTGACGGTCGTCGAACGCGAAGCGAACGGCTATCGCACTTATCCGCCGGAAGCGGTGACGGTGCTCGATCTGATCACGGCTGCGCAGAAGGCGGATTTCAGTCTCGACGAGATTCGCATGCTGATTCCGTCCGATTTCGCGCAATGGCAATGCGGTTCGTTGCTTGACGCGCTGTGCCGCAAGCTGCGGGACATCGAGGCGCTGGAGGCGCGGCTTGCGCGCAGCAAGGCGCACGTCGTGTCGTTGATCGCCGGGATCGGCGCGAAGCCGGACACGGTTGACTGCGCAACCAATGCGAAACGGCTGCTCTCGCAGATCGAACCCGGGAGTGCGAAGAGCGCCGAAGATCCCGCTGCCGATTCGCATGACGAGTCGCTTCTGCGCGGGACGCCTCGATCGTAGGCTGGCGCCCGCGCATCGCGCTTCATGCGGGGCGCGAGCCCGTGCGTCGCGTTACAGCAGCGCGACGACCTGTTCGGCCGTCGCCTTCGCCGATTGCGGATTCTGGCCTGTGACCAGGCGGCCGTCGACGACGACGTTCGACGTGAACGGCAGCAACGCCTTCTCATAGCGCGCGCCACGCTGCTCCATTTGCTGTTCGACGTTGTAGGGCACCTTCTTCGCGACGCCGGCCAGGATTTCTTCCACCCACGAGTAACCGGTGATCCGGCGTCCGGCGACCAGCAGCGAACCGTCCGACAGCCGCGTGTTCAGCAGCCCGCAGTAGCCGTGGCAGACCGACGATACGACGCCGCCGCGCTCGTAGATCTCGCGCGTGAGCCGCTGCAGCCCTGCATCGTCCGGGTAGTCCCACATCACGGCATGGCCGCCGGTGAAGTAGATCGCATCGAAATCGGCCGGATCGATTTCGTCCGGGCGCGCGGTGTTCGCGAGCAGCGCCTCGTTGGCCTTGTCGGCGCGCCACGCTTTCGCGGCAGCGTCGGCGTGCGGCCATTTCAGCGAGCGCGGCTCCAGCGGCGACACGCCGCCCTTCGGGCTCACGAGCTGCTGCTCATAGCCTTTCGCCGCGAAGATGTGATGGGCGTGGGTCAGTTCGGACAACCACAGACCGGTCGGTTGCGACGGATCGGCGTAATGCGCGACGTTGCTGACGACGTGAAGGATGCGCCTGGTCATGATGCGATTTCCTTTTGATCGGCCACGGGCGGACGTCTTCGACGCACCGCCGGATTGTCGGATGGCAGAACACATACCCGTGGCCTCGATACGCTGCCGAGGCAAACCATAACCTTTAAGTGAAGTTAAAGGTCAAGACGTTTTTGCCCTGGCCGCCAGCGCGTCCTTTTCGGGCAGCACGAGTCCGTCCAGCAAGGTCGTCAACGCGTCTTCGATCGCATGATCGCCGACTTTCTCGCGCACCAGCCGCCCGTCGATCGCGAGCATCGTCAGGCCATGGAGATGCGCCCAGCAGGCGGTCGCCTGCCCGAGCGCCGAACGCGGCCGGATTGTGCCGGCTTGCTGGCCTTGCTCCAGGATGTCGACGACCAGCAGGAAGGGCGCCTGCACGCGTGGGTCGAGATGGATATCGGAAGGCTCGCCGGCATCCGCGGCAAACATCAGTCGATAGAGATCGGGGTGGCGCTGCCCGAACGCGAGATGGGCGTAGGCCAGCGCAAGCAGCACATCCGGCGCGCCCGCGTCGGGATCGATGGATGCCGCGAGTTCGTCGCGCAGACGATCGAAGCCGATCAGCGCCAGTTCGTGAAGCAGCGCGGCCTTGTCCGGAAAGTGCCGGTACGGCGCGGAGTGGCTGACGTTCGCCCGCCGCGCGATTTCACGCAGCGTGAACTGCCAGCCCTGTTGCTCCTGCAGCGTGTCGAGCGCCGTGTCGATGATCGCGCGACGCAGATCCCCGTGGTGATAAGCCTTTTGCCCGGCGTCCGCATCCGTGTCTGACGGCATCGTGTTGTTCCTATGTTGACATCGAAAACATTGTGGTCCTATGATCCGTGGTACGCAAGTTGACAGTGTCTACATCGACGCAATCTCGTGAGGTGCACCATGGCCGTTTCCGCAGCATCCAGCTCGAGCATCGACCCGGCGGCATTGCTGGCCCGCCAGCGCGGCGCATTCGTCACCGAGGGGCCGCCGAGCGTGCAGCAGCGCAAGGCGCGGCTCGCCCGGCTGCGCGCTGTGGTGCTCGCCCATCGCCGCGACGTGGAAGAGGCGATCAGCGCCGATTTCGGACATCGCTCGCGTCACGAGACCGCGATCATGGAGTTGATGGGCGTGGTCCAGGCGATCGACTACCTGACGCGCAACCTGCGCCGCTTCATGAAGCCGCAGCGCCGGCATGTCGGCATCTTCTATCGCGCCGGGCACGCGCGCGTGGAGTACCAGCCGGTGGGCGTCGTTGGCGTGATGGCGCCGTGGAATTACCCGTTCTCGCTCACGTTCATCCCGCTGGCAACCGCGCTGGCCGCCGGCAACCGGGCGATGCTCAAGCCTTCGGAGCTGACGCCGCGCACCAGCGAGCTGATCCGCCGGATGCTCGCGGACACCTTCCCGAGCGAGGAAGTCGCGGTCGTGCTCGGCGGCCCGGAAGTCGGCGCCGCGTTCAGCGGTTTGCCGTTCGATCATTTGCTGTTTACCGGCAGCACGCAGGTGGGCCGCAAGGTCATGAAGGCCGCAAGCGACAATCTCGTGCCGGTGACGCTCGAACTGGGCGGCAAGAGCCCGGTGATCGTCGGGAGAGGGCACGTCAACGACCGGACGATGTCCGGCATCGTGTTCGGCAAGCTGTCGAACGGCGGGCAGACCTGCGTTGCACCCGACTATGCGCTGGTGCACGAAGACGATCTCGAGGCGTTCGTCGGGCAATACCACGCGGCGGTCGCGCGTTTCTATCCGGACGGGCCGACCAGTCAGGACTACACGTCGATCGTCAGCGACCGGCATTACGATCGCCTGAGGGGCCTCGTCGACGACGCGCGCAGCAAGGGCGCGCGCGTGATCGAGGCGGGCGTGAACCCGCAGCACGCGGCTACCCGCAAGCGCACGCTGGCGCCCACGCTGATCGTCGGGGCGCGCGACGACACGGCCGTGATGCAGGAGGAGATCTTCGGGCCGATCCTGCCGGTACGCACGTATCGCACGATCGACGAGGTCATCGACTACGTGAACGCGCGCCCGCGGCCGCTTGCGCTCTATTACTTCGGCGAACGGGACGGCGATTGCGAGACGTTGCTGAAGCGAACGACGTCGGGCAATGTCGGCATCAACAACACGCTGCTGCATGTCGCGCAGGAAGACTTGCCGTTCGGCGGCGTCGGTCCGAGCGGGATGGGCGCGTATCACGGCATCGAGGGATTCCGCGCGATGAGCCATGCCAAGGGCGTGTTCGTGCAGGGGCGCTTGAGTTTGCCGAACCTGCTGCGTGCGCCGTTCGGCAAGCTCGCGGATTTCGCGCTGGCGGCGCTGCTTGGGCGGGCCCGGGATCGGGTTGACGGGCGTGTGGGGTTGAGTGCGGAGCGTTGAGTGTGATGGGGGGGCGCAGTCGGGCGCGGCCGTGCTTGCTGCTCGCTGCGTGCGGTTGCCGCAGAAGACGATCGCGGTGTCGGGTAGGTGCGGGCGTGAGCGTTTGGTGGGGCGGCCAATCGAGGGGGGGCTGATTCGTGCGGCGCCTGATGCGCGTTTGTCGATGCCCGCGATCACCTGTTGCCGACACCACCGACACCATTTCGTCGCTCGATCCGGGGTTGGGCCCATGGCGCAGATCGAGGAAGGCAGGTAATCGATGCCTTCCCCTTGCATGGCTCATGGAGCATCGCCGTGTGTTCGGCATCGACGCATTCCGGCGTCGTCAGGCTGCTGCCCGAACGAGGCCGTGCCGGGCTCACAAATGCCTGTACTGATCGTAGTCGAACAGGTGAATGACGAAATTCTTGCCATTCTTTTCGTACAGGACGAAACAAATCTGATCGCTCAGGTTCAGGATGCCGGCGGCACTGGCCTCGTCAAGAATGTCCCGTATTGCAGTCGTCGCCGCGTCGATTTTGGACGATCCGATGTTGGCGAGATAAATTCTTCGAGGGGAAGTCGTTAAAAGGAGTTTGCTCAGATCGTGGAACTCCAGATCTTCCTTGCTTTCGCTCTCGGCGGTAAGGACGGGGCAGTGCTTTTTCCCTTTCGGGCTAACGAAGAAGTCGACAAGAAGCTCGGACGGAATAATGTCAATCTTCGCATGGCTTGCATAGGATTTTATATTTTCCTTGTAGCTCTCCTTGAGATTGCTTTCTTTATGTAGCTCGGCCCGCAGTTCGAATCCGGATCCCAATTGCGTGCTGACTTTCATGATGAACCACGCCGTGAAAAGCGAGAAGCCGATCATGCTGTTGTCTGGCGGTTTGGCGGCGGCAGCAGCAGTGGCGGTGGTCGCGGGCGGTGGCGTTTGATGGAGATTCAGGATTCCGATCAGCTTGTCGACGAGATCGTCGGCCTCGAATTCCAACGTGCCCGGTTTCTGTTTTACGTTCATGAAATTCAGCGACGAGAGCGCTTTGTGACACAGGCCGAACAGCTGAGATTCAAGAACATCAATATTGCTCATGATTTTTCATCCCCGTATGGTTTTTGCAAGCCGTGGCTTGCAGAAGGTCTCGTGCGGAATACTATTTTGAGTTGATGTTGCAGTGGTCTTGCGGAAATGCCGAAAACGGATCTTGTCAGTTTAAACGGGCGGAATATTTCCCGCTACGGCTTGCTGCGTTTTCCATGCCCTGTGCGAACGGCAGTTTCGTCGAAAATCGTCGCGGCGAATTCAACGGCAGCCGGCATACCGGTGTCATGCATCATCACGAATTCCGTTTCCGGCAATGGCGGCAAGCCTTCCGGCGCACCCAATTCGCGGAGCGTGTCGTCGATCGCGCTGCGCGGCACCGGCGCGATCGCGATGCCGGCGCGCGCGAACGTCCGGATGCCGGTGACGCTCGGGCTTTCGCATGCGATCCGGTAGCGCAGGCCGGCCAGCGCGAGCGCCTTGATGGCCGCTCCTCGGTACGGACACGGATCGGGAAAGCACGCCAGCGGGACATCGCCTTCGGGAAGCGGCTCGTGGCGCGCGAATGCCCAGACGAGCGGCTCGTGCCACAACGTCGCGCCCTGGCCCGCGTGCGTGCACCGGCTGCCGATCACGAGATCGAATTCGCCGTCGGCATGCCGCCGAAACAGGCTGTCGCCGATGTCGACCGTCAATTCCAGCCGCAAGCCGCGCCGCGCGGCACCATGGCGGCGCATCACGTCCGGAAGCCAGCCTCCCGCGAAGTCTTCCGACGCGCCGATGCGCAGCCTGGCGTCGATGGCGTCGCCGGTCCCGAGCCTGGCCCGCGCTTCCTCGCTCAGATTGAGCATCGCGCGCGCGTATCCGAGCAGCGTCCGGCCCTGCTCGGTGAGCGTGACGCTGCGCGTATTGCGCACGAGCAGCGGCTGGCCGACCTGTTCCTCAAGACGAACGACCTGCGCGCTGACCGCGGACTGGCTGAGATTCAGCCTGTGACCGGCGCCGGTAAAGCTCCGTATGTCGGCGACCGCAACAAACGTATGAAGTAGCGCCGTGTCGAGTGGGTTGCCCATTCATCACCAATCCGGGTTAATTCAATCAATTAATATCGTTTCAAAATTATAAGCCGGCTGGATAAGCTGCGAAGCGCAGTGGGCGGCCGCACCTTCCGCGCGTCGTCGTCACTCTTCGCAAGGACCGGCTCCATGACACGCGTGCTCTATATCGAAGGCTCACCCAACAAGGCATATTCGGCGTCGATCGAAGTGTGCAGTGCATTTCTCGATGCGTACCGGCAGGAGCATCCCGATCACGTGATCCAGAAGCTCGACATCTGGGATCTGGCGATGCCTGAATTCGACGAGGCCGCGCTGGCCGCGAAATATGCCGGACTGAACGGCGCGGCGTTGACGCCGGAGCAGGCTGCCGCGTGGCAATGGATCGAACGGCTCGCGGCGCCGTTCCACGAGGCGGACAAGTTCCTGTTCGGCGTGCCGCTGTGGAATTTCAGCATTCCGTACAAGCTCAAGCACCTGATCGATGCGATCTCGCAGAAGGACGTGCTGTTCACGTTCGACGATTCGGGTTTCAGCGGCAAGCTGGACGGGAAAAAGGCGGCGGTCGTCTATGCGCGCGGGCTCGGCTATCAGTCGCCGGGCTCGTTTACGCCGGCCGGCGAGTTCGACCTTCAGCGCCCGTACATGGAAACCTGGCTCAAGTTCGTGGGCGTGCAGGATGTGGCCGGCATCGTCGTCGAGCGCACGTTGTTCGGCCCCGACGGAAAGGTCGATCGCAGTCGCGCGATCGACGAAGCGCGCACGATCGCACGCACGTTCTGAAGCCGCCGCGCTGCGCAACCGGCGCGCGAGCGAATCGTGCCCGGCGCCGGCTGCGACGCGGCCGGCGGATGCGGGTCAGCGCCCGCCGCGCGCGATGGCAAGCGCGACGCCGAAGCCCACGAGCAAGCCGCCGAAGGTGCGGTCGATCCAGTGGCGCAGCGACAGCAGGCGATCGCGGACGGCCGCGGCGGAGAAGCAGACGGCCACCAGGCTGAACCAGCCGGCGTGCGCGAGCGCGATGAAGGCGCCGTAGCCGATCTGCACGATCAATGGCGTGTCGGGGCGCACTGCCTGCATGAACAGGCTGACGATGAACACGGTGGTTTTGGGATTCAGCACATTGGTCAGGAAGCCGGTGCGCAGCGCCGCCAGATCGGATAGCGGCGCCACATGCGCGTCGGGCCGCGCGTCGCCGGATTTCGTCATGAGCATCTTCACGCCCAGGTAGATCAGGTAGATCGCGCCGACCAGCTTGACGGCATTGAAGAGCCACAGTGACTGGCGGATCAGCAGGCCCACGCCCAGCAGCGTGTAGCTCACATGGACCGTCACGCCCAGCCCGATCCCCAGCGCGGTGAGCAAGCCTGCCCGGCGCGACAGCATCAGGCTGTTGCGCGTGACCATCGCGAAGTCGGGGCCCGGGCTGATGACGGCCAGCAATGTAATGGTGACTACAACTATCAGTTCGGTCATCGCGTCGTCCTTTCGATCGATATCGTCGTGGCACAATATTAAGAAGCATATTGCATCGGGAAAAGCGATGATTTCTGACCGAAATGGTGAGTTTGACTCACAGAAAATTCGCACGAACCTGCCGTCGCTGATGGCATTGCGCTGTTTCGAAGCGGCGGCGCGCCACGAGAATTTCAGCCGTGCTGCCGACGAACTGTGCGTGACCCACGGTGCGGTCAGTCGTGCGGTGCGCCTGCTCGAGGATGACCTGGGCGTGGCGCTGTTCGAGCGGCGCAGTCGTCGGGTCTTCCTGACCGATGCGGGCCGCAAGCTGGCCCGGGCCGTCCATGATGGCCTGGGCCTGATGCGTGATGCCGCGCACGCATTGCGCACCGAGGCTGCCCACGCGCGGCGTTGGGTCCTGTCGTGCGAGCCGACGCTCCTGATGCGTTGGCTGATTCCGCGCTGGCCGGACTTCCAGGCCCGACATGCAGGTGTCGACATTCATCTGGCTGCCGCGGGCGGGCCGTTCTCGTTCGACAGCGGCATCGACATGGCCATCCGCCGCAACGACTTTGCGTGGCCCGACGGCTATCACGCCGAGCGCCTGTTTATGGAAAAGGTCGGGCCGGTTTGCCGGCCAGACAAGGTGGACACGTGGTTCTCTGCTCGCCGTGGTGGCCGCACGTTGAAACGCGACGCGCCGCTATTGCATACGCGGACGAGGCCGGACGCCTGGCAGGAATGGGCGGCTGCTGCGAATCAGCCGGCGGGGAGCGGGCGGGGGCAGACGTTCGATCATTTCTATTTCAGTCTGCAGGCCGCGGTCGCAGGGCTCGGCGTCGCCATCGGCCCGTGGCATCTCGTGCGCGACGACATCGAAAACGGCGTGCTCGTTGCGCCGATGGGCTTCGTCGAAGACGGCTCGCACTATTGCCTGCTGACGCCGGCGCCCGTGACGGACGGAAGCGCGCAGGCGGATTTGCTTGCGTGGTTGAAGGCGGCGGTTTGAGCGGTTGGCGCTTGATGTTCGGCAAACGGTGGCGTGAGTGCCCAGGCGCCGGCCGGTTGTCCCGGTGGAATCATGGGCATCGGCCCGGATGGCAGCAGGTGTCGACATTGCGAAGCCGGGTGCGGCGGCGGTAGAATCCGCGTTGCCGAAAATAGAGTGGCAGGTTGGTATCTCCTGCGCCCGATCCAGGGTTCTATGTATGCCGCGGCGTCAACCTTGTTTTCACGAATCAAGGGGGCGCACCGTGGACATGACACTGCGCGCCCCCCACCCAGGGGGATTTGTACCGATGCGCACACACGTCAAAGATCCGTCGACCGGCAACGGCGCCATGTTCAGCGAGACGACATTCAGCCGGGATGAACTGGAGCGTGTCCTCCGGCAATCCGGTGACGGGCCGACCTTCGAGCGTTGCAATTTCGACGGCGAAGACCTTTCCAGCCTCGACTTCCGCGCGGCGCGATTCGCGCAGTGCAATTTCGAGCAGACCCGCTTCGAGCACAGCGATCTTTCGCGGAGCCGCTGGCTGGGCTGCAAGGGCGCCACGGCAAATTTCCGGTATTCCAATGCGACTGACGCCCGATTCTGCCGGAGCGATTTGAACAATACCGACTGGACCGGCGCCAAGCTGGCATCGACCGTCTTTACGGAGGTTCGGCTGACGGGCGCCCGCTTCGCGGACATCCGGGCGCTGGGGCTCAGCTTTCACGATTCCCTGCTCGTCGGCGCCAGTTTGAGAGGGCTGTCGTTCCGGAAGCAGACGCTCGAAGCATTGAATTTCTCCGAGGCGGATCTTGCCGATTGCGATTTTCGCGATGCCGTTTTCGAGGGCGGCAGCCTCGGCAACGCGCGCTTGCTCAACACGCGGTTCGACGGCGCTGACCTGCGCTTGGCAGACCTGAGCGGTTTGAGGCTGTCCGATGCCATGCTCCATCTGAAAGGCGCGATACTTTCCGTCGATCAGGCCGTCATGCTGATTGGCGATTGCGGCGTGCGCGTGATGTGAACGTCGGCGCGCGCCATTCAACGCAAATCATTCCAATGAGATGAGTATTTAAATGACGATTCCCGATCAGGAAGCGTGGGATGCGTGGGAACCGGAAGCGCTTGCACGACGGTTGCGCGATATTCATTTGCCTTGGTGTGTCGTCGGCGGATGGGCGCTCGACCTTTGGCATGGTGCCCAGACGCGTGAGCATGACGATCTGGAGTTCACGATTTTGCGACAGGATTTCAGCCGGTTCCGTCGGGCGTTCAGCGATCTCGAGTTCTACACGGCCCACGCCGGCGTTGTCGAAAAGCTGCCGGAAAACCAGGACGCACCGCCGGATGTCATGCAATTCTGGGGATTCGACCGCACCGCCGAAAGTTGGCGGGTCGACATGATGATCGAGCCGGGCACGCCTGAATGGTGGGCCTATAAAAGGGATCCGTCGTTCAAGCGGCCACGTGCCGAAATGGTGATGAGAACCGCCGACGGCATCCCGTATCTGAATCCGTCCGCGGTGCTGTTGTTCAAGGCCAGGGATCGGCGCTTTAAAGATCAACAGGATTTCGACAGGGCGTTGCCGAAGCTGCCGGTTAGCGAGCGCGCATGGTTGAAAGGCTGCCTCGATGCGCTCCACCCCGGCAATGAATGGGCGCGCGCGCTGTAATGGCCATTCATCCGCTTTTCGCGTGGATTCATCGACCCGTTTGCGGAAGTGCCTGCATGGGCTTTTCCTTTCGCATGGCCTGAACGATTCCGCTTCAATGGCGGCCTTTGGACTACAGTGAATGTTTCTCCGGCGCCTTTTAACCGCCTCCTTCACGCGAAGGTCAACGACGAGGCCGAACCATGCAGCTTCAAACCGGTAATCTGTTCAGTGTCGAAGGGCAGCGCGGCGGTGACGAGCGGATCGACCTTCTCGTCACGGGGCAGCGTCTGAACGTCGAGCGGATCGTATCGATGGGGCACGCGAGCCCCGACGGGTTCTGGTATGACGACTCGCGCGCCGAATGGGTCGTGCTGCTGTCGGGGGCGGCCGTGCTCGAATTCGAGGAGGGTTCGACGCGACACGACATGCGCGCCGGCGACTACGTATTGATCGAGCCGCATTGCCGCCATCGCGTTGCGTGGACGCATGAAGAAGAGCAAACCGTCTGGCTTGCCATCTATTACGAACGCTGAATGAATATTGGCCGCAAGGCGATCCGGCGTGTAACAGTTCGTCACGCGCCGGATGTGACACATGTCAACAACCCGGAGCGGTCTCTTGATACCGCCGGTATCGATGCCAATATGGCCGGACAACGCGTCGAAACGCGCGCCGGTTCGCGTCGGGACGCTTATTCCTGAATCAGGAATCGATTACGGTTCTTCGCATCCTTGATCCATGCGGGCGCGCGACCGCGGCCGGACCAGGTTGCGCCGGTCTTCGGGTCACGATACTTCGCCTGCACGGGTGCGGCCGCTTGCTTGGCCGAACGACCTCGGCGTACACCGAAAATGTCTTTCTCGGTAATGCCGAATTCCGCGACCTTGGCGCGGATGTCGTCGACGATCGTCTGGAATTCCGCGGCGCGCGCTGCTTCGGCTTTCTCGGCCAAAGCTTCCATTTGGGCTTTCAGTTCCTTGTAAGTCGCCATATATCGCTCGTGGGGTTGTGTACACACATGATAGCGGTTTAAAGCAGAAATGATGAGGAAATTCTCTCCGACTACGTGTTTCGACATCGATATGGCGCACCAGACTGCTTCGAACACCTGAAAAGTGTGACGCTTTGGCGAATACGCACATGATTGCCTGGAATCGCGAAACGATCGGGACGTGACGCTTTGGCTGCTCGCGGCGGATTGTCTCTTTCGGGACAAGCGCAGGAGACTCAATTATTCTTGATCTTTTTTCAGAAGTATCGGGGAATTCACTGATGAACAGAGACGATAAGCTGAAGCAGGTCGCGGCCGAATTCGGATTCGATCCGGACGAGGAAATCAGGATCGGCGGAAAGTACACGCCCGTTCTGGTGGACGGAAGCACTGCGTATATCGCCGGTCAGATTCCGCGGGTGGGGGATGTCGTGCGGTTCGTCGGCATCGTGGGCGAATCCGTTTCGCTGGACGACGCTCGCCGTGCAGCCGGCATCTCGGCGCTGCGCGCGCTGTCGCTGGTTCGAAAACATTGCGGCACGCTCGATGCGATCGCGTCGGTTCCCCGCATGACCGTTTATGTGCGGAGTACGCCCGACTTCTCGATGCAAAGCGAAGTGGCCGATGGCGCATCCGACGTGTTGTATTCGGTACTCGGCGATACGGGCGTTCATACGCGTTCGTCCGTCGGCGTGCTGCAATTGCCGAAGGGCGCGTCGGTGGAAGCGGATTTCATTTTCGGGTTGAACCGCGGCGATGCCGGCAAATGAGGCGTCTGCAGACGCATTCAGGAACCGGGCAGTCGGGCCGCGTCGCGTCGGACGTCAGCGTGTCGTCCGCGAGCGTGCGGCCTCCGGCGTCATGCCGGTCCATTCATTGAATGCGCGGAAGAACGAGTTCGGATCCTGGTAGCCGAGCAGGAAAGCGATCTGGCTGCAGGGCAGGTCCGAGCGATCGAGGTAGTGCCAGGCGAGTTTTTCGCGCACCTCCGCGAGGATGGCCTTGAAGCTCGCGCCTTCGTCGCCGAGCCGCCGCTGTAGCGTGCGCTTGCTGATCGCAAGCTTGCGAGCGACATCGTCCACCGTGGCGACGCCACCGGGAATCAGCTCGAGCAGTGCAGCCCGCACGCGCTCGACGATGCCCGCTTCGGCCGACAGCAGATCGAGGCGGCGGCGCAGGTCGGGTTCGAAGATCTGCCACATCGCGTCGTTGGCCGTGACGAACGGACGTCGTGCGTCCTGCAGCGAGAGGCTCACGGCGGGTGCGTCGCCGTATCGAGGGGGCACGCCGAAAAAACGCGCGTAGCCAGGATCGGGCCTGAGCTCGCGCGGCAGCGTGACGGCCCGGGCAGACACGCGGGTGCGGGTGGCAAGGCGCGCCACCTTCACGAAGAAGCCGAGTTCGATCGCGAGCAGTGACCCGGGCGGCGGCACGTCCCGCTCGAGGAATTCGACGGTGAGCGTGAGCATGTCGGCGTCGCGCGCGACGTGCAGGCAGAGCGGGCCGATCAGCGGCTTGAACTGGCTGATGCGCCGCATGGCGACCTCGAGGTTCGGACTGCAAAGCGCTGCGAAGATCGACGGATTGAACGCTTCGGCCGCGACGAGATCGAGTACGTGCAGCGCGATGGCGGGCTTGCCGACCATCTCCTCCAGCGTGAGCCACATGCGGAAATACTCGCGGGTCGTCAGCCCGCTCCGTGGCCGTGTGAACAGATCGACGGGTAATTGCGCGCGCCGCAGCACCTCGTCGACACACAGGCCGAGATCGACGATCACGATCTGCCAGCCCGGCGAAATCGCGAAGCGGTTCATTTCCGCAATTGCCCGGTCTCGACCAACTGCTGAAAGAGCGCGGTCATCGATTCGGCGAGCGGGCGGTAGCGAATGCCGAGTTCGTTGCGGCTGCGGCTGTTGTCGGCGCGCCAGGGAAAGCCGACGTTGCGTGCAATCACGCGACGCGTCAGGTCCTTGTTCGCCAGCGGGCCGATCAGCCATACGAGCCATTTGGGCAGCATGCGCCGCGGGATCGGATAGTCGGCGCCATACCGGTCGAGCAGCGTTGCCGCCATCGCCAGCAGGCTCGTGTCATGGCCCGAGACGATATAGCGGCCGTGTGCGCCCGGCAGGAACGCGGCCCGGAGATGGGCATCCGCCACATCGCGCACGTCGACCGCGCCGATGCCGATATCCGGTACACCCGCTTTCATCGTACCGTTGCCCATCTGCCGCACGATCTCGAAGCTTTCGGACGTGGCGTATGGATTGATCCCCGGCCCGATGACGAGCGACGGATTGACGGTCACGAGATCCCAGCGGTCTTGCCCGCCGGCGATTTTCCATGCTTCGCGCTCGGCGACGGTCTTCGAATACGAATAGGGCTGATGGGCCAGCGACGAGCTGGTGTTCCAGATGGCCTCGGTGAACACGCCGCCCGGTGTCGCGACGAGATCGGCGTTGTCGCCGTAGATCGCGGCGCAACTGCTGGTCAGCACCACACGCCGGACCGACGGCGTACGGTTTGCCGTTTCGAGCACGTTGCGCGTGCCGAGCAGCGCGGGATCGACCAATTCCTTTTGCGGATCGCGGACGTGGACGTTGAACGGCGACGCGGTATGGAACACGATCCCGCAACCGGCCATCGCGTCCGCGTACGATCCGGGGTCGAGCAGGTCGGCGCGAAAATAACGGATCGTGCCGGGCGTGCCGGAGGCGATGCGCTGGAGATGCGTCAGCTTGTCCGGGTTGTCGGGGTCGCGGACGGCCGCATGGACCGTCAGGCCGGCTTCGAGCAGCCGTTGCACGAGCTGGCCTGCGACATAGCCGGTGGCGCCGGTCACCATGACCGGTAGATCGGTATCGGTATGCATCTTCTTGGCTTCCGTTGCGGATGATGTCCAACATGATGCCGACTTTTCGCGGGGCAATGACTCGCAAAGCACGCCAATCGACCGGCAAAGCGCGACAGGTGCTGCCGTGATCGACGCTTCGCCCGGTGCCCGATGACGCTCCGCGTATCTCGTATCGAGACGGATCGATGAACGACGACGCGACGGAACGTGTGAACGAATTCGTCAGACACGTCGCTGGCTACATGCAATCGGCGCTTCCCGGCAGGAACGAAGTTGACGTCCGTCCCGATGCGTGGGGCGAGGTCCGGTACGGCGTGCGGGCGTCCCGGCGTCGGCAGCCCGCGCCGAGTTGATCCGAGCGCTACAGCATCGCGATTTCCCGTCATTTCCAGTAAACGCGGCGCGCCGGTATCCCCACTTTTGGGGATGCTATCGCGGGCCGGTGCGCCTACGATTAGCAACAGGGCATCGGGGAAAGACGTGATCCGGGCGAACGGACAAGCGGGCCGTTCCGTATCGAGCGCTTGGCGTGCCCATGCAGTTGACTGACACAGCCTGTGCGTACGCTGACGGGCAACGTGCGCGGTGAGTCGTTTGCATCGCGACACGATGGCGCGTTGATGACGGAAGGCCTGATGTCGTATTTCGGGGAACATCAATCAAAATGCTGGCACGAGACTATGTGGAACGAGAGCTCTCTCACATACAGAGAATGGTGGCTCTCCTGGAGAGCGAAACGCTCGCCGACGACGTGTCGATGTCGGGCGCGGGGCGCGTGAGGCATCCGAGTTACTGGCGAGGGCGCATCGAGGAGTTGCTGTCGACACCCGATATGCCGCGCCACGTCAGGAAGCTCTGCGAAGCGGTTCTCGCGAAGATCGACGGGATGGAATCGCGGTTCGCGGCGATGAAGTAAGTGCATCGTCGGATATCGCGCTGAAACGCGTTCCATCGCGTCAACACCCCCCGCTTGCCGGCTTCTCACGCCGACGCCATCACGGCCAGCAATGCCGCACGAAACGCGGCCATCTCCGCTGCAGTACCGATCGACACGCGCAGGTATTCCGGCGGCCCCGACTCGCGAATCAGGACCCCGTGGCGCAGGAGTCCGCTCCATATCCGGTGGCGATCCGCAAACTTGCCGAACATCACGAAGTTGGCGTCGGAATCGGCCACCGCGAGCCCCAGGCTGCGCAGCCAGTCGACGGTGGCATCGCGCTCGGTCTTGATCGCTTCGACCTGCGACAGCATTTCGTCACGCGCGACCAGCGCCGCGCAGGCCGCGGCCTGGGTAAAAGCCGACAGGTGATAAGGCAGGCGGACCAGCTTCAGCGCGTCCACGATTGCCGGCGCGCACGCGCAATATCCGACGCGCCCTCCGGCAAATTTGAACGCCTTGCTCAACGTGCGCGAGACGATCAGCCGAGGATGGTCGGGCAGCAGCGTTACCGCGCTGCGGACCCCTTTGCGCCGAAACTCCGCATAGGCTTCGTCCACGACGACGACGCCCGGCGCGATGTCGAGGATGGCACGGATATCGTCTACAGGAAGCGCGGTCCCGGTCGGGTTGTTCGGCGACGTCAGCAGGATCACGCTCGGCCGATGCGCGCGGATGCTGTCGATCGCCTGATTCAGATCGAGCGCGAAATCCTCGGTGCGCGGCAACGTATGCAGGCGCGTGAAGGTCGTGCGGCAGTATTCGTCATACATCGGATACGCGGGCGTAAAGGCCAGCGCCGATCGCCCCGGGCCGCCGAATGCCTGCAGAACCTGCTGAATCACTTCATTCGAGCCGTTGCCGGCCCAGACACGCGATGCGTCGACCGTCACGCCGGTATCGTGCGTCAGATAGGCCGCCAGATGCGTGCGCAGTTCGGCAAAGTCGCGGTCGGGATAGCGGTTCGCCGCTCGCGCCGCGTCGGCCACCGCCGCCGCGATGCGCTCGACAAGTGCCGGCGACGGCGGATAGGGATTCTCGTTGACGTTCAGGCAGACCGGCACATCGAGTTGCGGCGCGCCGTACGCGTGCTGCAACCGCAGATCCTCCCTGAGCGGCAAATCCGGCAAGGACACTTCTTTCCAGGGTTGTTGCATTGAAAACACTCCGTACGTTATCGATTGATCCGTGCAGCAGGTTTTTACGGCGGCAAAAAACAAAAAAGGCGCCGGAGGCGCCTTGGTCGTTGTCTTGATCGGGAGAGTCGATCCCGATTCAATGGCTAGATGCGAAACGAACCACGGCGCAACGGAGGGCGGCCGTGATGATGATGCAGTGCGTTGGTGGTGGGTCGGATCGTCATGCGTTGCATCATGACATAGCGCGGTCGGGATGCAAAGCCGGCCACGCCGCATGCACCGCCGTGTGACGCATCGCCATTACGTCTGACGAGAAACGGCGGGAAGCGTGGTATTTCGGATCAAACGCGCGTTGACAATTTGAACGCGGGCACCGAGTGAGTAAGATGCGCGAAAGGCGTTCGAAAAAAACGCACGACGCGGGGTGGCCAGATGCAACGGAACGATTTGATTCCATCGGCATGGATCGATGACATCTACGCGGCAGCACTGGGCGATCAACGATGGGAAGCGGTGCTGGACGGGCTGCGATCGTCGGTGGGCGTGCGCATGGCCACGCTGCTGTCGTTCGACGAGGCGGCGCAGCTGCCGGCGATCGAGCAGGCGGCGGGCGACGACCCATCATGGGTCGCCGCGTGCCAGCGTGCATACAACACCGAGTTCTATCTGTACGACCCGGTCGTGCCGGTTGCCGGCAACTGGCCGGCGGGCCGCTGGTTCGAGGACGTCAAGCACCTGTCTCCGGAACAGCGCACGCACGGCCTGTTCTATCAGGAGTTCATGCGCCCCTACGGGCTCGGCAGCATTTCCGGCCTGTACATTCATCGCGGCGAGGGCAGCGGCGCCTTCCTCAGCGTCCAGGGCAGCTCCGAATCGCAGGGGCTGTCCGACGATCAGCGTCACACAATCGAAATCATGGGCGCGCACATCAGCCGGGCGCTGCGGATTCACGCGCGCATCGGGCTGCTCGAAGCGCGCGTGGCCGCCGCCGAATCGGCGCTCGATGCGATCCCGGTGCCGGTTTTCCTGCTCGGCGAGCGGCGCGAACTGCGCTACACGAACCGCGCGGCCGACCAACTGATCGCGGCGGAACCCGCGGTACGGATCGTGAACGGGCGTTTCGCGCCGGAAGGCTGCGTCGACGATGCGCAATGGCGGCACGCATTCGCTCGCGGCGGGCTGCTGCTGCGGCGCGCGACGGGCGAATCGCTGCCGCTTGCGTTGATGCCAGTCCCCGAACGGTCGCGCCTGATGCGCGAGCGGCCCGGCGTCGCGGCGCTGATGACGGCCGCCGACCTGCGTTCGCCGTCGGCCCGCGCGCAGCGGTTGCGCGTGTTCTACGGGCTGTCGCTGGCCGAGGCCGATCTCGCGGTGCTGCTGTGTTGCGACGGGCTGTCGCCGCAGGCGTGCGCCGAGCTGCGCGGCGTGTCGATCGGCACGGTCCGCACGCAGATCAAGGCGATCTACGCGAAGACGGAAGTGGCGCGCGCGGCGCAACTGACGGCGCTGGTCATGCAGGCGTGACGGCCCGGGACGGGCCGGAAATCCGCAACGGGCTTCCCGTGCGAGGCGCGGCCGGCGCGCTCGCATCGTAGTCAGTCATCCTATGACCGTGTCAAGCGAGGCGAAAGCCTGCTTTCGGGCCTCGGAAAGCCGCGGCGTCGGCGTTCGATTCGAAATGCGGGTCGGTTTTCGGAAAACGGCGTGTTAAAAATCACCGGAACAGAGAAAACGATTCCCTGAATCATGCCGAAAACCCCTGATGGCAATGCTCATAGGGGTATGCACCAAGTGAGTTAAACGGTTAACCGACGTACATTCGCGTCAACACGTCATACGACGTATGACTCTGCGGTCAACGCGCACGGCGCCGACGCATGCGCATGCCGGCAGATCGCCGCGCAATAACGAGCACAACCATCAAGGAGACTGACGATGAAGCACCGATTCACCCGCTCCCGTATCGCACTGGCCGTCGCGCTGATGGCCGGCTTCACGATGTCCGCGCAGGCGCGCGTGTTCCGCTCGGCGGACGTGCACGGCGACAACTTCCCGACCAACATGGCCGTGAAGTTCATGGGTGACGAGCTGTCGAAGCAGACGGGCGGCAAGGATTCGATCAAGGTGTTCGGCAACAGCGCGCTCGGCTCCGAGAAGGACACGGTCGACCAGGTCCGGATCGGCGCGATCGACATGGCGCGCGTGAACGGCGCGTCGTTCAACGAGATCGTGCCGGAGTCGCTGATCCCGTCGTTCCCGTTCCTGTTCCGCGACGTCGATCATTTCCGCAAGGCGATGTACGGCCCGGCCGGCCAGAAGATCCTCGATGCGTTCACCGCTAAGGGGATGATCGCGCTGACGTTCTACGAGAGCGGCGCGCGTTCGATCTACGCGAAGCGTCCGGTGCGCTCGCCGGCCGACATGAAAGGGCTGAAGGTGCGCGTGCAACCGTCCGACCTGATGGTCGACGAGATCAAGGCGATGGGCGGCACGCCGACGCCGATGCCGTTCGCCGAGGTGTACACGGGCCTGAAGACGGGCCTCGTCGACGCGGCGGAAAACAACATGCCGTCGTACGAAGAAACCAAGCATTACGAAGTAGCACCCGATTATTCGGAGACGCAGCACGCGATGACGCCGGAAGTGCTGGTGTTCTCGAAGAAGATCTGGGACACGCTGTCGCCGCAGGAGCAGGCGGCGATCCGGAAGGCGGCGGCCGATTCGGTGCCGTACTACCAGAAGCTGTGGACCGCGCGCGAGGCGTCCGCGCAGCAGGCGGTGACCAAGGGCGGCGCGAAGATCCTGCCGGCTGCGCAGATCGATCGCGCGGCGTTCGTGAAGGCGATGCAGCCGCTGTGGACGAAGTACGAGAAGACGCCGCAGATGAAGCAGATCGTCGACGAGATCGAGGCGACCAAGTGACGCGTCGCACCTCACTGAACAGCGCGGCGGCCGCGGGTGCGTCGGCCGCCGCCCCGGACGGCGCGGCGCCGCCGCGGCCGCACGCCGCGCCGTTTCTGCGCTGCGTGAACGACGTGCTGTTCCGCGCGCTGGCCGTGATCGCGTCGGCGTGTCTCGCGGTGCTCACGGTGCTGGTGTTCTACGCGGTCGTGATGCGCTACGTGTTCGAGAATGCGCCGGATTTCGTCGAGCCGATCGCACTGCTGCTGGTGATCGTGATCGCGATGTTCGGTGCGGCGATGAAGGTGCGCGACGGCGGCCATATCGGCCTCGATTCGCTCGTGCGCCGGCTGTCGCCGAACGCGCGCACCGTCGTGATTGCGATCCAGCATCTGAGCCTGATCGCGTTCGCGATCATGATCATGGTCGGCTGCGGCAGCATGGCCGCCGAGACGATGGGTGACCGCATTCCGATCATCGGATTGCCCGAAGGCGTGCGCTACCTGATCGCGATGCCCGCGGCGATCGCCATCATCCTCTTCTCGCTCGAGCACCTGCTCGCGCTTCGTCGTTCTTCGTCGGGACAATAACGCCATGGAACTCGCGATCCTGTCCGTCAGTTTTCTGATTTTCCTCGTGCTCGGCGTGCCCGTGTCGTTCGCGCTCGGGATAGCCTGCGTGCTGACCTATATGGTCGAAGGCCTGCCGATCGCGACCGCGATGCAGGCGATGATCTCGGGGATGAATGCGTTCTCGTTCCTCGCGGTGCCGTTCTTCATTTTCTCCGGCGAGCTGATGCTGCACGGCGGCATCGCGGACCGGATCCTGCGCTTCGCGCAGGCGAGCGTCGGCCATTTCCGCGGCGGCCTCGGGATGGCGAACGTCGTCGCTTGTACGCTGTTCGGCGGCGTGTCGGGTTCGCCGACCGCCGATACGTCGGCGATGGGCGGCGCGGTGATTCCGCTGATGAAGCGCGAAGGCTACAGCGCCGCGTATGCGGTGAACGTGACGACGCACGCGTCGCTCGCCGGCGCGCTGATGCCGACGTCGACCAACATGATCATCTACGCGTTCGCCGCGCAAGGGATCACGGGGATGCTGCACGGCCAGCCGGTGAGCGGCGTGTCGATCGGCGACCTGCTGTTCTCGGGCCTGCTGCCCGTGTTGTGGGTGATGGGCTTCGTGCTCGCGGCCGCTTACTGGCAGGCCGTGCGTCACGGTTATCCGCGCCGTGCGGACGGTTCGTCGGCGCTGCCGTCGTTTCCCGGCTGGTACGCGGTGCTGCGCAGCTTCGTCGGCGCGGTGCCCGGGCTGATGGTGATCGCGATCATCCTCGTGTGCGTCGCGAAGGGGATTGCGACCGCGACGGAAGCCGCCGCGATCGCCGTCGTCTACTCGCTCGTGCTGACCGCGATCGTCTACCGGACGCTGACCGTCGAAAAGCTGCGCCGCGCGCTGTCGCATGCGGCCCGCACGACGGGTGTCGTGCTGCTGCTGATCGCGGTGTCGAACATGCTGCGCTTCCAGATGTCGTACCTGGAGATTCCGGATGCGATCGAAGGGCTGCTGAAGCAGTCGACCGCCGCGCCGTGGCTGATGCTGCTGTACATCAACATCATCCAGGTGTTCCTCGGCACGTTCGTCGACATGGCCGCGCACATCCTGATCACGACGCCGCTGTTCCTGCCGATCGCGATGGCGTGCGGCGTCGGGCCGGTCCAGTTCGGGATCATGCTGCTGCTGAACTGCTCGCTCGGCCTCGTGCACCCGCCGATCGGCTCGGTGCAGTTCGTCGGATGCGCGATCGGCAACGTGTCGATCGGCGAGACGACGAAGATGGCGTGGCCGTATTACCTCGCGATCTTCAGCGCGATCAACATCGTCACCTACCTGCCGTTCTTCTCGACGTGGCTGCCGAGCGTCATCAGCGGGCACGCGGTGTTCTGATCGAATGCTTCACCCGTTGCGGCGCCGGACGATTCAGGTCGTCCGGCGCCGTTTTCGCATGTGGGGTTTCGTTCATCCGGTTTGAACGCGCATGAACGAGCGCGCACGGCGGCGGCGCGTTACGCGCGTTCGCCGAGCGGCGCGAGCTTCCGGTCGCGATTGCGTGCGACGACGGATTCGCCGCGAACGAGGCTCAGCGCTTCCGCGCGGCTCGACACGCACGGCCCGGAGCCCGGCAGCGGCTGGCGCGCCGTCTCGCGCAACGCGAGCACCGACACGATGCCGATGAACGACGCGCCCATCAGGTAGTACGCGGGCATCATCAGGTCGCCGGTGCGATCGACGAGCCACGCGGTGACGAGCGGCGTCGTGCCGCCGAACAGCGACACCGACACGTTGAAGCCGATCGCGAGCGCGCCGTAGCGGATCCGCGTCGGAAAGAGCGCCGGCAGCGCCGACGGCATCACGCCCGTGAACGTCGACAGCAATACGCCGTAGATCAGCATCCCGCCGAACACGGGCAGCATGCCGCCGGTGCGGATCAGCATCAGCGCCGGCACCGACAGCACGAGCAGACCGACACAGCCGAACATCATCACCGGCTTGCGGCCGACCTTGTCCGACAGGTGCCCGGCGTAGAGCGTCATCGGCATCATCAGCACCATCACGAGCAGCACCAGGAACAGGCCGTGCGATTCGCGGAAGTGCAGCGTGGCCGACAGATAGCTCGGCAGGTACGACAGCGCCATGTAGTCGGTCACGTTGAAGATCAGCACGAGGCCGACGCACTGCAGCAGCGGCTTCCACTGTTCGACGAGCAGCCGCGCGAAGCTTTGCTTCGGCCGCGTGCGTTCTTCCGCTTCGCGCGCTTCGGCTTCTTTCTTGAACGCGGGCGTTTCCTCGAGCTTCAGTCGCACGTAAAGGCCCACGAGGCCGAGCGGGCCGGCGATGAAGAACGGCACGCGCCAGCCCCACGACAACAGCGCTTCTTGCGACAGCGTCGCGGTGAGCAGCGCCACCGTCGCCGCGCCGAGCGTGTAGCCGATCAGCGTGCCGAACTCGAGGAAGCTGCCCATGAAGCCGCGGCGCTTGTCGGTCGAGAATTCGGCGATGAAGGTGGCCGCGCCGCCGTATTCGCCGCCGGTCGAGAAGCCCTGTACGAGGCGGGCGACGAGCAGCAGCATGGGCGCCATGATGCCGATCGACGCGTAGCTCGGGATCAGGCCGATCGCGAAGGTGCCGACGGCCATCATGATCATCGTGGCGGCGAGCACGCGCTGGCGGCCGATGCGGTCGCCGAGCGGGCCGAACACCATGCCGCCGAGCGGGCGCACGACGAACGCGGCCGCGAACGTGCCGAAGGTGGCGAGCAGCTGCGCGGAGGGGCTGCTGGACGGGAAGAACACCTTGCCGAGCGTGACGGCGATGTAGCTGTACACGCCGAAATCGAACCATTCCATCGCGTTGCCGAACGCCATCGCGCCGACCGCACGCTTGAGTACCGCGTGATCGACGATCGTGATGTCATCCAGCTTGACGGACTTGCGCGAAGACCGGGCTTTCGCGGGGTGCGCTTGCGACGGGCTCAATGAACTCTCCTGGAATTGCCTTGGCGGCCGGCCGGATGGCGTTGCAGCGGAGTAGTACGGGCCGATGGACAGCGAAGGCGGATGTCTCGGGGGCGCCTCGATGTCGGGGAAGTGATGCGCGCAGCAGGCGACACCGGGCAGGTTTGTTGTGTCACCCAGTGTAGAGAAACGGGCGCAACCGACTATCGGTCATGCGCCCGTAATTCGGTTGTAAACGACACGCGTTTGTGCCGTGCGTGTTGCGCGGAACGTGCGCCTAGCGCGCTCGTTTCGCCGGCGCGCGCCATTCGGCCGTGGCCAGCCGGGCGATGAAGAAGTCGGCCAGCGCGCCGACCTTGGCCGGTCGTGCACGCGCGGACGGCGTGACGAAGTACAGCCCGCCTTCGGGCAGGCGCCAGTCGGTCAGAACCGGTTCGAGTTGCCGGTCCGCGAAATACTGCGTCGCGACGAACTCGGGAAGCTCGGTGATCGCGAGTCCCGCGAGCACCGTCGGCAGCAACGCTTCCACGCTGGTGCCGCGCAACATCCCGCCGGGCGTGACCGCGCACGTTTCACCGTTTTTGCGGGTGAAGCGCCAGACATCGCGCTGGCTTCTGTTCGTGTACGTGAGGCACGCATGGGCGCCGAGTTCCTGCGGATGCCGAGGGCGGCCATGACGCGCCAGATAGGCCGGCGACGCGACGACGAACCGGCGCACCGGCGCGATGAGCCGCGCGACGAGCGACGAGTCTTCCAGGATCGCGATGCGCAGCGCGGCGTCGAAGCCGTCGCCGATCAGGTCGGATTGCGCATCGGTCAGGTGCAGGTCGACCGCGATGTCCGGATAGAGCCCGAAGAACTCGGGCAGCAGCGGCGCCACCCAGCGCGTGCCGAACGACAGCGGTGCGGCCAGCTTGACGAGGCCGCGTGGCAGGCTCGACGTCTCGCGCGCGAAATCCTCGGTGTCTTCCGCATCGGCATAGAGCTTCGCCGCGCGCTCGATGAGCGTGTGGCCGTAATCGGTGAGCGCGAGCCGTCGCGAGGTGCGGTTGAACAGACGCCCGCCGAGCCGTTCCTCGAGGCGCGTCACCGCACGCGAAACCGTCGCGACCGACACGCCCATCGCCGTCGCCGCGCCGGCGAACGAGCCTTCTTCCGCAACCTTCGCGAACATCGCGAATCCTTCAAAATCCGGCAATCTCGACATCGACATTTTTGCAATGATGGTTTGCAATCATTTCTGTTTCGAAAAATAGCACGACGCCATAAATTTGTCTCACCGAAACGGAGATGAATCATGGAACGCAAACCCGCAGGAAAGATTGCCGTCGACGCAGGCAGCGACCCCGGCACGAGCACGCTCGACGTGTTCGCATTCGCGACGCCGAACAGCGTCAAGGTGCCCATCGCGCTGGAAGAGATGGGCGTCGAATACCGGCTCGTTCCGGTCGACCTGCGCCGCGGCGAACAGAAGACCGACGCGTTCAGGGCGATGAACCCCGACGCGAAGGTGCCGGTGCTCGTCGATCGCTCGGCAGCTGGGGAGGGCGATATCGTGGTGAGCGAGTCGGCCGCGATCCTGGTCTACCTCGCGGAGAAAACCGGGCAACTGCTGCCCGCGAGCGGCCCGCAGCGCGGCAAGGTGTTCGAGCAACTGTTCTTTCATGCGTCAGAGTTGAGCCCGGCATTCCTGCAGGCTTTCCGGGTGACGATCCACGCGTCGCCGGAACCGGATGCGAAAGCGCGCGCGCTGGCGGAAGTCGATCGGACGCTCGGCGTGCTCGATCGCGTGCTCGATCGCGTGCTCGACCGCAGCCGATACGTGGCCGGCGATACGTACAGCATCGCGGACATCGCGCACTTCGGCTGGTTGTGGCGCCATCAGGCGATCGGCGCGACGCTCGACCGCTTTCCGTCCGTCGCGCGCTGGTATGACGAAATTTCCGCGCGCCCGGCGGTGGTCACCGCCGTCGAGAAAATACTGGCGCTCGCACGCTGATGCAACTGCGTATTTTGACCATTCACCTTATTTGATCAGGAGAACGATGATGAACGACCGTATCCATGAACTGCTCGAACGCAATCTGCAGGAAGTCTTCGGCGAAGGCGACGCGGCACGCCGCCGCGCCGCGATCGAGGCGCTTTATACCGAGGACTGTGTGCTCTACGTGCCGCCCGGCACGTTCGTCGGGCACGACGCGCTCGACACGTTCGCCGGAGATCTGCGCGCGACGCATCCTCATTTCGCCTATATCGCGCACGGCAAGCCGCAGGCGCTTCACAATGCCGGCCGCGTTACGTGGGGTTCCGGCCCGCGCGGCGAAGCGCCCGAATATACGGGCGTGGACGTGATCATCGTGCGCGACGGGAAGATTGCCGCGCTTTACGTGTTCCTCGATTCGGAGCCGTCGTAGTCGTTGCGTTCGATGAGCTGCTGATCGATGCGTCGCGATCACGCATTCGCTCGTCAAATGCCGTAATGGAAATCGCGTCGGGACAAGGAACGACGCTCACGCCGGTACGACATTCGCTTGCCCGACGATCGCATGCGACCGGTAAGTCACGGTAACGAAGGCTGTAATCCGGGTAACCGCACCGGAACCTACACTGGATCGACGTGCTGGACGAACTTCAACGCAACGATCCGATGACTTCCATGAACGCGACGCAAGCTGTGTTTCTTCATTCAGGCTATGGTGCGACCGACGGCTGGCTGTGGGCCTGCCTCCGAGATCTTGACGGCGTGACGGCATACGACGAGCCGCTGCGTGCGATGGTCGAATCGGTCGATTATGCGCAGTACGCCGGCACCGGCTCGGACGGCGCGCTCGCCGCGATGCCAGCAACCGGCCGGCAGCCTTATACGAACATTGCCGATTCGCTGAGGCAGGACACGCTCGGCATGTCGCGCGTCGAAATGGCGTTTTCCGCCAATCAGTTCGAGGAAGCGACGCCCGAATACGCAGGCGACATCGAATTCTTTCTGCGCACGCTGATGGATCAGGCGTTCGATCGCGGGCGCATCCCGGTATTCCGTTTCGGCGAATCGCTCGGCCGGCTCGCATGGATGCGCCGCGCGTTTCCGGATGTCGTGCATATCGTCGTCGCGCGCAATCCGCTCGCGCAGTGGCAGTCGTGTTGCGACCGGCTCGTCGCGCATCGCGATGCGCACTGCATCGCGTTGCCGTTCCTCGCGCTCGCGTGCGGTCGCAGCGTGCCGGCGGTCGAGCGCGTCGTCGTCGGGCTGCGTATCGATCTGCTGGACGATTTTCCGTGCGTCGTCGAGCGGCCGGCCGATCATTGCGTCGAATTCTTCAAGGCGCATGCGGCCTATGTCGGGCCGGCCGCGACCTATCGCGCCTTCCTCGGCTGCTGGCTGCTCGCGATGCGCTATGCAACGACCCACGCGGATGCGATCTTCGATTGTGATCTGGCCATCCGGTCGCACGCGTACCTCGGCGCCGCAGAGGCGTGGCTCGCGAACCTGACCGGATTGACGCCGTCGATGCGGGCCGCGCACCGGAACCACGCGGTGCGCAGCCGGACGCTGTCGTTCTCCGATGACGAGGATGCGCATCTCGCCGCGATGGAAGTCGGCAAGTTGCTCGTGCGCGACGGCAGCGCGCCGGTCGAGGCGCTCGCGCTGTGGGCGAGCAAGCTGGCCGAGGCGACGCTGGGCGCGCGCGCCGATGCGGATGCTACCGCCGCCTATGCGCACATGTGCGTCGATCAGGCGATGCGGATCGTGGATCTCGCCGCGGCCGGCAGTTTCGGCTGCGACGCCGTGCTCGCGAGCGAACTCGCGATGATGAAGGCGGCGCTGGGCGGGTTGGCCGAGCAGGCGATGGATAGGCGGCCGGGGCCGTGGTCGCGGTTGACGCGCACCGCGCGCAACTTCCTGGCGACGCGGCGGTAAACGCCGGCTGTGCGGAACGAAAAAGGCGCGTCGCGGAGCGTGATGCCATCGGGCATAGGCGGGCCGTCATCCGGCAAGTTGTTCGGACATTCGAATGGCGTTAATCGAGGGTTATCTATAAAATACGCCAATCGATTGCTTCGATAACGACTTCGTCATGCATCGAATTGGATTCTTCGTTTGCCACGGCCACGATGCGCTCGATCTGGCCGGCCCCTTGTCGGCTTTCAATCAGGTGATCAAAGCCGCCGGCCATACTCCATATGATCTTCATGTCGTCTCGCAGTCGGGCGGCCCCATTCTAGGCAATGCGGGCCTTCCGATCGAGACGAAACCGATCGGGAGGCGCACGGTCGACACCGTCATATTCGTGGGCGGTGACATCGATCCGATGCAGACACCGGAGAACATCGCCGCCGCCAGGAAATTGGGCTCGCGAGCTGCACGCGTGGCAAGCGTGTGTACGGGCGCGTTCTTGCTTGCGGAAACCGGCTTGCTGGACGGCCTGAGAGCAACGACGCACTGGCTGTACGCAGCGCAATTGCAGTCGCGCTTCCCTCGCATCCGGGTCGAGTGCGACAGCATTTACATCGCAGATGGCCGCATCTGGACGTCGGCCGGCATCGCCGCCGGAATCGACCTGGCGCTCGCGATGATTGAACGGGATATGGGCGCTGAAATCGCGCGTACTGTCGCCCGGTATTTGGTCGTTCCATATCGCCGGCCTGGCGGTCAATCCCAATTCTCCGAGATGTCGCAGATGGAGCCGGAGTCGGATCGCATCCGCATCGCGCTGAATTTCGCCAGAGAACATCTGGCCGAAGCGTTGCCAGTCGAGCGACTCGCCGATGCCGCGAGATTGAGCCTGCGGCAATTCGGACGCGCATTTCGTCGGGAAACGGGTGAAACGCCTGCAAGGGCGGTCGAGCGCTTGCGCGTCGAAGCCGCGCGTCTGCGTCTGCAGGGCGGTAGCGAACCCATCGAACAGATTGCGCTGGCGGTGGGATTCGCCGATCCGGAGCGGATGCGAAGGGCCTTCGTCAAATTGCATGGACATCCGCCGCAATCGATCCGGCGCGAAAGCAGATTGAACAGCGAGCGCTGATTGCCTCGCAATCAGCGCGTCACATGATCGGTATTCGTTCGATGGTCCATTGGCGTTTGCAGGGGGCCATCGTGAACCGGATTCATCTTCCAGCCGATCGGTAATCGTTGCGCCAGCCGGTTTCGTTCGTCGGCGGGCCGAAACTCGGCGAGTCCTGTTCCGACAGGATCAGACGGCCGCCGTCGGACCCGCCGCCCGGGAGACGTTCACAGGCGTTGATGAGCGTCAGGTATCAGGGGGCGTAACTGTTCCACATGTCGCGATGCAGCTTCCAGGTGTCGCCCTGCTTCACGAAGATCAGGATCTGTTTGCCGCGATAGGTGAGCTTTCCGCTCTGATCGTGGATCTCGGCATCAGAAACTTCAGTCACCATCCGGTCATTTCCGTAAAACTCATAGTTGCTGAAGGATACGGTGTGAGGCGTGGATCCCGCATATCCCTTGGTGAAGTATTCGACGATCGCTTTGGGGCCGGTGATTCGGTCGCCGCCGGGCGGTAAAAGTGCACCGTTTTCCGTATAGAGATGGCCGATCGCCTCATAGTCGCCGCGCCCGAAGGCTGTTGCCCATCGTGCGTTTTCGGCCTTGATTGCGGCTTCGGGCGGACGCTGTGAGTCACCTGCATTCGCAGGCGCCGTATAAGCGAGAAGAGAGAAGCAGGCGGCAAGCGCCGCAACATAGCGATGTGTCTGTCGCATTGAATGATTTCCGATCCTGGTTTTAGTGGGAGGAGGCCGTGCCGAAGTGTGCAAATGGCGCAAACGATGTCGGTGCGGCCTGCATCGAGGCGGGCGATGTGGCCTAGAGTGCGACGCGGGGATGCGTTTCAGCGAACGCCTGGAATTCGCGCGAGCCCTTTGGACGCGCCCGGCAGATCCTTGTCGACCATCGCAACGACTTCCGGCCGCGCGTCTCTGGGATGGCCGGAATGGAACGGCGGGGCGGGATCGTATTCGATCGCGAGTTGCGTGAATTCAGCAGCCTGTTGACCGCGCAGCTTTGCGGCAACGCGCAGTGCGAAGTCGATGCCGGCCGTCACGCCGCCGCCGCTCATGAACCGGCCGTTGTCGTCTTCCACGAAGCGATCCGGAACGGGGATGGCGCCGTATTCGGCCAGCTTGTTGATGAAGGCCCAATGGCAGGCGCTGCGCTTACCCTTGAGCACGCCCGCCGCGGCGAGCACGAGCGATCCGTTGCACACTGACGTGACGTGTTTGGCGCTCGCGGCCAGACGCCGGACCTGCGCTTGATACGCCGGCTGCATCGGCGCCGTCAGATTGGAGCCGCCGGGAACCAGAAGCAGGCCGGCATTCCTGATATCGGCCAGTCGTTCGGTCTTGCCATACACGACGCCAAATTCGAGCGTCACGTCACCCCCATCGAGGCTCGCATAGCGAACGTTCGTATTCGGCAGCCGGTGAAAAATCTCGCTGGGGCCGGCAAAGTCGAGCAGCGTTCCGCCGGGATAAACCGAGATGACGATGTCGAGCGGCTCGTCCGGGGAGAGCATTCCGTTGCCGCCGGCCTGTGCAAACGCGGAAGCGGAGCCGCCGAGCAGGGCGCCGCCTCCGAAGATGGCGCCGAGCGTGGCGATGCCTCCGAGCTTGAGGGCATGGCGGCGGGAATGGTCGGCGCCGATCGGTCGCTGGCCGGACGAGGTGTTTTCGCTACTGTCGGTCAAGATATTTCTCCTTGTATGTCGGCTCTCTCTGCGGGCGCAGCCAGGTCGGGCCGGATTGCCGAACCGCCGCGACGAAATGCGCGGCGGGCGCGTGATTCACGTGGGGGGAGCGGGATGTCGTGCAGGGTCCGGAAATCGGAAACCGAAGCCTCAAAGCTGCGAGGCGCCGCCATCGACGACCAGTTCGGTGCCGACGACGTAGGCGGATTCGTCGCTGGCGAGATAGAGCGCCGCGTAGGCAATGTCCTCGGCCTGGCCCATGTGGCCCACCGGGATAGCCTTGGCGAACTCGGCCTTGCGGTCGCGAACCCACTCGTCGGACATCCCCCACTTGCTGATCAGCGGCGTGTCGATTGCGCCGGGTGCGATCGCGTTGAAGCGGATTTTTCGGTCGAGAAATTCATAGGACCAGCTGCGAGCCAGTGATCGCACGGCGGCCTTCGCCGCAGCAGTCAACGAGATGCCATGTGCACCGGTCTGCGCGACGAACGATGTATTGAGGATGACTGAGGAGGAATCGCGCAAGTACGGGAGCACCGCCTGAAGCGTGAACACCACGCCTTTGACGTTGATGTCCATGATCTCGTCATAGAGTGGCTCGTCGATGTCGTTGACCGCCGACGGGAAAGCGCGGCCGGCGTTGGCGAACACGACATCCAGCCCGCCGAACTTTTCTTTCACTTCGGCGGCGATCGCCCGCATGTCCTCGATCGAACGGACGTCGCCCTTGAGGACGAGCGCATGCTCGCCAAGCTCGGCTTGCACGCGTTCGAACACGGCATCGTTGCGACCCGTCACCGCTACGCGGGCGCCCTCGGCAATGAAGAGTTTGGCGGTTGCAAGACCGATGCCACTCGTACCACCGGTGATCAAAGCCGACTTGTTCTTGAGTCTCATCTTGTGTTCCTTTCTCTGCTTCACGATTGATCGGGCCGAAGGTTCAACGCGCAATCACGCTGGGGCGTTTGCTTCGGCTTCGTCTGCCACGCAAATTATGAAATGCGACGCTGAAGGCTCAAAGGTCGTATAACCCTCAAAAAACGTCATCGTGAGAAAGGCGCGCCGGTGCAAATTTCCGCCCGGCAGTGAGAGTCTGCGTCACTGCCGGGCGGATCTGCTTCCGCGCTTGATCCGGAAGCGGTTGGCGAGATGTGGGCGGGTGATGAAAACGCCGGTGCGCGAGAGCGCATGACGACGGTCGTCATCGCGCATAAGGCGGGATCTGCACGCGAAGTGGCGGCTCAGGTGGTGATCGTTCGATCAGGAGCCGTGGCGCGTGAACCGACGTCTCGTGATCGCGGTGGGTTTCGGGGCAGCGATCGCATTGGTCGCGAAGTCGTGATCAGTCCGGCGTGCGTTCGGGCTGCTGTTCTGGTTGTTGCGCATCGAGTTGTGTATTGGACCACCCGCCGCCCAGATCGCCGAACTGCGTCGTCGTCGCGACGCTTGCGACCTGCGCGGGAACCGTGTGCGCCGGCTTCGACCGCCGCGGCAGGTGAGCGACGATCGGCGCGGCGAGCACGCCGGCGGCGATCCACCGGCGGTACCGATGCCGCCGCGCGGCAACGCGCTTACCAGCGGTGATGCGCGGCCCAGTCCTGCCGGCCCCACCAGCGGCGGCCGTCCCAGTACCGGCCGCTGTGCCAGCCGATCGCGATGCCGACCGTGGGCACCATCACGGGCGCGGCGACGACGGGCTGCGCGTACACCACGGGCGGTGCGTAGGCGACGGGCGGCGGCGGCGCGACATACACGGGTGCCGGTGCGACATAAACGGGCGCGGGCGCCGCGATGCCGAGACCGATCGAAATGCCGGCCATCGCCGGTTGCACGGAAAGGCATGCAATCAGCACGCCCGAGCCGAGGACGGCCCATTGTTTCGCATTCATCCTGTCACCTCGTTGTGCTGGGAACGCCTTCAATCTAATGGAAGGTGCGATGAATGAGCATTACACGGGAGTAACGTCCGATTTCGAAAAATAGCGACATCGTGCACGTGACGATCAAGAGCGGTCGTCACGCATGCCGGTCGATCGTTAAACGGTATTACTGCCGCCGGGACGGTGCGCACAACCGCTTGATTGAAAAGGATTCCGCGGACGCGTTTGGGCGTGCCGCGGAATATGCCGAAACATGCGGGACAGGCGCGACACCGGACTGTCAGCCGGCTGTCGGTAATATGCCGAGATCAATTTTCGGTCGACGCCGTCGTGGTCGGCATCGCGTCGTGATGCTGGATCGCGTAGAGCTGGCGATTGCGAGCGATCTCCGAGGCCGACGGCGGATAGTCGTTCCGGTTCGACGGCAGCAGGCCGTCGGCTTCGGCATGGATCAGTTGCTGGCGGATTTCGGTGCGCGTGATCGGCGCCTGTGTGGACTGGGCGAACGCCTGCGTACCGAACGGCAGGCTCAGCGCGGCAAGGACGAAAGCGGCGACGAGTTTCATGATGGCTCCTGGGCGGATGAGTGAACGGGCGAGTGGGGTGGGCCCACACGTCCCATTCTGGTTTTGCCGCCAGTCACCACACTGACCCGTTGATTACAGTTTCGTAATCAGGCCGTGTCGCGCGGGCGCGAGGCGGTTCGCCCGCCCGGTTTCCCGGTAACATCGGCGCATGTCACCACCGAATGCGATGGAGCCGAGCATGCGCATCCTGATAGTCGAAGACGAGCCGAAGACCGGCGCGTACCTGAAGAAAGGGCTCGAGGAGTCCGGCTTCAGCGTCGATCTCGCGAAGGACGGCGGCGAAGGGCTGACGCTCGCGCAGGAAGAAAGCTACGACGTGATCGTGCTCGACGTGATGCTGCCCGTGCTCGACGGCTGGAGCGTGCTCAAACGGCTGCGCGACACGCACGCGACGCCCGTGTTGTTCCTGACCGCGCGCGACGACGTACAGGACCGCGTGCATGGCCTCGAACTCGGCGCCGACGATTACCTCGTGAAGCCGTTCGCGTTCGTCGAACTGCTCGCGCGCATTCGCACGCTGGCGCGCCGCGGGCCGCCGCGCGAGACGGAGCGCATTGCCGTGGGCGATCTGGAGATCGACGTCGTGCGCCGCCGCGTGAAGCGCGGCACGGTGCGGATCGACCTGACGCCGCGCGAATTCTCGCTGCTGCAGTTGCTCGCGCGCCGGCAGGGTGAAGTGCTGAGCCGCACGCAGATCGCGTCGTACGTGTGGGACATGAATTTCGACAGCGACACCAACGTCGTCGAAGTTGCGATCCGGCGGCTGCGCGCGAAGATCGACGACGCTTTCGCGGTCAAGCTGATCCATACGGTGCGCGGCGTCGGCTACGTGCTCGAACCGAAGGACGGCGCGTGACGCTCGGCCGCTCGCTCGGCGCGACGCTCGCGCTCGCGTTCGGCGCGACCACGCTCGCCGTCTTCGCGCTCGTCGGCGCGTATGTGTACACCGGCCTCGAACGGCAGGTGAGCGCGCAGGACGACCTCGACATCGTGCTCGCCGCGCGGCACACGCGCCGGCTCGCGGGTGAGCTCGATTCGCTCGACGCCGTGCGCGCGCATGCGGACCGGCTGACGAGCCAGGTACTCGGCAACGCGGCGCTGTCGCTGGCGGTCGTCGACGGGCAGGGCAACGTGCTCGCGCGCCACAACGTCGAGCGCACCGAGCTGGAAGACCTGCCGGACGCATCGTCGCCCGCGCGGCCGGCGTTGCCCGATGCCGACCTGTTGCCGCCGCACGCAACGCCGGTGCCCGCGAACGAACGGATTACCGCCGAGCGGATCGTCACGTGGGCCGCTGACGGCGGCACGTCCGTGCGCGGCGTCGTGGCCGAAGCCGAGTTGCGCGACCACGCGAAGATCCGGATCGCGGTCGCGCGCAACATGAGCGATCGCGCCGAACTGCTCGACGGCTACCGCGACAAGCTGAAGATCGCCGGCGGCCTCGGCGCGCTGCTCGCGATGCTGCTCAGCTACTGGCTGATCCGCACGTCGCTCGCGCCGCTGCGCGAGATCGTCGCGAACACGGGCCGGATCACCGTCGACAAGCTCGATACGCGGCTCGACGCGTCGCGCGCACCGCGCGAACTGACGGCGCTCGTCGACGCGCAGAACGCGATGCTCGGCCGCCTGCAGCAGGCGTTCGGGCATCTGTCGCAATTCAGCGCGGATCTCGCGCACGATCTGCGCACGCCGCTGAACAACATGCGCGGCGCAACCGAAGTGGCGCTGGCACGGCCGCGCTCGCCCGACGAGTACCAGGCGCTGCTCGAATCGAATCTCGAGGAATACGACCGTCTCGCGCGGATGATCGAGAACGTGCTGTTTCTCGCGCGTGCCGAGCATCCTGGCTTCGTCACGCGGCAACGCGCATTCGACGTGCACGACGAGCTGGAGCGCATCGCCGGTTATTTCGAAGGGCTCGCCGACGAGGCCGGCTCGACGCTGCGCGTCGACGGGCGCGGCCGGCTGACCGCCGATCTCGAGCTGTTTCGCCGCGCGGTCAGCAACCTGCTCGCGAACGCGCTGCGCTACACGCCGGCGGGCGGTGTGATCGCGCTGCGCGTCGACGAAACGGCGGACGCGGTGTGCGTCGTCGTGTCGAACCCGGGCGAGCCGATCGATCCCGCACTGCTGCCGCGCATCTTCGATCGCTTCGTGCGCGGCGACCCCGCGCGCAGCGGCGGCGTGCCCGGCGGCACGGCCGGACTCGGCCTCGCGATCGTGCGTTCGGTGATGGAGCTGCATGGCGGCACCGCACGCGTCGAAAGCGATGCGGCCGGAACGCGCTTCATCCTCACGTTCGTCAAGACGCCGACGGCGTAGCTGCCGGGAGCCCGGCTGCGGTTGCGTCCGCACCCGTATTTGCACCCGCATCTGCACCCGTATGCCAGCCACCGCCCAGCGCGGTCAGCAACCCGACCGCGGCCTCCATCCGGCGGGCGGCGATCTGGTCGGCCAGACGCCGGTTCGTCAGTGCGATCGTCTGCGCGGTCACGACATCCAGGTAGCTGACCGCGCCCGCGTTGAAGCGGTTCGTCGTCAGCCGCAGCGACAGGTCGGCCGCATCGGTCGCGCGCTGCTGGCTGCCGGCTTCCGACGCGAGCGCATCGAGCGTGGACAGCCGATCCTCGACCTGCTGGAACGCGACGAGCACGGTCTGCCGATAGTCGGCGACTACGCCGTCGTATTGCGCATGCGCGCTACGCAGCGACGCGCTGCGGCGCCCACCGTCGAACAGCGTGCCGGCGAGCTGCGAGCCGAGCGACCAGAACAGGCTCGGCGCGGTGAGCCACGGCGCGAAGAAGCCGCTTTCGAGCCCCGCGCTCGCCGACAGCACGAGATCGGGAAAGAACGCGGCGTGCGCTTCGCCGATCTGCGCATTCGCGGCCGCGACGCGGCGCTCGGCCGCCGCGATGTCGGGCCGTCGTTCGAGCAGTTGCGACGGCACGCCGGCCGGGATCGCCGGCACGTCGAACGCCTGCACGCGAGGCGGCAGCGCGAACGTCGATGCGCTTTCGCCGACGAGCGTCGCGATCGCATGCTGGAGCTGCGCGCGCGACGCGTCGATGTCGGTGTCCTGCGTGCGCGTCGATTCCAGTTGCGTCGCGGCTTGCGCGACGGCCGACGCGTCGATCGCGCCGGCCGCGAGCTGCTGCTTCAGCAGCTTCAGCGCATCCGCATATGCGCGCACCGTGTCGTCGAGCAGCTGCTTCTGCGTATCGAGCGAGCGCAGCGCGAAATAGTCGGTCGCGAGCTCGGCCGTGACCGACAGCTTCACGGCCTGCAGGTCGGCCGCGCTTGCGTCGGCGTTCGCCTGCGCGCCCGTTACCGCATCGCGCACGCGGCCGAAGACGTCGGGCTCCCAGCTCGCGGCGACGCCGGCCTGGTAGTCGGGCGTCGTTTTGCCGGCCAGCGACGAGCCGAGCTTGTTCTGCGATACGCGCGCCCGACTCTGCGCGACGCCGGCCGTCACGGTCGGCAGGAACCCCGCATGCTGGTAGTCGACCATCGCGCGCGCCTGCTGGAGATCGGCGACGGCCTTCTTCACGGTCTGGTTCGACACGTCGACGCGCGCTTCGAGCGCGTTCAGGTCGGTGTCGCCGAAGACGGTCCACCATGCGCCGCGCGACGCGGCGTCGGCCGGCGCCGCGACGTTCCAGCCGGGCTGCGCGGTGGGTGCGCCCGCATAGTGCGCGGGGACGGCGACGGCAGGCGGTGAATAAGCGGGCAGCGTCGAGCACGCAGACAACGCGGTCAAAGCGGCGGCCACGCCGAGCACGACGACACGGCGGGCGAACGGAAGCGGACGAAAGAAGCACATGGCGGATATCTCGCGAGTTGTCATCGGCGGATCAGCCGCGGGCCGGCGTGGAAGCTGCGGCCGGCGTTGCGACGGCGGCGGTCGCCGACGCGGCCGTGGCCCCGGCCGCCGAGCCTGTTGGCGCGGTTGGCGTCGCGCCATGCGCGACCGACACGATCTTCACGGCTTCGCCCGCGGCGATCGAATCGCCCGGGTTGTCGATCACGCGATCGCTGGCGGCGAGCCCCGACACGATCTCGACGCGCGTGCCGAAATCGCGCCCGATCTGCACGGTTTTCAGCGCGGTGGCGCCGTTCGCGCCGACGGTCGCGACCGTCACACCGTTCGGCCGGAACAGCAGCGCGCTGACCGGCAGCTCGAACGCCGGGGCCGCGCTCGGCACGAGCAGGTGCGCCTGCGCATACGCGCCGGGCATCAGCGCGCCATCGCGATTGTCGACGTCGATCTCGACCCGCAGCGTGCGCGTGACCGGATCGATCGCGCCCGCGCTGCGCGCGACGCGCGCGGCGAAGCGCCGCCCCGGATACTGCTGCGTGGTCAGGTACACGGACGTCCCGGTTGTCACGCCGGCCGCGCTGTCTTGCGGCACGTCGACGAACACGCGCAACGTGCCCGTCTGTTCGAGATGGAACAGTTCGCCCGACAGCCCGGGGCTGCCCGGCGTGCCGCCCGCGGTGACGAGCGTGCCGACGTCGACGTTGCGCGCGGTGATCACGCCGTCGAACGGCGCGGCGACCGATTCGTACGACACCAGCTCGGTCAGGTGCGCGACGTTCGCCTGCGCCGAGGCCAGCATCGCGCGCTTCGCGTTCATGTCCGCGACCTTGGTGTCGGTGTCCTGCTGCGATACCGATTGCGTTTTCAGCATGTCCTGCCAGCGCTGCGCGGTCGATTTCGCGTAGTCGTAGTTCGCCTGCGCGGTCGCCGTGTCGGCGCGCGCCTGCCGCAACTGCGCGTCGAGATCGGGCGCGGTGATCTGTGCGAGCGTCGCGCCGGCCTTCACGCGCGCGCCGATATCGGCATTCCAGTGCGCGATATAGCCGCTCGTGCGCGCATAGATCGATGCCTCGGCGTAGGGCATCACCGAGCCGGGCAGCGTCAGCGTCTGGTCGGCGGGCGCGGTGCCCGGCAGGATCACCGAGACCGGCAGCGCCTGCTGCGCGGCCACCTGCACGCGCTGCGCGGCGCGCGCGTCGAGACGCGGCACGATGGCGATCGCCAGCAGCGCGGCGGCCGCCGCGATCGCGGCGAGCGGGACGGTCAGCTTGCGGCGGCGGCGCGGCGGCGCGGCTTCGGGCGTCGTACAGCTTGCAACGGGTGGCGCCGTATCCGCTTCGGCGGCCGGCGGCGGGGCGAGAGGTTCGGTCGAGTCGTTCATGATGGGTTCGAAGTCGGGCGAGTCGAAGGGGAGCAGGCGTACATCCGCGATCAGGACAACGCCGGCGTGTCTTGCGCGCGGCGCGCGGCGGCCGCGTCGCGGCGCCGGCCGAGCCACGCATGGACGAAGCCGAACAGGACGGGCACGAACAGCAGCGTCGACAGCGTGCCGAACGCCAGCCCGCCGATCACCGCGCGGCCGAGCGGCGCGTTCTGTTCGCCGCCGTCGCCGAGGCCCAGCGCCATCGGCAGCATGCCGATCAGCATCGCGAGCGCGGTCATCACGACCGGGCGGAAGCGGCTGAAGCCCGCATCGAGCGCGGCCTGCCACGGCGGCGTGCCGCTGGCGATCAGCTCGCGCGCCGCGTTGACGACCAGGATGCTGTTCGCGGTCGCGATGCCGATGCACAGGATCGTGCCGGTCAGCGCGGGAACCGACAGCGTCGTGCGCGTGACGAACAGCATCCACGCGATGCCGGCGAGCGACGCGGGCAGGCCGCCGACGATCACGAGCGGGTCGAGCCACGACTGGAAGTTGACGACCATCAGCAGGTAGACGAGCGCGATCGCGAGCGCGAGGCCGCCGAGCAGCCCGGCGAACGACTCGTGCATCGCCTGCACCTGGCCGCGCAGCACGATCGACGAGCCGGGCGGCAACTGCGCGCGCGCATCGTCGACGAGCTTCGTCACGTCGGCCGTCACGCCGCCGAGATCGCGCCCCTGCACCGACGCGAAGATGTCGAGCACCGGCTGCACGTTGTAGTGCGACACGACCGCCTGCTGCGTCGCGCGCGAGAAGCTGCCGAGCGCGCCGAGCAGGTTCTGCGCGGGCGCGCCGGCCGCCGGGCCGCCGGCCGGCGTCTGCGGCGAACGCGCGGTGCCCGCCGGCAGCGGCACGTTCGCGAGCGCCTGCAGCGAATCGACCGAATACTGCGGCGTCTGCACCATCAGCGGATAGCTGACGCCGTTGCGCGGGTCGAGCCAGAAATTCGGCGTCGTCTGCGAGCTGCCGGACAGCGCGATCAGCAGGTTCTGCGCGACGTCGCGCTGTTCGAGGCCGGCCTGGATCGCCTTCGTGCGATCCACGTTCACGTTGATCGCCGGTTCGTCGCCGGGCTGCTGGATGCGCGCGCCGACAAGGCCGCGCACGCCGCGCAGCTTCGCGAGCAACGCGTTCGCGACGACGCGGTTCTGGGCGAGCTTGTTGCCGACGATCTGGATGTCGATCGGCGCGGGCAACCCGAAGTTGAGGATCTGGCTGACGATGTCGGCCGGCAGGAACGCGAACGTCACGCCGGGGAACGACTGCGCGAGCAGGTTGCGCAGCTTCGCGACATAGGCGGCGGTCGGCGCGTGGTTCGGCTTCAGCGTGATCATCACGTCGGCATCCTCGGTGCCGATCGGGTCCGACGAGTCGTACGTGAGGTTGATCCCGCTCACGGGCACGCCGATGTTGTCGAGCACGCTCGCGATGTCGCTCGCGGGAATCACGTCGTGGATGCGCGCTTCGACTTCGTCGGTCAGGCGCGCGGTTTCCTCGATCCGCGTGCCGGTCGGCGCGCGCAGGTGCAGGCGGATTTCGCCGGTGTCGACCGACGGGAAGAAGTCCTGGCCGGCGAACGCGAACAGTCCGGTCGATGCGGCGCATGCGAGCAGGAAGACTGCCGTGAAACGGCGGCGGCGCGCGATCGCCGCGGACAGCAGCGCGCGATAGCGCAGCCGTACCGCTTCGAAGCGATGTTCGAACGCCGCCTGGAAACGCGCGATCCGCGCGAATATGCCGCGCGGCGGCCGGCCGTGCCCCTTCGCGCGCATCAGCGCCATCGCGAGCGTCGGCACCAGCGTGCGCGAGAAGAAATACGACGCGACCATCGCGAAGATCACCGCTTCGGCCATCGGCACGAACAGGTAGCGCGCGACGCCCTGCAGCAGGAACATCGGCACGAACACGATGCAGATCGACAGCGTCGATACGAAGGTCGGCACCGCGATCTCGCCCGCGCCGGTCAGGATCGCGTCTTCGAGCGGCGCGCCGCGTTCGAGGTGGTGCGTGATGTTCTCGATCGCGACGGTCGCGTCGTCGACGAGAATCCCGAATGCGAGCGCGAGCCCGCCGAGCGTCATGATGTTGATCGTCTGGCCGAGCGCGGCGAGCGCGAGCAGCGACGTCAGCACCGCGAGCGGGATCGACACCGCGATGATCAGCGTCGCGCGCCAGCTGCCGAGGAACAGCAGGATCATCAGCGCGGTGAGGCACGCGGCGATCAGCGCCTCGCGCACGACGCCCTGGATCGCCGCCTTCACGAATACCGATTGATCGCCGAGCGCCGAGATGTGCAGCGCCTTCGGCAGGCCGGCCGCGATCTTCGGCAGCATCGCCTTGACCTGGTCGATGATCGTCAGCGTCGACGCGCTGCCGGTCTTCTCGACGGTCAGCAGCGCTGCGCGCTTGCCGTCCGCACGCACGATGTTGGTCTGCGGCGCGTAGCCGTCGCGGACGTGCGCGACGTCGCGAACGTACACCACGTTGCCACCGATCGTTTTCACCGGCAGGTTGTTCAGCGCGGCGACCGTTTGTGTGCTGCCGTTCATCTGCACGTTGTATTCGCGCGTGCCGATTTTCGCGGTGCCGCCGGGCAGGATCAGATTCTGCGCGTTGATCGCGTTCACGACGTCGATCGGCGCGAGCCCCTTCGCCTGCAGCGCGCGCGTGTCGAGATCGACGACGATCTGGCGGATCTTGCCGCCGAACGGCAGCGGCACGGCCGCGCCCTGCACGGTCGCGAGCTGCGTGCGGATGAAGCTGTTGCCGAGGTCGTAGAGCTGCTGCTCGGCGAGCGTGTCGCTCGACAGCCCGAGCTGCAGGATCGGCACCGTCGACGCGTTGTACGTGATGATGTTCGGCGGCAGCGTGCCGGGCGGCAGGATTCGCAGGATCGACGCGGAATTGCTCGCGGCTTCCGCGATCGCGCGATTGATGTCCGCGCCGGGGTGGAAGAAGATCTTCACGACCGACACGCCGTTCAGCGACTGCGATTCGATGTGCTCGATGTCGTCGACGTCGGACGTGAGCGCGCGCTCGTAGTTCGACGTGATCCGCTTGGCCATGTCCTCGGCGGAGAAGCCGTTGTACGACCAGACGATGCTGACGACCGGAATGTCGATGTTCGGGAAGATGTCGGTCGGCGTGCGCAGGAGCGCGAGCGGTCCCGCGATGAAGATCAGCAGCGCGAGCACGACGAACGTATAGGGCCGGCGCAACGCCAGCCTGACGATCCACATGATGTTGTTCCTCGAAGCAGGGCAAGGGCGCCGCATTCGATGCGACGAGCGTGCAGTCTGCCGTCGCCGCGTTGACCCGGTCCTGACTCGAAGATTACGAAACTGTTATCTGCGTGCCGCGCCGCAGATTTCGGAATTGTCATCCGGCAGTCAGCGTCGCGCCTGCTACGGTCACCAGAATGAATGTGTCAGGCGGGCCATCGCATTCGCGGTTCCGCCGGCGGCGCATCGACGATGCGTCCACATCGAACCGTTCTGGGGAGTTTCATCATGAATCGCAAACTGATCGCAGCCGCCGCGCTGCTCGCACTCGCAATCGGCACGCCGGTCGCCGCTTTCGCGCAAACCGCGTCGCAGGGCCTGACGCGCGCCGACGTGATCGCCGAGCTGGTCCAGGCGCAGCGCGACGGCACCGTGCCCACGTCGAACTGGGACTATCCGCCGAGCAAGCAGACGATCGCGCGCAATGCCGAGCTGTATGCGATCGCGCACGGCGAGCCGGGCACGGCGACCGCGTCGGCGTCCGTGCCGTCCGTCAGCACGCAGTAAGGCGGGAGCCGGACGATGAAAGTCCTTTCCCGACTGGCGATCGCCGCGCTGCTCGCGGCGGCGGTCGCGCCAGCCTTTGCGCGCGGAATGCCGCAACTGCCCGACGACGACGGCGGGCGCGCGAGCGTGCTGCGCGAGCTGAACCCGACGCGGGTGACCGACGACGCGCGGCCGCATCCGGCCGGCGTCGTAACCCATCACGAAGGCGTGACCGGCAGGAAAGCGACGGCATGCCGGTCCTGAGCATCGTCGGGGACGTCATTGCGTCGCGTTGTCGCTCGGCAGCACAATGCGTTGCCGGCAGCCGGTAAAAATCCCGATCGTCGAACATGACGAGATCGCAATCAGGCCGGGAAGCATCGGGCGATGTGCCGAACGCGCTGTCGCTCCGGGCGTGCCTGGTCCACCGGCGCGCCGGCTTCAATACCTCGTCAGGTATTCGGCGAAACCTCGGTCGCCGCCGGCACGACCGAAGCCGCCGATTCGTCGGCAAGCGCCCAGCGCTTCACCAGCCCGGCGATCACGAGCACGGCCACCGCGCCGGTCAGCGGCGCAACGGCCATGATCGGGAGAATCTGGCCGAGCCCCAATCCCGCGCTCAGGAGCGCCGCGCCCGCAAACGCGCTGCCGATCGCGCCAAGCCGCCCGAACGCGTGCATCCAGCTCAAACCGGTTGAGCGCGCAACGGTCGGGTAAAAGCGTGCGGTCAGCGCATTCATCCCCGTGTTCGTGCCGGGAACGAACCAGCCCCACGCGAATGCGAGCACCTGCAACGCCGCGAACGTCGATTGCACCCCGTGCACGGCCCACAGCGAGAGGGCGGCCAGGCAAAAGCTCACGGCGATCACCCGGTAGCGGTCGAAGCGATCCATCAGCCAGCCGATCGCGACCGAACCCAGCGTGCCGCCCCAGTTCAGGAAGCCGACCATGATCGCGCCCTGGGCGCTCGTATAGCCGGCGTCTTTCGCCATCGTCGGCAGCCAGTTGTACAGCAGGTACAGGACGAACAGCCCGACGAAATAGCACAGCCAGATGAGGACCGTGCCGGCCACGTAGCGCTTCGACAGGATCGTGCCGATCGCGCCACCTTTCACCTTCGGCTGGGCCGGCAGGAAGAAGTGCGTATCGGCGGCGACACGCGTGCGGCCGATCGCGGAAAGAATCTTCACGATCAGGTCGGGACGCTTGTTCTGAACGGTCAGGAATGCGACCGATTCGGGCAGCCACAGCATGAGAAGCGGCACGCAGACAACGGCCAGCGTGCCGCCGACCATCAGCATCGTGCGCCATCCGTAGCCCGGAATGATCCACGCCGCGATGAAGCCGCACAGCGCGGCGCCGACCGTGAATCCGCTGTACACGACGGTCACGAGGAACGAGCGCCGGCGTTCCGGCACGTACTCGGACCACAGCGTCACGACGTTCGGCATCACCGCACCGAGGCCGAGCCCGGTGACGAAGCGGATGGGCAGCATCGTCCCGAGGGAATTCGCCTGTGCGGTGGCCAGCGTCCCGAGGCCGATGATCGCCACGCTGGCGACCAGCACGCGCTTGCGTCCGAACCGGTCGGCGATCGGCCCGCCGAGCAGCGCACCGGCCGCGAGGCCGAACAGCGCGGCGCTGAGCACCGGCGCCAGCGCGCTCTTGGTGACGCCCCATTCCTTGATGAGCTCGGGCACGACGAAGCCGATGATGACGGTATCCCAGCCGTCCAGCGAGATGACGACGAACGTCAGAAACCCGACCAGCCACTGGAACGGGCTGACCGCGCGCTCGTCGATGAATTCGCGGACATTGATGGACTTTCCTGCTGCCGGCATGGCTGTCTCCTGCGATGGGGCACCAGGCCCTCGTATGGCGTCGGTCGACCCCCGACGCGACGCACCGCAGTGTTGGATCGCCGAAATTCCGCGTCCAACAAGAAATTCCGTTTACCGCGACAAGGAAACGTTATCGGTCGGCTTCGCCGTTCGGTTGCCCGCACACCGCTTCGCCGAGTTTCTCCAGAAGAAACTCGGCAAAGACCGTGACGGCCGGCGGCAGCGGCGGGCGGCTCGTATAGACGAGCTGCAGCCCGAGGCCGGTGCCCGAACGTCGATAAGCAGGCAGCACGCGCACCAGTTTTCCCTGCTCGATCGCCGGTTCGGCGAGCAACTGCGGCAGCAGCGCGATCCCGAGCCCCGCGATGCAGGCTTGCGCCACCACGCGCATGTCGTTGACCGAGAAGCGGCTGTCGATCGAGATTTCCTGGCTGCCGCGCGGCCCTTGCAGCCGCCACATGCTGCGCCCCTGGCGGCTGGACACCGTCAGGCAATCGTGCCCGGCGAGTTCGCGCGGCGTGCGCGGCGCGCCGCGTCGTTCCAGATAAGCCGGGCTGGCCGCGAGGATCGTCGTGCCCGCTGCGATCCTGCGCACGCGGAAACTGCCGCCGGTCTCGATCCCCATTCGCAACGCCAGGTCGATGCGCTCGCCGATCAGGTCGGACGGCGTGTCGTCGAGCAGGAAGTCGATGCTGATCTGCGGATAGCGCGCATAGAACTCGGCCAGCCATTCCAGCCGGAAAACCTCGAACAGGCCGGCCATCGCCGTCACGCGCACCGTGCCGGACGGCGCCTGCCCGTCCGCATGCTGGCGCTCGATCTCGAAGATCCGGTCGAGCGCCGGCGCATAACGCTCGAACAGCGCCTGGCCTTCGGTGCTCGGCGCGAGCTTGCGGGTCGAGCGGTGCAGCAGCCGCGTGCCGAGTTGCCCTTCGAGCTGGTCGATGCGGCGGCTCAGCGTATTGGCCGGCATGCGCAGGCGCCGCGCGGCCTCCGAGAAGCTGCCGGCGCGCACGACCTGGACGAACAGCGCGAGATCATTCAGATCGAGCATCGGATTACTCCAAAAATGGACGAATCAAATCCTATTTATCCGTCTAGTGTAAAGCAGCCCCGGTCTCCATACTGGCGTCACGTCACAAACGCACCTGATGTCTCGAGGAGATTGAATTGAACAAGTATCTGACGATCGCGGCGGGCGCACTCGTCGCGTCGCTGTCGTTTTCCGCATTCGCGGCCGCGTCGACGTACCAGCTCGATCCGGACCATACGTACCCGAGCTTCGAGGCCGACCACCTCGCCGGGCTGTCGGTCTGGCGCGGCAAGTTCGACAAGTCGGGCGGCACCGTGACGCTGGACCGCGCGGCGAAGACGGGTACGGTCGACGTGACGACCGACATTACGTCGATCCACACCGGCAGCGCGAAGCTCGACGAGCATCTGCAGAAGGCCGATTTCTTCGACGCGGCGAAATTCCCGCAGGCGATCTACAAGGGCACGATTACGTTCGACGGCGACAGGCCGGCGACGGTCGTCGGCAATCTCACGATGCATGGCGTGACGCGGCCGCTGACGCTGAAGATCGATTCGTTCAAGTGCATGCCGCATCCGATGTTCAAGCGCGAAGTGTGCGGCGTCGATGCAGCGGGCGAGTTCGACCGCAGCGATTTCGGCGTCGATCTCGGCAAAGCGTACGGCTTCAGCATGAAGACGCGCCTGCTCATTACGGCCGAAGCGCTCAAGCAATAAATCCATTCCGGGAACAACATCATGAAACTGCTGCACATCGATTCCAGCATCCTCGGGCAAGCCTCCGTCAGCCGCGAGCTGTCGGCCCAGGCCGTTGCAACCTTCCGCGCCCGCGATCCGGGCCTCACCGTGACACGTCTCGACCTCGCCGCGACGCCGATCGGCCATCTGACGGCGGAACATCTTGCCGCCGCGCAAGGCGCGCCGGTCGACGACGCGCTGAAGGCGGACGTCGAGATCGGTCAGCGCGCGCTCGACGAATTTATCGCGGCCGACATCGTGGTCATCGGTGCGCCGATGTACAACTTCAGTATCCCGTCGCAACTGAAGGCGTGGATCGACCGCGTCTCCGTCGTCGGCAAGACGTTCGGCTATGGCGAGAACGGGCCGGTCGGACTGTGCGGCGGCAAGAAGCTGGTCGTCGTGTCGTCGCGCGGCGGCGTGTACAGCGAAGGCTCGCCGATGGCTGCCGTAGACCATCAGGAAACCTATCTGAAGGCAGCATTCGGACTACTGGGCATCAAGGAAATCACCTTCATTCGCGCCGAAGGCGTGGCGATGGGGGATGACCTGCGCAACGGCGCACTCGCATCGGCGAAGCAGGCCGCTGCTGCGCTCGTGGCCTGACGTGTTCGGCCGGCTGCTTTCCTGATTTCGCACAAACCGTGGCGGACGCCCGGCCGGGCGCTGCCGCCTGTCGCCCGTCGATACGCTGGAGTATTTCCGATGCATGCCACGAATCCTGTCTCGCCGACCGCTGTCGCTGGCCGTCACGTCGTTTTCCGCACGCGCGGCCATACACATGGGCCGGTCGTGCGCATGGTCAGCCCGTCCGACGTCGGTGAAATGATCAAGCCGTTCGTCTTTCTCGATCTGGTTGATACGCGAGCGCCGATCGCGCAGTCGAGCTTCGGCTGGCATCCGCACTCGGGCATTGCGACGCTGACGCTGATGATCGACGGACAAGGCACTTATGCCGAATCGACCGGCCACAAGGGCACGGTCACGGCTGGCGACATCGAGTGGATGAGCGCGGGGCGCGGGGTCTGGCACACGGGCACGGTCGTGCCGCCGGTCAAGGCGTTCCAGTTGTGGGTCGCGTTGCCGCCGGGGCGCGAGCTGGCGCCGGCATTCAGCCGTCACCTGTCGATCGACGACATCCCGACGGACGGTCCGGCGCGCGTGCTGCTCGGCCGCAGCGGTGAGGCGGTCAGCCCGATCGATGCGCCGCTGGGCGTCAACTACGTCGTGGTGAATCTCAAGGCCGGCGAGCGCTGGACCTGCCGGCCGCAGCCGGGCGAGCGGGTCGGCTGGACGGCCGTGATGGACGGCAGCCTGCGTACGCCCGACCCGGTCGGTCAAGGCGAACTGGTGGTCTTCGACGCGTCCGACGCAGCGATCGAATTCGAAGCGGTGACCGATGCGCGTTTCGTGGTCGGCACGGCCATCCCGCATCCGCACGATCTGCATCTGGGCCGCTATTCGGTACACACGAGCGCTGCCGCGCTGATCGAGGGCGAGCGTGAAATCATGCGCATCGGCTGCGAACTGCACACCAAGGGAACGATGCGCTGATTCGTCGGCGCGCAAGCCGATATCTGCCGCGCGGAGCCCTGCCGTACGCCAATCGGTCGGCGTCTTTGCATGATGTGCGGCATCGACGAACGCAAGCGCCGGCTCGCGCTCGTCGTGGATGCCGGTACGTCTCGCAGCCGCGCGCTTCCGCAGCCGCCGTCCGCCATTACGCGGGCCCGACCATGTTCGTATCGGCGTCGAATGACGCATCCGCGGCGCGCGCGCGTTTCAGCGACTCGGCCAGTTTCTCGATCGCATGCAGGTCCAGCGTATCGAGCCGATCCCGCACGTCTTGCACGAACGACGAATGATCCGGCTCGTTCGCAAACTGGCCGAGCCATTCCTCGATATCGGTGAGCCTGCCATCTCCGGCCAGCACGATCAGTTCGTCGAGTGCATCGTCGGACGGGCCGTGCAGCGACGGTGCGGCGATCTCCGGTTCGGCATCGTCCGCCGGCTGAAACCGCCGGACGAGCTCCGATACGGGCACGAGCGCGTGCCCGATGGCCGGTGCGACGACCGGGAACGAGAACGACGTACCGGCGCCCGGCCGGCTGGAAACGGCCAGCTCGCCGCCCATCGCGCTGACGATGCGCTGCGCGATGAACAGGCCGAGCCCGGTTCCGCCGTTCACGGCCTGCACTTGCTGGTAGGCGCGGAAGATGTCGCCGGTCCCGGCGATGTCGATCCCGATGCCCGTATCGGCGACCTCGAACAGCAGGCGCCACGCATCGCCTTCGCGCGCGGCATGCACCAACAGCGTGACCGTGCCGTCGCGCGTGAATTTCGAAGCATTGGACAGCAGGTTGAGCAGCACCTGCTGCAGCCGCATGCCGTCGATCGACACCGTGCGCGGCAGCAGCGTGGCCGGCCGGTAGACGAACCGGTTGTCCTGCTGCGCGCACAGCGCGAGCGCATAGTGGCCGATGTCGTCGAGCAGCGCGGGCAGGTCGGTCGTATCCGGCGCAACGCCGAGCGGTTGCAGTTCGGCTTTCGTGTACGCGAGCAATTCGTCGATCAGCGCGAGCTGGTAGCGGATGCTCCGGTCGATCGACCGGATCAGCCGCGCCTGGCCGCGCGTCGCGCTTTGCAGCAGCAGCTTCGCGTAACCGTTGATCGTCGACAGCGGCGCGCGCAGGTCGTGGCTGACGTAGCCGAGCGTCTCGATCTTCTGCTGCATGTGCGTCCTGACCTGCTGCAGCGCGTCGTTGAGCGCGACCGTGCGTCGCGCGACTTCGTCGCGCAGGCGGTCCTGCTCGGTGAGCTGCCAGTGTTCGAGCCGCTTCCTCGCCTCGGTGCGTTGACGGCCCACGTGGTGGATCCACGCAGCCAGCACCAGCAGGTGCGTGGCGAGCCCGATGATCGCGATGACCGGGTTCGGAAAGATATCGGATTTGAGCCAGGACAGGAACGGCGGCAATGCGTCCATGCCGTCGAGTATCCGGATCAGCATGTTGAAGGTGGCGAACCCGATCGCGATCAGCATCACGCGGCCGGTCGGCGTGCGGCGGATGGCAAGCGTCAGCGCGACGCCGATGTTCACGATCCCCAGCACGGTATTCAGCCGCAGGCAGAACCACGTGAAGGTCAGCAAGTCGCCGAAGGCGGCGCCGGCCATGCCGACGCATTCGAGCGCGAGGAACACCATGTAGACGGCACGCATCGGTATCCTGGCCTGCTCGCGCCGGGCGACCATCAGAATGAAGACGATGAAGCACGCCACCGCCAGATAGACGAAGACGATCTCGCCGCGTGACGACCACTCGCGTGCGGCGGGCGACAGAACCAGCGCCACATAACCGCGGTACGCCGCTTCGAAGAGCGTGGTGTTCAGCGCCAGCGCGGCCAGCACGTAAAACACGCCGTCGCGCGAAAAGAACCCGATCAGAAGCGCGCACCACACGAGTGCGAGCAGCCCGCCGAAGAACCCGAAGTCCCACATCGCGGCGTGCGATTCCTGCGCCGCCCATGCCGCACGGGTGTAGGCCGCCGGTGCGAGCCGCATTTCCTTGCGAGACGTGACACGGATCAGGACCGTCACCTGTTCGCCGGCGCGCAACGACACGTCGAGTACCGGGTAGCGGGATCGTTGCCGGTCCGCCTCGCCGTCCGCGTCGGCGGCGGGGAAGCGGCTGGCCGCCATCCATTTGCCGTCGCGGTCGAGATAGAAGTCGGCGTGATCGACGCGGGCATCGCGAAGCAGCAGCACCAGCGGGCGAGTCGTGCTGTCGCGATTGGTCAGCGTCGCGCCGACCCACCACGCCGAACGGGAAAACGCGATGTTGAACGAGGGCGGCGTTGCGGCGGATGTGCGGTGAGACGGGGCGGCAAGCCGGGCGGCGACCTGATCGACGGTCATCGCCGTGCTCGCGTCTTCGAGAAGGGATACCGCGTCGAGTTGCGCGGGGGCGGGCGTCGACGCGGCCCGGGCCGTCGCGCAGGTGACGGCCATCGCGATCACGAGCAGCAGCAACGCGCGACATCCGGCTGCCCAGGCCGCGTATCGCCTACGCATCGTGATGGTGCTCCCCGGGCGCGGGCGGCGCGTGAGCCGCATGGCGCTGCCGCCGCCAGTCGGACGGCGTGATGCCGAAGCGTTCGCGGAACGCCGTCGCGAAATTGCCGGGCGTGGAGAAGCCGATTTCCTCGGCGACGTCGCCGATCCCCATCGACGTCTGGGCGAGAAAGTGCATCGCGGCGCGCAGGCGCGTGTCGCGCAGGTACTCGAACACGGTCTGGCCGAGATGATCGCGGAACACGCGGGACAGGCGCTTTTCGTGCGTGCCGACTTGCTTGGCGAGATCCTCGAGCGCCGGCGGGTGGCGCAGGTTGCGCAGCAACACCTCGCTGGCCGCGCGCACGAGGGCGGCGTCCGGGTTGTCGGGCAGTTCGGGCAGGTGCGCGAACGGCTGGTTGCGCCGCGCCCGTTTCAGGTGATTGCGGATCCGGGCCAGCACTTCCGCCGGTTCGAACGGCTTGACGATGTAGTCGATCGCACCGGTCTCGAGCCCGGCGATGCGATCCTCGAGATCGCCCGCCGCCGTCAGGATGATGACCGGGATCGACTGGGTCGAAGGCGTCGACGCCAGCAGCCGGCACGCGGCGAAACCGTCCATGCGCGGCATGCGCACGTCCATCAGGATCAGGTCGGGAGAGATCGCCTGCGCGCGGTGATACGCCTGCAGCCCGTCGAACGCGATGCTGATCCTGCATCGCGCCGCACGCAGGATTTCGGTCAGGAGCCGCAGGTCGTTCGGGCGATCGTCGACGACGAGAATATGTGCGTCGACGAGATCCGGCGTGGTGCGAGGCGGCGCCGCACTGGACAAGCGGGATGACATGGTTGAAAACGCGCTGGAAGGATGGGCTGTCGGATTGAAAGCATCGTGTCGGGCACGATTGTTGCGAAAAATTATATGTCGACAACAGCGGCGGCTGTGAGGATTCCGTGCGGACGGTGTGGGCATCTTCGTCGGGGTGTGCGCGTCTTCGGCAGCGGCGCGCGGCCGGACGGAAAGAAGGTGGAAAAACATGCCGAATTGGATTTTAATATCGGTCTTTATTTCCGGCTCAATTGATATAGGTGGGAATTGGCCCGAACAATGAATTAACGAGTCCGGTATCGGGAAGATGGTGGTGTCCGATCCAGGTCGAGCATGCCGATTCGAAATCCACCTGATTAAGATTTTATGGATGTCCGGTAAAAAATTCTTTCACGCCTGAATCGGCTTTTTGGGCCCGGATGTATGAATGTAAATGGCGTCCGCTCCGGAAAAGGGTTTGTCCGCCCGGGAAAAGGTTTGTTTGGACGAATGCCCCCACACTAGCCCCGGCGCGGTTGGAATCGGTTCTTTCGAAGTGAGCCGGCCGCAGAAGAATGGCTGCCGCTGTCGTATCCGGAAACATGCGATTCAATGTCACATTGAATGATGGCATTCTCAAAATCCGGGCGTACGGTAGCAGGTTAATGATTGGCACGAGGTAATGCAAATTTCATAATTTTCCGAATACGTTGGTATATAAGAGAAGCCGGTGAATTGTGAGGTCTGTTCGGGTGTGATGCGCCGCGCAAAAAAATCGTCAAGGAAATTCGATCGATTAATTCGGTGCAGGGGTCGTTCGGCGAGTCACGGGCTTTTCCGGAAATCCGGAAAGCGCGTTTGACGGCCGAACGGAAAGGGCGAGTGGCGTCGCGTTGGCAGCCTGGCGGTTCGATCCATCCGGGGCGGTCGCGTGTGGTGCGCTATCGAATCAGGCGGGCACGAAAAACATGAGTACAACAGGCATGGCAGGTCAACGCACCGGTTCGAGCGAACCGGTGTCGGCTGTCAGCGTCAGCGATCCGGCGGCGCACGCTTCAGCCCCGGGAATCGCACGACGTCATCCTCCCCCTGAATGAAACAGGACGGGCCGCCCGGGTTGCGGGCCGGCGTCCGTCCACCCAGCGTCTGAACGACGCTTTCCGATGAAATTCGAGGTCGCCGCCGGTTCGGCGCGACGGCGCACGCGCGCGGATTGGCAGTGCGTTGCGCATCGTGCCGCCGCCGGGACGGCGATGTCGGCTCCCTGATTCGATAACCGGCGATCGTCGCCGCGCATCGCGTCGAAAGACGCATGCGGCGTGCGGTCGCGTGATCGCGATGGCGATCGCGAGTGTCGTGCAGCGTTGTTCGATCGTTTAGTTAGCCATCCAAAGTGAATAGCCGGGCGTCGCGACGCGGGCGAAGGGGGCGTCTTCGCTTGCCGCTGCGTTCGCCGTTGCGTCGTCCGGCACATGAGAACCGAGGGAAGACAAGATGAACAAGTCGTTCAAGTCGATCTGGAACGAAGCATTGGGAGCCTGGGTTGCGGCTTCGGAACTCGATCGCGCGCGCGGAAAGCGTGTCGCGTCGTCGAGCAGCACGCCGGAGCGGGCCGCACACGGGTGTGCGGCGGCACCCGGGGGATGCCTTCGCCACCGTCGCTACGGCGGCTGGCCGTGCTGATGGCGTCGGCGTATCTCGGCTTGTTCCATGCCGCCGCGCATGCGCAGTACGCGGCGGATGGCGGCGCCGCGAACGGCGGCGTGACTTCGATTTCGATCGGCGTCGGTTCGAGCGCCGCGCAGCAGAACTCCACCGCACTGGGCAACCTGGCGACGGCGCAGGGCGTTTCGGCCACCGCGCTGGGCCCCGGCGCGCGGGCGATGGGCGACGCTTCGACGTCCGTCGGCATCAACTCGCAGGCAACCGGCGTCAACAGCTCGGCGCTCGGCGTGCAGGCGATCGGCAGCGGCGATTACTCGGTTGCCGTCGGCAATCTGTCGAGCGCAACCCAGAGCGGCGCGGTGGCGATGGGCAGCGGCGCGGCCGCGACCGGCATTTCGGCGGTCGGGCTCGGCAACAATGCGCTGGCGTCCGGCCAGTATGCGGCTGCGCTCGGCCTCGGGGCGAGCGCGGTCGGGGTTCAGAGCATCGCGCTCGGCTATGCGTCGCATGCCACCGATACGGGCACGGTCGCGATCGGCAACCAGTCGACCAGTTCGGGTGCAGCCGGTGTCGCCGTGGGCAGCGGCGCGCTGGTGACCGGCAATTCCGGCGTCGCGATGGGCGTCAACAGCGGTGCGAAAGGCGGTACGTCGATCGCGATCGGCTGGGGCGGCACGGCCGGCGTGCCGGGATCGGGCACGCAGTCGCTCGGTATCAGCTCGATCGCGCTGGGCTCGAGCACGACGGCCGGCGCCGACCAGTCGATGGCGTTCGGCCTGAACGCCAGTACGTCGGGCGTCAGTTCGATCGCGATGGGCGTGCAGTCGATCGCGACGCAGCAGTTCGCGGTCGCGCTGGGCAATCTCTCGCGCGCGAGCGGTATATCGGCGAGCGCATTGGGGTCCGGTGCGACGGCGTCGGCCAACAATTCGACCGCGGTCGGCATCAACAGCGTCGCGGCGGCGGGGTCCACCGTCGCCATCGGCGACACCAATTTGGTCGCGGCCGCCGCGGGTGCGGGGTCGATTGCCGGCGGCAACAATTCGAAGGTGCTGTCGGGGGTCGGCGCGGTCGCGCTCGGCGAAGGCCAGACGGTCAGCGGCAACGGCGCGGTGGCGATCGGCGACCCGAGCACCGCGATCGGCACCGGCGCGGTCACGGCCGGTTCGAACAACACCGCCAACGGCAATGGCGCGGTGGCGATCGGCAATTCGAACAACGCACAGGGCACCGGCTCGATCGCACTCGGCAACACGTCGACGGCCGCGGCGGCGGGCGCGGTGGCGTTCGGCGCGTCGGCCGTGGCGAACAATGCGAACGACGTTGCGCTCGGCTCGGGTTCGACGACGGCCGCGCCGAATCCGACGGCAAGCGCGGTCATCGGCGGCGTCACGTACAACTTCCAGGGCACGAACCCGACCAGCGTCGTCAGCGTCGGCGCGCCGGGCAGCGAGCGCCAGATCACCAACGTCGCGGCCGGGCGCATCAGTTCGGCGAGCACGGATGCAATCAACGGGTCGCAGCTCAATGCGACAAACCTGGCGGTCAATTCGTTGTCGACGTCGACGGCATCGAGCGTCAGTTCGCTGTCGACGGGCGTGTCGTCGTTGTCGACCGGTTTGAGTTCGACGAACAGTTCGGTGACGTCGTTGTCGACTTCCACGTCGACGGGGTTGTCGTCGGCGAATAGCGCGATCACGTCGTTGTCCACGTCGGCGTCGACCGGCATCAGCTCGTTGTCGACGGGCCTGAGTTCGACGAACAGTTCGGTGACGTCGTTGTCGACCTCCACGTCGACGGGGTTGTCGTCGGCGAATAGCTCGGTCACGTCGTTGTCCACGTCGGCGTCGACCGGCATCAGCTCGTTGTCGACGGGCCTGAGTTCGACGAACAGTTCGGTGACGTCGTTGTCGACCTCCACGTCGACGGGTCTGTCGTCGACAAATAGTTCGGTCACGTCGTTGTCCACGTCGACATCGACCGGCATCAGCTCGTTGTCGACGGGCCTGAGTTCGACGAACAGTTCGGTGACCTCATTGTCGACTTCCACGTCGACGGGTCTGTCGTCGACGAATAGCGCGGTCACGTCGTTGTCCACGTCGACGTCGACCGGCATCAGTTCGTTGTCGACGGGCCTGAGTTCGACGCACAGTTCGGTAACCTCATTGTCGACCTCCACGTCGACGGGTCTGTCGTCGACGAATAGCTCGGTCACGTCGTTGTCCACGTCGACATCGACCGGCATCAGCTCGCTGTCGACGGGCCTGAGTTCGACGAACAGCAACCTGACTTCCCTGTCCACGTCGACCTCGACGGTCGTCGGCTCGTTGTCGACCGGCCTGAGCTCGACGAACAGCAACCTGACTTCGCTGTCCACGTCGACGTCGACGATCGTCGGCTCGCTGTCCACCGGCCTGAGCTCGACCAACAGCAACCTGACGTCGCTGTCGACATCGACGTCGACGATCGTCGGCTCGCTGTCCACCGGCTTGAGTTCGACCAACAGTTCCGTGACGTCGCTGTCCACGTCCACGTCGACCAGTATTGGCTCGTTGTCCACCGGCCTGAGCACGACCAACAGCAACGTGACCTCGCTGTCGACCGCGACGTCGACGAGCATCGGTTCCCTGTCGACCGGCCTGAGTTCGACGACGAGCTCGATCACGTCGCTGTCGACGTCCACGTCGACGACCATCGGCTCGCTGTCCACCGGACTGTCGAGCACGAACAGCAACCTGACCTCGCTGTCGACCGCGACGTCGACGGGCATCGGTTCGCTGTCGACCGGCCTCAGCTCGATCGCGTCGAACAACACCAATCTCGGCAACAGCACGGCCGGCGCACTGGGCGGCGGCGCGACCTACAACCCGACGACCGGGACGATCTCGGCGCCGTCCTACGTGACGTACAACAGCAACGGCTCGACGACGGTCAACAACAACGTCGGATCGGCGATCGACAACATCAACGCGCACGGCACCAAGTATTTCCACGCGAACTCGACCGCGCCGGACAGCCAGGCGCTCGGCGTCGACAGCGTCGCGATCGGCCCGAACGCGATCGCGAAGGTGGACGGCAGCATCGCGCTCGGCTCGGGTTCGGTGTCCGACCGCGCGACGGTGCCGGCTTCCGGCACGATCCGCAACGGCAGCGCGTCGATTCCGTTCAACACGACCGACCAGACGTTGCTGGGCGCGGTATCGGTCGGCGACGCGACCAGCAAGACGTATCGCCAGATCACCAACGTCGCGGACGGCACCGGCCAGCAGGACGCGGTGACGGTGCGGCAGCTGGCGGGCGCACTGCAGTCGTTCGCGGTGACGAGCACGAAGTACTTCCACGCGAACTCGACGGCGGTGGACTCGCTCGCGGTCGGCGCGGATTCCGTCGCGGTCGGCCCGACCACGGTCGTCAACGGCGATAACGGCGTGGGCATCGGCAACGGCGCGATCGTCGACGCCACCGCGCCCGGCGGCGTGGCGATCGGGCAGGCGGCGAGCGCCGCGCAGGCCGATGCGCTCGCGCTCGGCAGCGGCGCGACGGCAACCGGCGCGCAGTCGGTCGCGCAAGGCGCCCACGCGGTCGCGGCGAGCGTGGGCAGCGTCGCGATCGGCTCGGGTGCGCGCAGCAACGCGACCGACGCGCTCGCGCTCGGCGCCGGCGCATCGGCGACCTACGCGAACAGCGTCGCGCTCGGCGCGGGTTCGCTCACCACCGTCGGCGCGCAGACGAACTACATCGCGTACGGCCTGAGCAGCCCGCAGTCGTCGGCGGGTGAAGTGAACGTCGGCAACCGGCAGATCACCGGCCTCGCGGCCGGCAAGAGCGGCACCGACGCGGTGAACGTGTCGCAGCTCGATTCGGTCGCCAACCAGTTGACGACGCTGATCAACCAGCGCACGTCCAACCTGGGCGGCTCGTACACGTCGAATCCGGCCGGCTCGAATGTGCCGCCGGGGCCGACGGGGACGAACTCGTCGGCGGGCGGCTCGGGCGCGGTCGCATCGGGTTCGAACAGCACGGCGGTCGGCAACGGTTCGCTCGCGTCCGGCAACGGATCGACCGCGATCGGCGTCGGGTCGACCGCGTCGGGCAGCAATTCGGCCGCGATCGGCACGGGCAGCAACGACGGCGGGCGGTCGAACGTCGTCGCGGTCGGCTCGGCGGATTCGGCGCGCCAGGTGGTCAACGTCGCGGCCGGCACGCAGGGCACCGATGCGGTCAACGTGAACCAGCTGAACGCGAGCGTGGGCAATACGCTGTCGCAGGCGAACAGCTACACGGACGGCCAGGTGGCCAGCCTGCGCAACAGCCTCGACAGCTACCGCCGCGATGCGGACGGCGGCACGGCGACGGCGATGGCCGTGGCCGGCCTGCCGCAACCGTCCGGCCCCGGCAAGAGCATGGTTGCGCTGGCCGGCAGCGTGTATCGCGGCCAGTCGGGGCAGGCGCTGGGCATTTCGACGATCTCGGAGAACAACCACTGGATCTACAAGGCGGCCGTCTCGACCAATACGCGCGGCACGTATGGCGCGGTGGTCGGCGCCGGGTATCAGTGGTGAGCCGCGGCCCGCGCCGTTTCCCTTTCAATCAAACGATGCCAAACATGAACGCCAATCTTGCAAAGTTCGCGGCCGCGGCACTGCTCGCCGCCGCCGGCCTGACCGGATGCGCCACGCAGCAGGGCGATCCGCCGTTCCCGTCGCCCGATACGGCCACGCTGCGCGAAGGCACGTATCCGAATCTCGCGAACCTGGCGCAGGTCCGGCCGGGTGTGACGAAGAACCAGCTGTACGAGCTGCTCGGCCCGCCGCATTTCCACGAGTGGATCTTCCACGTGCGGACGTGGGACTACCTGTTCCAGTTCCGCGATGCCGGAAAGGTCGCGACCTGCCAGTACCAGGTTCGGTTCGATTCGGATAACCGCGTCGTGAAGACGCGGTGGGACAAGCCGGAATGTGAGGCCTTCGGCGGGAACGCGGCGGCGGGCAAGGAGGGCTGACGCTGCCTGGCCGGCCTTCGGGCCGGCTTGCGGGCGCCGATGTCGCGGGGCCATCGGCGCCCGCCACTGCATTGCGTTACCGGGCGGGTGTCACCGCGGCCGCACGCAGCCGTTCAACGGAGACGGAATGCGTGAGGTCGCGACCGGGTGTGCAAGACAGCAATGGCCGGGAAGGGCCGACTGAAATGCGTGCGGACAAGCAAGGCGCCCGGCAGCGCGCGCCGTGTCAGTGTCTGAGCACGCAAACGGCCACGATTTCGTATCCGGGGTCGGCATGCACGTGCGCGGCCTTTTCCGCTTCCTCATACGAACGAAACGACGTGGCATCTTCAACCGCCGGTGCCATGCCGATATCGCCATCCTCGGCGGTGCAGAGGAACTGCTCGCCGGTCTTCACGACGTAGATGGACATCATGATTCCCTCCAGGGTGTGCAGGGGGAAATTTCAGTCTAGCAGGCGGGAAAGGGGCGCAATCCGCTTTGTCCGTTCCGTGAGAGACCTGCCGGAGGCAGGTCCGCGTCGCTTGTCCGCGCGTCGTTCGGGCTGGCTCGCAGGGTATTCGCCAGGGCCCGATTCGACGGGTAGCCGGCTGGCGGCCCGCCGGCCGTCAACCCGGCGTGCTTTCTGGATTCCGCATCGCGCGTCGGGCCGATTTCGCGATCATCAGCCGACACGGATCGGTGGCGGGGAGAAAGCCGTGCACAATACCCGCATGCAATCCCCAGACCTCGAATACCTCGTCACCGTCACGATGCCCTTCGGAAAATACAAGGGCCGACTCATTGCCGACCTGCCCGGGAACTACCTCAACTGGCTGGCCCGCGAAGGGTTCCCGCGCGGCGAACTCGGCCGGCAGCTCGCACTGATGCACGAAATCGATCACAACGGCCTGAGAGGCTTGCTGGAGCCGCTCCGCCAACGCGGATAACGCCGATCCGTCCCCGGCCTGTCCCCGGTCGCCTGCCCATGAAGCCCGCAGGGTCGTCATGGAAAACTGTATGAATATACAGTATAGTAGCCGTCGAAATCGAGCCGCACAGGTGCACCCCTTGCGGCCCGTGCGCCGCGCCTGCGGGCATCCGCCGCAGCGTTCCGGCACCGTGAATTCCGGCTAACTCATTCAGACGGGCAGGCAAATTGTCATCCAGCAATCTGATCCGCATTCGCGGAGCACGTCAGCACAACCTCAAGAACCTCGATCTCGACCTGCGCACCGGCGAAATGACGGTCGTGACCGGCCCGTCGGGCTCCGGCAAGTCGAGCCTCGTGTTCGACACGCTGTACGCGGAAGGCCAGCGGCGTTATGTCGAAACCTTCAGCGCATACGCGCGGCAGTTCCTCGACCGGATGGACCGCCCGCAGGTCGAGCGCGTCGACGGCGTGCCGCCCGCGATCGCGATCGACCAGACCAACCCGGTACGCAGTTCGCGCTCGACCGTCGGCACGATGACCGAGCTGAACGACCACCTGAAGCTGCTGTACGCGCGCGCGGCCGAGCTGTTCGACCGCAAGACCGCGCGGCGGGTGCGGCACGACACGCCGGAGACGATCTACGCGGATCTCGTCGCGCGCACGCAGGCGGACGATCCGCGCGTGGTCGTCACCTTCCCGGTCGAGCTGCCGGAAACCGCGTCCGACGACGAAGTCGCGCAGTGGCTGTCGGCGAGCGGCTACACGCGCGTGCAGGCGCAGCGCGAAGTCGCGTCGCCCACCGGGCCGCGCAAGGTGCTCGACGTGGTGGCCGATCGCTTCCGCGTGCAGCAGGCCGACAAGGTGCGCGTCGTCGAGGCGATCGAGGCGTCGCTGAAGCGCGGCGGCGGGCGTGTGAACGTGTACGTGCTGGCGCCGGAGCCGGAAGCGGCGGGCGGCGCGGCCGCCGAGCCGCAGGTGTGGCGCTTTTCCACCGGGCTTCATGATCCCGACAGCGACCTGCGTTACGCGGAGCCGCAGGCGGCGCTGTTCTCGTTCAACTCGGCCTACGGCGCGTGCGAAACCTGCCGCGGCTTCGGCCGCGTGATCGGCGTCGATCTCGGCCTCGTGATCCCCGATGCGCGCAAGACGCTGCGCGGCGGCGCGATCAAGCCGATGCAGACGCCCGCGTGGAAGGAGTGCCAGGACGATCTGATGCGCTACGCGGCGAAGGCGGGTATCCGCCGCGACGTGCCGTGGGCCGATCTGTCGGATACCGAGCGCGACTGGGTCGTCAACGGCTCGCCGGACTGGGACGGCAAGTGGCAGAGCCAGTGGTACGGCGTGAAGCGCTTCTTCGGCTACCTCGAATCGAAAGCGTACAAGATGCATATCCGCGTGCTGCTGTCGAAATACCGCAGCTACACGCCGTGCGACGTGTGCGGCGGCGCGCGCCTGAAGACGGAATCGCTGCAATGGCGGCTCGGCTCGAAGGAGAACGCCGACGCGGTGCTCGCGCCGGCCGGTCGTTTCCTGCCGCGCGGCGTCGACTGGACCCGCGCGCAGCTCGAAGCGCTGCCGGGCCTGACCGTGCACGACCTGATGCTGTTGCCGATCGAGCGCATCCGCCGCTTCTTCGACGGCGTCAGCCTGCCGAGCGCGCTGCTCGACGATGCGCTGAAGCTGCTGCTCGCCGAGGTGCGCACGCGCCTGAAATACCTGTGCGACGTGGGGCTCGGCTACCTGACGCTCGACCGGCAGAGCCGCACGCTGTCGGGCGGCGAGGTGCAGCGGATCAACCTGACGACGGCGCTCGGCACGTCGCTCACGAAAACGCTGTTCGTGCTCGACGAGCCGAGCATCGGGCTGCATCCGCGCGATCTCACGCGGATCGTCGAGGCGATGCAGCGGCTGCGCGACGCGGGCAATACGCTGGTGGTCGTCGAGCACGATCCGTCGGTGATGCTCGCGGCCGACCGGCTGATCGACATGGGGCCCGGCCCCGGCGAGCGCGGCGGCACGATCGTCTATGACGGCACGCCGGGCGACATCCGTTCCGCGCACACGCTGACGGGCGAGTATCTCGGCGGCCGCAAGCATGTCGCGCACGCGTCGAACTGGGCGCGCCGGCCGGTCGACGCGCACACGCCGCGCATCGTGCTCGAAGGCGCGAGCGAACACAACCTGCGCGACGTGACGGTCGACATTCCGCTGCAGCGGCTCGTGTGCGTGACGGGCGTGTCGGGTTCCGGCAAATCCACGCTGCTGCAGGACGTGCTCTATCCGGCGATGGCGCGGCATCACGGCAAGGCGACGGAATCGCCGGGCGCATTCCGCAATCTCGCGGGCGCCGACCAGGTGGGCGACGTCGTGTTTGTCGACCAGTCGCCGATCGGCAAGACCACGCGCTCGAACCCGGCGAGCTACGTCGGCGCGTTCGACGAAATCCGCAAGCTGTTCGCGAAGGCGCCGCTCGCGCTGCAGCGCGGCTATGGCGCCGGCACGTTCAGCTTCAACTCGGGCGATGGCCGTTGCCCGACCTGCGGCGGCTCGGGCTTCGAGCACATCGAGATGCAGTTCCTGAGCGACGTCTACCTGCGCTGCCCGGATTGCGACGGCAGCCGTTACCGCGCCGAAATTCTCGAAGTGCGCATCGAGCGCGACGGCCGCGCGCTGAACATCGCCGACGTGCTCGATCTGACCGTCAGCGAAGCGGCCGCGTTTTTCGCGACCGACGCCGAGGTGCTGCGCGTGCTGCAGCCGATCGTCGACGTCGGGCTCGAATACGTGAAGCTCGGCCAGCCGGTGCCGACGCTGTCGGGCGGTGAAGCGCAGCGCCTGAAGCTGGCCGGCTTCCTCGCCGAATCGGCGGCGGCCGTCAACGGGCGGCGGGTCGTCACGGAAGAGGCGCGCGTCGCGCGCGCGAAGTTGTTCATGTTCGACGAGCCGACCACCGGGCTGCACTTCGACGACATCGCGAAGCTGATGCAGGCGTTCGGCAAGCTGCTCGCGGCCGGCCATTCGCTGATCGTGATCGAACACAACCTCGACGTGATCCGCGCGGCCGACTGGCTGATCGATCTCGGCCCGGAAGGCGGCGATGGCGGCGGCCTCGTGCTGTGCGCGGGTACGCCCGACGACGTGAAGGCGTGCGCCGAATCGCATACGGGCGTGGCGCTGCTGCAGTACGACCGCGCGATGGATGGCGAAGCGGCGCTCGCCGACGAAGGCGTGCCGCTCCAGTCCGTGCTGAACGCGGCGCGCGAACGGCGCGCGATCGAAGGCGAGGACGTCGTGCGGATCGTCAACGCGCGCGAACACAACCTGAAGGCGCTCGACGTCGACATCCCGCACGGCAAGTTCAACGTGATTACCGGCGTGTCGGGATCCGGCAAGTCGACGCTCGCGTTCGACATCCTGTTCCACGAAGGCCAGCGTCGTTACCTCGAATCGCTGAATGCGTATGCGCGCTCGATCGTGCAGCCGGCCGGGCGCCCGGAAGTCGACGCGGTGTACGGCATTCCGCCGACTGTCGCGATCGAGCAGCGGCTGTCGCGGGGCGGCCGCAAGAGTACGGTCGCGACCACATCGGAAGTGTGGCACTTCCTGCGGCTGCTGTACGTGAAGCTCGGCCTGCAGCACTGCATCCACGACGGCACGCCGGTCACGTCGCAATCCGTCGAATCGATCGCCGCGCAGTTGCTGCGCGATCATCGCGGCGAGCACGTCGGGCTGCTCGCGCCGCTCGTCGTCAACCGCAAGGGCGTGTATACGGATCTCGCGAAGTGGGCGAAGGCGCGCGGCAGCACGCATCTGCGCGTCGACGGCGAATTCGTGCCGGTCGATCCGTGGCCGAAGCTCGACCGGTTCCGCGAGCACACGATCGAGCTGCCGGTCGCCGATATCGTCGTGTCGCCGGACAACGAGGCCGAGTTGCGGCGCCGCCTCGACGAGACGCTCGAAGTCGGCAAGGGTGTGATGCATCTGCTCGCGCCGCTCGACGGGCTGCACGATGCGATGCGCAACGATCATTCGACCGCGCGCGTCGGCACGGTCAAGGTGCTGTCGGTCAAGCGCGCGTGCCCGGTGTGCGGCACGAGCTACCCGGAGCTGGACCCGCGGATGTTCTCGTACAACAGCAAGCACGGCTGGTGCACGACCTGCGTCGGCACCGGCGTCACGCTCACGCGTGAGCAGCGCGCGGCCTACGACGACACGGTGCTCGCCGGGGACGATCGCGGCCGCGAGCAGACGCTGCCGTCGGACGAGCAGGAACCGGAAGGCGTCGGCAACGAGCCGTGCCCGGATTGCAACGGCACGCGGCTGAACCCGTCCGCGCGCGCGGTCACGTTCGACGCGCATCCGATTGTCGAGGTCGCGCAGTGGACGGTGTCGGACACGCGCCGCTGGATCGACGGGCTGCAGCTCACCGGGCGCGATGCGCAGATCGCGCGCGACATCGTCAGCGAGATCGGCAGCCGCCTCGCGTTTCTCGAGGAAGTGGGGCTCGGTTACCTGAGCCTCGATCGCGCGGCGCCGAGCCTGTCGGGCGGCGAAGCGCAGCGCATCCGGCTCGCCGCGCAGCTCGGCAGCAACCTGCAGGGCGTCTGCTACGTGCTCGACGAACCGACGATCGGCCTGCATCCGCGCGACAACCAGATCCTGCTGGACGCGCTGCGCAAGCTCGGCGACAAGGGCAATACGCTCGTCGTCGTCGAGCATGACGAGGACACGATCCGCCGCGCCGATCACATCATCGACATCGGCCCGGGTGCCGGCAAACGCGGCGGCACCCTGGTTGCGCAGGGCGCGGTCGCCGATTTGTCCGCGCAGGCCGGTTCGGTGACGGGGCGGCTGCTCGCGCAGCCGATGACGCACCCGCTGCAGCCGCGCCGCACCGTGAGCCTGCCGAGCAAGAAGGGCGGACCTGCGGTGCCGGAGGCGTGGCTGACCGTGCATGGCGCAAGACTGCACAACCTGCGCGACGTCACGGTCGGCATTCCGCTCGCGCGGCTCGTCGCGGTGACGGGCGTGAGCGGGTCGGGCAAGTCGACGCTCGCGCGTGACGTGCTGATGACGAACCTGCTCGATGCGGTCGGCCGCTCGGTGCTGTCGTCGCCGGCCACGCGGCGTGCGCGCAAGGCCGCGCAGCAGGATGCGCCGGCGGCCAACCGCCGCTCGAGCGTGCTCGCGCGCAGTGCGCCGCGCCCGGCGCTGAGCGTCACGCATGCGTGGCAGGGCTGCGAGTCGTTGAGCGGCTGGGAGCAGATCGATCGTGTGCTCGAAGTCGATCAGACGCCAATCGGCAAGACGCCGCGCTCGTGCCCGGCCACCTACATCGGCGTGTGGGACACGATCCGCAAGCTGTTCGCGGATACGCTGGAAGCGCGCGCGCGCGGCTACACGGCGTCGCGTTTCTCGTTCAATACCGGCGACGGGCGATGCCCGGCTTGCGAAGGGCAAGGCGTGCGCACGATCGGCATGAGCTTCCTGCCCGACGTGAAGGTGCCGTGCGACGTGTGCCACGGGCAGCGCTTCAACCCGGAGACACTCGCGGTCACGTGGCGCGGCCGGAACATCGGCGACGTGCTGACGATGGAGATCGACGAGGCGGTGGAGTTTTTTGCGCCGATCTCGAACATCGCGCATCCGCTTCAACTGATGAAGGATGTCGGCCTCGGCTATCTGACGCTCGGTCAGCCGTCGCCGACGCTGTCCGGCGGCGAGGCGCAGCGCATCAAGCTCGTCACCGAGCTGACGAAGGTGCGCGACGACATCACGCGGCGCGGCCAGAAGGCGCCGCACACGCTGTACGTGCTCGACGAACCGACGGTCGGCCTGCACATGGCGGACGTTGCGAAGCTGATCCGCGTGCTGCACCGGCTCGTCGACGCGGGGCACAGCGTCGTCGTGATCGAGCATGACCTCGACGTGATCGCGGAAGCCGACTGGATCATCGATCTCGGGCCGGAAGGCGGTGTGGGCGGCGGCACGATCGTCGCGGCGGCGCCGCCGGAAGCGCTCGTGCAGGTGAGCGCGAGCCACACCGGGCAGGCGCTCAGGCCGGTGCTCGCGCGTACGGTTTCGGATGAGGGTGAATCCGAGCGTGAGGGAGAAGCGCGCGTCGGTTGACGGCGATGCTTCGAAGGAACGGCCCCGGCGTTGCTCGAGATGCCGGGGCTGTTTTACATCGTCATGCGGTTTCCAATCAGGCCGGGGGCGCGACGGACGCACCGGTGATGCCATGCCGGCGCAGCGAATCCGCGACGAAGCCGGATGCCTTCATTTCCTCGACGAATGCGTTCAATGCCGCCGCGGCCGCTTCGCCGCGGCTCTTCGGCACGCCCATCGCCTGCCGGATCACCATGAACCGCTCGTCGAGCAAGCGCAGGCCTGCCGTTTTTGCCGCATCGGTTTCGAGTTGCTGCTTCACGCCGGCCGCCACTTCCAGCTGCTGTTCGACGAACGTCTGCACGACGGCCTGCGACGTCGGCGCACGCACGATCTGCGCGGCCTTCAGTTCGCGCGTGAGGAACAGGTCGTACGCGCTGCCCTTGCCGACGGTCACGCGGTTGTGCGGCTGGTCGACATCCGCGTTCGTGCGGATCGGCGAATCGTCGCGCACGAGATAGAAGCCCTCGATCAGCACGTACGGCGCCGTGAACGCGACCGTTTCGCCACGCAGCGGATCGACCGCGAAGAAGCCGAAATCGGCGCGCTCTTCGGTCAGCGCCTGCACCGATTTTCCGGCGGCGTCGAACACGACGAGTTCCAGCTCCGCCGACAGGCGTTCCGCGAACGCGCGCGCTAGGTCGATCGACACGCCGAACGGTTCGCCGGTCGCCGGATCGCGGTTCGCGAGGATCGGGTTGCCGAGATTGATCGATGCGCGCAGCTTGCCGGTCGGGGTGAAGGCCGGGAGGACGGAGGCGGTAAGGGACATGACGGGGCTCGTTCGGTCGTATGGGCGGTCGGGGTGGGTGCGCGAGTGTGCAGCGGTTTCGAGCTTATCACTCGCTGAAGATCCGGCGGCGCGCATGCTTGTCATGCCGCGCTGCGCGCGGGACGGATAGTCGGGACGGGTTCCCCTCCCGGAGTGTTTCCGCCATTCCGTCGGCTGGATCTGTCATTTGCCAACGCCGGCATGGCCGATCTGCGCTGACCGGGGAAACGCAGGACGGACCGGCGACCTCAGGCCACGGACAGTCGTTCGACATCGGAGCCTGAATCGCCGACAATCCGTCCGGAAAACCTCCTCACGACAGTACGTCGTCCATGACCTGACCGTCATTGACAATGACGCGCGCGGGCTTACGTTACCGTGGACGGACGCGCGCGCCGCCGGGGCAAATGACATGAACGTCTCGACCAGAAACCTGAATGCGCTTCCCGACGTTGCCGGACTGATGCGCCTGACGCAATCGCTGGCAATCCTCGATGCCGTTTTGTCGCCGGAATGGGAATACCGGTACTACTCGTTCAACCAGGCATGGGCGGACGGGGAAATGATGGCGTCGATGCGCAATGGCGCGGGCGATCAATGGTTCGCGATATTTTCTGCGGCGGGCGCGGCACTCCATGGCGTCCTGCGTGAGGCGCCGATGTTCCGGCCGGGGAAGCCCTGGCCCGCCATCTTCAGCGGTCTGCCCGAGGTGTTTCACGCGAGCCTGTTGCATGAACCGGCGTTTACCACGCACGACAGTACATTCTGTATCTGGCGTCTTGCCCATGAAGCACGCTGGTCGTGCGGGCCGATTGAATTTCCCGATGCGGGAGACCCGGATGGCTCTGCCCGATTGCTCGGCATTCTGTCCGCACGACCCGAGCAGTACGTCGAATTCGCCGCCGATTATTACGAGCGTGAGCTCGATCCGGGTGACGTCGCGGCGGTATATCGTCACGAACCGCTTACCGCGGCGCTCGTCCGGCGACTCAATCCCGAACTCGATTTCGAGTCCCTCGCGGATGATCTCGCAGAGATTGGCTATCCGAAATCGGGCGAGGATGGCCGCTAGCGCCTCTGGCCGCTGGAGTCCGCCGGATTTCGCGTGAGGCGGCCATCGGGATACAGCATCGAGTCGTTCGCCGCAGTGGGTGCATCACCGCGCCAGGAAACCTTCTCGTCAACTTGGGAGCCTGCATGGCCAACCGGTCTTATCTCTACAGCCTGAGCAACCGGCCGACGTCGTACGAAGATCGTCCGCAGACCATCTCCGGCCTGTCCGAATGGGCCTATGACGTGCCCTTCATGTACCGGTTGCTCATGTCGGGCGACCCGCAGCTGTGCGCGTCGCTCGTCTCGGATGGCCTGGACGACTCGAAGATGCCGCTGTATGCCGTCAGCAGCCCGTTCGATCCCGGATTCGCGCGTGTCAGGCGTTTCGTGGCGATCGTCAGGGTGCTGATCTCGGGGCACGCCGCGCAAAAACCTGCCGCGACGGCAGCCGAAGCCCCCGAACCGACACTGATCGACCGGATGCGGCGTTGGGCAGGGCTGGCGTCCGCTTCGCCGGCGCCCAAACCCGCACCTGAGCTGACGCCGGCGGCGGCACCTGCCGCCGTCGACCATTTGCCGGGCTGGCTGGACGAGACCCTCGCATTTCTCGAACAGCATCGCGACCCGTACCTGCTGCTCGAAACCATCGAGCTCGATGTCATGTCCGAGAGCGACGCAGACGCGCTGCGTGTGCTCGTCGAAGCCGAGATCGACCGCTGCCGTCGCGTGGGCGCTGCCGTCGACGCGTTGCCGAACGACCCTACGGAGGCGGCGCGCGTCCTGCAACGCGCGGCGGCCGAACGGGGTGGCGCGCCGCTCGACGCGTTTTTCGGCCTGCGTTTCGACGACCACTGCGACAGCACGCGTACGCGTGCGACCGAATATCCGCTGGGCCTAGAATGGAGCGAGACGTTGTACTTCACGCTGTTCAATCGCGATCAATTCGAGGCTCGCCGGAAAGAGCCGGATTGATGCCGACGGTAAAGAGCGAGTCGGTTGGTTGTGACTGACCAAGGCATGGCTTCGATGCTTTGACTCGCGCACCACGTTGTTTGGCGGAAAAGTATCTGATGAAGCGAGGCGCTGAAAAAATCCTGGCGGAACTGCGTGCCGCTGGAGGTGTTTTGGCGCGTAGTCGACGACGTGTGCCGGGACGGGGAACTGAGCCGTTTTGATACAAGAACGGCGCTTTTACGGATAGCCGCGCAGTCCTGCTGTTGTAATCGGACAGAAGCGGGTCAACCGGCGATTGGATTTCCCCGACGGCGTATTTCATCGCGTAAGATCCTTACGCCAAATAAATCAACAACAACATTGGGGGAAATCAAGTTGACGGCAGCAATACATATTGTTTTTGGTCCGCAAGGTGCGGGTAAATCTTCTTACGCACGTACACTCGCGACAGAAATCGGCGGCACGCGTTTCTCGATCGACGAATGGATGGCGCAGCTGTACGGCCCGGACTTTCCGAATCCGATCAATTTGACCTGGATCGTGGAACGGGTGCAGCGCTGCGAGCGGCAAATCTGGCATACCGCCGAACAGATCGCGAAGAACGGTGGAAGTGTCGTGCTCGATCTCGGTTTCATGAAGGAGAGAAATCGTTCGGCGTTTGCTGAGCAAGCCAGAAGCGCAGGCTTGCCGAGCCGTCTTCACTATGTCACTGCGCCGCGCGACATACGCCGGAGTCGTGTCATGGAAAGAAATGCCGAAAAAGGCGAAACGTTTTCATTCGAAGTTACGCCTGCCATGTTTGATTTCATGGAAGCGGAATTCGAAGGCGCCACGAGTCTCGAACTTGCATCGGCCACCGTGTTCAACTCGGATGTCCCGGTCGCATCGTCGCGGTGACCGGCCTCGACGAGCGGTTCGTCGTCCTGCCTGCTGCCCTCGAGCGGCAGGCAGGGCCGCCCGAGTTGAAACCGTCGCAGCATGCCTGAATGTCCGGATTCGGCCGCAAACGCAAACGACACGTGCCGAGTCATTTACGCGTGACCACACGCGCGTTTGACGAAGGCATTCAGTCCTGACCGCACTCCCAGCGCGGCACGATCTCGAACGGCGGGTCCTGCGGTACTGGAAGCACGCCCAGCGCGGTCTGGGCGACTGCGTCCGGAACCCTCCCGTCACCCTCCGCGTCCGCCCCGGACAGCACCCACTGCCGGATGTGTTCCAGCTGGGCCTGCATCGGCTGCGGCAGCATCGGGGCGAGTGCCCGGATGTTCGCATCCACACATTGCACCGCCTCGGCCATACTCAAGCCGTCGTCGGTCAGATGCGAGACATCGGACGCGCTATCGATCAACGCGCTGAAAACAAAGGCATCGAACGACGCGGCGTCGATCCTGCTGGCGTCGCGGTCATGCCAGACCAGCGCCACGCCCGTTTCTCCGCTGGCCAGAGGCGTCAGGCAATAAAGATCGCCAGCCCCGGTCTGTGCGAACGGCAGAAAACGGCGACCGTGCTGAAAGCCCGGATTGAGCCACTCGTCGATGTTTTCTTGCGCGTCGGCCGCGTCGATCCACTCAAAGTCGTACACGCATGAAAGCACCGGTCGTGCCGCCAGGGTATGGGACTTCCAATCGGCGGCCCATGCTTTGACGTCGGGTCCGTAGTCGGCCAGACCTGCGTCAATCAGTTGCTTCAACAGGGGAGGCAAGGCGATGTCGCTGATTAGCGCCAATTCTGAATACGTCGTCATCTCTTGTCGCAGGAAATGAAACCGGACGGGCCGGAAATCGGTTCATCTTCAAATTTCAGCAGCGCCAGGCTGGCGCTGCGACAGGAAAGCGCACGACGTGGTGATGGGTGCTTCGCCCGGATCAGCCAGATGTGCGGTCTCGAAGCAATGTACCGTATCCCGTCGGCATTTTGCCCGCGACCCGTCACAAGTGCGGCTGGATGTTCATGATGGTTCGAGATGGCCAGACGCTTTCCGGTGCCGCCGCCGCCCCGGCCGAGTCGAAGCGTTGCCTGACCACGGGCGTCACGCCGCGGGCAACCCGGAGGCACAGGCGCAAGCGCCTGCGGAAGCCGCGTTCAAATGGACGCAACGCAGCGCACGACGGTACGCGACCGGTTCGAGACGTTCGACACGGTCGCCCGGATCGCCGACAATTTGTGCCGAAGTCGGCATCCCCGGGCAAGACGATGACGACTTCACGCTGTCAGCCGACCGTATAAAGCAGCGGACCCGACGCCTTCATGGCGATGGCGCACGCACGTCGACGAGGCGACAGTCCTCGCGAGCATGACTTCGGAGATCCCCCATGGGCACCACCGTTCGTCGAAAACAGAGGGTCGTCCACCTGCGCCGGTTGCTGACGATCGGCGCGGTGATCGCATCGTTGAGCGGATGCGCGATGACCGCGAGCCAGGATGAGCCGCTTGCCGCCGACCTCCACGAAACCGTCGTCAAGATCCCGGTCGACGCCGGGCAGTACGGGCGCGACATCGTGGCGACCACCTATATGCCGGACGGTCCCGGGCCCTTTCCGTTGATCGTCCTGAGTCACGGCAGTCCGCCTGATCCTCGTGACCGTCCGAAGGTGGGACGCTATCGGCATCTTGCGCAGATCCGGACGTTCGTCCAGCTGGGGTTTGCCGTCATCGTGCCGATCCGGCGTGGCTACGGAGCGACCGGCGGTACCGACGAGGAGGACGCGGGTTCCTGCCGGCATCCCGATTACCCGAATGCGGGCCGGCAGGCGGCGCGGGATGTGCTCGCGGCCGTCAGATATGCGCGGACATTGCCGCAGGTGGACCGGGACCACGTCGTTCTGGTCGGGCAATCCGCGGGGGGATTCGCGTCCCTGGCTGCCGCGAGCTATGCGCCGGATGGGCTGGTCGCGGTCGTCAACTTTTCCGGCGGGCGGGGCGGGAATCCGGCGACGCATCCGGGCATGCCGTGCGATCCGCAGCAGATGGCCGACACGATTGCGCGATTCGCGGCGACGACGCATGTTCCGGTGCTCTGGCATTACGTTCAAAACGACCAATACTTTGCGCCGGAAGTCGTGGCGACCTGGTTTGCCGCGTTTCAGGCCGCAGGCGGCAAGGGGCAAATGATCGTCGAGCCGCCCTTCGGCAAGAACGGTCACGGCATGTTCGCCGTCAAGGAAGCCATACCCATCTGGTTGCCGCACTTCGAGCAATTCCTGGGTCCGCTCGTATCGATGAAGCAGACAGATTCGATTCAACGCCCGATGTGATGCAGGAACAGGGGCGCCGTCGCGGCTTGATCGCCGGATAGCGTGTTGCGACGGCTTGTATCGGGAACGGTGCGCCATGCGGAAGAACGGGCCGGCTTCGTCCGAATGGCGTCCCGCTCCCGAGCCGTGCTCGAGTGTCAGGGCAACAGCACGGTGTCGACGACGTGAATCACGCCATTGGATTGCATCACGTCGCCGATCGTCACGTGTGCGACGTCGCCCTTGTCGTCGGTGATGGCCCACCCCTTTGTATCGCGGCTGACGATCAGCGGATCGCCTTCGACGGTTTTGAGCGTCGCCTTGCCGCCGCCCTGGTCGACCGCCTTGGCCAGATCGTGCGCGGTGAGCCGTCCGGCGACGACGTGATACGTGAGCACCTTGACCAGCGTCGCCTTGTTTTCCGGCTTCAGCAAGGTCTGCACCGTGCCGGCCGGCAACGCGGCAAATGCCTCGTTGGTCGGTGCGAAGACCGTGAACGGCCCCTTGCCCGACAAGGTGTCGACGAGCCCCCCGGCCTTCACGGCCGCGACCAGCGTCGTGTGATCGTTCGAATTCACCGCGTTCTCGATGATGTTCTTCGACGGATACATCGCGGCGCCGCCGACCTCGACGGTTTTGTCCATGGACATCGAACCCGCCGTTACGGCCTGCGTGGTGGCGCCCAGCGCGATCGCGAGGGTGAGGATCGTGCCGGCCATTTTCAGTTTGCTGCAGGATTCCATCTGGGTTCTCCCGAAAGATCGATGCTTCCGGCTGGAAGCAACCGAAGATACGAGATGAACCGGGCGGCGGATGCATGTGTGACTGCCGCACACCCCGCCGTGATGGACGGACGCCCCGCGGGGCCGGCTCATGCGCCGCCGACGGCGCCTTTCGCCAGCACCGGCCCGGTCGGCTGCCCGGTCGGCGATCCGCCGCGCGGTTCGAGCGACACCGCCAGTACCGCGCGGGCGTCAAGCGAGACGAGCGTCGTTCGCGGGATCGGCACGACGGTCGGCCGATCCGCGGCGATCAGGCCGAGAGAGGCGGGGCGTGCGCCCGGCGCGATCAGCCACAGCTCGGTGGAACGATTGGCCGCGACGGGCGTATCGGCTGCCGGCACGATGACCATGCGCGCGCGCTCGACATCGACGATCACGGTCCAGCCGGCGGCGCCGCCATCGCGCACGAGGCTCGCCACCTTGTAGCCATCGTGACCGGGCTCGGCGATGGTGGGCGCGCGGATCGGCAGCACGGACAGGACGGCGAGCGCGACGGCTGCGATGCTCGACCCGATGCCGATCCAGCGCCAGCCGCTCAGGTTGTTCCAGAAACCGGTGCGCGGCCGCGGCCGGCTGGCGGGCGCGAATCCGAGGTCGGCCTGGATGCGTGTCCACACGTGCGGTGGAGGCTCGACCGAGGCGATGTCGTCGTTCAGCGGCATCAAGTATTTTTGCCAGCGTAAAACGCTCGCGGACAGTTGGGGATCGCGTTGCAGCGCTTGCTCGATCCGTCTGCGCTCGGCCGCGTCGAGTACGCCCAATACGTATTCGGCGCAACGGATATCGTCGGGGCTGGAGAGGGGAGTGTTCATCGTTCGAGACAAGCCTTGAGTTGAAGCAAGCTTCGCCGAATCCAGCTCTTCAACGTTCCGAGCGGAACGCGAAGGCGCTCCGCCAGTTCCGCATACGTTGCGCCTGCAAAGAATGCCTCCCGTACGACGCTACCCTGCGTCGCCGGCAATATTTCCAGACAGTGCTCCAGCCGCCGCCTTTCCTCGCTGGCCTCGGCCGCGGTGGCGGGCGATGGCCGTTCGTCGACCGCTTCTTCCAGTGTCGACTCGTCGGCCTGTACCTCGCGGTGACGCCGAAGGCGGTCGATCGCCCGATTGCGCGCGATGGCGCCGAGCCAGGTGATCGCGCTGGCCAATGACGGATCGAACGTTGCGGCCCGATGCCATACCGTCACATAGACTTCCTGCAAGACTTCCTCGGCTTCACCGCGATCGCGCAGCATCGTCAGGCACACCCCGAACAGTTTCGCGGAGGTGCGCCGGTAAAGGGTGCTGAATGCGCTTTGATCGCCGGCGCCCGCGCCGAGAAGCAGCTGGTTGAGCTCTTCACGCCGGCGGTTGTCGGATTCGCCGATCGGCCGATCACTATCGGACGCGAGGTTGCTTCTCTTTTGCACTGCATTCTCCGTCGTGTGGTCTGAAGAGTCCGGGGTGGCCGGTGATGCATTGCGAAACCGGTGCGAGAGCAAGGGTGGATAGCTGCATCGTATCCCGATCCTGTGCGCGCGGAGTCTGCCAATGCAGGTACGTTCCGGGTGCGTATCCGGATGCACTTGCGTTGAAAATTTTTTCGAGTGCGGGCGCTCAAGTGGCGAGGAGACGGGGGCGATGCAACGGCAGGGCGGGGTGATTAACCGGCGGCTTTCGACTTGCCATCCAGGCGTCGCTTCCGCCCGGACAAGGGCCTTTCGTGTGTGGATTGCTTCAGCCGTGTAGTCGGTCGTTAATTACATTCCTGTTTCATTCATGACCGCAGGCGGCACCTGCGGCACGTCGTGCGGGCGGCGCACGCGGCACGCCGCAAATTTCGATGCGTGACCGCGAATTCATTGCACGCCGCCTATACTTTCAAAATCATTTCGCTCGCGATAAGGAGGCGCAATCGTGCCCTATGTGCTTCGCGCGGCGTCCCGCGCGATCATTCACGCAAGACCCATGACTGCTGTCGTATGAAGAGGACATCATGACGCGCAAATACATCGATTGCCGGGAATTCCCGAGCGAAATGAATTGTTCCGTTGCGCTATCCGCGGATTCCGAAAACGAGTTGCTTGAGGCGGCCGTCCAGCATGCGGTCACGGTCCACAAGCATGCCGATTCACCGGAGTTGCGTTCGCAGCTGAAAACGCTATTTCATGACGGTACGCCACCCGTTGAAGCACCGCGCCACGCGTAACACTGGCGTGACGGATCGAGGAGCAGCGACCACCTCACGACGGCCATCTGCCAACAACGAATTTGCGTTGACCGTCGCTGCTCACCTTGTCGAAATCTTCTTCTGCGTGTGGTCCGGTGGGGCAGCTATGGAAGTTCGGTTATCGGGCGAATACCTCGCTGCCCGGCCGAACTCGTACTTCCGCGTTCGGCCAATTTCGGACGTTCTGTCCATTTCCTCGATGTGTCGATCTGAGACTGCTACGTGAACGAATCGATCTACCGCATCATTTTCGGCGTTGGTGTGATCGCCTACTGCGTCGTGATGTCCGCAATCATGGCATTCCGTCCAGAGCGATTATTGGCCTTCTATTGCAGATCAAGAGCCTGGCGATGGTGGTACAAATTCATGCTCAACATGTCTGCAGAAGACATCGTGTCCGCCAAGATGGTTCGGCGATTCAGATTCCAAGGAGTGGTGGGGCTGGCGTTCTGTAGCGTCATTATTTTTGGTTTCCTGTTCCAGCAGCTGCGTGGCGCCGCTTACTAGCGAATTCATGAGCGCACCCCTTGGGATTGGGCGAGTGTCTCCGAATGGTTGCGGATGCAAGCCGTCGACAACGACCGATCCGGAATGCGTGAGCGTAGGTCTTGGCGTAGGCTTGCGCGCCAAGCTTTGTCAGCCAAGACGCAGGTACTGTCGCATCATTGGCGTGACCAATAACGAACATCGGAGAAGAATTTTTGAAGGGGCGCGTCCGCTTCGCCAAGCGACATATGCGTCCGATATCGCGTCCCCTCGGCGCATTCAATCCACCAGCGCCTTACCCGAAACATCCTTGATTTTCGCCTTCCATTGCTTGCGGATCTCGGCCACGACCGGATCCGGCAGAGAGATGTAATCGAGATCCGTCGCAGCCTGATTGCCGTTGCGGAATGCCCAGTCGAAGAACTTCAGCGTTTCCTTGCCCTGTTCCGGTTTCTCCTGCTTCGCGTGCAGCAGCACGAACGTCGCGCCGACGACCGGCCATGCTTCCTTGCCCGGCTGGTTCGTCAGGATCTGGTAGAACGACTTCGACCAGTTCGCGCCTGCAGCAGCGGCCTTGAACGTTTCCGTTTTCGGCTCGACCACCGTGCCCGTCGAATTCTTCAGCGCGGTGTAGACCATGTTGTTCTTCTTCGCGTACGCCCACTCGACGTAGCCGATCGCGCCCGGCAGACGCTGCACGAACGCCGCGACGCCGTCGTTGCCCTTGCCGCCCGTGCCTGTCGGCCAGTTGACCGTCGTGCCTTCGCCGATCTTCGATTTCCACTCGCCGTTGACCTTCGACAGGTAGTTCGTCCAGATGAAGCTCGTGCCCGAACCGTCCGCGCGGCGCACCACGGCGACGTCCGTATCCGGCAGCTTGACCTTCGGGTTCAGCGCGGCGATCGCCGGGTCGTTCCACTTCTTGATCTTGCCGAGGTAGAGGTCGCCGAGCACCGGGCCCGACAGCGTCAGTTCACCGGCCTTCACGCCCGGCACGTTGACGACCGGCACCACGCCGCCGACCACCGTCGGGAACTGGAACAGGCCTTGCTTCGTGAGCTCGTCATCCTTCAGCGGCGCGTCCGAACCGGCAAAATCGATCGTGTTCGCGACGATCTGCTTCAGGCCGCCCGATGAACCGATGCCTTGATAGTTGACCCTGCCGCCGCCCGCCTTCTTGTACGTATCTGCCCATTTTGTGTAAATCGGCGCGGCAAACGTGCTGCCTGCGCCAGTGATGTCGGCAGCTCGAGCGGCGACGGCAACAAGGGCCAGCGCGCAGGGAACCAGGATCCGGACGTTCATGCAACACCTCCTGTCTTCTGTCGGCATGCTGGTCTACACGCTAATGCCGGCTTGTGACTGTTTCGCGACTTGCGGCGCGTTGTGTCGCCTGCCGCTGCCCGCACGGCGACACCCGGCGGACAGCCCGGAACGGGCAGCCACGATCGTCGGTTCAGGCAATAGGCAACAAGCAAGCATCAACGAGACGCGCACACGCCGGCCTCGAGCCGGAGGTCCGGTTTGTCGAACTCGACGTGCCGGCCGTCGTCCCGCAACGTATGGCGGTTATCGCGACGGTGATCTTCAGGCGCTTTCGCGTCGAAGGGTGATACGAGTATTGCATCCGGGCGCGAAAACTCAAGGAGCGCGCCATTGCCCGATACGCCGGGTTCAGTGCCCGTCACTGGCGACGATGGAAGCCAACGCCCGGTCGCCGTCGCGTTGGGCCGTGTCTTCAGCGGAAAAGATGTGCTCGCTGTATGCGATCAGTTTGAAGCCGGAACCGATGGCGCGAGGAATCGTGATGCCCCAATGCCAGCCACCGTCCTGCTCGAATACATGGAGGGCAGGCGGTGCCTGGCTCAGTAGGGATGAAGAAGTCGTCATTGCGTGCTCTCCCGTCATGGGGCGACTGCGAGCGACTGCATCGAAGCCGCGAACCCAGTCTACGGACAGTTTTGTTGCGCCGCAATATTTCGGTGGCGGTAAAAATACCGAATCCCCGAACGTCACAATTTTGAAATAGCAATATGCGCCGCGAGCGCTTGCTGGCATATTGATGTGACGATTGTGATTCTTCGGAGGCGTCATGGGAAGCGGTTCGCTTGTGTGGGCAGGAGTGCCGCATAACAGTGATGGCGTGGTCTTTCAGGTTCGCGTGGGGCGTGGGCTTCAGCGTTTTCATATTGCGCGGACGGTGCTCGAGAAGGCGCTCGATCTCGAGCGATTGGCGTCCGATGCGCGACAGCTCGAGTGCTTTTATGAACACCTCGCTCCGATCCTGGGCGCCGCGCGGAAAACGCGCTCGAGCGCCAAGGCGGATACGGTTCCGCTGAAAACTTCCGATTTCGCCCGGACGGGCGCGACGCGAGCCGGGCAAGGTTCCTGGGCGGCGATACGATGAGGGCCGCAGGGAGGTCGACGCGCCTCGAGGCCTGAGGGCCGGGCGCGATATGGCCGTTCGTGACACGCATCGGCTTCCGGCCGGTGCGCCCGGCCAGCCGTGACACGACGCGTTGCGGGTAGACGGTAGCAAATGGATCCGGCGCTGAATGCGCCGGCCCCGGGAATCGATACGTGCGGGCTGTTTCGGCCACCCGAGGGCCGCCGCGCTTATTCGACCGGTGGAATCGCGCCTTCCGACAAGGTCTTCACGAGCCGCTTGCGGCGCCGTTCGAGATCCGCGATCTGGCGATCGATGGCTTCGAGGCGCTGCCGCTGGACATCGCTGATCTGGTCGCACGAACGGGCGCCTTCGATGAGCAGCATGCAGTCCGGGAAGCGCCGGATGTCTTCAATGGTGAAACCGGTCGCGATCATGCGCTGGATCTGCCCGACCTGCGTCACCGCCTTGTCGGGGAACATCCGGTAGCCATTGCATGCACGCACCGAGGCGAGCAATCCATGTTCGTCGTAGTGCCGGATCGACCGCACGCTTGCGCCGGTGCGCCGCGAAACTTCGCCGATCGTCAGCAGTTCCTGGGAAGGCGTCTTGTTCATGAAATGCAGGCTAGCACAAACCGCTTGACCCTGACATCAGTGTCAGGGTTGACGCTATCGGGACTGTTCACTTCGAGGAGTTCCCGATGCAAACCCGAAAGCTTGGTCGTCTGCTGCCTGCCCTGGTCCTGTTCGCGACGCTCTGGGTGTCGCCCCCCGATGCGATGGCCGCCTCCGCAAACTATACGGTGACGTCGAGAGATGGCGTCAGGCTTGCGGTGCAGGAAAGCGGCAACCCCGACGGCCCGCCGATCATTTTCATCCACGGCCTGCTCGGCAGCCGCCTCAACTGGGACGCGCAGGTGCAAAGCCCCGAACTGCGCCGGTACCGGATCATTACGTACGATCTGCGCGGACACGGCCTGTCGGATAAACCGTCCGGCGCCGGGCCGTATCAAGACGGGCGCCGTTGGGCCGACGATCTCGAAGCAGTCATCGACGGCTCGCATGCGACACGCCCGGTCGTGGTCGGCTGGTCGCTCGGCGGGGCGGTGATATCGAACTACCTCGCGACGTACGGCGATCGCCGTCTCGCCGGCGCCGTGTACGTCGACGGCGTGGTCGAACTGGCGCCCGGTCAGATCGTCGACCATCCGGACGTCTATCGGGACATGAATTCACCGGACCTGAAGACGCATCTCGACGGCGAGCGTACGTTCGTCGGGCTGTGTTTCAACCGTCGTCCGGATGCCGACATCGTCAGCCGGCTGCTCGCCAACGCCGCGATGGCATCGTGGGACATGCAGAAGGCGATTCCGACGATGAGCGTGTCCGCGGCCGAGGGGCTCGGCAACGCGCATGTGCCGCTGCTGTTCATCTACGGCGGCCGCGATGCGCTGGTCGACACGCCCGCGACGCTCGCCCGCGCGACCGCGTTGAATCCGGGCATCGTGAGCAAGGTCTACGGCGACGCAGGTCATGCGCCGTTCATGGAGGAGTCCGATCGTTTCAACCGCGATCTGGCCGGGTTCGTCAGGCTGGCGTCCGGGAAACGACGCGGCTTGGCTCAGTGAGGTCGTCATTGCTTCGGAGAATGAACGATTGCGTTCTTCCCGGCGCTGGCCGGGAGGAGATCGATTCTCGAACGGCCGGCGATGAATCCAGGCTGCGATAAACACGAACGCATTAGCGTTTCCCCCAATATGGAAACTGCCGCGCACGCCGATGTTGCAGAGAGAAAGGGTGTGAATCATTGATCCGAGGCCGATTATGACGACATCTGCAACAAACGGACTGGACGCGGCATCGCCTGAAATACCCGAGACACCCGAGGCGGCAGCGGCATCCGACGACGCGTGTCGTGCCCTGTCGATCCTGCTGGTCGACGACGAGCCGGGCGTGTTGTCGGCGCTCAAGCGCGTATTCCGGCCCGCGCGCTACGACATCCTGACGGCCGACAGCGGCGAGGCCGCGCTCGCGATACTGGCGTCGACCGAAGTCGAACTGATCGTGTCCGACATGCGGATGCCGCACATGAGCGGCGCGGAATTCCTGGCCCGCGCACGGGCGCTGTATCCGGACACGATGCGCATTCTGCTGACCGGTTATGCGGAGATCGCGTCGATCGTGCAGGCCGTCAACGAAGGCGGCGTGTATCGCTACCTGAACAAGCCGTGGGACGATCACGACCTGCTGCTGACCATCGAGCAGGCGCTGGAGCAGCGGCGCCTGCGCCGCGAAGCGGCCCGGCTGGCCGCGCTGACGGAGGCGCAGAACGATGCGCTGCGCCGTTTCAACACCGAACTCGAAACGCAGGTGCGCGCGCGCACCGAGGAACTCGGCCAGACCGTGATGTTCCTCGAAGCGGCGCAACGCGACCTCAAAAGCAGCTTCACCGCGATGGTCCAGGTCTGCGCGAGCATGATCGAGCTGCGGTGCGGCACCGCGAGCGGGCACGCGATGCGCGTCGGCGAGATTGCGCGCCGGCTCGCGCTGGCATCGGAGATGAGCGAACTGCACGCGCAGGATGTCTATTTCGCGGGGCTGCTGCACGGCATCGGCAAGCTGTCGCTGCCGGACGAATTGCTGCACAAGCCGCTCACGCGGATGACGACCGACGAGCACCGCCTGTTCCAGGAGCATCCGCTGCGCGCGCAGATGGTGCTGACGCCCGTCGCGCAATTGCACAAGGTCGCGTCGATGGTGCTTCACCAGTACGAGCGCTTCAACGGACGCGGCACGCCCGACGGGCTGGCCGGCGACACGATCCCGCTCGGCTCGCGGATCGTGGCGATCGTGCGCGATTTCGAAGGGCTGCGCAACGGCGAAATCGGCGCGCCGCATTCGGTCGAACAGGCGCTCGATGCGTTGCGCTCGCAGGCCGGCGTGCGCTACGACCCGCAACTCGTCGACCGCTTCATCGAGCTGATGCGGGACCCGGCGAGTCTCGGCATCGCGGCGTCCGTCGCGGAGATCAAGTCCGCGCAACTGCGCGAGGGCATGCAGCTCGCCGACGATCTGCGCACGCGTCGCGGCGTGCTGCTGATGACGAAGGGCAGCGTGATGTCGGCGCACCAGATCGAGCTCGTTCGCCGTTTCGAGACGCGCGAAGGAGCGCCGTTCGATATCCTCGTGCTGGCCGGCCCGGCCGCATCGGCGCAGGCGCGCAACGCGGGTGCGCCGCCCGGCTGACGCAGGACGCGCGGCCTGACGGCCGCGGCGCGCGATCGGCCGCGCGCCGCGGCAACGCCTTCACATCGATTCGGGCGCTCGATCATGCACGGCACCTACAACCTCCTGCTCGTCCTGCTGTCGCTCGTCATCGCGACGCTGGCTTCGTATACGACGCTCGACCTGGCTGCATTCATTTCGCTGCTCGACAAGCCGAAACTGAAGCGTGCGTGGCTGGCCGGCGGCGCGGCGGCGATGGGAACCGGGATCTGGTCGATGCATTTCGTCGGCATGCTCGCGTTTTCACTGCCGATCCCGCACGGCTATGCGTTGCCGGACACCGGCGCATCGCTCGCGATCGCCGTGCTCGTGTCGTATTTCGCGCTGAACGTCGTGACGCGCGCACGGCTGGGCTGGCGGCGGCTGTTCGCCGGCGGCGCGCTGATGGGCGGCGGGATTGCCGGCATGCACTACACGGGGATGGCCGCGATGCACATGCAGCCCGGCATTCGCTACGATCCCGCGCTGTTCTCGGCATCGATCGGCATCGCCGTGATCGCCTCGACCGCCGCACTGTGGATTGCGCAGGCGCTGCGCGCGCAGCAGGCGCGTCATGCGACCGTGCAGCGGGTCGGCGCGGCCGTCATCATGGGCATCGCGATTACCGGCATGCACTACACCGGGATGGCGGCCGCCCATTTCGCGCCGGACGCACGATGCGGCGCCGCGAACGGCATCGACGCGCCGTGGCTCGCGACAACCGTCGCGTTGTTTACGATGGCGACCCTGATCGTCACGCTGCTGCTGTGCCGTTTCGATGCGCGCACAACCTTTCTGCGCGGAATGACCGACACGCTGGAGCGCCTCGTGCGATTGCGGACCGAGGAACTCGAACGCGCGTTGCGCCGCTACGAGCAGACGACGGCGATGCTGCAGCGCACGCGCGAGAACATGGCGACCGAGATCGACGAGCGCAAGGCCGCGCAGGCGCGGCTCGAACAGGAGAAGGAAGAGCAGCGGCGCCTGCTGCATGCGCTCGAGGAAACCCATGTGCAGCTGCTTCAGTCGGAAAAGCTCGCGTCGATCGGCCAGCTCGCGGCGGGCGTCGCGCACGAGATCAACAATCCGATCGGCTTCGTCAGCGCGAACCTCAATACCCTGAAGGCCTGGGTGCGGACGCTGCTCGACGTGGTCGCGGCGCATGAGGCGGCGCTGCCGCGGCTCGACCCCGCCGCCCGCGACGCGTTGACGGCGATGAGCCGCGCCGCGGATCTGGACTACGTGCGCGGCGAGATCGCGACGCTGATCGACGAATCGATCGACGGCGCGGTGCGGGTGCGGCGCATCGTGCAGGACCTGCGCGATTTCTCGCGCCCGGGCAGCGACGAATGGAACGTCGTGGATCTCCATGAAGGCCTCGAAAGCACGCTCAACGTCGTGCACAACGAGCTCAAGTACAAGGCCGACATCGTGCGCGACTACGGCGACCTGCCGCACGTCGAATGCCTGCCGTCGCAGTTGAACCAGGTGTTCATGAACCTGCTGGTCAACGCGGCGCAGGCGATTCCCGAGCGCGGCGTCATCACGATCCGCACGTCGAGCGATGGCGAACAGGTGTCGATCGCAATCAGCGACACCGGCGCGGGGATGACGCCCGAGATCGTCCGGCGCATCTTCGATCCGTTCTTCACGACGAAGCCGGTCGGGCAGGGAACCGGGCTCGGCCTGTCGGTTTCGCACGGCATCGTCGAACGTCATCGCGGCGCAATCGACGTGACGAGCGCGCCCGGGCGCGGCACGACGTTCTGCGTTCGGCTGCCGATCCGGCAGCCAGGCGAACGCGCGAATGCCGAGGCGCTGGCGCAACGGGCATGACCACCGGCCGCTGTTCGCCGAGCTGCTATGCTCGATGCCTTCCTCGGGCGCGTCACAGCCGGCTTGGCAATGAACCTGACCTTCGTCCCCACCACGCAATCCGATGCCGAAGCACTGGTGGCCATCCGCATCGCCGCGATGCGCGACAGCCTCGAGCGCATCGGGCGTTTCGATCCGCAGCGCGCACGCGAGCGCTTCCTCGCGGCGTTCGACCCGGCGCTATGCCGTTTCATCGAGGCCGACGGCGTGCGCGCAGGCTTTTACGTGGTCCGGCCGAACGCGGATCACTGGCTGCTCGATCACCTGTACATCGTGCCCGCGCAGCAGGGAAAGGGCATTGGCGCGGCCGTGCTGCGCGGGATTTTCGCGCAGGCCGATGCGCAGCACATGCGCGTGCGCGTCGGTGCGTTGCGCGGCAGTGAATCGAACCGCTTCTACGAACGGCACGGCTTCGTGCGGACCGACGAAGCGGAATGGGACATCTATTACGTGCGCGAACCGCGCCCGGAAAAAACGTAAGCGCTGCGCAGGCGTTCAGCCATCAACGCCGATCCAGCAGCGTATCGCTCAACACGCTGAACGCTGCGCCCGGCAGCGCCTGCAGATGATCGACCACGCTGCTGACCGGATAGAACGATTCCACCGAATCGTCGAGAATCCCGACGCCGATCAGTTCGACGCGCTGCGCGCGCAGCGCATCGACGCGCGCACGCAGGTCGGTGCGCAGGATCGCCGGATTGCCGTCGCCGGTGGCCGGATAACCGTCCGACAGCACCATCAGGATCCTTCGGCGCTCACGCGTGGCCAGCAGTCGTTCGGCGGCCCAGCTCAAGGCCTCGCCGTCCGGATTCTCGTGGCCGCATTCGATGCACGCCAGGCCGCCGGGGTTATCCGAGTCGCAGCGCTTGTCGGCACGGGCGATTCCGGTTCGTACCTCCCGAAAAAACCGCTTCGGTGAGGCATGTTGCGCACATCCCGGGAAGCGCGCCGGCCGCCTGACTGCCGGCTGGCCGCGGCGCGGAGTAGGCCCGGGCAACGGTTGCGGCAGACGGTAGGTGCAGTGTCGTGTAGCAATCTCTACAAGCTTGCAGCACATATGACGGGAGCCTATGCTGCCGTCATGAATACGATCCCTCGCTCGTGGCTCCTGTTGATCGTCAGCCTGCCGACGGCCGGCGCGACCTTGCGCATGCGCATATGGCGTGCCGTCAAGGCGCTGGGGTGCGGCGCACTGCGGGACGGCGCCTACCTGTTGCCGGCACATGCCGAGCAGGCCGCGCAGTTGCGGGATCTGGCGGACGAGGCGCGTAACGGAGCAGGGCAAGCCTGGTTGCTGCAGGTTCGCGCGGAAGATTCGGCGGACGAGGATGCTTACCGGGCGCTGTTCGATCGCAGCGGCGACTACGCCGACTGGCTCGCCGAGCTTTCGGAAGACCGCAAGACACTGCCCGATCTCGCGGCGGCCGATCTCAATCGCCTGCAACGCCGCCACGCTCGCACGTATGAGGCCATTCGGCGCATCGATTTCTTTCCCGGCGAGGCCTCGCTGCGCGCGCATGCGCAATGGCGGGATTTCACCACGGCCCTCGAAGCGTTGCGATCACCCGGCGAGCCGCATGCGGCCGGAGGCGGCATTCCACGTCGCGACCGTGCCGGGTATCAAGGGAGGCTGTGGGCGACGCGCCGTCACCTTTGGGTGGATAGGGTCGCCAGCGCGTGGCTGATTCAACGCTTCATCGATCCGCATGCGCGCTTCGTGTGGCTGGAAAACCTCGCGGAATGTCCGGTCGACGCCCTTGGCTTCGATTTCGATGGCGCCACGTTCACGCATGTGGGCGATCGCGTTTCATTCGAGGTACTGATCGCGAGCTTCGGGCTGGATGACGATGAAGGGCTCGTGCGGCTGGGCACAATGGTGCATGCGCTGGACGTAGGCGGTGCGATCGTGCCGGAAGCCGTCGGATTCGAGGCCATTCTGGCGGGTGCACGAAAACGCGTGGCCGGCGACGACGCGTTGCTGACGGAGATCGGCACCGTACTCGATTCGTTGTACGCCCATTTTCGCGGCAATCGAAAGCCGTAACCCTGCTACTCGTGCGCATCATGAATACACGTCGCGACGGCCCGGCCTATACGCTGTGGCAACTGATCGGATACTTCGCGCGGCTCGGCACCACGGGCTTCGGCGGGCCGGTTGCGCTTGCCGGCTATATGCATCGAGACCTCGTGGACACCCGCAAATGGATCGCCGATGCGGACTACAAGGAAGGTCTCGCGCTCGCGCAGCTCGCGCCCGGGCCGCTGGCGGCACAATTGGCGATTTATCTCGGCTACGTGCATTACCGTATCGTCGGCGCCACGCTGGTCGGGATCGCTTTCGTGCTCCCGTCGTTTCTGATGGTCGTGCTGCTCGGTTATGCCTATACCCGATTCGGCGGGCTGACCTGGATGCAGTCGGTGTTCTACGGTGTCGGCGCGGCGGTGATCGGAATCATCGCGATCAGCGCGCGCAAGCTGACTGCAAAGAGCATCGGCAAGGACAAGCTGCTTTGGGCGATCTATCTGGGGCTGGTCGTCGTGACGGTCGTGACCGAATCGGAAGTGGCGTGGCTGTTCCTCGCGGCGGGCCTGCTCGTCTGGTTCCGGCGCTCGCCGTCGAAGTGGATACGCCAGCGGCGCGTCGATGCGGTCGTCGCCGTGCCCGTCTCTGCCACCAGCGCGTTGCTGGGCGTCGTCGATTGGCCGCAGCTGGCGCAACTTGCCGCCTTCTTTGCCAAGGCAGGGGCCTTCGTGTTCGGCTCCGGGCTCGCCATCGTGCCGTTCCTCTATGGCGGCGTGGTGACGGAGCATCAATGGCTCAGCGAGAAGCAGTTCGTCGATGCCGTGGCAGTCGCGATGATCACACCGGGGCCGGTCGTCATCACGGTGGGTTTCATCGGCTATCTGGTCGCGGGCCTGCCCGGTGCGTGCGTGGCGGCGGCCGGCACGTTCCTGCCGTGCTATCTGTTCACGGTGTTGCCGGCGCCGTATTTCAAGAAGTACGGCAAATTGCCGGCGATTCTGGCGTTTGTCGACGGCGTAACGGCGGCAGCCGTGGGCGCGATTACGGGCTCGGTGATCGTGCTGGCCCGGCGTTCGATCGTCGATGTGCCGACAGCATTGATCGCGCTCGCGACCATCGTGCTGCTGGTCAGGTTCAGGAAGCTGTCGGAGCCGGCGATCGTGGCCGGAGCCGCCGTGATTGGCCTGGTGGTGTATCCGCTGCTGCATCACTGACCGTGGAGGCTGTCATGCAATGGATTACGCGCGAACGTCCCAAGATCGACAGGGTGGCCTGTCCCTGGCTCATTGCTCGTTTTATCGACGAGACCCCCGACTTCCTCTACGTACCACCGGGGGATGTCCTGCGGATCGCCGGCGAGACCGGTGCGATTCCGTACGATATTCCGGGTGTGGAGTTGACCCATGTCGGGGAGCAATGCAGCTTCGATGCGTTTCTCGACAAATATGGCCTGGGCGACGATCTGGCCTTGCAGCAGATGGCGCGCATCGTTCGGGGTGCGGATACGTCGCGGCTCGACCTGACGCCGCAGTCGAGCGGGCTTTACGCGATTTCACTGGGTTTGTCGAAGGTGTTTGCCGACGATCACGACATGCTGGAATACGGCCTGGTGATGTACGACGCGCTCTACGCCTGGTGCAGGCATTGTCAGGCGGAAAGCCACACGTGGCCGCCAAAGATGTCGGGTTGACGGGCCGTTCGGTTTTTCGCCGGGGATGGCGGAGGACGACAGTGAATCGTGGGCGCGAGCGCGTGGATCCCGGCGCAGGCTCGAACGTCGCGCTCCCATTGCGCCCTTGTCACACGAGACGTGAATTCGGCCCTGTCGTCAGGGGCCGTACTTCCGCCACGACCGTCGATCCAGCAGCGTATCGCTCAACACGCTGAACGCCGCGCCCGGCAGCGCCTGCAGATGTTCGACCACGCTGCTGACCGGATAGAACGACTCCACCGAATCGTCGAGAATCCCGACGCCGATCAGTTCGACATGTTGCGCGCGCAGCGCATCGACGCGCGCACGCAGGTCGGTGCGCAGGATCGCCGGATTGCCGTCGCCGGTGGCCGGATAACCGTCCGACAGCACCATCAGGATTCTTCGGCGCGCACGTCTGGCCAACAGCCGTTCGGCGGCCCAGCTCAAGGCCTCGCCGTCCGGATTCTCGTGGCCGCATTCGATGCACGCCAGGCCGCCGGGATTATCCGAATCGAAGCGCTTGTAGACGCGCAGGTCGAGCCGTTCGACGAACCGGTTGTAGCCGAACGTCGCGTGGCCGCCGTCGATCCAGCGCTGGTAATGCGCGCGCATCGCGGCATCCTCGACGGAGCTGTAGCCGAGGACTTCGCACGCGAAACCGAGCTGCATCAGCGCATCGCACAGCGCGGCCGCGCAGAGCCGGGCGAGTTCGATCTTCTTGCCGGCCATCGAGCCACTGCAGTCGATCAGCAGGCTGACCGCCGCGTCGCGCCCGGGCGCCGCGCGCGTGACGCGAAACGGCGTGCGATAGCCGGGAGACGTCACGAGCCGCACGAGCGATGCGCGGTCGAGCGCGCCGCGCTCCTGTTCGCGCTTCCAGCGTGTCTGCTCGTCCACTTTCAACGCGCGTTCGAGCCGCATCTTCAGCGGCTCCGTCTGCGCGCGGGCCGCGCTGCGCAGGCGATGCCAGCGCGCCGGTTCGCCCTTGCCCGTGAAGTCCGTCACCGTGTCGAACGCGGTGGTCAGCGGGATGGACAAGATCGGCCGGTTGTCCGCGGACAGGCGGATCGTGCCGGGCGCAGCATCGCCCGGCGTGGGGGCGTCGTGCGACGATTCCGTGTCGGCGACCATGCTGGCGCCGGATTCGCCGGAAACGGGTGCGCGCGCGTCGTCCGGTGCGCCCGTTTCGCCGGATTCGAATTCGGCGGCGATGGCTTCGCTGTCGATCGTGTTGCCCGGGTCGGCCGTGAACATCATGTTGTTCGCGCCGGCCGACGCGAGCGCGCGCACGCGCGCGACGATCCGTTGCGCGGTGCGGATGCTGTCGGCCGTCGAGGTCGCGGCGTGTGCCTCGCCGACGAGATCGTCGGCTGCGGTCATCGCCGCGTCGAGCGACGGCGCCCGTTCGAGAGTGGACGGTGGTTCGTCCCACAACGCACGCTCGATGCGCGAAAGAAGCCGGTCGCGCCACGCCATCCGTGGCCATGTGCGGAGCGCGTCGGCGGCCGATCGCGCGCGCATCCGGTGCAGGAACACCGTCGCGCCGGGATACAGCGCGACCAGGCGGCCGGCCGCGCGCCGGTCGTCGATCGCCTGCGCAATGGCCCGCACAACGGGCGACGTCAGTGCGGCAATGGCATCGATGTCGCCGAAACGGACGCGTGCCGCGTGGAGGTCGACGAAACCGGTGATCGCGTCGTGGTCGACGGTGCCGTCGAGCAGCGTGTCGGGCAGCACCAGCACGTTGCGCTGCGCGAGCGGCCCGTGGCGCGCGAAACGCACTTCGATTCCGTGTCGTTGCGTGAGCGTGCGGGCCAGCCGTGTCAGGTGAAGCGAGCACGCATCGTCGTCCCGGTCCATCTCGTTACGCCTCGACGTCGATGTAGTGGCGGATGATGCTGCGGATCAGGTCGGCGTCTTCCGCGCCGACTTTCGCATAGAGGGTCGGCCCGGCGGCCGATTCGGGGTCGCCGGTGCGCAGCATCAGCTCGGCCCAGTCGAGCAGGCGTCGCGTCGAGAACGCGCTGGCCAGATCCTCGCGGACGAACGCGGCGCGGCAGTCGGCCGCGATCGCCGCGAGCGTGCCGGCCATCGCCGCCGACATGGCCGCGCCGAAGGTCCGCTGCAGCACGCGCGCCTCGTCGGGCGGCGGCAGATAGTCGATGTGGTACACGCGCCAGCGGTCGAGGAACGCCTCGTTCATCACGTTGGCGCCCTGGTACAGATGCCGGAACTGCCCCATCGCGCCCGCCGCGTTGGCGGTCGCGAACAGCCGGAACGACGGATGCGGCACGACGATTTCGTTGCCTTTCTCCTTCAGCAGCAGGCACCCGCCCGGTTCGAGCACGGCGGTCAGCACGGCGAGGATCGCGGGCTCCGCGAAATCGATCTCGTCGACGATGAGCCACAAGCCTTCGCGCATCGCGGCCGGCAGCACGCCGTCGACCCAGATCGTTTCGCCGCCCTTCACGGTCCAGAAGCCGACGAAGTCGCCGACCGTCGTCTGCCCGTTCATGTTCGAGCGCAGCACGCCGTGGCCAGTGTGTGCGGCGGCTTGCTCGATGAGGCTCGTCTTGCCGGTTCCGGTGTGGCCGATCAGCAGGATGCGGCGATTCTCGACGATGTCTTCCAGCACGTTCGTCGCGCGCGCGGTGAACAGGTAGGCCGGGTTCTGCGGCGGCACGAGCGGGCCGCCCGGGCCGCGCGGCATCGGCACGCCGCCCACGCGCGCGGTGTTCGCCGCGTCGCCGGCCGCGGCCGGTCGCAATGCGTGCGCGCGGCGCAAGTCGCGCATGAATCCGCCGCGATGGGCGGGCGGCGCTCGCTCGCCGTCGTCGCGCCGGACGAAGCCTTCCTGGATCCACTTGTGCAGCTTCGCGTCGAGGTTGTCCGCATCGACGACCGTGTCGACCGACGTGCTGCCGTCGGGCCGGTGATGCTGGATGCGGTACATGTGCGCGCGTTCGGAGCGGCTGACGATCCATTGTCCGGCGGACGGGTCCGCCAGTTGCCGATAGACGCCGAGTACCGGCGGGGCGGAAGGTGGGGTGTCGGCGGGTGCGTTCATGGTGGCGAGCGAGAGTGGGCGGCCGGCGCTGCATGCCTGCGAGGCATTGCGTCGATTGTATATTTTTGCCGCGAAGGCCGACATTCGCACCGGCACCGGCCGGCCCCGGCACGGCACGGCACGGCACGGCAATGCCACCGCGCCCGCCCGCCGGTTCAGGCGGTCACCACCGGTACTGCGCTGCAATATGGTGGTCCGGCACCCGCGCTGCGGCACCGAACAGCTTTTCCCGGAACGAACCCGGCGCGTAGGCGCCCGGGTAGCGCCGGCGGCGCGTCAGTTCGGGAACGAGCAGGCTGGCGATCTGCCGGTAGGAATCCGGCAGCGTCAGATACGGGACGTCGAGCCCATCGATGCCGGTGGCGTCGAACCAGTGCTCGAGCGCATCGGCGACCGTACGCGGACTGCCGGACAGCACGGGGCCGAGACCGCCGAGGCCGGACCAGTCGACGATGCGCTCGACGCTCCAGCCGGACCCGTCGGCCTGCGCGAACTGGGTCGCGAGCGACTGGATCGCGCGGTGGTCGAACGTCGTCAGCGGCGCCGCGCCGTCGAGTGCGCGACGACCTTCTGCAGGTTGGTGTGCCGATTCCGCTGTTCCATGCCGGGTCTCGGGTGCGATGAAGGGTACGCGTGGCGCGTCAGCCGAGCAGGCCGGACCAGTACAGCCCGGCGGCCAGCTCCACCGCGCGCGTTTGCGTTGCATGGGCCAGCCGGAACGCGTCGCCCTCGATGGTTTCGTCGGGAAATTCGGTGACGAGCGTGAACGGCACGCTCGAGCGGTGATCCTCGATCACGTGACACGGAATGCCGTTGATGCGCGGGAACGGCAGGTCGCCCGCGTGCGCGTGCCATGCATGGAGCTGCCGTTCGTTGAACGCGACGAGCGCGTCCGATTGCGACAGCGCGTGGGTCAGCGCGTCGAGGAACGGTCGCCCGTCGTGGCCCGCATGGTGGCGCAGGATCAGGAAAAAACCCTTCGGAATCGACCACAGTTCGCTGCCGCGCGGGACGTAGCCGCTGCGCGGCCGCGTCCATTCGTGCGCGGGGTAGCCGTGCAGGCTCAGGTGCAGCCGCGCGCCGGTGCGTGCGATCGCGTCGAGCCGCGCGGCTTTTTCGCCGAACGGCGCTTGCGTGCGGGCTTCGAGATCGTCGCCGAGCGCGGTGAAGCGTGCGGCGTGAGACAGATGCGCCGGATGCGTGGCGCGCAACTGGTGATGTAGCGCCGCGCCGTCCGGATTCTCGAGCGGCACGAGCGCGTAATGCGCGTCCGGGCGCGCATTCAGCGCATGGGCCGCACGCAGCGCGCCGACCACGCCTGACGTCTCGTTGGCATGCTGGCCGGCGGTGATGACGAGCCCCGGCAACGCGCCATGCACGTATATGCCGTTCACGCCGCGCCCCTGATGCGACGTGACGCCGAACCGCTCGCCCGGCAACGCGTCGAGCGCACGGGCGACCTCGGGCGGCGACAGCGGCTGGTCGATTGCCGCGAGTGCAGCTGGCGACGCGAGCGTTTCTGCTGGAACCGCCGCAGCTCCGGCCGTATCCGCGCGAGTATGCGTATCGAGCACGACGCGAACCGTCGTATCGCCTTCCGTGCGAACGATCTCGGGCACGATCTGGCCGGATTGCAGCGTGCGATCGGCTGCGTCGCGGCCTGCGAGCGCATGGAAGAATTCGGCCGCGCCGTAATACGCATCCTCGGTCCACGCTTCGAGTGTGCTGACGAGTTCCTCGCCATACGGCAGCGTCCGTTCGATGCCCGAGGTGGCGATCGTGATCCGCAGGATGTCGAAGAACGGCGCATGGTCCGGCCACGGATGGGCGCGCAGTGCGTCCAGCGTCGCGGCCGAGGCGGCTTCGAATTCGGTGACGAGCGGCGCATCCTCGATCAGCGCGTCGCCGTTCCATGCGCGCAGCCAGCCGCACGGCGACGCGGTCGCGTCGTTCGGCGCGAAGACGCGATGCGTCGCGCCGCCGGTTTCGACGACATAGTGGGCGGGAGCGTCGCCGGGCTCGAACGCGAATTCGAGCGGCGCGAGCCAGCCCGCGAGCGGATACGCTTCGAGCCGGAACCGCGGGTGCGCGCCGGCGGGCGTGCGGATCACGATCCGGCCGGTGCGCGGCGGCGTGAATTCCTCGATGAAGAAATGCACCAGCGGCTTGTAGGCGCTGCGCAATACCGCGTCGATGCCGCGTGCGGCCAGCGTGCGTTGGGCGTCGCGGCGCGCCGCTTCGTCTTCGAAAAGCCAGGCTTCGATGCGGGTCGCGGTGCCGGCCGTGAAGCGGTCGGTCAACGTGCGCAGCGTGCGCGGATACACGGCGGAAAGAAGCGTCGTCATGGTGAAGGAATCGGGATGGATCGGGAAAACGATCGGCACGGGCCGGCGCCGGTCGTATCGCGTGCCGGCGGTGAGTCAGCCGTGCGTGAGCCGTGAGTCAGCCGGAAACGGTCGGCCGGGCGGCGTTGTCGCTACGGGCGGCTGCGCCGGGAGACCCGGGCGCCCCGTGTGCATCGTGCGCGGCCGGCAGCGCGACACGCACGTAAAGAAACGCGCGCCGTTCGCGGTCGGGCAGCACTTGCGGCCCGTAGCTGATCGTGACCGCGCCGTCGTCGATTTCGCCGGCCTGTGCGAAACGCCACGCGCGAGGGTCGCTGTCGAGCAGGAATTCGGCGCGCGCATACGCGTGCGGCTCGAACAGATCGGGGATCGCCACGTCACGCCCGTCGAGCTTGTCGAGCAATGCTTCGACGACGTTGAAGCCGTACCCGTCGCGCACGATGTCGCAGATGAAGCTGCCCGCGATGCGCGGGTTCAGTTCGATCACGTGCGGCACGCCGCCGTGCACGATGCAGTCGAGATGCACGGGCCCCCACGTGAGCCCGGCCGCGGCGGTCGCGCGCGTACCGACGTCGATCAGCGCGCGCAGCGTGTCGGCATCGAGGTCGAGTTCGGACGTATAGCCGCGTTCGAGAAAGCCGGCGCCATGCCGCTTCAGCTTGCGCAGCGCGCCGACGTATCGACCGTCGAAATACTCGACGCAGTACTCGCTGCCGCTCAGGAATTCCTCGACGACGACGCGTTCGGTCGCGAGCGACTGCGCATCGCCGTGGGCGGCGGCCAGCGCATCGAGCTGCGCGCGCACTTCGGCGATGTCCTCGCAGCGCCTGACGCCGTCGCTCGCCGAGCCTTCCGACGGCTTCACGACGACCGGAAAGCGCAACGGATCGGCCGCCGCCGCGAGCGCCGCCGGCGCGGCCAGCGTGCCCGCGACGAATTGCGCGGCCGGAATGCCGTGCTCGGCGAGCAACGCCTTCTGGTTCGACTTCGATACCGCGTGCGCGACGTGCCGCGCATCAGGGCCGGGCAGGCCGAGCGCGTCGGCGACCCACGCGGCGGTGCGCGCATAGGTGTCGTGCGCGGTCGTCACGCGCAACGTGCCGATCTCGTCCGCAAAGCGCGTGCGCAGCCAGCCGGCGAGCTGGCCGGCATCGGGCGCGAGGTTGACCGTCTCGACGCCGTCGGGAAACGCGCCGTCGAGGTGATGGCCGGGCGCGGTGATGACGGTCACGGCAAATTGCCGTGCGAGCGCGGCGCGCACGAGCGCAATGCTGCTGCCGGTGGCGCGGGCGCCTATCACGATGAGTCGCTTCATGGAGAGTCCTTGATCGAGGGCGAAAGAGGGAGCGCGCCGCGCGCCGGCTATCGCGCGCGCCGGCGCAGGCGCTGCGCTTCGAGGCGCGGCAGCAGGTGCTGGACGACGCGCGGCAGCGTGTAGATCGGCAACTGCGCGCACGTGAACACGAGCGCCATCGTCGGTGTCGCGGCAAGCCCGAGCGCGGCCCACATCAGGCCGACGTTGCGATTGGCGACGATCAGCGCGACATTGAGCCGCGTGCGGACGTCGCCGGGCGTGAGCCCGTACGCGATGATCTGGAAACCCGCGTTGACGGCGAATGCGAGTGCGATCGCCGTCAGCGCGCGATGCGGCGCGTCGATGATCGACTGCTGCATGCCGGCCATCGTACCGAGCGCGAACACCAGCAGCGCGACGACGACGATCGCGTCGATGGGCGTCGCGTAGCGGTCGAGCCGCGAGCCGGCGAACCGGCGCACGAGCAGCGCGATGCCCTCGGCGCTGCCGATCAGCAGCGCGAGCCGCAACGCGAGATTCAACGGCGAAATCGACACGGCCGCGTCGTGGCTGAACCACGCGGTCAGTAGCGGCGCGGTGACCGGAACGAACACCATCGACGCGAGGGTCGCGACGAGCGCGACGCTTGCGTCGAGCGACAGCATGCGCGCGATCGTCGACGTGCCGCTCGACGGCGGCGCGCAGTAGGCGATCACCAGCGCGACGACCCAGTCGTACGGCATGCCCGCGAGCCGCGCCGCGATGCCGAGCGCGACCGGGCACACGATCATCGTCGCGGCAGGCAGCAGCAGCGACACGGCGGGCCGCCGCGCCACCGCGCGCACGGCGCTCGGCTCGACGCGCAGCAGCGTGCCGAGCACGAACAGGAACACGGTGACGGGCATCAGCGGCCGGGCGATATCCGCGAGTGGCGGCACCAGCAGCCCGAGGCCGACGCCGCAGGCGAGCACGGTCGGGCCGCGCCGCACCGTTGCGGCGATCAGCGCGCGCACGGGCAAGCCGCGCGGCGGCGACGAACGGAAGTGAAGCCGGGGCAAACAGCGGAGCGCATGCGGATTCCTCGGAAAAGGGCCGTCCGGTACGGGATATCCGCTAGGCTAATCCGGATGAATGGCGAAGTAAAATGATATAAACTGAATCAGTAACAAGAGAAAGTGATATGAACATACCTCTGCTCGAAACCTTCCGGGCCGTCGTTCAGGAAGGCAGCGCGTTGCGCGCGGCCGAACGGCTGGGCTGTACGCAGTCGAACGTAACCGCGCGGCTGCGCCAGCTCGAGGAATCGCTCGACGCGCCGCTGTTCGACCGGCACGGCAAGCGGCTGGTGCTGAACGAAGCCGGGCGCCGGCTGATCCCGTATTGCGACCGTATCCTGCGCCTCGTCGACGAAGCGACGCAGGTGGTGCGCGAGACGCCGGTCGCGCGCAGCTTCCGGCTCGGCTCGATGGAAAGTACGGCGGCCACCCGACTGCCGGCGCTCGCCGCCGCATTGAAGGAACGCGATCCGGCGCTCGGCCTGGCGGTGCAGATCGGCAGCGAGCCCGACCTGGCCGACGCGTTGCTGCGCGGCCGGATCGACGCTGCGCTCACCGCGCGCGCGGTCGTCCGGCCCGGGTTGCGCTACGCGCCCGCGTTCGCCGAGGAGATGGTGCTCGTGAGCGCGGTCACGGTCACGCGCCGGCAGTTGCTGGCCGACAATTCGGTGCGGCTGCTCGCGTTTCACGACGGCTGCCCGTATCGCGCGGTCGCCGAGCACTGGCTGAAGGCGCGCGGTTTCGCGATCGAATCGGTGTCGTCGTTCGGCACGTTCGGCGCGATTCTCGGCTGCGTGGCGGCCGGCATGGGCGTCGCGATCCTGCCGAAGCGGATCACGACCGAGCACGTGGCGCGCAAGGAACTGCGCACGCACGCGTTCGACGATCTCGACAGCGTGACGACCTATCTCGTCACGCCCGAGGACGCGCTCGCGCTGCCCGAACTCGACGCATTGCGCGCGGTGCTGGGCCGGCAGGCAGGCGCGCTGCTCGCGCGCTAGCGTCAGCACGCGCGCGGGCAACGCCCGCCGCGCTAGGCCGGCGCGACGGCGCGTTCGTCGGCGAAGAAATCGGCCTCGATTTCCCGGATGCGCCGGCAATCTTCTAGCAACCGCTCGAACGTCGGGCTGTAGAGGCCGACCGTGCCGAGCGCCGTCTGGAGATCCGTGGTCACGCGCAGCGTGTCGCCCACCTTGATCCATTGCTTGAGGCCGACGAACGACGGCAGCGCCTGGATCGCCTGCCACGTGAAGTCCTGCCGGAGCACGCCGTTGCGCGACGACAGCAGCAGCACATGCCCGCAGTAGCCGCGAAAATCCGTCGGCGCGGCGACTTCGCCGAACAGCCGCTCAGGATGAAGCACGGCCTCGACGGCGGCCGACACGTGATTCTCGCCGCTGACCGCGCTCGTCAGCCGCGGGTCGAGGCTGCCGTGCAGCCGCGCGTTCAGCTCGACGATCGTCGGGCCGTCGGCCGTATCGAACAGTTCGAGATGGGTCGGCCCGTACCGCACGTCGAGTGCGTCGAGCACGTTGGCCGCGTATTCGAGCAGCGGCGCGTAGCGCGGGTCGGCGTGGTTCAGCACCAGCATCTTGTCGAGCCGCGGCGCGTGCGTGCGGTCGCGGTGCACTTCCCACAGGCTGACCACGCGATGGCGGCCCTCGAACGACACCGAATCGACGATGTATTCCTGCCCCTCGGAATAGCTCTGGATCACGATGTCGTCGTTCGGCTGGTTGTACAGCGAACGGGTGGCGAGCACGTCGCGCGCGGCGGCCTCCACCTGCGCGAGCGTCCGGCAGATCTTCACGCCGGCCACGCCCGCGCTGCGCGCCGGCTTCACCACGAGCGGCAGCGTGCCGTGCGCACGCGCCCATTCGAGCGCTTCGTCGACCGACGTGCTGTGGAAATGCGCCGGTGCGCGCAGGCCCGCCTGGCGGATGCGCTCGTTCATCACGAACTTGTCGCGCCGCGCGGCCGACGTCGCGAGCGGGTTGCGATACGGCACGTCGAGCCGCTCGGCCAGCGTATCGGCCAGTTCGAGCGCCGCGTCGAGGCCGTGCAGCACCGCGCCGATCCGAAGGTCGGCGAGCTGCGCGAGCGTCGCGTCGATATCGCCGCGATGCTGGACCTGGCGAATGTAGTCGGACGGGACGAACTGGTTCCAGTAGATTTCCGGCAGGTCGGGGTCGCTGATCACGTGCGCGCAACGAATGCCGTACGCGCGAAACGCGGGCGCCAGATAGGCGGCCGTCGACGCGCCGTCGACGATCAGGACGGTATCGATGAAGCGATGCTGCATGGATTCCTCGCTCGGCTGTGGGATCGGTTGAAGGATTGACGACGGCGCCGGTCAGGCCCGCGTGCCGGCGCCGGGTGCGTCGCCGGGCCAGCGTGCGGCCAGCACGATGCAGACGGCGACGAGCGTCGCCGCGATGGCGAACGCGCGCGCCGCGCCGGCCACGATCGCCGGGCCCTGGCCCGCGACCAGCGCGCCGAGTGCCGCGACGCCGACGGCGGCGCCCACCTGGCGCGCGGTGTTCAGGATCGCGGAAGCCGTGGCCGAGCGGCCGGCCTCGACGCTGGCCAGCATCGTCGACGTCAGCGCGGGAATCGCGATGCCGCCGCCGATCGCCATCGCGGCGAGCCCCGGCGCGAGCAGCGCATACGGCGTGTGCGTGCCGAGCGTCTGCCACAGCCACACGTACCCGGCGAGCGATACGGCGAGGCCGACGATGACGGTCGCGCGGAACCCGTACCGCACGGCGAGGCGCGCACTGGCGATGTTGGCGAACATGATGATCGTGAGCGGCGCGAGCGCGAGCCCCGATTCGGTCGCCGTGAAACCGCGCCCGCTCTGGAAATAGAGGCTGAGCGAGAAGAGCAGCCCGTAGAACGCGGCATTCGTGATCGCGCCGATCGCGAGCGTGCCCGGCACCCGCGCGATCCGGAAGAACGCGAGCTGCAGCATTGGCGCGGCGACGCGCCGTTCGATCGCGACGAACAGCACGCCGAGCACGACCGACGCGGCCAGCGCGCCCGCTGCATACGGGTCGCCCGGCCCGTGCGCGCCGGCACGGATGATCCCGCCCGTCAGCAGTCCGAGCACGAGCACAGCGACGATCTGGCCGGCCGGATCGAACAGCCGCGTGCGCGCGGCGACCGAATCCCGCACGTGGCGCAGCGTGAGCCACAGCCCGATCACGCAGATCGGCAGGTTGATGAAGAAGATCGCGCGCCAGCCGAGCGTATCGATCAGCAGCCCGCCGAGCGTCGGCCCGGCCGCGCTGATCGCGCCGCCCGTCGCGCTCCACCACGCGACGGCCTTCACGCGTGCGGCCGTGTTGTTCGCGCAAGCGTGCGTGATGAGCGCGAGCGACGTCGGCAGGATCATCGCGGCGCCGACGCCCTGCGCGACACGCGCGGCGATCAGCGCCGCCAGCGACGGTGCGAGCGCGCAGCCGAGCGACGCCAGCAGGAACAGCGCGAGGCCGTGGGCGAACAGCCGGCGGCTGCCGAAGCGATCGGCCAGCGTGCCGGACGTCAGCAGCAGCGCGGCGAACGACAGCGTGTACGCATCGACGATCCACTGCAGTCCGTGGACGCTCGACCCGAATGAATGGCCGAGGCTCGGAATCGCGACGTTGACGACGGTCACGTCGAGCTGGACGATCGCGAAGCCTAAGCTCGCGGCCGCGATGGTCGGGAAGATCGCGCGCAGCGACGTGCCGCGTGGCGCCGTGTCGGCGGCCAGTGCGTGATCGAGCGCCGGAGCGCGTTCGCTCATCGCTGCCCCCGGCGTGTGGGGCGCGAGAGCGGGCGCACCGGCAACGATGCATCGGAGTGGAAGGAGCGGCGCGGCGGACGGCATCGTTTCATCTGGCGGGTTTCCGTATCGCGGAGGAAAGGGGCGGGCTGCCGGTCGAGGGCCAGCCGCGTCGTCGAATCCGACAGAAAACTAGCATCGACCCGCTAGCGAATACAAATAATAACCAGCGATTTTTTAACAAGAATTTGTGTTAAAGGGCCGGCATGATCGATGCGCGCGACGCCTGCCGCGTTGCTGAACTTATATCGATTATTTTTGTTTGCAATCGAATTAATATCATTTCGAAATGCGGTGACGGTCTCCTAGGGAAACGCTGATCAATGAGCCTGTCGTCCGCATAACGGACGAGGCAGGTTGCAATTTTCAGATTGACGTAGGAATTTGACGACATGCGAGGTGAGTTTCGCTCGTATTCGGGCCTCACTTCCCGCGTTTTTCACACACATGACGGATTGCTCCCATGAGTCGACAACAGCTGATTTTTCGCGATCACCAGGTTCGCCAGCGCGAACAGACTGAACAGCTGTGCCGTGTTCCTGGCTAGACCCTTGTAGCGCACCTTGCGATGACGAAACAGGTTCTTCACGACATGAAACGGATGCTCGACCCGGGCGCGGATCTGCGCCTTGGTTCGCTCGACCGCGATCACGAGGTCCTTCAGCGGACCTTCCTGCATCGCCCTGATCTTTCCGCGCTTGAGCGCCACGTGCCACTTCACCGTCTTGCCCTTCATCTCCTCGCGCTTGTCCACGCCGGTGTAGCCCGCATCGCCAAACGCTTCCTGCTCATGACCGTGCAGCAGGGCGTGGGCCTGCGATACGTCCGGCTCGTTGGCCGCCGTGGTGACCACGCTATGCACCAGACCCGAGTCGGCGTCGACGCCGACATGGGCCTTCATGCCGAAATACCAGTCGTTGCCCTTCTTCGTCTGATGCATCTCCGGGTCACGGCTCTTCCCGGCGTTCTTCGTGGACGGCGCAGCCTCGAAGATCGTCGCATCCACCAGCGTGCCTTCCTTCATCATCAGCCCGCGCTCGCACAACTCGATGCCGATCTCGTCGAACAGCTTTCGCGTCAGTGCGTGCTCGACCAGCAGGCGCCGGAATTTCAACAGCGTGGTGGCGTCCGGCACGTTCTCGCGCGCCAGGTCGATGCCCGCGAAGGCGCGCATCGCGATGCTGTCGTAGAGCGCATCTTCAAGCCCTTCGTCCGACAACCCGTACCACTGCTGCAGCAAGTAGATCCGCAGCATCCGTTCCAGGCCAATCGGCGGCCGGCCACGCTCGCCCTTCGGGTAATACGGCCCGATCACCGACAGCAGCCGCGACCAAGGGACGACCTTCTCCATCTCGGCCAGAAAGCGTTGACGCTTGGTCACCCGCTTCTTGCCCGCACTTTCCGCTTCCGCAAAACCGATCTGCCGCTGCATCGTCGTGGGTCCGTTCCGTGAGCTTCTTTCTACAACGCCCTTGGCCTCGTCAGCGATGACCGCCAAGCCGAATTGATCAGTGTTTCCCTAGTCTTGTCGAGCGCTTCGCACCGAGGACGGCAAAGCGCGGCGGTGTTGCCACACCGTTCTTCGATCCAGGATATTTTTACGAGAGACCTATGACCTATCTCGCAGATGAACGTATCGTGTTGACGGCAGTGGAGTCCGGTCACATCCGGAAAACGCTCGGCGCGCTGGCCTACGACCCGGCCGGCGGCGCCGGCTACATCAGCGCAGTCCGCAAGCTGGCCTACAACGCGTTTCCCGACCGGGTCGTCGACGCGTTCGATCGCGCGAAGTCGCCGACCGCGGACGCGCACGGTTCGATCGAGATCGACAACCTGCCGATCGATGACGACGTGAAGGGCAGCCCGAGATTCGAGGAAACCGGCCGCTCGTTCAAGGCCGGCGTGCTGAGCGAGAACGTGCTGGTCGCCCTGAGCACGCTGGCCGGCGAGCCTTACTCGATCGCGCACGAAGGCCGCGAACTCGTGAACAACCTGACGCCGCACAAGACGACCGCGCGCGAATACACGGGCCTAGGCTCAGAGGTCGAGCTCGACTTCCATATCGAGAATGCCGCGCAGGCGCACATGCCCGAAGGCGACACGTCGCCGTTCGCGCTGCTGTTGCTCGGCGTGCGCAGCGAAGCCGGCGGCGGCCCGTACACGCGGCTCGCCGATGCGCGACGCGCGCTGCAGCTGCTGTCGCCGGACGACATCGCGCAACTCTACGGCGAGCACTACATCATCCGCGTGCCGTACCGGTGGCGCGGCGCGGCGCCGACGCCGCGCGACAACACCGACCTGAGCGCCGTGCTGTCGGGGCCGCTCGACGCGCCGCGCGTGACGGTCGCGTTCTATCCGGACATGGTGCTGGCGGTCAACACACGCGCGCAGGAAGCGCTGGCCAACCTGTATCGCGCGGTGCGCGAGGTGTCGTTCGGCGTGCAGGTGTCGCCGGGCAAGCTGGTGCTGATCAACAACCATTTCACGCTGCATTCGCGCGACCGCTTCGATCCGCAATACGACGAGAACGACCGCGCGTTCCGTTGGGTGCAGCGCGTGTTCGTCGCGCGCAGCCTGTGGAACTTCCGCGCGTTCACGCCGCTGCAGGCGCGCGTATTCGATCCGAAGGCGCTGTATGCGGGCGAGTCGCACGCGAAGCGTCCATCGCCCGTCGCGCAGCCGGCGCCGCAACGCGCGGCGGCAGCCGAACTCGAGGCGACGCCCGCGTGAGACGGCCGGGAACGCGCGGCGGCGCGGCGACATGCGATCAAGACGTCAGCCCCGCTCGCGTTCACCTCTCGCATCATCGAACCGCAAGGAATCCGGAACACATGAGAAGAACAGTATTTCCCGTTGCGCGCGTCGTCCGCGTGCTGGCTGCCGCGCTGATCGGCGGCAGCGTCGTCGCGCAGGCCGCGACGTTCGACCTGAGCCCCGAGCAGCCGGGCCGGCAGCGCGGCGCCGTGAACCCGGCGGTCGAGCAGACGTTGCCGGGCAGCTTCAGGTTTGCCGAAGCGAACACGCTGACGATCGGTATCGCGCCGAACCTGCCGCCGCTCAGCACGTATGCCACCGATGCGCGCACGGTGGTCGGCTTCGATCCCGATCTCGCGCAGCTCATCGCGGACAGCATCGGGCGCAAGCTGAAGATCGTGCCGCTCTCGTGGGCCGACTGGCCGCTCGCGCTGCAATCCGGCAAGGTCGACGCGGTGATCTCGAACGTGACGGTCACGGAACAGCGCAAGGAGAAGTTCGACTTCTCGACCTACCGGAGGGATCAGCTCGGCTTCTACGTGAAGAACGGCAGCCGGATCACCGCGATCCGCGAGCCGAAGGACGTCGCCGGGCTGCGCGTCGTGACCGACTCGGGCACGAACCAGGAAAAGATCCTGCTCGAATGGAACCGGCAGAACGTCGCGCGCGGCCTCGCGCCGGTCGAGATCCAGTATTACGCCGACGCGGCGGAGCGCTGGGTCGCGCTGCAGTCGGGCCGCGTCGACACGATCTTCAGCGTGAACTCGATGCTCGCTTACCAGGCGTCGCTGCGCGGCGACGCGAAGCTCATCGGCACCGTGAGCGGCGGCTGGCCGCGCACCGCCGACATCGCGATCACGACGCGTAAGGGCAGCGGCCTCGCCGATCCGCTGACGGTCGCGATCAATGCGCTGATCGCGAACGGCAGCTACCGGAAGGTGCTCGGCCGCTGGAGCCTCGACGCCGAAGCGATCGACCGGTCGCAGACCAACCCGCCGGGGTTGCCGCGCACCTGAGCGCGGCGGCGTTCAGGTAATCGGCCACTGGAGGATGACGATCCCGTCGTTGTAGTCGCGATCGGCGCCGTCCTCGGCGCCGAGCCAGCCGAGCCACACCGTGTCGCCCGCGGACAGCGGCGCGAGGCGCGCATCGGTCGCGGATTGCCTGCCGTTGGCCGATGCGTCGATCCGGATCTTGCCGCCCCGCGAATTCAGCGTGAACATCCGCACACCGTCGTTGCCGTTGCCGGTGAACGAGGCGGCCGGCTCCGGCGCATCGTCGATGAACAGTTTCAGATTTTGCGTGTCGGCGGCGTTCGCGTAGAAGATCGCCTTGAAGCCGGTATTCGGCGGCAAGTGGAAGTTGCCGTTCCGGTCGGACGACGGCTTGAAATCGGGTTGTTTCGCGTCCGGTCGGCCGCCGGCGATCTCGATCGACGCCTCCCAGCGGAAATAGCCGGACACGGCCCCGTCGCGGTCGAGCACGGCGAAATCGGCCGTGCACGTGGTGGCGCCCGCGGCCAGCACCTCGCTGCGCCAGAAGTGGTCCTTCATCGGCCGGCACGACGGGTGAAGCAGGTCGTCCCCATCGGGCACCGGCGCCGTGGCGTCGCGCACTTCCGCCTCGATCGGCGCGACGATGCCGGCATCCTTCAGGGCGAACCGGATGAACAGCACGCTGACCTCGGCGCGCAGCGCCAGCGCGGTTTCGCGCAAATGCAGCGTGTCGCCCGGCGACAGGCCGGCAAAGAGCCGGTTGTCGCCGGGGCCGAGCTGGCCGGTGTCGCCGGGGCTCAGCACGTAGATGTGCCGGCCGTCGATCATGGTCGGCGCATCGGCGTCCCGGCTCGCATCGGGGTAGGCCGACAGCAGCGTGACAGCGTCGACGATCGCGAGCACATCGCAACGAAGACCAGACATGAGCACGTCCTCCGCAACAAGGGAGCGGCACGGGCGACCGCCTCGCGGCCGCCCGCCTGCCGCGATCAGTTATGGATCGAGATGAACGGATCCCACGAGAAGCAACCCTGGCTCTGGCAGTTGCGGTCGATGATCTGGAACTGGAAGTGGTAAGTCACGCGGCCGACTTTCAGGCATTCCGACGACCAGTAGTAGTTCGCGACTTTCTGGCACGTCGGCACCTCGGGCTTGCTGGTGTTCGGCACCGGAATCGACGCTTCGGCGACGCGCGGCGTCGGCGTCGAGATCAGGTCGTTGCCGACGTTGCCGATGAACTTGTAGAACACCACCTGGTTCTCGAAACCCAGCGACAGGCTCGTTTCACGCCAGCGGATCAGGTCGCCGACCTGCGCTTTCAGGTCGAGCTCGCCGCCCGCCTGCCCGGAGATCACGTTGTCCTGGTTGGTCACCATATAGACATAACGCCAGTCGATCAACGTCGGCGCGGCGGGATTTTTGCTGGGATTCGGATATTTTTTGAGGATGGTTTCGGTGTCGAAAGAGACGAGCACATCGGTAACGCGTGACATGGAAACTCCCGTTTAAAGTAATGGGACTTATTGTTGCGCGAATTTCTTCGTGCGGCCACCATCGCCTTGTCCCGCAAGGATTTTCGACGAATGACCCGGATGCGGGTGCGACGGCGAATGCAGGTTATCCCGTTCGGTTGGTTATGGAAGCTGTAAAGGTAAACAGGGTATGAAAAATGATATTTCTTGATTATTTTTAAAATCGGAATCAATCGATTCGATGCGTTACTTAAATATAACGACATTGAATCTGTTAATTGATTGACCGATTATCTCCGGGCGCGGAGCGAGGGCAGGCGGTCGCTTACCGGTACGTCCAGAGCCGGTGCAGCACGAAGGTGGTCGGCGGGATGAGCAGCGCGATCGCGACGACGCTCATCCCGCGCGAAACCTCGAGCAGCTCGGCGGCACGCGCGAGCAACAGCGTCTCGATGAAGCCGGCCAGCGTGACTGCGAGAAAGCGCAACAGGTTGCGTGCCCGTACCGTCGACGAAAAGCTCCACAGCGTATTCGCGAGATACGAGAACACCGTGGCGCAGATGAATGCGACGGCATTTGCCGTCACGGGCGTCGCGTCGAACAGCGCGAACATCGCCGCTGCGACCAGCGTGTGGATCGCGGTCGAGCAAAGCCCGGACAAACCGAAGCGCACGAGCCTCGTGCGCTCCGTACAGAGCAGGTCGATCATGGCTGCGCGCGCCTCAGCGCGTGCCGATCCGCACACGGGCCGGCTGCGCGCGCCGGCGCGCGAGCTGGCGGCGCGCGTCGCGCGCGACCGGGAGCTCGATTACCTTGCCGTGCGCCTGGTAGCGGCGGCGGATCAGGTACACGGGGCGCTGCTTCGATTCGTCGTAGATCCGCCCGATGTATTCGCCGACGACACCGATCCCGACAAGCTCGATGCCGCCGATGAACAGCGTGACCGAAATCAGCGACGCATAGCCGAACACCGGGTTGCCGAACAGCAGCGTGCGCAGGACGATGAACGCGCCGTACACGAACGCGAGCGCGGCGATGCCGACGCCGATGTAGGTCCAGCTGCGCAGCGGCACGGTGCTGAAGCTGGTGATCCCTTCCAGCGCGAAATTCCACAGCTTCCATCCGGAGAACTTCGAGTGTCCGGCGCTGCGCGGGTCGCGCTGGTATTCGACGATCACGGTCCGGTAGCCGACCCACGCGAACAGCCCTTTCATGAAGCGGTGCCGCTCGGGCAGGCTGCGCAGCGCGTTCACGACCTTGCGGTCCATCAGCCTGAAATCGCCGACGTTCTCCGGCAGCTTCACGTCCGACAGCAGGTTGTGCACGCGATAGTAGATCGCGGCCGCGGTGCGCTTCGCGAACGAATCGCACGCGCGGCTGCTGCGCTTCGCCGCGACGACTTCCGCACCGTCGCGCCAGTGCTCGATCATCACCGGGATCAGGCTCGGCGGGTCTTGCAGGTCGGCGTCGAGCGGGATCACCGCATCGCCGAGCGCTTCGTCGAGGCCGGCCGTCAGCGCGGCCTCCTTGCCGAAGTTGCGGGTGAGATCGATCACGCGTACGCGCCGCTCGGCCGTACCGATCCGGATCAGGCGTTCGAGCGTGTCGTCGCGGCTGCCGTCGTTGACGCAGACGATCTCGAAGCGGATCGCGTCGATGGCCGTCAGCAACGGAATCACGACGTCGAAGAAGCGCTCGACGGCCTCGCCTTCGTTATAGAACGGTACGACCAGCGAGACGAGCGGTGTGTAGTGTGGTTCCCGCATGATGACTCCCCTTGTAATGTCGCTTCACCGGCCGATACCGAGCGTCGGGTGGCCGGTGCGGCGCAATCCGTACGCCGAGCGGTGATGCGGCCGGACCGGATGTGTGAAGCCGGTCTCGGTCGAATGATCGCGCGCGTCCGGCAACGACGGCACGTCGTGCCTTTCCCGCGCGATCCGGCTGACGAGCAGCGCGAGCGACGCGAGCGTGACGAGCGGCATGAACTGGAACGACAGGTGCGGCACGACCGCGAGGCCCGCGAGCGGCATCGGCCACAGCAGCATCAGCCACTCGCGATCGAAGCGCCGCCAGCCGTGCGTCCATGCATAGCGTGCGTACCAGGCGATCACGATGCCGTACCACGTCAGGTCGTAGTCGTACAGGTAAGGGCTGACGAGCAGGCAGGCGCAGGCGAGCGTCGCGGCGCGCAGCGCGTAGGAACACGTGCCGCGCCATGCGTAGACGACGGCGATGGCGCCGGCTGCAGCCGACAGCAGTTGAAGGCCGCGCGCGACGATCACGGGCCAGCCGGCCATCGTCGCGAGCGCGAACACGGTCGGCATGCGCGCGAGCTTGGCCTGGCCGCTGCCGACGACCGCGTAGACGTTGCCGATCACGTGCGCGAACGTGACCCACGGGCCGACGCCGAACGCGAGCGTCGCGAGCGCGGCGCTGCCGGCGATCGTCACGGCCCACGCGGCCAGCGCGCGCCATTGGCCCGCGCACAGCAGCGCGAGCGGGAACAGCACCGCGAGCTGCGGCTTCATCGTCAACAACGCGAAGCAGACGCCGGCGCACGCGGGGCGGCGGTTCAGCAAGAGCAGGCCGAGGCCCGCGAGTGTCGCGGTAAAGAGGCTGGTCTGCCCGACGATCACGGTGAGGAATGCGCCGGGAAACGCGAGTGCGCACAGCCATGCGGCATCGCGCTGGACGGTCGCGCGGATCGTCGCGGCGAACAGCGCATACGTCACGCCGAGCCACAGCACGAGCGCAAGCGTGTACGGCAGCCAGCCGAGCGGCAGCACGAGCAGGAGCATCGTGGGCGGGTAGAGCCACGGCAGCGTGCCGCCCGCAAGCGTCATCGTCGGGATCGCGAGCTTCTGGATCGCGAACAGCGCGGGGAAATGCCACGCATCGGCGGCGCGCCCGTGCGCGGCGAGCCACGCGGCGCTCCAGATCGGCGAGAAATCCTGCGACAGCGGTTCCAGCGCACCGTTGTGCGACAGGAACACGCGGGTCACGTAGATGCCGATGAACAGCAGCTCGGCCAGCAGCGCGGCCGCCGCATAGAGCCGCACGCGATCGCGGTTGAGCCAGTGCGGATAGCGGCGCGGGCCCGCGATCGGGAGTTCGGGGTGCATGTCGACGGCCGGCGGCGCGTGGCGCGCGGACAGGGGCGCTTTCATGGTGCGCTCCGGGAGGCGCGCACCGTGCGGCGCACGACGACGAACAGCACGGCGAGCAGCACGACGGGCCCGATCTGCGGCAGCTTCAGCAGCCGGTTCAGCATCTCGAAGATCGGCAGCAGCCACGCGAGCAGCAGGATGCCCTGGTCGCCGGGCAGCCAGCCTTCGTCCAGGCCGTACGCGAGCAGGCAGAAGATCGCGATGCCGAGCCACGTCAGTTCGTAGTTCCACAGATAGGGCGTGGTCAGCAACGTGGCGACCGCCAGCGCGGCACCGCGCAGGCGCATGTCGCCGGTACGGCGCCACACGTCGACGGCCGCGGCGATCGCGAGCAGCGCGACCGCCGCTTGCGCGACCAGCGCGGCCGTGACCGGCACGCCCGCGAGCCGCAATGCGGCGAACGGCGTCGGCGACGCGAGCCAGTACGACGGGAGCATGAAATGCTGGTCGCGTACCGTCGACAGTGCCAGGGTCAACCCGTGCAGCGCGCCGGGGCCGGCCAGCGCGATCCCGGCCGCCGCGAACAGCGTCGCGCTGATCGCCGCCGCCGCGAATGCGCGCCATGCGCGCACCGCGATCAGGACGAACGGGAACACCACGGCCAGTTGCGGCTTGATCGCCAGCAGTCCGATCAATATGCCGGCGGCGATCGGGCGCTTGCCGAGCAGATGCAGCGCGAGCGCCGCGATGCCGGCGGTCAGGATGCTGTTTTGTCCGAACAGCGCGGACAGGCACACCGCCGAATACGCGACCACGACGAGCGCCGCGGCGCGCGGGACGGGAAGATGCGCGCGCAATCCCGACAACCGCGAGACAGCGAACGCGTAGCATAAAAGACTGCCCGCGAAAAAGAGGAAATAAGCGGGCAGGAAAGGCACGAGGGCAACCGGCGCGATGAACAGCAACATCGTCGGCGGATAGAGCCAGGGAAGCGGCCGGTGCTGCAGATACGCATCGAAGTGCGCGAACTCGGCCTGCAGGAAAGATGACGGGTCGTAGGCCGATGCGGCATGGCCTTGCAATACGAGGTGCGATGCGGTCCAGAAAACCGAGAAGTCGACGCCGGGGCGCGCGGTGGCATTCGAGGCGAAGCCGTCCGTCACGAAGCCCCAGACGATCAGCAACAACGAGAAGAGCATCAGCATGATGCAGCTGTACGGAATGATCCGGTCTGCTGTCAGCCATTGAGCCCGGCGTCTTGCGCGGTCGCGCGTTCCACGATTGGCTGTGTACATGATGCCCCGTATGTGGTGGAGGCCGCTTGGTCTGTCGCGGCCATTTCATGTTGTCGTGCCACCGGATCGAATCGCTCTGAATGGCGTTGCCCGGTGAATGCATTGTTGAAGAAAAAATCGCGTGATGCAAACCGCCCACTGAAAGCCGGAAGGTCGATTGACCGGCGATACGCGTGAAAACCGCGTTTTCAGGTCTGAGAAAAAGACACGGGCGGAATTTGTGTTTCCGGCTTGAAACATTCGGAGATTTTTACCGGTTCGTCACCCCGGCGATCCTGCAAAACCAGACCGGCTGCCCGCGTTCGGGAAAGTCCCGAGAAAATTTTTTGAGCCCTTTGCGCAGCGCGGTGACCGGCATCCGGCCGCCCGATGCTCGCCGGCAAATGTATATCAGATTTGCAACATTTTCCGCATCGCGTCATCGGCCGAGCTGGGCGGGACGCGCTGAAACCCTTGATACGCCTGGATTCGTCTCGAGGTGGCCTGCTCTTTGCGTAAGCGTTGGCACGGCAGTCGACGACGTGACGACCGGGCGGTTCCAGGAGCAGACAACGGAAACCGGCCTCGGAGTCACCCGCGGAAAAAATGACCGGAGCGCATCGGGGAACACGCAGCTCCAGGTCGATGAACCGCGAAAACCTTCGTCGGCCAGCCAATGAGACCCGGCATCGTCAGGGCAATAAGAATCGGCATGGCAGCAAACGGGGAATAAAAATGAAAGACCAGAGCACACTGCGGCCGGCGAGCCGCATCAAAGTCGGTTGGCAGCATCTCGGGGAGCTCGTCTCCCGTTCAATTGGATTCCATGCGTCGCACGGCAGTCACGCCGTTCCGGCAGACCGCTTTGCCTGGTTTGCCAGGCTGATCGAACCGTACGCGCCTCTCTCGCATTCGCCCTCATTGATAGTCGTTCGCACGGACAGGTGTGTGCATCCCTGTCGCCGTCGCTGAGCGTCGCGTTCCGATTTTCCTGTAGTGCCGGTGGTGCCCGTCCCCGACGTCCTGTTCGACGAAGGGAATTTAATAGCAGTCCGAAAGGAGTGTGCTCATGTCAAGAATCATCGAAAAGATCGCGTGGTTCATCGAGGACCAGCAAGGCGTAACGGCCATCGAATATGGCCTGATCGCCGCGCTGATCGCGATCGGAATCGTCGTCGCGTTGACCACGATCGGCACGGATCTCAAGACCGTGTTCAGCACGGTCGCGGCCGATCTGGATTCCGTAGTAGCAGGCATCTGATGGGCGGCACGGGGAACGGCTCTTTCGAATCGTTCGTCGCCACCATACGGCATTAACGAAATGCCTCGGCGTATCGAAGCCGGATCAATCGATCCAGCCGGCACGCGAGGGCTCAGCAAGTCACCACAAAAGGAGATCGTCATGTCCAAGTTCATTCAACAAGCCAGCCGTTTCGTCCGCGATGAAGACGGCGTGACCGCCATCGAATACGGCCTGATCGCCGCACTGATCGCGGTAGGCATCATCCTCGCGCTGTCGACCATCGGGAAGGACCTCAAGACCGTGTTCAGCACGATCGCGGCCGACCTGGATTCGGCGGTGGCAGGCATTTGACTGACCGTGCGCGGACGGCTCGGCCGGTGCAGTGCTCGAGCCGTCCCAGGTCATCCGAACAACCCGGGGAAGGAGACCATCATGCAAGCCAGGATGCGTGTCGTATGTCGCTGGATCGGCGACGAGCAGGGCGTGACGTCGATCGAATACGCGTTGCTCGGGGCGATGTTCGCCGTCGCGGTGCTGGGCAGCGTCGTCACGCTGAAAGGCTCGCTGGCGGATACGTACGAGGTGATCGCAACGGCCGTGACGGCTGCCGTGACCACCGCGCTGGCCATGGTTTCCTGATCCACCGATTCGCTCAGCGAGGTTCGCCATGTTACCCGTTGCGCCGCCTTACCCGGTTCCGTTGTGCGTGACGCTGCTCGCGGTCGCCGCGGCCAGCACGGACATCGCGACCCGACGCATCCCGAACCGCCTCGTCGCGGCAGGACTCGTCGGCGCATTGATCGCGCAGTGCCTGCTGCACGGCGTCCAGGCCGGCATCGTCGGCTGGCTCGCCGGCGCGGCAACCGGCTTCGCCCTGCTGCTGCCGTTCTACCTGCTGCGCGGCATGGCGGCCGGCGACGTGAAGCTGATGCTCGCGATCGGCGCATGGGTCGGCGCGGAAATGACGTTTTACATCGTGCTGGCGACCTTCGTGGCCGGCGGGATCGGCGCCATCGCGTTCGCGCTGCTGCGCGGGCGCATGCGCCAGATGTGGACGAACGTCCGCGTGCTGATCGCGCGGCGCTCGCAAGGGGCGCACGCCGGGGATGCCGACCGCCCCGCGGAAGTCGTGTCGGTCGGCACGCTGCCGTACGGGGTGGCGATTGCAGCGGGCACGCTGGGGATGCTGTTCGCGTCGTGCGCCTAGCACGCCGAACCTGCAACGAAGACGGAGCGATCATGAACACGAATCACACCGAACCGCGACGCGATGCGCAGGTGACGCACCTGCCCGATCCGTTACCGTCGCGCGAAGCGCATACGAAGACGACCACGCCGTTGCCGCCGGCGCCGCGCTCGCTCGAGGAAACCGGGCTCACCCAGACGTTCGTCGCCGGCCTCGTGCTGAAGTCGACGCTGATGCTCGGCCGCCCGTCGTACGGCGACCTGATCGAGCGGCACTGCCTGCCGCTCGCGGTGCTCGACGACGTCTTCGCATTCCTGGTGCGCGAGCGTCTCGTCGAGCTCACCCATCGCGGCTCGACCGATCTCGACGTGACGTTCCGCCTGACCGACGCGGGCCGCGTGCTCGCGCTCGAGGAACGTGCGCGCAGCAGCTACAGCGGGCCCGCGCCGGTGACGCTCGACGCGTACCTCGCCTGCGTGAACGCGCATTCGGTGCGCAAGCTGCACATCGCGCAGGAAGACGTGTGGACGGCATTCGACGGCATCGTGATCGACACGTCGGTGCTCGATGCGGCGGCCGCGGCGCTGAACGCCGGCCGCCCGCTGCTGATCTACGGCCCGGCCGGCAGCGGCAAGACGTTCCTTGCCGAGCGGCTCGGCACGCTGATGCACGGCCGCGTGCCGGTGCCGCACGCGATCTGCGCGGCCGGTGAAGTGATCCAGATCTACGACCCGCTCGTGCACGTCGATGCGCCGTCGCCGTCCGGCGGCCAGTCGGTCGATCGCCGCTGGCGCCTGTGCCGGCGGCCGGTCGTGATGTCCGGCGGCGAACTGACGCTCGCCGAGCTCGATCTTCGCCGCGACGAGGCGGCCGGCTTCTACCAGGCGCCGCCGCACATGAAGGCGAACATGGGCATGTACGTCGTCGACGATCTCGGCCGCCAGCGCGTCGAGCCGCGCGACCTGCTCAATCGCTGGCTGCGCCCGCTCGATCGCGGCGTCGATTTCATGACGCTCGAGTCGGGCAACCGCTTCGTGCTGCCGTTCGACGTGTGGCCGGTGTTCTCGAGCAACCTGTCGCCCGAGCAGTTCTGCGACGACGCATTCCTGCGCCGCCTCGGCTCGAAGCTTCACGTCGGTCCGCTGTCGATCGACGAATACCGCACGGTATTCGACGCGGCCTGCGCATCGCTCGGCCTCGTCGCGGCGAGCGATGCATTCGACTACCTGCTGCATCGGCTGCACCTGCCGACCGGCAAGGCGTTTCTCGCGTGCTTTCCGGCGGACCTGCTGCGTCTCGTCGCCGCCGGCGCGCGGTATCGGGGCGATCCGCCCGAGGTGACGCACGACGCGCTGTACGACGCGTGGGCGAGTTATTTCGGCGCGGCGCCTGAACGGGACGGCGGCCATCCGCCGCCCGTCGAGCGCGGTGGCCGCACGTTCATCACCGGTTGAGCCGTTTCTTTCACGAATCGTCGAGGAGCATTGCCATGAAAAACAGTCGAGCGCTCATGATGCTGGTCGTCGCGATGGTCGCGGGTCTTGCCGCGGTCGTGTTCGCGTCCCACTGGCTGGTGCAGACATCCACGAGCTCGGTCACGCCGGTCGCGGTGGCCACCACCGATCTGAACCTGGGCGAGCCGCTCGGGCCGAACCAGATCCACATGGTCAGCTGGCCGGCGGGCAGCGTGCCGACCGGCGCGTTCACCGATACGAAGGCGCTCGAAGGGCGCGTCGTGCGCACCAGCCTGTCGCGCGGCGAGCCGGTGATCGAGTCGAAGCTCGCGCCGGTCGGCACGAAGGGCGGGCTGTCCGCGGTGATCGCCGACGGCAGCCGCGCGATCACGGTGCGCGTGAACGACGTGGTCGGCGTCGCGGGCTTCGCGCTGCCGGGCAACTACGTCGACGTGATCGTCAATACGCAGGAACAGCAGGGCAAGACCGACGGGCAGAGCATCTCCAAGATCGTGCTCGATCACATCCTCGTGCTGGCCGTCGCGCAGCAGGTCAGCCGCGACGACACCGCACCGAAGGTCGTCAACGCGGTCACGCTGGAAGTCACGCCCGACCAGGCCGAACGCCTCGACCTCGCGCGCAGCGTCGGCACGCTGTCGCTCGTGCTGCGCAACCAGGTCGACCAGAAGACGCTGACCACCGACGGCGCGACCAAGCTGACGCTGCTCGGCAAGGGCCCGTTGCCCGACCTGCCGCCGCTGCCGGGCCCGGCGCCCGCCCGCGTGCGCCCGGTGCGCATGCACGTCGCGTCGCAGGCACGGCACGACTGTGTCGGCGTGCTGACGGGCGTGAAGGGCAGCGTCGAATGTTTCTGAAACAGCGGGACATGCACGGATAAACAGATCGGCCGTCAGCACAGCACGGCGGCCTCGCAAGTCGACAACCGGCACGGCGCCGGTCTCTCGGGGGATCAGACGAAATGAAGATCAAACCGCAACATACAGGTACCGGCCCACTGCGGACACGCGTCGCACGGGGCACGATGATGGCCGCGATCCTCTGCTCAGGATGGCTGACCGTTTATGGCGCACTGGCCCAGGAAGGCATCGAGGCCGGCGTGCTGACGAAAGGCGGCGCCAGCGCGCCGGCCGCGGTCGGCAAGGGGCCGATGCAGATGACGATCAGCATGGCGCCGGTGCCGGCCGCCGCGCCTGCCGCGTCGGCGGGGCCGCTGCGCGGGCCGAACTGCATCGGCGCGGTGCGCGAGTCGACCAGCGTCAGCGTGCCGCTCGGCAAGTCGCTGCTGGTGCCGATGCCGGAGCCGGTGCGCAACCGGACGATCGGCAATCCGGCCGTCGCGCAGGCGACGATGGTGTCGCCGCAGACGCTGTACATCCTCGGGCTGTCGGTCGGCACGACGAACATGATCGTGCAGGGCCGGAGCGGCGCATGCCGCGTGATCGACGTGGCGGTCGGCGCGGATGCCGGCGGCCTGCAGGCATCGCTGCAGCAGCTGATGCCCGGCGAGCGCGACATTCACGTCTCGACCGCCGCCGGCACGATCGTGCTGGCCGGCTCGGTGTCGAGCTCGCAGGCCGCGCAGCAGGCCGTGCAGATCGCACACGCGTACGGCGACAGTGCGGGCGACCCGGCAGGGGGCGGCAAGCCGGGCGGCGGCGTGCTGAACATGCTGAGCGTGACGTCGCCGCAGCAGGTGATGCTCGAGGTGAAGGTGGCCGAGGTGTCGAAGACGCTGATCAACCAGATGGGCAGCGCACTCAACATCCAGGGCGGGTTCGGTTCGTGGAGCGGTGCGCTGGTCAGCAGCCTGCTCGCGGGCGTCTCGAGCGCGGTCGCCTTCAGCAAGGCGAACAACAAGCCGTTCAGCATCGCGGCCGACGCGCAGAACACCGACAACCTCGTGAAGATCCTCGCGGAGCCGAATCTCGTGACGATCAGCGGCCAGGAAGCGACGTTCCTCGCCGGCGGCAAGATCTTCATCCCGATCCCGCAGAGCAGCGGCAACGGCATCTCGTCGATCACGCTGCAGGAAGAGGAGTTCGGCGTCGCGCTGAAGTTCACGCCGACCGTGCTGGCGAACGGCCGGATCAGCCTGAAGGTCGCACCGGAAGTGTCGGAGCTGTCGCAGACGGGCGTCACGCTGAGCGCGTCCAACATCGGCGGCACGTCGATCCTGCCGCTGATCACGACGCGGCGCGCGTCGACTACGGTGCAGATGAGCGACGGCGAATCGTTCGCGATCGGCGGGCTGATCAAGGACAACGCGAGCGGCGCACTGAAGGCGATCCCTGGCGTGGGTGAAGTGCCGGTGCTCGGCGCGCTGTTCCGCAGCACGTCGTTCCAGCAGGACCGCACCGAGCTGATCTTCCTGATTACGCCGCATCTCGTGAAACCGCTGCAGACCGCGGACGTGGCGTTGCCGACCGACAGCTTCTCGAAGCCGAACGAAGCCGACGTGTATGCGACGGGCAACATGGAAGGTCGCGGCGGCGTCCGCAAGGCGGGTGCGCAACCGATGAACGGCCCGGCGAGCGCACCGCAGGCACCGGCCCAGGCGCCGTCGCCGGCGCCGCAATCGGACGCGCCCGCCGGTCAGGACGCCGCGCTGCCTGCGCCGCGTGCACCGCAAGGCACGGACGCACAGCCGCCGGTGCCCGCCGAGCCGCAGAAGACCCCCGCGCCGGTGGCGGCAACCGTGCCGCAACCCGACGCGGCGAACGCCGCCCGCATCGCGCACATCGAAGCCGCCGCCGCGCGCCTCGCGGCGGCCGGCCCCGACACGCCGGCCCGGCCGGCGGCGCGGCCCGGGCACCGGCCGCCGGCCGCCGCCCACGCGCAAATAGCGCGCGCGAGCGCGGAACCCGCATCCACCGATCGTTGAAGTCATCCAAGGGGACGCTCATGAAATCCGCCTACTTCGTATTCGTGCGCCGTGCGGCGCTCGCCGCACCGCTCGCGTTCGCGCTTGCCGGCTGTATGTCGTCGACCCCGGTGTGGGACAGCCGCTTCGGCGACTCGGTCCGCACCGTGATGCAGGCCCAGATCATCGACCCGCATGCGGCCGAACACGCGGCTTCGGCTTCGGGCTCGTCGTCGGGTGTCGACGGCGCGGCCGCCGCCGCCGCGCTCGACAACTACGACAAGTCGTTCAAGCAGATCCAGCCGCCCGCCAATGCGTTCGTGATCGGCATCGGCAAGGCCACCCAGTAACGACCGCACGCCCAGGGAGAACGCCATGTCCAGCGCAGCTCGCTATCCGAAAGTCACGCGTCGCGGCATGCATCGCCAGCGCGGCGCCGTCGCGATCATCGTCGGTCTCGCACTGGCGGTGATGATCGGGTTCGTCGGTCTCGCGCTGGACCTCGGCAAGCTGTACGTCACGCGCAGCGAACTGCAGAACAGCGCCGATGCCTGCGCGCTGTCGGCCGCGCGCGACCTGACGTCGGCGATCAGCCTGTCCGTCGCCGAGGCGGACGGCATCGCCGCCGGCCACCTCAACTTCGTGTTCTTCCAGAACAAGTCGGTGCAGATGCTGACGAATGCGAACGTCACGTTCAGCGATTCGCTGACCAACCCGTTCCTGGCGAAGAACTCGGTCACGACGCCGGCGAACATGAAGTACGTGCAGTGCACGGCGACGCTGAGCAACATCGCGCACTGGTTCATCGAAGTGCTGAACGTGCTGCCGGGCACGAAGCTCGCGAGCGCGGCCGAAGTGTCGGCCAGCGCGATCGCGACGGTCGGCGGCGGGCAGACGGCCTGCGCGATTCCGGTGTTCGTGTGCCGTGCGTCGGGCGCGTCGCCCTACAAGGTCGGCGACTGGATCACGTCGCCGTCGGGTTCGTCCTACGGGCCCGGCAACTTCGGCTGGGCGGCGCTCGACGGCTCGACGAACGAGCCGACCATCGCGAGCGAGCTGTCGGGCAACACCTGCAACATCACGAGCCCGCCCGATCTCGGCAGCACCGGCCTGAAATCGGCGTCGCTGCGCGCCTGGAACACGCGCTTCGGCATCTATACGAACGGCTCGAACGGGTCCAGCGGCCAGCCCGACTTCACCGGCTACGCGTACGTCGGCCCGAACTACGGGCCGCCCGGAACGGCGGGCATCAAGGGCGACGCGTACACGCAGTTCGTGACCGACCGCACCACCTTCAAGTCGTACCAGGGCGACGGCACGCCGCCGTCGGGCAGCGGGATCGCCACCAACGGCACCGCGACGGCGAGCAACTACCAGACCTATGGCGGCGACCGCCGTGTCGCGCTCGCGCCGGAAGGCGACTGCTCGACGCTGCAGGGAAGCAGCCACAAGCTGCACGTCACGCAATGGGATTGCGTACTGATGCTCGATCCGTTGCCGTTCAGCCCCGGCAGCGGCAACGTGATAGCCCACCTCGAATACCTCGGGTCGTCCGTCTCCGGCAACAACCCGTGCGCGACGCACGGCTTGCCCGGCGACGGCAGCGCGTCCGGGGTCCAGGTGCCGATGCTCGTTCAATAGGGAGAGGCGACCATGAAAAGGCTTCCGTTTCGCCGTTCGCGCACCCGTGGCGTCGTCGCCGTCGAGTTCGCGCTCGTGCTGATGCCGATGATCCTGCTGGCGACCGGCGTCGCCGAGTTCGGCCGCGCGATCTACCAGTACGAGACGCTGACCAAGGCGACCCGCGACGCGGCGCGCTACCTGTCGATCTGGCTGCCGACCGACAGCGCGTATCCGGTGACGGCGGCGCAGTGTCTCGTCGTCTACGGCAGCACGACCTGCGGCTCGGCCGGCACCGAGCTGGTGCCCGGGCTCACGACGTCGATGGTGACCATCTGCGACGCGTCGCACACGACCGGTTGCAGCGACGCATCGGACCCGGCGCAGTTCTCGAACTTGCCGACCTACGACGCGAACAACAACGCGGCGAGCGGCACGGCGACGGGCGCCATCAACGTCGTCGAAGTGAAGATCAAGGGCTACAAGTACCAGCCGATCCCCGCGTACCCGGGGCTGCCGTCGATCACCTTCGGCAACATCATCACCGTGATGAGGCAAGTGTCATGAGCGCGCGCCATTTCCCCCTGTCACGCCGGCGCGCCCAGCGCGGCTCGGCGATCGTCGAGTTCGGGCTCATCGCGTCGGTGCTGGTCATGCTGCTGATCGGCATCTTCGAGTTCGGCCGCGTGCTGTTCTACTGGAACACCGCGAGCGAGGCCGTGCGCCTCGGCGCGCGCACGGCGGTGGTCTGCGACGTGAACGCCGCCGGCGTCGCGAAGCGCGTGACGGCGCTGATGCCGCTGCTGTCGAGCGCGAACGTGGCGGTGAGCTACTCGCCGGCGAGCTGCGACGTGACCTCGTGCGCGTTCGTGACCGTGAGCGTCACGAACGTCACGGTCAAGACGATGATCCCGTTCGTGAACGTCACGCTCAAGATGCCGCCGTTCACGACGACGCTGCCGCGCGAAAGCCTGACTTCCGCGACCGGCGGCTCCGCCTGCAATTAATCGAACAGACGAGGCACACGACATGATCAACATCCTCGTAGCTTCCGACGATACCGCGCGGCTGACGCAGATCGCGCGCCTCGTGGCCGACTGCGGACACTATCGCGCGACGCGCGCGACCGGCCGCCCGTCGCAGATCGAGCATCGCACCGACGGGCTCGACGCGTTCGACATCCTGCTGGTCGACGGCACGTCGCTCGACCCGTCCGAGCTGTCGGCGATCGAGCGGATCTGCCGCGCGCACGCGGGCCTGACCTGCATCCTCGTGACGGCGGACGCGTCGCCGCACGTGTTGCTGGAGGCGATGCGCGCGGGTGCGCGCGACGTGCTGCAATGGCCGATCGATCCGAAGGCGCTCGGCAGCGCGCTCGAGCGCGCCGCCGCGCAAAGCACGCGCTGCGACACCGACGACACGCGGATCGTGTCGTTCATGTCGTGCAAGGGCGGGGCCGGCACGAGCGTCGTCGCCAGCAACGTCGCGTTTGAGATCGCCGAGGGTTTCAAGCGCCGCGTGCTGCTGATCGACCTGAACCAGCAGTTCGCCGACGCGGCGTTCCTCGTCAGCGACGAAACCCCGCCGTCGACGCTGCCGCAACTGTGCGCGCAGATCGAGCGGCTCGACAGCGCGTTTCTCGACGCGAGCGTCGCGCACGTGACCGAGAACTTCCACGTGCTCGCGGGCGCGGGCGACCCGGTCAAGGCGGCCGAGATGCGCGAGGACGCGCTCGAGTGGATTCTCGGCGTTGCCGCGCCGCGCTACGACTTCGTGATCTTCGACGTCGGCGTCGGCATCAATCCGCTGTCGATGGTCGCGCTCGATCGCAGCGACCAGATCCAGATCGTGCTGCAGCCCGCGATGCCGCACGTGCGCGCCGGCCGCCGGCTGCTGGAGATTCTCGTATCGCTCGGGTACTCGACCGACCAGATGCGCCTCGTCGTGAACCGCGCGACGCGCGCGAGCGACCGGACCCGCACCGCGCTCGAGGAAGTGCTCGGCCTGCAGGCCGCCTGCACGATTCCCGACGATGCCGAAACCGTGCTCGAGGCGATCAACCAGGGGCACCCGGTGTCGCGGCTCGCACGCAGCACGGCGGTCGCGCGCGCGCTGCAGGGCTGCGCGAAACAGCTCGTCGACGGGGAAGTGCGGGCCGGGCATGGCGCGGCGCGCGGCGAACCGTTGATCTCCAGGCTCTTCGGCCGCAAGGTCACGCCGAAGCTCAAGTCCATGTAAGTCTTTCGGGGAATCCATCATGTCACTGCGCGAACAGATGTCCTTGCACCGGACGCAGCCGCTGACGGCGGGCAACGAACCGGCCGGCCCGGCGCATTCGTCGGTACGCGACGCGTACCAGAAGCTGCGCCGCGAAATTCACCTGGCCGTGCTCGATCGCGTCGAGCTGGAGCGGCTGTCGCGGTTGCCGCAGGATCAGGTCCGGCAGGAGATCGCCGCGCTGATCTCGCGCATCCTCGACGATGAGCGGATGCCCGCGAACGACATCGAGCGGCGCCAGCTCGCGATCGACGTGTACGACGAGATGTTCGGTTTCGGCCCGCTCGAAGCGCTGCTGCGCGACCCCGGCATCTCCGACATCCTCGTGAACACGTACCGGCAGGTCTACGTCGAGCGCTGCGGCCAGCTCGAACTGACCGACGTGACGTTCTACGACGACGCGCACCTGATGAAGGTGATCGAGAAGATCGTGTCGCGCGTCGGGCGCCGCATCGACGAGTCGAGCCCGATGGTCGATGCGCGGCTGCCGGACGGCTCGCGCGTGAACGCGATCATCCCGCCGTCGGCGATCGACGGGCCGCTGATGTCGATCCGGCGCTTCGCGGTCAATCCGCTGAAGATGGACGACCTGACGCGCTTCCACAGCCTGACGCCGCCGATGGCGGAACTGCTCGACGCGCTGTCGCGCGCCAAGGTGAACGTGCTGGTGTCGGGCGGCACCGGCAGCGGCAAGACGACGCTGCTCAACATCCTGTCCGGCTACATTCCGCGCAACGAGCGGATCGTGACGATCGAGGACGCCGCCGAGCTGCAGCTCCAGCAGCCGCACGTGCTGCGGCTCGAGACGCGCCCGCCGAACATTGAGGGCAAGGGCGAGATCACGCAGCGCACGTTGGTGCGCAACGCGCTGCGGATGCGGCCGGACCGGATCATCCTCGGCGAAGTGCGCGGCGCCGAAGCGCTCGACATGCTCAACGCGATGAACACCGGCCACGAAGGCTCGCTCGCGACGATCCATGCGAACACGCCGCGCGACGCGCTGACGCGGCTCGAGAACATGATCAGCGTCTCCGGCCTGTCGCTGCCGCCGAAGACGATGCGCCAGCAGATCGCGTCGGCGATCTCGGTGGTCGTGCAGGCGGCGCGGCTCACCGACGGCAAGCGCAAGATCGTCAGCATCCAGGAGCTGACCGGGATGGAAGGCGACATCATCAACATGCAGGAGATCTTCACGTTCAAGCGCACGGGTGTGGACCGCGACGGCACGGTGCGCGGCTACTTCTGCGCGACCGGCGTGCGGCCGAAGTTCGTCGAGCGGCTGCAGGCGTTCGGCATCAACCTGCCGGATTCGCTCTACGACCCGTCCCAGCGTTACGAGACGAACTGACGGCCTGTCGCCGCTTGCCTTCGGGGAGGCTTCATGAACACGATCTTTTATGCCTTTGTGATTCTCACCTTCGTCGCGGTGGTGCTGACGATCGAAGGCGCCTATCAATGGTGGAACGCGCGGCACGGCTCCGCCGCGCGCCGGATCGAATCGCGCATTCGCGCGATGTCGGCCGGCGGCAACGTGCAGCAGGAGCGGCTGTCGATCCTCAAGAAGCGGATGCTCGACGACTCGAAGCCGTTCGACCGCATGCTGCTGCGCGTGCCGCGCGTGCACACGCTCGATCTCATGATCCAGCAGTCCGGCCTCGACTGGACGCTGCCGAAGCTGATCGTGTTCAGCACGGCGCTGCCGGTGCTCACGTGGCTCGCGCTCAGCGTCGTCACGCTGCCGCAGCTCGCCGTGTTGCCGGTCGCGCTGTTCACCGGGTGCCTGCCGATGATGTACGTGATGCGCTGCCGGGCGCGCCGGATGCGCAAGCTCGAGCGGCAGTTGCCGGACATCTGCGACATGATCGCGCGCGCGCTGCGCTCCGGGCACTCGTTCACGAGCACGCTCGGGATGGTCGGCGACGAGTTTCCCGACCCGATGGGCGGCGAGTTCCGGATCACGTTCGACGAGGTCAACTACGGCGTGTCGCTGCACGATGCGCTGATGAACCTCGCGACGCGCGTGCCGGTGCAGGACCTGCGCTACTTCGTGATCGCGGTGCTGATCCAGCGCGAGACGGGCGGCAACCTGGCCGAGCTGCTCGACAGCATCGCCGGGCTGATCCGCGAACGCTTCAAGCTGTTCGACAAGGTGCGCGTGCTGTCGGCGGAAGGGCGGCTGTCCGCGTGGATTCTCGGGCTGCTGCCGTTCGGCACCGCGGCGGTGATGGCGCTGCTGAACCGCGAGTTCCTGTCCGTGCTCTGGGAGGATCCGGCCGGGATCAGGATGGTCGGCTCGATGCTGGTGTCGATGGCTTTCGGCCTGTTCTGGATCCGCCGTATCGTCCGGATCCGCGTCTGACGCGCAAATCGAATCACGAACCGTTGCGAGGTTGTCATGCAAAACCTGAGCGTAGTCCAGGCCGTGATACTGGGCGGCTTGTTCATCTTCGTGGCCGGCGGGGTGCTCGTCGCGATGCTGTTGTTCGCGCCGCGCAGCATCCAGCGCCGGCTCCAGCAGGCCGGCGGCGCCGGTGCGGGCACGGGCGCCGTCGCGGGCACGGGCGACGGCGACGGCCTGGCGTCGCAGTGGGTCGCGAAGCTGGTGGAACTGTCCAGCCCGATCTCGAAGCTGTCGGTGCCGAAGGACGGCTGGGAGAATTCCCCGCTGCGCATCCGGCTCATGAATGCCGGATGGCGCGAGCAGAGCGCGGCGGCGCTGTATTTCACCGCGAAGACGGTGCTCGCGCTCGGGTTGCCGTGCGTGGCGCTGCTGGCGTTGATCCCGACCGAGCTCGGGGACGAGCGGGTGCTGCTGTCGGCCATCCTCGTCATGCTCGCCGGCATCGGCTACTACATCCCGAACATCGTGCTGTCGCAGCGGGTCAAGGTGCGGCAGTTGAAGATCTTCGAGGATTTCCCCGACGCGCTCGACCTGTTGACGGTGTGCGTCGAAGCGGGGCTCGGGCTCGACGCGGCGCTGATGAAGGTGAGCGAGGAACTGCGGTTTCGCAGCGAGGTGGTCGCGAGCGAGCTCGACCTGCTGCTGCTCGAGATGCGCTCCGGCTTCACGAAGGAGACGGCGCTGCGCAATCTCGCGCTGCGCACCGGCGTCGAGGATATCGAGTCGTTCTGCGCGATGCTGATCCAGGCCGACCGGTTCGGCACGAGCATCAGCGAATCGCTGCGCGTGCTGTCGGACATGCTGCGCACGCGGCGGCGCATGCGCGCCGAGGAACGCGCGGCGAAGATCGCGTTGAAACTGCTGTTCCCGCTGATCTTCTGCATCTTTCCCGCGCTGATGCTCGTGCTGCTCGGGCCGGCGATGATTCACGTCTATCGCGTGCTGCTCCCGACGTTCGTCGGCATCTCGCAGTGAGCGGCACGCAAGCGTCGCGCCGCGAACGGCGATAACGGTATCGCGTGCCGGCCCGCAACATCCGCCGGCCGGCACGGCAACAGGCTTCATGGAGGCTCCCTCCCCAGGCGGCGCCGCGAGACAGATCGACCATAGCGGCGTCAAGGCAACCTGGACCCATGGTCGGTCATGGAAAAAGCCGTAGTCCACCGCCTGATCGGTTGCCCCCTACTGCTAACCATGCGAGACACCGCCGCCGGGCCATCCGGCGGCGGCGTCGTTTCGGCGCGAGCCCGCCGCGACCTCGCCGACGTACTGCGCGCCATGCCACGACGCGAGCCCGGGCAGGTTCGATGCGGGGATCGATATCGCGCTTGCCGGCCTGACCGGCTGTCGCGACGACCGGCTCCGGCCGTCGATGACGAGTGGCACGGGTTCGACGCCATGCACCGAACACCCTCCGTATCCGACGCGTCCCGGCCGCCCATGCCCGGGGAATCTCTCGCCGGCGCGTGCCGGTCACTTTTTTAAAGACCGCGCCACGTTCGACCGGTATCATCGCTGCGCTCGCGAACGATGCAACTGGCCGGTACGGACCGACTCGCGCGCAATCCATATCGCAAACAAGTCAGTTACGACAGCGCGGGACGAACGCCCGCGACGCACCGCGCCTCGATCGGGCCGGGCGGCCGACAGCACGACGGAGCATGGAACGATGGCAACGGGGACAGGTGCGGCGCGACGCGCAAGGGCGATCGCTGCCGGGGGCGCGCTGTGCGCGGCCGCAGCGGGCGGCGCGCACGCGCAGGCATCGAACGCGGCGATGCCGCAGGCAGACACGGCGGTGGCCGTGCTGCCGGCGATCGGTGTGAAAGGGCGGGCCGACGGATCGTCCGCCGGGCTGGTCGGGTTGCGCACCGCGGCCGGTACGAAGACCGACACGCCGGTGGCCGAGATCCCGCAGACGATCAATATCGTGACCGCGCAGCAGATCGAGATGACCGGTGCGGCCGACCTGAACCAGGCGCTGCGCTACGTGCCCGGTTTCGCGACGTTCGGCGCCGACAGCCGGACCGACTGGTATGCGGCGCTGCGCGGCTTCACGCCGACCCTGTACGTCGACGGCGTGCCCGCGCCGAATACGGCCGTCATCGCGAACTGGCGGGTGGACCCGTACACGATCGACTCGATCGCGGTGCTGCGCGGGCCGACGTCGGTGCTGTACGGCGCGGGCGAACCCGGTGCGATCGTCGATGCGCACACGAAGCTCGCCGACGGCGAGCGCGTGCGCGAAGCCGGCGTGGAGATCGGCAACGACGCGCGCAAGCAGTTCATGCTCGACGTCGGCGACCGGCTCGACCCGGACGGCCGGTATGCGTACCGCTTCGTCGGCGTGGCGCGCGACGGCAATGCGGTGACCGGCCCGAACGGCGACCGGCGCGTCGCGCTCGCGCCGTCGTTTCGCTGGCGGCCGAACGCCGACACGTCGCTGACGCTCTCCGCGTCGTTCCTGCAGGACAGCGGCGATATCTCGTCGAACTTCCTGCCCGCGCAGGGCACGGTGTTGCCGAACCCGAACGGCCGCCTGTCGCAGGACATCTACATGGGCGACCCGTCGTTCAACGACTACCGGAAGAAGCAATGGTCGCTCGGCTACACGCTGGAGCATCGCGTGAATGCGATCTGGACGCTGCATCAGGACGTGCGCTGGTCGCGCCTGTCGCTCGACGACGCGACGGTGTTCGGTAACGGCCTTGCACCCCGCAGCACGACGAACATGATGCGTTTCGCGGGGCTGTTCCAGCTCAACTACAGCCGCCTCGCTATCGACAACCACGCGCAGGCGCGCTTCGGTACGGGGCCGCTCGAACATACGCTGCTGTTCGGCCTGCAATTCGACCGCCAGACGACCACCAACAGCGTGTGGCTCGCACTGGCGCCGTCGCTGAACCTGTACAACCCGGTCTACCGGCCCGTCACGGCCGCGATTTTCTCCGGCCCGACGTCGCTCGGCCACGTCGATCAATACACGGCGATGAATGCGTTCGGCGCGTACGCGCAGGACCAGATCCGGTGGCGGCGCTGGACGCTGACGCTCGGCGGCCGTGAGGATCGGGTCAATGCGCGATTCGACGATCGCACGGCCGGCACGCAGGCGCAGCAGGACGTCAGTGCGTTCTCCGGGCGCGTCGGGCTCACCTATCAGGGCGACGCCGGGTTGTCGCCGTACGTGAGTTATTCGACGTCGTTCGATCCGGTCATCGGCGTGCGGATGTTCGGCGGCGGCCTGCCGAAGCCGACGCGCGGCACGCAGACGGAGGCCGGACTGCGCTGGCAGCCGCCCGGGCGAAACCTGATGCTCAACGCGGCCGTGTACCAGATCAACCAGACCAACGTCGTGACGCCGACGCCGGTCAATCTCGACCCGACCGGCACGACGTCCGTGCAGACCGGCGAGGTACGCTCGCGCGGCATCGAGCTGAGCGCGCTCGGCAAGCTGACCCGCGAGCTGTCGATCGTCGCGTCGTATGTCTATCAGGACGTCAGGAACGTGAAGGCGAACGACGCGTCGCTGAACCACTGGCCGGTCGCCGTGCCGCTGCCGCGGCAGATGGCGTCGATGTGGGCCGACTGGACCTGGCACGCGGGCGTGCTGTCGGGCCTCGGGATCGGCGGCGGCGTGCGCTACCAGAGCGCGTCGGCCGGCGCGCCCGACAATTCGCTGACGGTGCCGAGCGTGACGCTGGTCGACCTGGCGATGCACTACGAGATGCGGCACTGGCGCTTTGCGTTGAACGTCGCGAACCTGTTCGACCGGCGTTACGTCAGCGGCTGCCAGTCGTATGCCGTCTGCGTGTTCGGCAACGAGCGGACCGTGCTGGCCAGCGCGAAATACAACTGGTAATCACGGTCATGCCGGGGGCGGTCTACGCGTCGCATTGCGGTTCCCGGGCAGGGGCGCGACCGCGCGCGTGGCGCTGGCGCCGCCACTCGGTCGGCGTGATGCCGAAACGTTCGCGGAATGCGGTCGCGAAATTCGCCGGCGTGGAAAAACCGATCTCTTTCGCGATGCTGGCGATGCTGAGCGACGTCGAATCCAGCAGATCCTGCGCGATCCGCAGCCGTTCGTGCCGCAGATACTCGAACACCGTCTGCCCGAGATTGTCGCGAAACGCGCGCGACAGCCGCTTTTCGTGCGTACCGACCGCGCGCGCCAATTGCTCCATCGTCGGCGGATTGCTCAGCGTCCGCGACAGGTGACGGATGGCCGCGCGAACGATGATGTCGTCGTCCTTGCCGGCCGCGAACGGGTTTTCCGTATTTTTCGTATCGACGGGTTGTTCGCGCTTCGTTCGCGCGAGCTGGATGCGAATCCGCGCGAGCACTTCCTCCGGTTCGAACGGTTTCACCACGTAATCGACGCCGCCGATTTCGAGCCCCTCGAGGCGTTCGTGCAAGGCGCCGGCGACGGTCAGGAAGATGACCGGAATCGCGCAGGTGAGCGGATCGGCGGCAAGCAGCCGGCAGGCGGTGAAACCGTCCATGCGCGGCATGCGGACATCCATCAGGATCAGGTCCGGCGAAAGCGCCTGTGCGCGCTGACACGCTTGCATCCCGTCGAACGCGATGCTGATCCGGCACCCCGTGCTGCGCAGGATGTCGATCAGCAGGCGCAACTGGTCGGGCTGATCGTCGACGATCAGGATATGGGCATCGCTCAATGCTGAGATTGGTGGAGGCATCGTGCACCTGTTCGGGAAAGGCTGCTGGCTGCGTTCTGGCGGGCGGCCGGACACGGTTCGGGATAATCGCCGGAAGCCGCGCCATGACGACGCACGAATGCATCGTGCGCTCGCATCGACATTCGAATTTCGCCGGATCGCGTGGCGGGCAACAGGTCGGTGTAATACCCGGCGTTCGTTGTTTTGATCACCTGGCCGGTAAAGCCGTGAAGCGTTTCCGCTGCTGCGCCGGAAATGGTCTCGACTGCCGGTATCGCCGCGAGCGGAATTGTAGAAGCATATTTTGATTCTCGCCAGATGATGGGCGTCTATTCATCTCATTTCGTTTTCCGCATTTTTGTCATGAGATGCAGCGCACGACCGCTGCGGCGCCGAATTGATTTCTGTCAATGCGTGGCGGATTCATTTGTGCCCGGCATGTGCTTGCGAAATCTGTCTGATTTTGACAGGGTCGTGTTTACCCTGATTTGATTTAAATCCGCTCCAGCAAAGCCTTTATCCGTCGCAAAAAACATTTTCATTATTGGCGTGAGCGTGGAATCGTTTGCGAATGAGTAAATTTTCACATAACCATTTGAATTCATTGAATTTTACAATCTATAAACAATGCTGCCTTCAATTATCGGAGATCGTGTCTCATAATTCGTCCGAACTTTGGATGCGGGTGTGTCAAGCCCGCGGCCGGCGCAGCGGGATGTAACGGGCGTTGCGTGGGTCGATGCCTGATTCATCAATTGATGGATGTCCATCGAACGTCTGCCGCCCGGAAACGAAAATCCGGTCACGGGAGATGAAATAAAAGAAGCAGGATGGGTCGCGGGCAGCGCGACATCAAATTCGGGATGTTTATAACGGCGGGTTGAATCTCCGGATTCAGTCGGGGAGGAACTCGTCCATAAACAAAAATATGCATCCCTAATGGTCAAGTCGTATCAGTCGAATTAACGGAACGGGTCGTCAAAAGAACGGCATGCCCGTGGCCTTTGAACGCCTGTCGAAACGCGCGGCCGTTGCATGTCGCGTTCGACATGGCCAGGCACGGCGTCGAAAACCGTTCCGAGCCGGAGTCGCAATCGAAGTCGAAGCTGTCAATAAAAGTAAGCAGTCCGTATTCAAACCAGACGCTACACAACGGAGCAGAAGACCATGAAGAGGAATCAGATTTCGGCGCTCGTCGCCGCCATGTTCACGGGCGCGGGTGTCCTGATCGCGGGAGCCGCACACGCGGACAATTTCGTCGATCGCGGCAACCCGGACAACGCGCTGAACGGGCAGTGCATCGACGGGACGAACCCGCTTTGCGTGGCAACGAAGAGCGGGAGTTACGTCGCGGTGAGCAACGCGAACGTCACGATGGGCACGAACGCGAAGGCCGGCACCAGCGGCATCGCGATCGGCGATCAATCGAATGCGAGCAGCAATGGCGGCGGCGCCAGCACCGGCGGTTCGATTGCGATCGGGGTCGGCTCGCAGGCACTGGCGAACTCGGCGACGGCGATCGGCACGGTGGCGCTCGCGCAGGGCAATACGGCGCTCGCGATCGGCCGCCAGTCGGCGGCGGTCGGCGATTTCTCGATGGCGCTCGGCAACGTCGCGGATGCGCACGGCACGAGTTCGATCGCACTCGGCCACTCGGCGCTGGCGAGCGGCGATCGCTCGGTGGCGATCGGCGGCGCGAACCCGACGTCCAGCGACGGCGTATCGAACGGCGCCGCGTACGACGCGGCCACGCAGACGCGCGCCGGCGGCACGCAGTCGGTGGCGATCGGCGCGGGCGCGCAGACGAACGACAACAACCAGATCGCGATCGGGTCGGGCAGCGTCGGCGCGAACAATGGCGGCACGCCCGTGTTCGGCGGCACGGCCGCGCCGGTCGGCGGCGCGGTGTCGTTCGGGGCTGTCGGCAAAGAGCGCCAGCTCAAGAACGTCGCGGCTGGCGCGGCCGATACGGACGCCGTCAACGTGCAGCAGCTGAAGAACGTGAACGGTACGCTCAGCACGAGCATCGGCAACGTCGACGCGCGCGTGACGTCGGTCGGCAATTCGCTGTCGACGTCGATCACGAACGTCGACCAGCGCGTGACCACCGTCGGCAACAGCCTTAGCACGAGCATCGTTTCGGCGACGAAGAACGTCGTGAAATACACCGACGATTCGCATGCGGCGATCGCGCTCGACGGTGCCGGCGGCACCACGATCGGCGGCGTCGCGGCCGGCGTGGCCGATACCGACGCGGTGAACGTCGGCCAGTTGAAGGGCAGCGTCGCACCGCTGCAGACGTCGATCTCGACGGCGGCGTCGAACATCACGAACCTGCAGAACAGCGTGTCCGGCATCAACACGTCGCTGAGCACGGCGTCGTCGAACATCGGCAACCTGCAGGCGGCCGATACGCGCAACGTGAAGTACGACGGCCAGAGCGGGTTCGACTCGGTGACGTTCGCCGGCCCGAACGGCACGACATTGCACAATGTCGCCGACGGCCAGAGCGCGCACGACGCCGTCAACCTCGGGCAACTGAGCGGCGGCCTTGCATCGCTCAGCACGAGCGTGACGAACAACATCAGCACGACGCTCGGCAACCTGAGCACGTCGATCACCAGCCAGATCGGCAACGCGACGAAGAACGCCGTGCAGTACGACGACGACGCGCACGGCGGCGTCACGCTCGGCGGCAAGGGCGCGCCGGCGCCGGTCGGCCTGCACAACGTCGCGGACGGCACCGCAACGAACGATGCGGTGAACGTGGGGCAGCTCGGCAAGGCGACCGACACGCTCAATCAGTCGATCACGAACGTGAGCAACAACGTGACGACGCTCGGCAACCAGGTGACGACGAACACGGGCAACATCGCGGCGCTGCAGCAGGACGCGCTCCAGTGGAACCCGGGCCTCGGCGCCTACGATGCGAGCCACGGCGGCAACGGCCCGCAACGCATCAGCAACGTCGCGGCCGGCAAGAGCGGGACGGACGCGGTCAACGTCGATCAGCTGACCGCGGCGATTCATGACGGCACGAGCCAGCTCGATGCGCTGGCCGTGAAGTACGACGATGCGAGCAAGCGCCAGGTTTCGCTCGGTGCGGGCAACGGCGGGAGCCCGGTGCGGCTGACCAACGTCGCGGAAGGCAACGTGGCGGCCGGCAGCACGGACGCGGTGAACGGCGCGCAATTGCGCCGCGCGACCGACGGCACCGTGGCCGCGCTCGGCGGCGGTGCGACGGCCAATCCGGACGGCTCGATCACCGCGCCGGCCTACAAGGTGGGCGGCGGCTCGTTCAACAATGTCGGCGACGCGCTCACGAACCTCGACGGCCGCGTCGGCAGCAATACGACGACGCTCGAGAATCACGAAACGCGCATCGGCAACGCCGAGACGAACATCGCCGGCAATACGGCGGCGATCGCCGGGCTGCAACAGGACGCGCTGCAGTTCGATCCGAAGCTCGGCGCATACAGTGCGGCGTGGGGCGGCGCGGCGACGAAGCTGACGAACGTGGCCGACGGCAACGTCGCCGCGGGTAGCACGGACGCGGTGAACGGCGGGCAGCTGTCGGGCGTGAAATCCACGCTCGAGCAGCAGATCTCGCAGGTGTCGAACCAGGCCGGCGAGGCCGTGAAGAACGTCGTCAAGTACGACGTCGACGCGAGCGGCAACCGGTTGAACTCGGTGTCGCTCATCGGTGGCGACACGAACGCGGCCGTCGTGCTCAAGAACGTCGCGGCGGGCACCGACGATACGGACGCGGTGAACGTGAAGCAGTTGAAGGCCGTGCAGTCGAATCTCAACCAGCTCGGCGCGCTCGCGGTGCAGTACGACGACAGCTCGAAGAGCTCGATCACGCTCGGCGGCGCCGGCGGCACGCGCATCACCAACGTGCAGGCCGGTACGCTCAGCGCAACCAGCACGGATGCGGTGAACGGCTCGCAGCTCTACGCGACCAACCAGCAGGTCGCGAAGAACACGACCGACATCACGAACCTGCAGGGGAGCGTCACCAACATCGCGAACGGCAAGGCCGGCCTCGTGCAGCAGCAGGACCCGAACGGCGCGATCACGGTCGGGAAGGACTCCGGCGGCACCAGCGTGAATTTCTCCGGCACGGCCGGCGACCGCGTGCTGACCGGCGTCGCGGCGGGCGTGAACGCCAACGACGCGGTCAACATGGGCCAATTCAACACCGCGCTGCAGAACGCCGCGGCCAACGACAAGGTCCGTGCGGCGGCGACCGATGCGAACACGACGTGGATCGCGCGGGCCGATGCGGGTTCGATCGGGTCGACGGCGACCGCAACCGGCAAGAACGCGGTGGCGGTCGGCCAGGGCTCCGTCGCCGATCGCGACAATTCGTTCTCGGTCGGCGCGAAGGGCAGCGAGCGCCAGATCACGAACGTCGCGGCCGGGACGGCGCCGACCGACGCGGTGAACGTGCAGCAGTTGAACGACAACCTCTCGGCTGCTTCGACGCAGGCGAAGGGCTACACCGACCAGCGCATCGGGCAGGTGTACAACTCGTTCAACGACCTGAAGAAGGACATGTACGGCGGTGTGGCCTCGGCGATGGCGGTGGCCGGCTTGCCGCAGCCGACCGGCGCGGGGCGCTCGATGGTGTCGGCGGCTACGTCGAACTATCACGGCCAGCAGGGCTTTGCCGCCGGCTACTCGTACGTGACGGAGAGCAACCGCTGGGTCGTCAAGGCATCGGTGACGGGCAACACGCGGTCGGACTTCGGCGCGGTCGTGGGCGCGGGGTATCAGTTCTGATGCGGGGCGCGCAGCGTTGAGCGATGCGGGGTGCCGGGTGATGCATGCAGCGCCCGGCCCTGTAGTCGATTGGTGGCCCGGGGTCCGTTTTCAGGCCCCGGGCCATTCGCGTTCAATGCTATGCCCCGGCGGCCGGCGGTCAGGCGGCAGACAGACCGACGCCCAGGTCGTCAGGACCGGGCGCACATGCGGCCGGCCGGCAATGGGCGACAGTGCGCTGCCCATGCGAGCCGTGCCGTGCCGGGCAAGATCGCGTCGGCGCTCATGCGGCGGACAGCTCGGGCAGGCGTTCGAACAGGTCGCGCTCGACCGCGTGCAAGTCGATCTGCCGGAACGCGTTGCAGCCGGCGGTGCCGGCCCGCAGGATGTCGGCCTGGATCTTGCCGCGTTCGTACGCGAGCGCATAGGGCACGCGCAGGAACGTCACCATGCTGTAGCGCGGCACGAAGCGCGCAGGGTGATGCTCGGCAAGCCATGCGGACAGTTCGCGTTCGAGCGCATATCCGGGTGTCGCGACCCGCGCGCGCATCTCGACGTAGTTCTCGAGCGCCATCGCCTGGATCGCCAGCGCATTCGGACGGCGCTCGGCCTCGAACGCGTCGAGCGCGGCCTGCCTGTCATCGGGATGCGCGTCGAGCTGGCGCACCAGTGCCACGGCGTCCTCCAGTGCGCAGTTCATTCCCTGGCCGTGGAACGGCACCATCGCGTGCGCCGCGTCGCCGAGCAGCACCGTGTGCCCGTGCGCGTGCCAGCGTCGCAGCCGCAGCGTGGCGAGCGAGCCGACCGGATGCGCGTCGAAATCGGCTTCGAGCGCCGGCACGTGCGCGGACAGGTCGGGGAACACCCGCTCGAACAACCGTCGCGCGGCGCGGCCATCGGGCAGTTGCGCGAAGGCCGGCGTGCCGGCGTCGCCATCTGCCTCGACCGGCAGGAACAGCGTCGTGGTGAAGCTGCCTTCGACATTCGGCAACGCGATGCACATGTAGCCGCCGCGTGGCCACAGGTGAAGCGCATGGGGCTCGATGCGAAAGCCGCCGCCGGGCGCTGCGGGAATTTCCAGCTCCTTGTAGCCGTGCGGTTGCCGTTCGCAATCGATGCCGAGATCGACGGTGCGTGACATCGCGGCGCGGACGCGCGAATCCGCGCCGTCCGCGCCGATCAGCAGGTCGAAGGCCGCGCGGTGCCCGTTCGTGAGGATCAGCTCGCGAGTGTCGCAATCGACGTGTTCGACGGCCGAGCCGTGATGCACGCGTGCGCCGGCGCGCTCGGCCGCGTCGAGCAGGAGCCGGTTCAGGCGGCCGCGATGGATCGAGCGGATCACGTCGGCCGGCTCGCGCCCGTACGGCTGCAAGTGCGGAAAGTCGCCGGGCATGTGCACCATGCGGCCGCGCATCGCGACGGTGTGGCGCATCGTCTCGACGTCGAGCTGTGCGGCGCGCAGCGCGTGGATGCCGCGCTCCGCGAGCGCGAGATTGATCGAGCGACCGCCCGCATCGCCGTGGCGTCGCGGGTCGGCGCGTCGCTCGAAGACGTCGACGCGCCAGCCGCCCGCCGCGAGCAGGCACGCGGCGAGCGAGCCTGCGAGGCCCGCGCCGGCGATCGCGAGACGCCCGCGCGACGCGGGCCGGCCGGGAGAGGAAGTGATCGTATCGTGCATGTCGATGGCTCGGGCAGGGGCGGGAATCAGAGCGTCGAGCGCATCTGCCACAGCTCGGGGAACAGCACGATGTCGAGCGTCCGGCGCAGGTAGCTCGCACCGTCGCTGCCAGCCGTGCCGCGACGCAGGCCGATCGTGCGCTCGACGGTGCCGATATGGCGGAAGCGCCACTGGCGCACGCCTTCCTCGAGATCGATCAGGCGTTCGCCGAGGTCGTACAGTGCCCAGTGCGTGTCCGTATCGCGGTACACCGCGCACCAGGCGGCTTCGACGGACGCGTCGTAGCGGCTCGGTCTGGCCTGATCGGCGTCGAGCCGTGTGCGGCAGATCGCAAAACCCGCACGCGCCAGCGCGCCGATCGCCTCGTCGTACAGCGACGGCTCATGCAGCCGCGTGAGCAGCGCTTCGCGTGCGGCCGGGTGCGCATCGTGATCGCCGATCACCGCCGGGTTCTTGTTGCCGAGCAGGAACTCGATCTCGCGGAACTGGAACGACTGCTGGCCGGACGCCGAGCCGAGCGCCGGGCGCATCGCGAGAAATTCGACCGGCGTGAGCGTCGCGAGCACGTTCCAGCCATGCACGAGATGCTCCATCGTCCGCTGCGCGCGGGCGATCGTCTTCGACGCCTGCGGCAGCTGCGATGCGCGTAGTTGCGCGCACGCGCGCGTCAGCTCGTGCAGCAGCAGCTTCATCCACAGTTCCGATGTCTGGTGCTGGATGATGAACAGCATCTCGTCGTGCGTGCCGGACAACGGCGACTGGCTGTCGAGCAGGCTCTCGAGCTGCAGATAGCCGCTGTAGCGCAACCCCGGCCGCGGTTTCTCGGCGGCCGCGCCAGGCGGGTTCATGAAAGGACATTGCTGCATGATCGGCTCCTCGGGCAGGCGGGACGTCGTGGCGGTCGCGTTCATTGGTGGCTCCCGGCGGCGGCCGGAAGGATCGTGATGGTGTGGCCGTCCGCGCCGGCGGCCGACGGGCCGCCCTTGAAGCGGACGTCGTCGTCGTTCACGTAGACGTTGACGAAGCGGTGCAGCCGGCCATGCTCGACGAACCGTTGCAGCAGGCCCGGATACGTCGACCCGAACGAGCCGATGCCCGCGGCGGCGCGATAGCGCAGCGCGGGCGAGCCGAGACCGCCGGCGCCGACCGCCGGCGCGCGGGTGGATTTCGGGCGCTGCTGGCCGACGAGGCCGATTTCCGGCAGCAGGATGTGCCGGCGGTAGCAGGTCGGCTCATCGGCGGACAGCGGGGCAAGCTCGGTGACGAGAGGCGGCCGTTTCATGGTGGCTCGGCGAGAGTCGGTTGCATGGAACTGCGTGGGTGCGGCGGCACGCTCAGGCGGCGTCGCGAGCGGGCGATTCGGCGAGCACGTGCGCGAGCGCTTCTTTCAGTGCGGTCATTTCGTCGCGCGCGCCGATCGTGATGCGCATCCAGTTCGGCATGTCGGGCCAGCTCCGGCCCACGTACACGCCCCGCGCGGCCAGCGCGGCGATCACGGGCAGCCCCGCGCGACCGAGGTCGACCATCACGCAGTTCGCGTGCGACGGCATACACGCGAAGCCACGCATGGAGAGCCAGCGGATCAGGTCGTCGCGGCCGGCCGCCGTGTATGCCTTGCGCTCACCGAGCCGGTCGCGCAGCGCGAGACTCGCGAGCGCGGCGGCAGCGGCTGGCGCGGGGACGTCGTGCGGCGGCATGCTGTGGATGCGTGCGATGGTGTCGGGTTGCGCGACCGCATAGCCGAGCCGCAGGCCGGCCATCCCGTAGATCTTCGAGAACGTGCGCGCGACGATCAGCCCTGGATGCGTGGGCACTGCGTCGAGCATCGACGGTTCGTCGCTGTACTCGATATACGCTTCGTCGACGAGCACGGTCGCGCCGGGCCTGCGGTCACTCAGCAAGCGCCGCAGCGCGTCGCGAGGCGTCACGGTGCCGGTCGGATTGTTCGGGTTCGCGACATAGATCAGCCCGCGCGGCGCGGCTTCGCACATCGCGGCGACGTCGTGCGCGCCGTCCGCGCGAAGCGGCACATGGCGCACCGGCCGGCTCGCGAGCCGGGCGGCCTGTTCGCAGACGGGGTAGCCCGGGCTCGCGAGCACGAGCGGTGCGTCGGGCGCGGTGAACGCGAGCGTCGCGTAATGTAGCGCGCGGTTCGAGCCCGGATACAGGGAGACCCAGTCGGCCGGCACGCCGTGCATGGCGGCGATCGCGTCGCGCAGCCGCTCGACGAGCGGGAACTGGTAGCGTCCCGCATCGGCGAGCGCGTGTGCGGCGGCGGCTTCGGCCTCGTCGAACAGGCCGAACGGAGATTCGTTGAGGTTCAGGAAGATCTCGCGCCGGTCGGCGGCGGAGGCGGGAGCGGTATGCGGTTCAGTCATGGCTGGTACGTTCGGCGGAACGGGGAGGGCTCGGCAGGAACGGTCGCCGAGGATGGATTTCAGCGTGCGCCCGAAGCAGCGTGTGACCGCGGCGCTCAGGTTGATGGGGTGCGGGTAGCTGACGCGGTTGGTGGTTTCGGCAACCTGGTTGCCGGCCTCGAGCAGTTCCTGTGCGGGAGGCATTCGCAGTGCAAGCAAGTGCTGCGCGGGGCTCGTGCCGTACGCGTGCCGGAAGTAGTCCTTCTGCTCGTATTCGCTGATGCCGAGCGCGGCCGCCATCCCCTGGCCGGGTTCCGGATGCTGTAGCGCTTTCCCCCTCGGGAGGGGGGCTGGACGCCGATTGTTTTTTCCGTGCCGGACTCGCGAATGATCCCGATTGGCTGCCCTTGCCGATGCGTGGCCGGGTGGGTGCCGGCGGCCGCTTCGACGCGTCCTCGTGATTTGAAAGCGCCCGATGCCCGGATGGGCTGGCAGCTCGTGACACAGTTGGCGACGTCATGTCCGTTGTGGATCGACAAGATAAAAAGGACGATGCCAATCTTTATGCTGCGAATTCGAGTTCAGCGCGAAAAGGCTGAGCTCAACGCGAAGATGCGTTGCGACTGAGCCGCCGAGTGGCGACTTGTACGCTCAGGCAATCGGAGAAGAACCGGAGCCCGGGCGAGAGGTTGATCGTGGCCGAGCAAGAAGTGCCGCGCTTCGGCTATTGCCGGATGTCGGCCTGGCTGGCGTTGAGCGAATCGCGCGCGCGACGCATGTGGAGCGCCGAATTGCGCGGCGACGTCCTCGCCGACGTCGTTGATTCAACGACATACGACTGCCACGCATCACTCGGCCCGATTCGGTCTGGCGCTGCGGCTTCGTGGACGACCGACTGGTGAATGGCCGGGCGTTGACGATGCCGTGCTTCTGCACCAGGATGTCGCGTTCGGTGCCGGGCTCGTTAACCGCTCGCCACAAGCGATACGGTTCACCGCGCTATTTTCGTACGCTATCGCAAGCAACGCGCCGCGCGCTTCGTTGCCTGGCGCGAAATCACTGGCGGGACCCAAAATCCGTCGGCCACTTGCGCAGCCATCGCCCCTCATGTTTTTTCATGAGCGGACTACACCAAGTCGACCGTGCCGTTTCCACCTATTCTGGACGGTTGGTCCCCGCGCGGAGCCCCGGAGCAGCCTCTTCCGCGGCCTGCTGGGCTGCCTCGACACTGCCGTATTGTGAAACCGAAAATGTGTGGGTCGTCTTCTTGTCGTTCGAGTCTGTGTAACCCACCAGCCATCTTTGATTGTCCTCTTGCCAATGGACGCCAGTGACGCTGCTCTGACGTGCGGCGCGGGGGCGCGGCGCCGGCACAACGGTCCCCGCACGGAGCCTCGGAGCAGCCTCTTCCGCGGCCTGCTGGGCTGCCTCGACACTGCCATATCGTGAAACCGAAAATGTGTGGGTCGTCTTCTTGTCGTTCGAGTCTGTGTAATCCACCAGCCATCTTTGATTGTCCTCTTGCCAATGGACGCCGATGACGCTGCTCTGACGCGCGGCGCGGAGGCGCGGCGCCGCCATAACTGTCCTCGCGCGGAGCCCCGGAGCAGCCTCTTCCGCGGCCCGCCGGGCTGCCTCGACACTGCCGTATTGTGAAACCGAAAATGTGGTGCTCGTCCTCTTGTCGTTCGAGCCTTTGTAACCCACCAACCATCTTTGATTGGCCTCTTGCCAACGGACGCCGGTGACGCTGCTCTGATGTATGGCGCGGCGGGGGGGCGCTGACACACTGGAGCCCGGCCTTGCTGCCGAGGGTTGAGAGGGATTGTGCTCGGTCTGCGATGCTCTGGCGCTACTCTGATCGATGTATTCTGCGTGTTCTGCGAGGATCGATGCGCGCGGGGGCTTCGGCGAGAAGGCCGAAGCGCGCACGGGATCTCGCTCGGATGTAGCCATTCGTCCCCTCTGTCCGGGAGCACTCTGTCCCGGGTCATACAGCGGTGCGCCGGCGCCGGATGGATCTCGCGCAGTGGAATCGGACGAGAGCGTCTGGCCAGGAACCGAGGCGCAGGACGGTTGGGGCGCGTCCCCTGCAGACGGGAACGGGTCCTGCCATTGAGCCGTTCTGATTGGCTGCTGCGAGATTGGCGCAACGGTGGCCGGTCGCCGGATACTCCCCGGTGTTGCGTAGGATTGCTGGAGGTAACGCAACGGCCCCGCCTGCTGCGCCACGACGGGGCGGTTCGGCGCCGGGCGGCGAGAGGACTCCTGCGGACCGTGCCACTCGAGGCTGGTATCGGGACGGCGAACGCGGTCATTCGGCATGGATGTAGTGTCCGAGATAGGCAGAGACCCCAGCATGCTAGAGCGCAAGATCGGATCGCGCTGAGGCAAGACGAAAAGCAAACGAACGAAACGAAGGCATGGCGGCACTGTCAGGTTGTTCGGCGAGCGGGCGAGTGCGGACGATCGACGGCGTGTCGGAATGCTGCGACTGCCGGCGCTGCGGGGGAGTGGCAGCGGTCTTCACGACGACCGCTCGGTGACCACGTTGCTTGGATCTACGTGATCGGCGGATTTCACTCCTTCACATCGCACCCGTTGCAATTTCGCCCCTGCCTTTTCGTGTCGCGACGACCCGTCATGCGGCAACGGCACGGCGGCCGCTCGCATTTCGGAACACGCCTTCGTGTCCAGCCTGTTCCTTGACGCGGCGCTGGCGGATCATGTTCCGGCAGCTTTCTGGCATCCATGTTCCGGCATGACCGGGCGGTCTGCCGGAGAGCAATGACGCTACGTCGGGCGATGCCGTGAATCGACGCGTGGAGCGATCGTCTCGGCACGCAAGCACGTCGGGCGGCACCCGGAAACGCAGCCTGAAAAATTCATCCCGGACATGGAATCGACTTGTCAATTTTCATGCAGGAGGTCCGTATCCCGTTGCTGACCAAGGAACGGTATCAGCTGGTAACGCGAGGGCGCGGTGCAGGCCGATACTGGCATGTGGACGACGAAGCGCTGATCCGTGCATACCGATACGCGTCGACTACCGCACCGAAAACTGCCGAGAGTCACGCGAGTCTGCTTCGCCAGCTGGGCAATTGGCTGCGCGCTAACCCCGAGGCCAACGGACAGTCGCGGCCAACGCTGTCCGAGTTGTGCACCGAACTGTTCGAGTCGGACCGGCCGGCACGCAAAAACTTTCATGTACAGGCGTTCCGCGACGCGGTGGGTATGCGCAGCAGTGCGGGTAAAAATACGCCCAGTGCGCTGGATGCGCTGGTTCGTGGCGATACCACACGGAAACGGCAGCCGGTTCAGAGCGACGACGACGCATTGATCCGCCACTATCAGCAGACCTCGGCGACGCTTCGCAGGACTGCGTTGACTCATGCGAGCCTGCTGCGCCAGTTGGCGAGCTGGCTACGCGCGAATCCGGAGGAGAGCGGGCAGCCGCGACAGACGCTCGCCGAGCTACGCACCGTACTGCTCCGTTCAGGGCAAGCGGCACGCGAGAATCGTCATGTCCAGGCTTTTCGCGATGCGGTGGGGCCACAAAGCAGTGCCGGCCAGAACGTTGCCAGCGCACTGAATGCGTTGGTTCACGGTAATACGACGCGAAAGTCGAGACGGGTCCGGGGCGACGACGAAGCATCGGTCAAAGCGCGTCGACTGGCACCGGTTACGGCTCCGAAGGCGGCCTGAAGTCATGCAAGCCAGCTGCGTCACTGGCCGACTGGTTATGGGGCACTCCCAAGGCCAGCGGGCGCCGCGACAAATGCTGTCCGAACTGCGTGTGGCGTTGTTTCGGTCGGGGCGGCTGGCGCGCGACGGTGTTCATGTCCGGGACTTTCGTGCAGCGGTGGGCCCGCCAAGCAGCGCAGGGAAAAACGCAGCGAGTGCACGGGACACGCTGGTTCACGCACCGTCCGCAAAACGGAAGGTGCCGTCAAGCTAGCGGGCTTGACGCAAAGTACCGCGAGGAAAGCAACAAGGAACCATGGCCGGCGATCGGCCTGGCAACCCGTTCGACAAGTTGACCGATCGATCCGCTGCACCGGGCCGCGCACCGCCTGAAGCAGGACGAGGAACGGATTTTCTGGCCCGAATGCTTATTCGTGACCGTGCCGCAAGATGTCCAGGTAAATCGCACCAAAGGTTTCGATGTCTTCAACGAGGGTCGCCCGTGCCGTATCGCCATCGCCACTCTCCAGCGCCGCGATGATTCGATCATGTTGCGCCGCACCGAAATCGTGCCCTCGTTTGGCGGGACTCGCGGTCATCGCGCGTTCGATGCTCGACAGGTAGGGGCCGCTCTGCTGCCAAAGATTTTCGATGATCTGCAGCAACGCCGGAGATTCCGCGCCGCGATAGATACCGAAGTGGAAGGCCTGGTTGGCCTCCATGACGGTCGCATGATCGCGCTTTTTCGCTGCCGTCTTGAGCCTTGTGTTGGCAGCCTTGACATCCCGCAGCGCGTCGCCGCCGATCCGCTTGGCGGAGAGATAGGCGGCATGCCCTTCCGCAGCGACGCGAGCCTCGATCAACGCCTGATACTGACCGAGCGTGAGCAGCGGAACCCTGACCTGCCGGTTCGGCAAGGTCTCGAGCGCGCCTTCGCTGACCAGTCTGGAGACGGCATCGCGCACCGGCATCATGCTCACGCCGAGCGTTCCGGCGAGGAACCGCAGGGTCAGCGACTGGCCCATCTCGAACTGACCTTGTCGCAGCGCCTGGCTCAACTGCCGATAGACCTTGTCATACAGGGTTTCGCGCTCGACAGGTTCAAGAAGGCCGGGACGATCCGCCTTTGTGATGCCGCGCTCGGATGCAGGCACATCGCGGATTTCCGCCACCTTCTTGTCGTTCATACGAGATCCTCGTTCGTGATGCGTGATGGTAAATATTTTATCACGCGGGCCTGGCGCTGACGGCGCCGCGCGACCGTTGCCCGCCGCGGTGGCGCACGGACGAACCGTGGCCGGCTCCGGTCCGGCGGCAGGTTCGGCTTGCGCTTTCGGAAACGTGAGCCTATGATTTGTTATCTGTTATCACAGATAACAAAAAGGGATGCGCTGCATAGCGCGGGATTGGGATAGAGCCTGCTCATTTAAGTGGATGGAGCCATGAGAATCGCTGTCGACACTGGAGGTACTTTCACGGACCTGATCGTCGAATACGACGACGGTCATCTGAGAATGGCCAAGGCGCCCACGACGCCTGGCAAACCGCTGGAAGGCGTGCATGCCGCGCTGCGAGTGGCCGCGCAGGATGGCGGTTTCACGGTGGAGGAGTTGCTGGCGCGAACCAGCATGTTCATTTATGGCACGACTCACGCGTTGAACGCAGTCGTGACCGGGCGGACGGCCCGAACGGCATTTCTCACGACGCAAGGCCACCCGGACATCCTGGTGCTCAGGGAGGGCGGGCGGCCCGACGTATTCGATTATTCGCTGTCGACGCCGGCACCCTATATTCCACGGTCGCTCACCTGGCAGGTATCCGAGCGCATTCTCGCGAACGGCTCGGTCAGCACGCCGCTGGACGAGGCGAAGTTGCTGGCCTCGATCGAGGAGATGAAGGCGGCCAGGATCGAAGCCGTCGCCGTGTGTTTGCTGTGGTCGAATGTAAACAACAGCCACGAGGCGCGTGTCGGCGAACTGCTCGCGGCCCATCTGCCGTCGGTGCCCGTGTCGCTCTCCCACCGTGTGTCGCCGACGATTCGCGAGTATCGACGCGCGTCGGCGACGGCGATCGACGCGTCCCTGAAGCCTTCGATGATCAAGCACCTGGAAGGCTTGCGCAATTTCCTGCGCGAGGCGGGGCTCAAGGGCCGGTTGCTCGTGCTGACTTCCCGGGGCGGCATCCTGGACATGGCGGACGCCGCGGGAATGCCGATCCAGATGCTCAACTCGGGGCCTGCGATGGCGCCCATTTCCGGCCGCTATTTCGCATCGGTCGACGAGCCCAGCGAGTTCGCAATCGTCGCGGATACGGGCGGCACCACGTACGACGTGAGTCTGGTGAGACGGGGAAGAATTCCGGTCACACGCGAGACGCACATCGAGTCGCCGAGCGGATCGCACATTACGGGGTTTCCGTCGGTCGACATCAAGAGTGTCGGCGCGGGCGGAGGGTCGATCGCGTGGGTGGACGACGGCGGGATGCTGCACGTCGGTCCGCAAAGTGCGGGGGCCGAACCCGGCCCGGCCGCCTACGACAACGGCGGCGATCTGCCGACCGTCACCGACGCTTGCGTGGCCTTGGGCTATCTCGACCCCGACTTCTTCCTCGGCGGACGGCGCAAGCTGAATGTCGACGCATCGGTGAAGGCGATCCGGACGCATGTCGCGGAGCCGCTCGGGAGAACCGTCGAAGAAGCGGCCAGCGCGATCATCCAGATCGCAACGGAAAACATGGTCCAGGCGATCGAGACGATCACCGTCAATCAAGGCGTCGATCCGAAGGATGCGGTCCTGATCGGCGGGGGCGGCGCGGCGGGCCTCAACTCTGCGTGGATCGCCCGACGCCTCGGCGCCAAAAGCCTGCTCATTCCGCAGTTGGGCGCAGCGCTATCGGCGTGCGGCGCATTGATGTCCGACCTCACGGCGCAGTATCGCCGCACGTTTTTCACGCGGACCGATCGCTTCGATTTTTCCGGCGTGGGCCACGTCCTCGACGATCTGAACGGCGACTGCCGGCGGTTCCTCGAGCAAGCCGGGACCGACGGCGCGACCGAGTTCCTGGTCGAGGCGCGTTACCCGGATCAGGTCTGGGAAATCGAAGTGCCGGTTGCCCCGGACGTCTTCACGCATGCGGATGGCGTCAAGGTGTTCGAAGCCGCTTTCCACCGTGCCCACGAGGAGCTCTTCGGTATTCAGGACGACACATCGCCGGTCGAGATCGTCGGCTGGTGTGCGACGGTCTCCGTGCGTGTGCGGGGCGCATCCGAGCCCTGCGTCGGCCATGCCGGCGACATCACGCAGCCGCCGCAGGAGCGGGTCCGCCGCGCGTATTTCCCGGACACCGGCTACGTCGATACGGCCGTGCACCGGCTCGGGGACATCGGCGTGCAGCACCGCATCAGCGGACCGGCAATCGTCGAATCACCCTTTACGACCATCGTGGTGCCGCCTGGCGCCGAGGCACGCCGGACGCCGTCCGGAAGCCTGGTGATGACCGACGTCGAATGAGAGGACAACGAACATGACTGAAAAGACGACCCAAAGCCGCCGCGACGGCGTCAAACTTGCTCTCGTCAACAACCGGCTCCAGGGCATTGCAAGAAAGATGTCGAACACGCTGGCCCGAACCGGCCGCTCCGGCGTGCTCAATATCGCGAGAGATTTTTCGTGCTGCATCGTGTCTGCCGACGACGAACTCGTCGCGGCGGCCGAGAGCCTGCCCATTCACGTGCTGTCCGGGCCGGACCTGATGTCGAAGTCGATGAAGGAACTGCACCCCGGTTTCCTGCCGGGGGATGTTTTCCTCCACAACTCGCCGTACCACGGTTGCTCGCACCCCGCGGACCATACGCTGCTCGCGCCGGTGTTCGACGCCGAAGGCAAGCACCGATTCACGATCCTCGTCAAGGCGCACCAGGCGGATTGCGGCAATTCCCAGCCGACGACCTACATGGGGACTGCGCGCGACGTGTATGAAGAAGGCGCGCTGATTTTCCCGTGCGTCCAGGTGCAACGGCAGTATGAACTGGTATCCGACGTGATCCGCATGTGCGAACTGCGCATTCGCGTGCCGGAGCAATGGCGGGGGGATTTTCTTGCGATGCTCGGGTCCGTCCGCATCGGCGAGCAGGAGCTGCTTGCGTTGGGCGCGGACCTGGGCTGGGACGAACTCGAGGCGCTGACGAAGGACTACCTCGACTACAGCGAAGAGCGCATGATCGCCGCGCTGCGCCAGCTGCCGCGCGCCAGTGCGGAGCGCTCGTCGACGCACGATCCGATTCCGGGCACGCCGCCCGACGGAATCACCGTCAAGGTGACCGTCAGGATCGATCCGGACGAAGCCCGTGTACACATCGATTTGACCGACAACGACGATTGCTACCCGTGCGGGCTGAATCTGTCGGAATCCTGCGCCCGGACCGCCGCCATGATCGGCATTTTCAACAGTATCGACGCGACGATTCCCAAGAACGCCGGCGCGTTCCGCCGCATCGATGTCCAGTTGCGTGAAGGATGCGTCGTCGGTGTGCCGCGTCATCCGACTTCGTGTTCGGTCGCGACGACGAACCTTGCGGACCGGGTCACCGGCCCGGTCCAGGTCGCGATGGCGGACATTTCCGCGAGTATCGGCGCCGCGGAATGCGGTCCGTTCCAGCCGCCTTCGGTCGGCGTGCTCTCCGGCGTGCGCGGCGACACCGGGGATGCGTACGTCAACCAGGTGTTTCTGGGTTTCACCGGCGGAGGCGCCGGGCCGCGCGCCGATGCGTGGCAACTGATGCTGCATGCCGGCAACGGCGGCCAATGCCTGCTGGACAGCGTGGAGCTGGACGAACTGCGCATGCCGGTGATCGTGACCCGACGGCAATTCCTGATCGACAGCGAGGGCGCGGGGCAGTATCGCGGCGCGTCGAGCCTGGTGACCGAATTCGGGCCGCTGTCCGGCAAGATGACGGTCGCGTATGTCGCCGACGGTTCCGTCAATCCGGCACAGGGCGCCCGCGGCGGCAGTGCGGGCGGCGCGACGTCGCAGGTTCTGCTCGACAAGGATGGAGCGTGCCGTGACATTCCCGTGGCGGGGAACGTCGATTTGCTTCCGGGCGAGACGATCCGCTCGGTCTGCGCGGGCGGCGGCGGATACGGGGTACCGAAAGCACGCGCCGTCGCAGCCGTGATCGACGACGTACGCGAGCGCTGGATTTCGCGCGAGCGCGCGTTGTCGATCTACGGCGTCGACGTCGATGCGGACGCCAGTGGCGGTATGGCTGTCGAGGCCCGGAAATGAGCGGGCGGACCGACACCGACTACGTCTTCGACAAGACGCTCACCGAAGCCATGCCGGCGGTGCATGACGAGGTGGCTTGCGACATCGTGCGAGCCGTTTATTCGTTCGAGCCGCGTTCCCTCAAGAGACTCACCGGCGAGCGCGATCTCAATTACCTGGTGGAGGACGGCGAGGCACGCCGGTACGTGCTCAAGATCACGCACCCGTCCGAGCCTGCGCAGGTGACGGAACTCGTCACGAAGGCGCTGCGTCACATCGAGGCGACCGATTCGTCCATTCCGGTTCCCATCGTGCTGTCGACGAACGCTGGAGCCGACGCCGGTTGGTTTTGCCTCCCTGACGGCCGGATGGCGACCGTGCGATTGTTCAGCTTTCTTCAGGGAACGCCATTGCATCAGGTCGAGGTCGACCGATTCTGCCGGCGCTCGATCGGGCAGACACACGCCCGGATCGGGCGCGCCCTCGCGGATTTCGCGTACCCGGCTCCCGATCGCGACCTTCTGTGGGATCTGAAGCGTATGGACCGGGTCAAGGGTTTACTGGAATTCATCGAAGGTTCGGATCGCCAACGATTGGCCGTCGAGTCATTCGAGCGCTTTCAAGCATGCATCGAACCGCTGTCGGGATCGCTGCGGGAACAGTTCATCCACAATGACATGAATCCGTACAACGTCCTGGTCGATCCTGCGACCAACGGCGTGTCCGGCGTCATCGATTTTGGGGATATCGTCAAGGCGCCGTTGATCAACGACCTCGCGACGGCAGCCTCTTATTTCATTTCGGACTCCGGTGATCCGCTGGCGCCCGTCGTGGAACTGGTTGCTGCGTACCATGGCGAGATGCCGCTGGACACCATGGAGCTTCAGGCACTCTTTCCGTTGATCATCGCGCGATTGGTCATGACCGTCGCCATCACGGAATGGCGTGCATCGCTGCATCCGTCGAACAGCGCCTACATTCTGCGAAACAATGCAAATGCATGGATCGGTTTGAGGCGCCTGGCGCAAATCTCCGACGCGCAGGCCAGTGCCCGCTTTCAGGCCATTCGCGATCCTCGCGGATAGTCTCAACCCTATCGTGAGAAGTTCAATGGATACAACCGATTCGATTTTGCGTCGCCAGAACAATCTCGGCCCGGCTTACCGTCTGTTCTACGATGAACCCGTCCATGCCAGAAGCGCCGAGGGTGTATGGCTTCACGATGTGGACGGAAGGCGCTACCTGGACGTGTACAACAACGTGCCGTCGATAGGGCACGCCCATCCCGGCGTCATGGCGGCGATCTCCGGCCAGATGGCCGTGCTGGCGACGCATACCCGCTATGTCGAAGAGCGGATTCTCGAGTATTCGGATCGCCTGCTCGCGCTTTTTCCGGCGGAGCTCGACAAGGTGATGTTCACTTGCACGGGCAGCGAAGCGAACGATCTTGCGTTGCGCGTCGCACGAGCGGCAACGAACGGAACAGGCATCATCGTGACCCGGCTGGCGTACCACGGCGTCACCAGTTCGATCGCCGAGATCTCGCCTTCGTTCGGAGCCGGGGTGCCGCTTGGCCATCATGTGCGCACCGTCCCGGCCCCCGACACCTATCGGACATACACGGCGGAACAGGTCGCTTCCGGGTTTGCCGAGAGCGTTGCCGCGGCAGTCGCCGACATGAAGCGGCACGGCATTCAGCCTGCTGCGCTGATCGTCGACACGATCTTCAGCAGCGACGGCATTTTCGGTGATCCTGCCGGTTTCCTGGGCCCGGCGGTCGATCTGATCCGTCGCGAGGGCGGACTCTTCATCGCGGACGAGGTCCAGGCCGGCTTTGGCCGCACCGGATCCGCCATGTGGGGTTTCGAGCGCCACGGCGTCGTTCCGGACATCGTCACGCTCGGGAAGCCAATGGGAAACGGGTATCCGGTTGCCGGCATCGTCGCACGGACGCCGCTGATCGACGCGTTCGCCGGTCGGACGAGATACTTCAACACGTTTGGCGGCAATCCGGTGGCCTGCGCCGCGGGCCTTGCGGTTCTGAATGCGATCCGGGACGAAGGGTTGATGCTCAACGTGCAAAGCACGGGACACTATTTCCGGTCGAGACTTCACGATCTTCAGGACAGGTGCCCGCTGATCGGGGACATTCGCGGTGCAGGTTTCTTCATCGGGGTCGATCTGGTGAAGGACCGGCAAACCAGAGCGCCGTTGAGCGACGATACGCCAGAGGTGGTGAACGGCATGCGCAGGAAAGGCATTCTGATCAGTGCCACCGGGCCGCACGGCAACGTCCTCAAGTTGAGACCGCAACTCATTTTTCAACCGGACCACGTCGATCTGTTCATGACCAGCCTCGAAGCGGTTCTGTCAGACGTGATGCGCTCGCTCGCTTGACGTCACGGATTCCACGTTCGGCATCCGGACGGCGGCATCCCGGTCAACAGGTACGGTAACCGTCCTTCGGAGCCGACACGACCGGGGCGCCGACGCTTCCGGGGCGTCAACGGAACATCATCTTGATATGTGATAACAGACCCGCTATCATGAATCGAAATTTACGTATCCGTAAATTCAGGCTGATTTGATATGGCTGGGGTTCACGCAAAGCTCAGAGGAATACCTGAGGGGTGAAAGGGCGATGGAGGGAGGTTGTGTCGCGAACATGCCGGACGTGATGAGCGCGTGAGCGTCCGGCCTGTTCGGATGCCCGAAAGGCTCGGGGCGCGCGGCTTGCGAGGCACCGACGGTATGTGTCGAACCCGTCGGCATGAGACCCGCAGCAAACGGAATGAAAGAAGAAGGTTGGTCGTGTTTTGGTTTGTCAAAGCAAACATGGAGAGAGACAGAAGATGGATACGAAGAGCGTGGTAGTACCCGGTCGTTACGAGAAGAACGGCTGGGTTCAATGGCCGGGGCAACCCGAGTTGAGTTTTCAGTTCGCGCGCACGCTGGGTGCCGCGCAGGAAGGGGCCAGTCTGATCAGCGAGTGCTTTCTCGCCGCATCACGGATGACGCCGGGAGATACCGAGAGCTGGTATCGCGAGTGGCAAGCTCTCGCGCGGACGAGCGAGGCGCGTGCCAACGAAGCCTTCGAATTGAAGCGCTTTCGTACGGCGAGCAGCAACTGGCTGCGTGCGGCCAACTACTATCGCTCGTCGGAGTTCTATCTCGGGCACGACGACCCGCGACGCACCGATACCTTCGAAAGCGTGGAGCGCTGCTCGAAGCGTTATCTGGCGGGTCTCACGCCAGCCGGCGAAGTCGTCAGGGTCCCCTACGAGAACGGGGCGCACCTGGATGCCTATTTCATCCCCTGCGCAGGCAGCGACGTTCGATCGCCGGTCGTGATCGCTTTCGGCGGACTCGACGAGTACAAGGACGAGCTCCTTCACGAGATGCCCAAGCACGCGCTTCCCCGAGGCATGTCGCTGTTGCTGGTCGATCTGCCCGGACAAGGCGGCACGCTGCGCAGGCAAAAAATCGTCAACCGTCCGGACACGCATGTGCCGGTGGGCGCATGTGTCGACTATCTGCTGACGCGCCCGGACGTCGATTCGACCCGAATCGGCCTGTACGGTGCCAGCGTAGGGGGTGTCTACGCTGCGCTGGCCGCGGCGGAGGAAAAGCGGGTCGCTGCCGTTGTCTCCGATTCGGTGATGTTCGACATGTCGTCGCTGTTCGCCGAGTGGCTGGATTTTCCCGACAAGCTGATCTGGGGCCACCTGAAATGGGTCTTCGGATGCTCGACACCTGAAGCGGTGGTTCAGCGGGCCAAGGTGTTCTCGTTGAACGGCGTCATCGACCGCATCAGCGTGCCGTATCTCGTCCTCCAGGGAACCGAGGATTGGCTCGGCCTCGAAACGGCAACCGACACCTACGACTATGCGAAAAAGAACGGCGTGAACGCCGAACTCAAGCTCTTCTATCCGGAAGAAACCGGTGCCGCGCATTGCCAGATCGACAATCCGACGCTCGGTCAGGAATTCGTCTGCGACTGGTTGGCCGAAAAACTCGGCGTCGACCAGGCGAGCGCGCGGGCCCGATTTCCGGCGCTGGCCTGAGTCCGGCACCGCAATGCAGATCGATCGACTGATCGACAGTTTGTTATCCTGAACAGGAGCAGGTTCATGAAGCTGAAGGGGAAGGTAGCGCTCGTGACGGGCGGGTCTCAAGGCATTGGCGAAGCGGTCTCCCGAGCCTTGTCGCAAGAGGGGGCGATCGTCGCCGTCGTGGCATCGAGCAGCGTCGAGAAAGCGGTGGCCGTCGCAAGGACGCTGGGCGCCGCGGAGGGCAGGGCAAAAGGATATGCGGCAGATGTCCGTGATGCGGATGCGATGACGCAACTGGCAAAGGAGATCGTCGCCGATTTCGGCAGGATCGATATTCTCGTGAACTGCGCGGGTGTGTTCGTGCCGACGCCGATCGATTCCGACGACAAGAGCAACATGAACAAGACCGTCGACATCAACGTCAAGGGTACGTGGAACGCGATCAGCGCCGTCGTGCCGGAGATGAAGCGAAACGGCTACGGCAAGATCGTAAACATTGCCTCCGTGTGCGGGATCATGGGATTCGGCTCCTTTGCCGCCTACTGTGCGACAAAAGCGGCCGTCATCATGCTGACCAAGACGCTGGTGTTCGAGCTGGCGCCACACGGCATCAACATCAATGCGATCGGGCCGGGAAACACCGCAACGCCCATCAACGAATATATTCGCAAGGACCCGGAATACGCATCGGTCCTCAAGGAGATCGTGGATCAGACGCCCAGCGGGAATGCCTACTCGTCACCGGAGGACATCGCGCAAATCGCGCTGTTCCTCGTTTCCGACGCCGCGCGCGCGATGCACGGCAGCTTCGTTCTTGCGGACGAAGGGTATTCGGCCGGGGCGGATTTCTCCTCGGACTGACCGGGCGAATCGACGGACGTCCGCGCAAATGGCATCATCGCCGACGGGATTTCGAACAGGAATCCGGTGACGATCATGTGACGAGCAATCGGCGAGATACGCGTCGGAGTCCGTTGATCATTCATTTTTCGGCTTGCCGACGCCGGTGTCGACAAGCCGGGAATATCGCGAGCTGAAATGGCGCCCGGCTTCAGCCGGTCGCGCCAGCATTTTCGTGGCTGCCCGGCAGTGCGTCTGCCCGGCCTGCCGTGCACTCGTGTAGACAGGCCGTTCCGTTTTGCGGATTCCATGGAAGCGCGTCGTACTTCGCAAAGGGGAACCGTCGCACCATTTAGGAAGTGAATCGATGAACTCGACCTTCGATGAATTCAAGCGGAACTGGTTACTGATCATGGTCGCCATGTTCGGATGCGGGCTGGGGATTTCTTCCCTGCCCCTCTATACATCGGGCGTTTTTTTCCCGTACATGACGCATGATCTCGGATGGACCCGTAGCGAACTGTCCTTCGCGGTATTGCTTTCCACGCTGATGCTGGCAGTCGTGTCACCCATCGCCGGGCTGCTGATGGACAGATTCGGCGTGGCCAGGGTCACGGCATGCTCGCTCGTGATGGCTGCCGCTTTGTTTTCGGCGCTTGGACTGCATCGCTTTTCCCTGATGCAGTTTTACGCGATCCAGCTCGCGATTGCCGCTTTGGGCGCAGGAGCCGCCCCGGTTGCGTATACGCGGCTGGTGGTCCATCAGTTCGAAGCGACGAAAGGGCTCGCCCTCGGGATCACCCTTCTGGGGCCGAGCCTGGTTGCAACCTTTGCCCCGCTTCTCGTCGCAACCGTCATTGCCGCGCATGGATGGCAGGCGGGGTATCTGACGCTGGCTGCGCTGACAGCCGCCATGCTTCCGTTACTCGCTGTGCTGTCGCTCGTGCAACCGGCGGCAGTCCGCGCGTCGAAATCGACCGTCGTTGCATCGGACGACAACCTGTTCAGTGCGAAGGAGCGACGTGCGATCTTCTCGAAGTTGATGCTCGGGCTCGGATGTTATTCGCTCGCAGTGGGCGGCATGCTCGTGCATTTGACGCCGATGCTGGTCGATGGCGGGATGACTGCCGTGAATGCCGCCAAAATCGCCGGGCTCGTCGGGATTTCCGGCATCGCGGGCCGGCTGCTGGGAGGCTGGAGCGCCGACCGCATCTTTGGCCCGTATATCCTGGGAACCATCGCGGTAATCGCGGCGACCGGATACGCCGCGCTCGCGACGTTCGGAATCGCGGCAGCGCCTTTTTCCGCGATCGCGGTAGGCTTCGCGCTCGGCACCGAAGGCGACCTGCTGGGGTACCTGATATCCCGTTACTTTGGAAAGCAGTCGTACGGCAGGGTGTTCGGGTGGATCTTCGGCGCATTCATCGCATGCCTTGGTCTCAGCCCGATGGTCATGGCTTTCCTTCATGCCCGATCGGGATCGTACAACGTGCCGCTTTGGGTCGATGCGATCCTGCTGCTCGTTTCCGCCCTCGTGCTCGTCAGGCTTCCGAAGTATCGCCCCACTCGGCACGACATGCCCGTGGACGCATTCCCCCCGCAGGGTATGCCCGTGACGTATCCGCAAGCCGATCGTTGATTGGCGGGCAGGCGAGACGCCGGTACCCGGAAGCGTATCGATGGCCGACGGATCGTCGGCCCGGGCCGGCGTCCGGCCAGCCCGCGACACACGCAGCCCGGATCAGGTGGTGGTGTCGTGGCCTTCCTCGGCCTTGTGCGACGACACGATGTGCTCCCGGGTGGCCGAGATCCGGCGCCAAAGTAGCGACGCACGTTGTTGCCGGGCTTCGTGCGCCGCTTGCTCGAGCGCCGCGTGCACCTTCTCGGCAGGCAGCCCCGCGCGGTGCTGGATGACCGCATACACGCGCCATGCCTCCGGCATCAACCACCTGCGTCCACCGCCCGGCAGATTGGCGATCATCTGCTCCAGCTGCGGAATCAGTATCGAAACATCCACCTTGCTCAATACGAGCCCGCAAAACCGTTCCAGCACGACCAGATCGACGATGGTCGTGTGCCCGCGGGCAAGATTGCCCAGCGCCAGTCGCGTCAGCGCGCACGCTTCGTCGTGCGTCTCGTCGATTGCACGCGTCCACTGCAGGAAACTGCGTCCGACACTCGTCCAGCCTTGCAACCCGTTGCGTTGCGCGATCTCCAGCAGCAACCGGGCCTGTTGTGCGACACGTTGCGTGTTTCCTTCCAGCAGGCACAGGACGCACGCCAACATCGCGGTGGCGCAACGTGCGATCGGATCGGTCGATTGTCGTGCATCCTGCAACGCGCGCAACAACAGCGGATGCGAGATCGTGTGCGCGCCGGTAAGCCACAGCGACATGGCCAGCGCGTTGTCCGACACCACCGCGACGTAGTCGGGCGTGTTCGTTTCCTGCCGTTCGCCAACCGGCCACGCATTTTCGTCCGGCGGAGAAAACAGGCTGATCGCCTCATCGTGCCGGCCATCGAAGGTCAGCAGCGCGCCGTGCAATAGCGCGAAGCCGCGATGTGACGACGAAGTGGCGCATTCGTGCAGGATCCGCGCCCGCACCTGCATCAGAAGTTCGGGCGAATCGTCATTGAAACCGGCTTCGAGCGAACGCATCAACAACAGCGATAGCGCGAGCACGCGGTTGCCGTCGTCGGCGCAGGCAGTGGCGAGCTCATAGACGCGCCACCATGACGCAATGACATCCGCTGTCGACGCGACGTGCTGCACGGACTGCGCCACGGACAAATATAAAAGCATGTGATCGCGGACCTTGAGGGCCGGGCGCGACGGATCGTGTTCCAGCACGCGGCGAATCCATGCGAGCCATTCGCTGGCGAGACGTGCGCCGATCCAGACCGGCCCCGAATGTCGCAGCAGTTCCACGACGATCCGCGGATAACCTGCGCTGCTCGAAAAGCCGAGTGCGCGTCGCAGGTCCGCAAGCGTCGGGGCGTGGTCGCGGCGTGGGTCGGCAGGCGCGCCATCCCGACCCGGCGGGGGGCTGATTTTCTGGACGACCCATTTGGCATGACGCACCGACAGGTCTGCGTAGTCGGAACGATGCGTCAGGATCTCCAATGCGAATCGTCGCACGGGCCGAGGGACTTCAAGAGGGCCGCCAGGATCGGCCGATGGACCTGCATCGACCAGGCCGGCGTCGATCAGGCTCGACATGATCGTCTGCAGCCTGTCTTCCGCATCCCGGGTGCCCGTTTCTTCCGGTCGAATGGAGACGGCACATGCGTCAGCAAGGTCGAACGGTCCGCCGATCAGGCTGACGCAACACAATACGTGCTGCGCAGCGGTATCGAGGGTGGCATAGGCCATGGCGACCACGGACGACACCAGCGCAGCCGGCCCTGTTGCAACCTCGTGACTTCCGGTTCGATGCAGCGTGAGCCGACGCCACCGCGCGTACCAGTCCTCGAGCGCGCTGGCGATCGTCGTTCGGCCACGCACGGCGCGCGCGATCTGACGTGCAGCCAGCTCGAGTGCGAGCGGATTGCCGCTCAACGCCCGGGAGATCGGTTCGAGAATCGCGTCGAATGGAACGGTGCACGTGCGCTCCGACGTTGTTCCGATGCGTTCGGCGGACGGCCATACCCCGCTTGCTTCGAGCTGCGCGACAAGCAGCCGGCAGGCATCCGACGCGGGCGTGTCCGGCACGTCGGGCGCCGCATCGAATGACGATCGCCCACCGAAGCGCAACGGCGCCAATGGCAGCACACATTCTTCGGCAATAAACAACGGTGCTTCGGCGCACACGATCAGGCACACCTCGGTCGCATTCAGCACTGTCTCGACGAGTGCGGCGACCTCTTGCGCGAGGTGATCGCAATGATCGATGACCAGCAGCATTCGTCGATCCGTCAATTGCTCGACGAGTCCAGCCGACCCCGATGACGCATGCGGTGAAAAGGGCCGGATTTTTGCCGCAATGACGTCCGCGATGAGTTCGGGCAGTGTCAGGTCGACTAGATCGACGTAGGCAACGCCATCGCGGAACAATGGTGCGGTGCGCAGCGCTGCCTCGTGCGCGAGCCGCGTTTTTCCATTGCCGGCCGGGCTGGTCAACGTAATCAGCCGATGTTTCGGCGCAAGCATCAACAACTCGGAGAGCTCCGCATCCCGCCCGATCAACGGCGGGTGCTCGACATCGTCATCGAGCGAACCCGCGGCGCGTTCGTCGCGCCTGCCTGCCTGCAGCATGTCGCGCAATGCGCATTTCGCCGGATCGACTGCATCGCTCCTGCCGTCGGGGCCGACCCACTCGTCGCGAATGTCGCACCACTCGGCGGCGAAGCGATAACCGCGGCGCGGCACGGTCTCGATCACGTCCCGATCGTCGCCCAGCACAGTGCGCAATTGCGATACCAACGCCTGAACGCTGGTGGCCGAAACGGACGAGCCGGGCCAGACATGCTGCTGCAGTTGTTCGATCGAGACGATCCTGCCGCCCGCGTCGACCAAGGTGATCAGCAAGTCGGTGGCCCGTTCATTGAGCGCGAGCGCTTTCCCCTCCGCCCACAGGCAGCGGGACGTGCGCCCGATGGCAAAACGGCCGAACAGCGTGAAATGCTCATCGGAAGGACGCTGCGTTCGGACATCATGCAGGGGCATGGCTTGCTCTCGATATTTACGGATAAGTAAATTGCCGGTTGTCGAATCACGACGCCGAGCTTCTTCAACCTTTCACTACTGGATAATGAGCCCCAGACCATCTGGGCTGGACAGGCAACAATCCGCCTCGGAATTTACATATATGCAAATCGAGGCGTTAAAAAAAACCGTGGTCGTGAAGATACCCCAGTTTCGTCGTGCAAATGTGAATTTTAGTGTACGTCCTTTGACAGGCGACGACAAGCTTCGCGCGCTTCGTCGTCCACGGGTGCAGATGCTGTATATTCGGCTTACCCATCCGTAAAAATGTTCAACTTCGATGAACGGCAATGAACAAGAAGACCCGCGTCGCCTCCGTCATTTCGGCACTGTCGATCAAGCCGCCGCGCCGCACCCGGCTGCATATACCTGCTGACAAAATCGGCCAGCGGTTGCGCGCACTGCGCCAGTCGCGGGATCTCACGCTGAACGAGGCAAGCCAGCTGACCGGTGTTCCCGCCGCGACGTTTTCGCGCATCGAGACGAACAAGATGTCGCCGACCTTCGGCATGCTGCACCGGATCATCGAAGGGATGGGGTTCGAGTGGCGCGACGTGCTGACCAGCCAGCCGCGCAAGGGCACCGCACTGAGCGTATGTCACGCAGAAGACATCGTCACGACGCGAATCGCGAACATTCCCTATGAATACGCGATGCTGCACCGCGACAGCTCGGCCGGGATGATCACGCTGCGCATCCAGGTCGACGCACGTACGCTCGACGAGGCAGGGGGGCTCGCCACGCACGACAACGAAGAATTTTGCTATGTGCTGTCAGGCGAACTGGAACTGCATTTCGAACAGGGTGAGCCGACGCTGTTGCGGGTGGGCGAAAGTGCGCTGTTTTCGTCGCTTCGGCCGCATGCATACGTGGCGCCGGGCGGTGCCACACTGCTGGTCGTGCTGACCCCTGCCGGATACGCGCAACAGAAACCTGCTTTACCGTAACGCGTCCCGGCATATCCGCAACGCCGGGTGGCATCCCGCGCCCGGCGCTCGATAACGGCACGATGCATCGAGAAGGCAACGTGCGCTCGAACGGTATGTGTCGTCGTTCCGTGTCCCCGTGAGTCGTACCGGCGCGCGCCCCGGCAGTAGCGACCCTGATCTTGATGAAATTCATGGCTTGCGGTCGTGATTTTCGACATTAAACCGGAATGAAAATCATCACGCCGCTCTCGTGCGAAGAACAGGTTCATTTTGCGAACCGATCGTGTTCGCTCGATCGGGCGGTACCCGACGCTTGCGTCAGTCCGGTTGCATCCGCTGCACGATCGACCGGACCTGTGCCGCATAGCGGTCGCGTTCAGCGGGTGTTTGCGAATGGTACGCACCGACCGCTTTCCACGTATTGCCATACTTGAGCATCATCCGGTGCAGGTGCCATGCGGCGATGTAGATGCTGGCGCACGGGTCCATCAACGTGCGCGACGTGATGCCGTAGGTCGAGAGCGTGGGCAGGTGGATCGAATTGATTTGCATCAGGCCATAGTCGATCGATCCGTTGGTGTTTATCCGTCTTGCATTGACGTTGTTGTGCGATTCCTGCCAGGCAAGCGCACGCAGGATCGTTTCGTTGACGTGCTGGTACGCGGCCGCTTCGGAGAAGCATTCGGCGCGAGCGGAGGGCGTCAGGAATGGCAACAGCGCCAGAAGCGCCAGAAGTGCGATTGCTCGAATGACCATGCTTTCGATCGGTTGAGGTACGGAGCGACGATCGTGCGATCGGGACAGAGACGGGAGCGGGGCGTCGTCCCTCGGCCCCGCCATCCGATCGTGCCGCGTTCGATGTCGTGTTGATCGACAGGTACGCGTATGCAGGCGATCGTGTCACGCATATCCGCGGCAATGCCGGAGTCGGCGCGACGAATCGGCGCTTTACGCTACGACGTTGAGCTGCTGGTCGAGACTGCGCCAGATCCGCTTGCATACGCGGCGATCCACGACGATGCAACCATCCGATATCGGCCCGGGATGAGCCGGGTCGTCGGCGTGAATCAGGAAGCCGGTGCGACGATGCGTGTCCGTGTCTGCATCCGGCGTCAGGCGCATCGTACAAGCGCCTGCGTGACTATGCTCGAAAGGCGCGCTGATCGTGTAGGAGCCCGTCGGGATGGGGCCCAGGCCGAGCTGGTCTTGCATGTCCGGATTGTTTTTTCCGGCGGCTCGGCCGGAGTAACCGTGCTCGACGACGGGATCGGCGTCGTGCGTCAACCGTCCGGTTTTTTGACTGTATTGCCAGGGCATCTGTTGTCTCCTGTGCGATGGATTGATCGGATCGCTTTGCCGGTCCGGTACTCGAGCGGTGGTGCCGCCTGTGCCGAACACGTGAACGAGCGCGGCCTTGTCGAGTCGTGCGCGCGGTGCGCCATGAGTATCCCGGCCGCGGCGATTCGCGTCGTGGCGATTGCGAACGGCGTGCGTGAAAAGCGAACACCCACGCATGCCCCGGTGTTGATCCGAGGCGCGTGAAAGGCCGGTCCTCGCGTGAATTCGCCGGAACACGATTTCGCGCGATCGATCAAGGCAACCCGCGGCGCGCCGGGATCATATCCCGGAGTGGTTGAGGGCAGGCTGCGGGCAGGACGACCGCGCGTCTTCCCGAGCGTCGAATTTCCGGAGGAGCTGCGGAACGGGGCAGAGGCGCTCGACGCGCGCGTTCACACACGCCACGCAGATTTCGGCCTCGTGGCAGCACGCGCCATCGACGGCAATCGCGTATGCGAAAGTCAGCCTCACCTTTCCCACGTCGATGATGCGGCAGGACACTTCGGCAATCTGACTCAACCGGATCGGCTGCAGGAAGCGTTGCCGGGTGGAGATCACGGCCATCGCCTTTTCGCCGCGCCGGAAGGCGGAGAACTCGTCATCGTCGATTCCCGCGATCCATTCGGTTCTCGCTTCCTCGAGAATGGCGAGGTAGCGGGAATGGTGGACGATGCCGGCGGCGTCGGTGTCTGCGTGATAGATGCGCCGCCGGTACACGGGAATCCGGGCAGGCGAACCGTCGAGGGCGTCATGCGGCATGGGCGATCTCCAGCTCGGAACGAACGGCCGCGATGAGCGCCTGATCGCTTCCCCATCGCGTGCCCGGATGAAACGATGGCCTGAAATACGCGATGAAATCAGGCGCAAGTACGCTGAACACGCCAGGACGACCCCACAGGTAAGACAGGGCCTTGAGGTAACACACGACGCGCGGCAGCCTCAAGTCATGTGCCAGCAGCGCGGCAAAATTGGCCGTCAATCGAGGCAGAAAATTCCACGAAACACGCACGGCCGCGGCAACGCGCAGCCAGTAGGCGCGCGCGCCGGTACCGACGGTTTGCCGATAGACGTCCAGTGCCACGGACTGGTGCTCCAGTTCCTCGCAAGCATGCCAGTGCCAGAGCCTGGTCAGACTGGTGTCGCCGTCGACGCACCCGGCTTCGAGCAACGACCTCGACAGGGATGCCGTGAAATGTTCCATCGCGACGGTCATGGCGAGGCGCCACGCAGGGCTGACCGAGGCCAGCGGGCGGGCGAACATCCGGATATCGAGTGCGTCGATCTTGTACCCCTGTCGCACCATCGCCTCGAGATAGCGGCGGTGTTCGTTCGAATGGCTCGCCTCCTGCGAAACGAAGGTCCTGACCGCTGCCGCGGTGACGGGATCGGTCACCCTCGCGGAAAAGCACTTGACCGAGTGAATGAAGAACTTCTCGCCGGCGGGAAAGAACAACGAAAGCGCATTGAAGAAATGCGAGGCGACCGGGTCACCCCGATTCCAGTCCGAGAAGTTCGATCGGGAATAGTCGAACCCGGGCCGCGAGTCGTGCTGCGGGACGCGTGCCGTGGCACGGCGGTGCGATGGCGCTGTTCCGGTGTGCGCCTCGTTGCGGGGAGGTTCGTTGATGGCGCCGTGATCGCACACACCGTGGCGCGTTGCATGAGGGGCCCGCATGGGATCTCCAGTATCGACTCGCTTGACGGACTGGCCGCGACCGGCGCCGCACGATCCGGCTGCGATCGGCTTCGCGCTTTCGCGGCTGATTGCAACTGCCTGGTTGGATGTTCCGATGCAGAGGGCCTCGACGGCATTTGCATCCGGTTTCCGATACGTTGACCGACTTTGTATCGGACGGACGTGGCAATCCGCGCACGCTATCTGAAGTGTTGTCGTCGAACGCGAAGCCGCGGTACGTCCCGCGTTTGTGGCGTGCCCGACGCCGCGTGTGCAGTCGGCCGCCTGTCGCCGGGTGAGAGGCCTGCTTCGTATTTGTGCACGTTGATGCGCATTGGCGCCAGCGTGGCGGCGGCGCTCTCCTATATTGCCGGACAGGATGCAAGTAGACCCTGTACGCCATTCAACGACGGGAGTGCCCGAAATGTCCACGACGATCAACATCATCACGAGCAACCAGCCGGATTCGACGAACTTCTCGCCGACGAACGCCAACCGCTCCGCTGCGAGCGACGCGCCAGACAGTGCCACCAACGGGTTCACGACCGAACCCGGCCAGTTTGCGGCGATCGTCAAACGTTCGGCCAACGGCGACGACTCGCAAGGGGATAATCAGACCATCACGATCTCGGTGCCGAAAGATCAGACGTCCAATTCCGCGTACAACCCCGATGTTTACGGGAACAAAAGCCAGTCTGCGAAAACCATCACGATCAATATCGACGGCGACGATGCGACGCAGGGTAATGGCAATAACACGTCCGCCGCGAAGTCCGACCGCTCGCCCAACGTTGCGGTGAACGGTCAGAACAATGGAGGCGCCGATGGCCAGGGGCTCCATCCGGTCAAGCTGAGCTCGGATAAAGGCACAGTCCAGGTTCTGGAGGACAGCAAGGGCAACCTGTACGACAAGAGCGGCAAGAGCATCGGCAAGAAAGAAATGGTGAATGGCGAGCCCAAGTACACATTCGACAGCGGCAAGAGCGAGGCGGCCACCGTTCTCTCGACAGGCGGGACGAACGGCAAAAACCAGACGTCGGGGCGCCAGACGTTCGGCCCGGGCGAACTGACCGCGTCGGCTGGCGATTTGCGCGGCAGCAAGGGGGAGAAGGACGACCTCCAGGCTACCGGCGAAATCGAACAGATCTCGCAATACGGCTCCGTCAACACGAACGGCCAGACGGTCGTCGTCTGATACGCGCACGGACGTTCGGACTGGCGACGGAGGCCGGGGCCGGGTGTTCCCCTGCATCGCGGCAGGCGCGGCACACCCGGCTGCAAAAAATTCACGACAGGCATGAAACAACTCGTTCTGGATCGAACTGACGACGTGATGCGGTTCGTCGCATCACTGACCGGAGAGGAAAGCTATCCTAACTATGACGACGCGATCGGTCTGGAGCGGGACGGGAAACTGGTCGCCGGTGTGCTGTATCAGGCCTACAACGGGCCCAGCATCGTGATGCACGTGGCCATGTCGGGGTCCCCGCATGTCATTACACCTGGATTCATTTGCGCGGCGTTCCGCTTTCCGTTCATTCTTCTGCGCTGCAACCGGATCAGCGGCTACGTTCGCGCCGACAACCTCGCCGCGCAGAGACTGGACGAACATCTGGGTTTCAGGCGCGAAGGCGTGATCCGTGAAGGCGCATCCGACCGAACCGATTTCATTCTCTACGGGATGCTCAAGCATGAGTGCCGCTTCCTCGACGGACGTTACCTCGAGGCGATGAACCGCGAGCTGGCCTAGCCGGATGCCGTCTCATCCGCGAGCGGCGACGGTTGGTCGATTCGATGCGTTCCGCCGGCAGCGGGTTAAGCGAAATGCGCGATCGTTCGTCATGTGCCGGCGAGTCGATGCGCGATCCGCGCATCCGGGATCGCGGGCTTGCAGGACACCACGCGCGCTTGCCATAGTCAGGTACCTTGCGATGCCTCAGCCATATCCCCTTTCCCGATCGGACACCGTCACCCGACATACCGATCGCGATGACGAAAACGACATCGCGCGGGCCGATGCAGGGCGAAGTGTCGACGACGCCATGTCGATTCTGCGTACCCTGATCGACGGGCGCGGCGCGGAACTGAAGGATGCCGCGGGTGGCCGGCCCGGGCAGGGAGAGGCGGCCAGGGTTACGGATGCATACCTGCCGGGGCAAGGCTTGCCGCGCCGGACCCTGCCCGGTACGGCAGGTGTGCGCGGTGGCGGCCCGCAATGGCCGACGCGGGTCATGCCCGGCGCGCTTGCGGGGATGGCGAGCATGCTGCCTGAGGCTGGCGTTGTCCCGTTCGTCGGTGGCGATACGACGCCGGACAACACGGCGGAAAACGCGGGAGAAGGCTTCGCGCCCACGACACCGCAGCAGGCCGCGACTTCATGCGCGACGCAGCCGGGCCTGATGGAACCGGGGCAAGCGTCATCGTTTGCTTCGATTCCGATTCCGTTTCCGTTTTCGTTTCCCGGCTCTGCAACCCCGAATGTGGTGGCGGAGGGACGGGTTGCCGTCGGAGACGAGAGCCGGCCGAGCGTCGTGCCTGCTCCCGAAGCGATGGCAGACGAGCCGATGCCGGCGCTGAAACGCTCGCCGGCTGACCTGCCGGTGTTCACGGCGAATGCCGTTCAGCAACCGATGCAGGCGCGGACCTTGTCGCCGCCTGCGCCTCCCGGCGCACGCATACCTGTCGATTCAAACCGGGATATTCCGCTGCGCGTCCGTCCAGCGGAAACCACGCTTGCCGAAGCGAAGCGGACGGTGGCCCGTTTTGCCGGTGCGTCGGCCCGGCGCGTCGAAGCTTTCACGTCGACAGCGGGGCGTGTGTTGTCGAAGCACGTCGCCGCGTTTTCCGGCCTGCGCGCCACCGGCGCGAGCACGGCCCAACGCAGCGGGATATCGACACCGGGCCGTTCGTCCTCCGAAACCGCCCTTGCAGGCAGCAGCGAAGCGGACGCGTCGGCTGCGGCATCGGGCAACGAAGCCGCGGGCGTCGTGAGCGTGGTCCGGTTCGTCGCGCAGGCGCGCGAATGGCTGGGCGAGCAACGGACACGCGCACCGGCGAATGCTTGCGGGCGCCACCGTAGCTTGCGTTGCCGCCTGTACTGCCGCGCGGGATGCATGCGGCGCGGTACGTGATCGCGACTGCCTTCGTGGTTATTCAACCGAATCTTTCAGCTTGCTTATCCGACATGAAAATCAATGGAATGCGTAGCCTGCCGATCGCGCTGCTGGGTGCCATGCTGCTCGCGGGCTGCAACACCGCATCGCAGCCGTCGGCGAACGAGGCGCCCGAATTTCCCGATCCGGGCACGGCCTGGGTCATCGGCGGCGTCTATGGCGACGTAAGAAACATCAGGCAGATCGTACCGGGGCTTACTGAAAATCAGGTGTATCTGCTGATTCGTGAGCCGCACTTCAGCGAGGGGTCGTACGGCGTGCGAGCGTGGAACTACGTTTTCAAAATCCGGACCGGGGGTGGAAATGCCGCGTACATGACGTGCCAGTACCAGGTGCGGTTCGACAAGCAGCGGATCGTCCAGGCGACCTACTGGCGCGATCCGGCATGCGCGCGATATGTGATGTAACGCGTATTCGCGACGCGGGTCGCGTGGGCGGTGCATGCGCCTGATCGTCACGATGCCGCAGATCGATGGAGAGAGATAACCCATGCGCTTCGCCCTTGCCGGCTTCGACATGTTTCATGGCGTGCTCGACACGCTCGTGAGCGCGGGATGGACGCCCGTGTCCCTGTTCAGCTTCGTCACCGACGATCAGGTCAACTCGAACACCGAGATCGTTTCGTATGCGGCGGCGCATCGCCTGCCGCTGCAGATGTCGCGGATCGACGAGGCGGCGCTGCGCGCGTTGCGCGATCTCGACTGCGACGTGCTGGTCGTCGCCGGATACGGCTGGAAGATCCCCGACTGGACATCCTATGTACGGCACGCCATCAATTTTCATCCGGCGCCGCTGCCGGACGCGCGCGGTCCTTATCCGTTGATGCGCGCCATCCTGGACGGTCACCGCGAATGGGCCGTGACATGCCATTGCATCTCGAGCGGGTTCGATTCCGGCGACATCGTCGCACAGGAGCGTTTTGCGCTCGCGGCCGACGAGTGTCACGAGAGCCTGCAGCTCAAGGTGCAGATGGCCGGGCGCCGGCTGGCGCGGCAGATCGCGTATCGCTTCGATGCATTGTGGGCCGCGCGCACGCCGCAGGCGGACGGCAGCTACTGGCCGAAACCGACCGAGGCCGACCGCACGCTCGATTTCACGCGGCCGCTGAACGAGGTCCTGGCGAAGGTCAGGGCCAACGGATTGCACGAGTGCATCGCGCATCTGGTTGGCAGCGTGCTCTATGTGCGGCGTGCTATCGGCTGGCACGAGCAGCATGCCAGCGAGCCGGGCACGATCGTGCACGTCTGTCGGCGCTGGTATGTCGTTGCGGTGCCGGATGGTTTTGTCGCGTTGATCGAATGGAGTGCGGTCAGCCTGTCACAGCGAGCGAGTATCGGGCCGTAACCGGGGGCGGCCGACTGCTTGTTTCCTGTGTTGGGGAGCGTGACGAACCGGGCGGCCGACGGATCACACCCGCAGCCACAGAAATTCACCCGATGCGATGCCCTCGAACATTTCATCGCTCGATTCGATGATGTTTTGCCGCCAGTAGCGGCCGTGCTCGGCATAGTGACGCATCAGGTCCGCGAGATCTGCTCCGCCGAAGTTCGGATCGAAGGGCAGCCGGATGATCAGGATGATCGAGCCGGTGTCGGCGTCGACGCCGAGTTGTGCCTGATCCTGCGCATAGATCAGCAGGTTCGCTTCCAGCATCAGCCGGAAAACGACCAGCGTACGGCCTGCCGTGACGGCACCGAAGTGGAAGTTCGCGTAGATCGCATTCTGGTCACGCTCGACGTGCATGAAGCGCACCTCGAAACCCTCGACTTCGACCAGTCCCGTTTCCTGGATGTGCTCGACGTCGTGAAGGCCGACGACTTCGCAGAACTGGGCGACGAGATCGAGGTAGCGCGGATCGCTCACGAGTACAAGGATCAGGAAAAAGCCGACGCGGCGATGTTCGATGAATCGGATCGCGTCGGCATACGAAACATCAGCCCTTTTGCGAGGCCTTTTCTGCACCTTCACATGCGGTTTTTACCGAGTTGGTGACCTGTGTCGCCGCACTCGAGATGGCCTGGTTCGCCTGAAACACGCCTTGCAACTTGACACCTTCCAGCGTCAAGGCCGTACTTTGAGCTGCCGCGCCCTCAAGCGCTGACGTTGCCGCTGCCGGACCAACTGCTCCTGCCATGATGTTTCTCCTTGATGAATAACGAAGGGTGCTACGGATGACCTGCCTTCACGCGGACGATCGCCGCCGTCGGGCAGAAATGAAACGATTACATGCGCCGGATCTGCTGGATCACGCGCGACGCGGCGAGCAAGCCACGGTAGAGCGTCGCACGATTACGATTGTCGGTTTCGGAGCCCGGCGCTGCTCTGTTCACGTTCTCGGCAACGTCGAAGAGCGCGTGCTGGATCTTCTCGATCGTCGTCACCGCATCGGGATCCTTGATGAGCGATGACAGATTGTCGAACTGCTTGGCGTAGGGTGCGATCGGATCGTACATGTCACTGGTCCTGTTGCGAGTCCATGGAAAATCACGAAGTCGGTAACGGCGGCGTGGATCCGGCCGATGTGGACGGAGACGCCGGCATTCTGGTCGGCGACGAGGCGCTGCGTGCGACAGTGTCGCCGTCGACGGACGCCGCCGCCTCGCCTGTCGCGCCGGATGCCGGCGCGGCATCGGCGGGAACCTCCACGGCGTAGATGTGTTTGACGCCGTCCGGCGTCTGCGTGTACTGCACGGAGTCGGACGATACGATCTCCGAGAACTGGCCGGTCACCGGCGCGGCGTGGCCCGGATTCTCCGTGACCTGGACGACGAGCCGGCGGATGTTCGAATCGAGGTCGGCACGCACGCGCGTGACGGCCTTGTCGACCGCGTCCTTGCTGTCGACGGCGCCGGTGATCGCGAAGTCGCCGTTGCCGAGATACTTCACGTGCACGCCCGCGATGCCGAGCGAATCCTCGATGCTGTGCACGGCATTCTGCGCGACGTCGTAGCTGCGCACGATGTCCGTCGGCGCGATTTTCGCGAGCGTCGATTTCACGAGCTGATCGTCGGACAGGTTGGGGACCATGCCCGTCACGACGCTCGAATTGCCGACCGTGCGCACCTGAAGCTCGGTCATGTGTGCTGCCGCGAGCGCTTCCTGGATACGGGTCGTCCGGTAGGCGGGGCCGTGGCGCAACGCGGCTTCGCTGGCGGGCGCGGTGGTGAGCAGGACGGCTGCGCCCGCAACGATCCCGAGCACGACGCAGGTGCCGAGCGCGCCATAGTAGCGCCGGCGCTTGTTGCGTTCGACGTCGACGGGCCGGATCAGCAGCGTCGACAACAGGTCGAGATCCGACGGCCACGTCACGTCGTCCGGCCCGATGCACAGGATCGTGTCGCCGAACTGCATCGGGGCGAAATCCACCAGGATCACCGTTTCGCCCGCGGGTGCTGCGATTGCGTTGCTGCCTGCTTCAGCCGCCGGGGAACCGGCCGGGACGTCCGCATACGTGGTCGCGCGCACGACTCCCGACGTATCGACGTCAAGCATCACGTCGGCGGACTTCCAGTCCATCAGGCGAATGTCGGCATCGGCCCCGCCGTGGACCGCATGCCGCCCCGGCGCAAGCTGCAGCGTCGCGCCGGCGTGGAATCCCGTCAGTATTCGTAGCTGTTTCATCACGAGGCTGGCGATCTCAGGGTTGCATGTGGAATCCGTGTCGTCGTTTCTGCCGCTCACGCATGGCCGATTACCGAGTCAATATAGATGGCGAACGGGTGGCGTCGACGCGGAACCCGAACACTTCGCGCTTTGAGCGAAGCGTCGGTGCGGGCACGTGCCGCGAGGTGCGTGACCGGTACTTGCCTTGCGGACGTTCATGCCGGCCGCCATGACTATCGCTGGAGCACGCTTAGCGTATCCAGTGCGCATGCGCACTGGCGCGGCGTTCGCGGACGGTCGAACTGACGCAGCAGCAAACCGGCCAGCAGATTGAAGTGGCGTGCCGGGTCCGGCAGCCTCGGCGTGTCGTTCGTCTCGTTCGGTCGCGCCACGGTGTGCGCGCGCAACATCTCGAGACTGGATTCGGGCAGTGCCACGCCGGCTTGCTGCAGGCCCAGCCAGCGCGCCGACCACGCATGGATGCGCGCGGCGCGCCGGGCGTCGGGTTGCGTATTCGAATCGGTCAGCAAATCGAGCAGCTCGCGCGTGCACTGGTCGCGCAGCATCGGTGGATCGGCAGCCGGGTCGACCGGCGGCAGCTCATGCTCCAGGCGATGCGCAGCCGGGGCGATGGCGGGCCGGCGTTGCCCGGCCTTGAACGTGATGGCGGGTGCCGCGTCGGATGGGTCGTTCTGTCCGTCATGCGAATCTTGTCGGCCGCGACCCCCGCCGTAATGGGGTTCGCGTTCTTCATTGGCGACATCGGATTCCTGCAGGCCATCCGCGGCGTCCGCGCCCTCCGCATCGCCTGCTGCCATCGCGGCGCGCCTGCCGCGCGCGAAGCGGCGCCGACGCGCGAGTCGCGCCACCATGCTTTTCGTGCGCTGCGTCTGCGCGGCGCTCGCTTGAGACGGTGCGCCGCCCGGTGCGAAACGCGTGCCGCGATAGAGCACCGCGAATTTTGCGGCAGTCGTGCGCTGCGCGCCGGCAGGCCGTTTGCGTGTCGCCGCCTGGGCAATCGGCGTGAAGCGGTGCGAGATGCGTGTCATGCGGGCCTCCCGGATCAGAGCGGAAACGCGATCCGCATCATTTCGTTCGCGAAATGCAGGACCGCCGCGCAGGACAGCGGTGCAGCGATCACCAGCACGATCGTGACGGCGATCAGTTTGATCGCGAATGGCAGCGTCTGGTCCTGCAGCGACGTGACCGCCTGGACGAACGACACGGCAAGCCCGACCACGGCGGCCGCGATCACGAACGGCAACGAGACGGTGAGGCACAGCACCATGCCCTGGGTGGCGGCACGGACGAGCGAATCGACGTCCATGGTGTCTCCGGTTACTTGTAGGTCAGCACGAGCCCGTGAATCAGCGTCGACCATCCGTCCATCACGACGAACAGCAGCAGCTTGAACGGGATCGCGACGTTCGTGGGCGACACCTGGTTGAGCCCCATCGATAGCAGCACGTTGGCGATGATCAGGTCGATCACGATGAACGTCACGTACAGCAGGAAGCCGATCTTGAACGCGTCGGTCAGCTCGGTCAGCGTGAACGCGGGCGCGAGCACGATCAGGTCGGTCTCGCGCAGCGCTTGCGCTGCCTCCTTCGGCCACACGATCGACGCGGAGCGCAGGAAGAAGCGTTTCTCGCGCTCCTGCGTATGCTTGATCAGGAACTGGCGAAAAGGCTCGCGCGCCGCTTCGACGGCCTGCAACACGGCCTGGGACGATTGCGCCGCGATCGGCTGGCTGCTCAGCGTCTTGGCCGCCGTCATGCCGATGGGCGCCATCACGTAGACCGACACGAGGATCGCAATGCCGTTCAGCACCATGTTGGGCGGCACCTGCTGCACACCCAGCGCGTTGCGCAGCAGCCCGAGCACGACGACCACTTTCGCATACGAGGTCACCACCATCGCGACGAACGGCACGAGGCCGATCGCGACGATGATCAGCATCAAGCCGGAAAGATCACTGTACTGAACCATGCTCGTGCGCCATGCGGAGGATGCGGATGCCGACGTGCTCGCCGATGCCGACCAGTTCGCCGTGGCCGATCACCTGGCCGTGGGCGATCAGCTTGAGGGTCAGCTCGGTGATCGCGGTGGGTAGTTCGATGACATAGCCGGGCGCCAGGGACGACAGCTCGTCGATCGTCAGGGCGACGGTATCGGCGACGAACTGCACCGGCAGCTCGAGTTCGCCGACTTCAACGGCATGTTCGTCGGTGTCGTGCCCGGGCTCCGGCATGTCCGGCTCGGTACTTTCGGTCATCACGGGTTCCTTCAGTAGGGTGATCGTTCGAGCGTGCAGCGCCACGGCAACGCGGCAGTGCACGAGTCCGGCGTTGCCCCACGACGCAAGTGCGACGTGATGTTGCGCACCGTCCGGTGCGTCGTGCATCGCGTGCAGCCACGCTGCATCGAGCGATGCATCGAGTGCGCGCAGCAGGATGTCGCCGCTTCGCAGGCTCCGCAGCGCGTCGACGGACAGCCGCTTGGCGCCGAGCACGAGACTGCCGGGCAGGCGCAGTACCGCACCGAAACGCACGGGGCGTGCGGTGCGGGACAGGCAGGCGTCCAGCCATTCGACGCAGCGGCCCGGCAACCGGGCGACGACGTCGTGCCGCCGGCCTTGCAGCGCGAGCGACAGCGCGACGGTCACGTCTTGCGGGCGCGCACCCGGCAACACGCCACGCCGTACCGCCACGACCTGCACGCGTTTCAGGCCGAGCGTGGCAAGACAATCCAGCAGGGGACCGCACAGTACGTTCGCAACCGCGTTGCGCAGCGTCAGGTCCGCGCCGGTGCGCCCGTCGGCGGCCTGTTCCACCGACCACGCGCAGATCGACAGCGCCGGGTAGTGCCCGAGATCGATCAGCAGGTGTGCGCTTGCCGGACCGGCGGGCGTGTCGAGCCGCAATTCCACGACCGCCGGGTCGGCATGATCCGGCGCGCCGGTCGCGAATTCGCAGCGGAAATCGCCGATGTCGAGCGTGTCCTGCAGAAATGCCGGCAGGCGCGTGTCGAACAACCGGCGCGATGCGTGCGCACACGCGGGGTCGAGCCGGGTGACCGCAAGCGGCGTACCGCGGCCCTCAGTAATCGAATGCCGAATCAATTTCATCCCGTGTCGGGCAATGTCGTGTTGCCTTCGAGCGGCGCGCCGATGAAGGCCGCGCTCGAAGGACCGGTTCGAGCCCGGCTACCACACCGTGATGCGGACGCGCTTCGGTTGTCCCCATGCGCGCAGCATGGTATCGAGTGCTTGCTCGAGCGCCGTACTGTGGGCCAAGAGTAGCTGCCGGGCCTCGAGATCCTTGGCATCGAACCGAAGCTGCAGGTCGAAATGCGAAAGGGACAAATGCAGCTCGGTGGCGGGGAGAATCCGGTTGCTCAGCACGATGTGGGCTTCCCATTGCCCGCCGGTCGCGACGGCGCCATCGGCGCAGAACGCCGCGATCTCGCGCGACAGCGCATCGAGCAATCGGAGGTGATCGCGCTGCGCCTGCAGCGCGACCGACGCAATCGGGGCCGCGGCACTCGCGATGCGGGTGCCGACCGCCCGGCATTCGAGCAGCTCCGTGGGCGTCAGATGCGATTCGGAATCGGCTGTCTCGTACCCGGTCGGCACGGACGAAAAGGTGCCGGGATGCGGTACGGCCGTTTCGGGTGCGGCGTCTCGATCGTCTTGCGCGCGTGCTGCCGGCGGCGCGTCGGACACGGGCCTCACGACCGTGCGGCGCCTGCCCAGCAGCGCCGCATAGTCGAACCCGCGGCCGCCGCGGCCGGGCAGCGGCGGCGGGTCGTCCTGGTTCGACGGCGCGCGGAGGTCGGCGGAATCGATGCGGCTCACGGCAACGCGGCGTCAGACCGAGATTCTGCCGATCGGGCGCAGATCCACGTGCTCACCCAGTTCCTGGTATGAGTACACGGCCAGCCAGCCGAGCTTGCTTTCGATCATTCTTCGCACGTAGCGGCGAATGTCCATCGACGTGACGAGTACGACGCCGTCGGTCGGCCGCTGGCCGACGACGGACTGGATCTTGTCGATCAACAGGCTGATCTCGTCGGGCGCGAGGGCGAGGAAATTGCCCGTCGGCGTCTGCTTGATCGACTGCCGGATGTGCTGCTCGACGGGCAGGTCGAGCAGCACCGCGGGAAGCGTGCGCGCGCCGCGTGTCGCCCGATGCGCGAGGAAGCGCGACAGGTCGCCCCGGACATACTCGGTCAGCATCAGCATGTCCTTCTCCTTCGGCCCCCAGGCGATGAGGCTTTCCATGATCGCTCGCACGTTGCGGATGGAAATCTGTTCTTCCAGCAGCCGCCGCAGCACGTCGGCGATCCGCGGCGGCGGCAGGACCTTCTGAACCTCGGTGACGAGCCCCGCATGGTCCTTGCCGAGCTGATCGAGAATCCACTGGACTTCCTGAATGCCGAGAAACTGCGTTGCGTGCCGGCGCATCAGCGCGATCGACGCGTGGGCGAGCACCTGCTCGGCACCCCATGCCGGGATTCGGGCGGGCACGTCGCGCGCTTCGACCCAATGGGTGGCTTCTCCGTCAGGGGTGATCGGATCGCGCGGCTCGCATGCCAGGACGAGTGCGTCGCGCTGGCGGATCTCGTCGGGCGACAGCGCGACACCGGACATGACGCACGCCGGTTCCGGCAGCATGACCCTGCCCGGCGGCAGTTCGATCAGCAGGTGCGGCACGTCGTGAATCAGGATTTCCGCGTGCATGGCAGGCAGCGCCGCGTGCGTCCACATCGTGATGCCCGGGAACGGCAACCCCAGCTCCTCCTCCAGGCGCGCCCGCTCTTCGCCGAATGACCTGTCGAGCGTGGGCAACGACAGACGCGGCATCAGGTCGGGCGCGACACGCACGCCGATCGGGCACGCGAACTGCGGTGCGCGCGACATGATCGACGGCGCGTCGGCTTTCGCGCCCGAGCGCTGCATGGCCTGCAGCCCGTCGGCCGCCGGGCCTTGTTGCGGTTGCCGCCGGTCGAGCCGGTGCGCGGCGAAGGCGAGCGTCGCCGAAAGCAGCAGGAACAGCAGGACCGGAAAGCCCGGCACCAGCGCGAAGCCGACCAGCAGCAGCGCCGCGAAATACAGCGCGCGCGAACTCGACCCGAGCTGGCGCCCGATCTCCTCGCCCAGCGAGCGCGGTTTCTGATGACGTTCGTCGGCGACGCGCGTGATCATCACGCCGGCCGCCACCGACAGCAGCAGCGACGGAATCTGCGAAACCATCGCGTCGCCGACCGACAGGACCGAGAAGCGGTTGGCCGCTTCGGCCGCGGTCATCCCGTGATAGGCGACGCCGACCGCGATCCCGGCGACGATGTTGATCGTCGTGATCAGGAGGCCGGCGATCGCGTCGCCTTTCACGAACTTCATCGCGCCGTCCATCCCGCCGTGCAGCTTGCTTTCGATCGCGAGCGTCGCGCGCCGGTGTTTGGCTTCCTCCGGCGTGAGCAGGTTCGCACGCAGATCCGCATCGATGCTCATCTGCTTGCCGGGCATCGCGTCGAGCGTGAAACGGGCGCCGACTTCGGCGACCCGTTCCGAGCCTTTCGCGATCACGATGAACTGCACGGTCGTGATGATGATGAACACGACCAGCCCGACCACGAGATTGCCGCCCACCACGAGCTTGCCGAAGCTGTCGATGATGTGGCCGGCGTCCGCGTGCAGCAGGATCGACTTGGTGGACGCGATGTTCAGCGACAACCGGTAGAGCGTGGTGAACAGCAGCAGCGACGGGAACGCGGACAACGACACGATGTCCGGCACGTACATCGTCACCATCAGCAGCGTGACGCTGATGGCGATGTTGATCGCGAGCAGGATATCGATCAGCTCGGGCGGCAGCGGCAGGATCATCAGCGAGATGATTGCGATCACCAGCATCGCGATGCCGATTTCGCCGCCTGCCGGAATCTTGAGGAACTTGGTCATCGGAGTGCTCGGCGAAGAAGTCAGGGGGCGTACGAATCGGGCTCGCGGCTCGCGCCGATCGCGTCGACCCAGCGCAGGATCGCGGCGACCGCCTCGAACAGCTCTTCCGGCACCGGATGGTTCAGCGTGACCTTGTAGAGCGCCCGCGCGACGGGCGGGTTGCCGATGATCGGCACGCCGGCGTCGCGGGCGGCGCGCCGCAACGCCGCGGCATTCTCGTCCATGCCCTTCGCGATCACCAAAGGCAGCGGATGCTCGTCGGGCGCATAACGCACCGCAACCGCGAAGTGGGTGGGATTGACCACGAGTACGTTCGCCAGGCCGATCCTCGGCTGCGGGGGCGCCGTGGCCTGCTCGCGCGCGATGCGGCGGCGTTCCCGCTTGATTTCCGGGCTGCCGTCCTGCTCCTTGTGTTCGCGCTTGACCTCGTCCTTGCTCATCTTCATTTTCTTGATGAACAGGAAGCGCTGCAGCTTGACGTCGATCGCGCCGACCAGCAGGAAGATGCCGATCGAGATCGCGGCGAGCTTCGCGAGCATGTCCCAGAACATCAGCGACAGGCCGGCGAGCGGCTGGTAGATGGACCCCACGACGAGCGGGAACAGCCACTTGATCGATTGCCACATCACCCAGCCGATGAGGATCGCGTTGACGATCATCTTCACGCAATCGATCAGGCTTTTCGCCGAGAAGATCCGTTTCAGGCCGCTTGCCGGGCTGACGGACTCCATGTTCGGCGTGACCGGCTTGGTGGCGATGCGAAAGCCGACCTGCGCGATGCTGCCCGCTATCGACGCGAGCGCGGCGGCGAGCACGCACGGCAGGATCATCTTCAGGGCCGCGGCGCCGATCCGGAGCAGGTTGTCGTCGACGGTCTGCAGCGTATGTTCCTGCGCGACGAACGACAGCGGGATCGTCACGATCTCGTGCAGCCCGTCACGCATGAGCGGCACCGACGCGATCAGCGCGACGAGCGCGCCCGCCATCGACAGCGCACCGGAGAAATCGGTGCTGCGCGATACCTCGCCGTCGTCGCGCGCATCCTCGAGTTTCTTGTCGGTGGGTTGCTCGGTCTTTTCGTCGCTCATGGCGGCCTGCGGTTACGGGTTCCGGCGAAACGGGACGCGCGCCGTGATGCTTCCGGCCCGACACTAACGTTTGCCCGGGATGACACGGCCGCGTGATGCGAAGCGGCGGGGCGTGAGCCGAAGCTCGGCGGGCAAGACTGCCGCAACAGCGGCTCGCTTCGCATCGCGCGTACTTGCTTCGCGCTCATATCGGGCCGGCGAGAGGGAATTGTTATGGTCGGAGCTGCCGATATCGGCCCGACGACGCTGCCGCGTCGGTCTCAATTCCATCGCAGGAGCACAAGCCATGACCGCAGACACGCCCGAGTATCTGAACTGCAGCCCGGACATCATCGGCGGGTTGATCGAGACGGCTTCCGTTGCGCTGCTGGACAACTTCCCGAACACGCACGTCGACCTGTTCGACATCGAGCAGGTGATCGATGCGTTGCGGGTCCTGCGCCCGCGGGTGGTCGAGATCGATACGCTCGACGGCATTCTGCGCATGGTGAAAGGGCAGTGGCACGAGGCGAGCCAGATTCTGCTGCGCGTGATCGAGTTGCGGCCGAAATTCGGCTATGCCAAGGCGTTGCTTGCGTTCACGCTGTCGTCCATGGACGATCCGGCGTGGCGGCAGGTTGCCAGCGAAGCGCTCGCGGATGATCCCGACAACAAGGAAACGCGTGCGCTGGTGCGGGCGCTGGAAGTGAAGGACGAGGTGAATCGCGCGGTGCGCGACCATCGTCCGGGCCAGCCGTTCGTCGTTCCCGCATCGCTGCAGGAATCCGGCGCGGCAGCCGATGCCGGCGAGCCGGAAAGCGACGCGCGGCGCGATCACGCGAGCGCAGCCGAAGTGTTTCAGGGCGGCAGTACCTTTCTGCGCGCCTGAATCCAGGAGGATCCGACATGTCCGTCCAGACCGTGCCCGAAGCGGTGCTGAGTGCCGCCACCGAGACGATGGCGCCTGCGTCGACCCCGGCCGCCGGAACGTCCGAGCTGGGTGACAAATTCCGGATGTTGATGGAGCGAGCCTCGATGGCGCCGCCCGAGCATGACCATACCGGAGCCTCCTCACCGGTAGCGAAGGCCCTCGCGGCGGAGGATGCGCAGTTCATGAAGGTCATTGATGATGTACAGCGGTTGCCGGCGGAAATGCCGGGGATGTCGCTCACGGAGATGACGGATCGTTCGGTGCAGATGATGTTCGAACTGACGAGCACGCAGATGAACATGCAGGTCAAGATGAGCCTGGTGGAATCGTCGAAATCGTCGGTCGAGACCCTGATGAAGAACCAATGACATTCCCAGCGAAGCGAAACATCGCGACCGGCTGCGCATGCGGATCGGCGCACCGTACCGCGAGGCCGGGCCGGCCGGTTTCACGTTTGATGATCGTGATGCTTTGCGCAGTCATCCTTGCCGGATGCAAGAAAGAGGTCTACGGCAATCTCACCGAGCCGGACGCCAACGAAATGCTGGTTGCGCTGCTCGAGCAGGGTGTCGACGCGAGCAAGGACAGTTCGGATGGCGGCAAGAGCTGGACGCTCGACGTCGAGGACCGCCAGCTGGTGCGCGCGATGCAGGTGCTGCGTGCGCATGGATTGCCGCGCAGCAAGTTCGACGATCTGGGGAATCTGTTCAAGAAGGACGGTCTCGTATCGACACCGACGGAAGAGCGGGTCAGATTCGTTTATGGCGTATCGCAGGAGTTGTCCTCGACCTTGTCGAAGATCGACGGCGTGATGGTCGCGCGCGTCCAGATCGTGCTGCCGAACAACGATCCGCTCGCGCAGGACATCAAGCCGTCGTCGGCCGCCGTGTTCATCAAGTATCGTCCGGACACGGACATCAACACGTTGATCCCGCAGATCAAGACGCTCGTCATGCATAGCGTCGAAGGGCTGACCTACGACCATGTGAGCGTCACGACCGTCGCGGCCGACCCGCTCGAGCTGTCGAGGCTCCCCGCACCCGCGTCGAGCCCGTGGTCGATGGTGATGCTCTTCGGCGGTCTGGTCGCGCTGCTCGCGGGCGCCGGATTCGCGGTTTATCGGTTTGGCCTGAAACGCCGCGTGCCGCCGCTGCCGGGCTGGCTCGATACGTTCGCCGCACGCCTGCGGCCGGCCCGCAAGGAATCGTAGGCGGTGGCCGGACTCGCGACCCCGGCGACGTTCGACTCGGGCGCGCCGGCCGTGCGCGTCGCGGCTGCGCTCGATCATTATCGGCGCAACGTGGATCAGGCAGCGGACTGGGCGCACCCGTCGTGGGTGGCGGCGTCGCTCGACGTGCCGGAGCAATCGTTGCCGAACTGGCGCGACAGGCTGGCATGCGCGTCGCCGGACATTGCCGTCCGCTGTTCCCGGGCACTGATCCGCGCGCTGGGCGTGACGCCGCCCGCGATCGCCGCGTTGTCGCAAGGGGGATTCATGCGTGCCGGGCCGGTCTCCGCGGCGCAACCGAATGCGTCGCTGCTGGACGTCGTGCCGGCGCGGCTGGCGATGCAGATCTGCCGAATGCGCGCGTTGCTGCTGCGCCGCGGCGAGGTCAGGCGGTTGATCGACCGGCGCGCGCAGCGGCGGCTCGCCGAGTGGACCGGACTCGATCTGGACAGGCTGATGAGCGGCGCGAATCCGGACAGCGCGAACGATATCGCGCGGCTCGCGGCGGCGTCGATGCCGCCGCTGGCCGCTGTCGACGCGGACAAGCTGGCGGTCGAGGGCATGTCGCTGATACTTCGCGACCTGAAAGTGACGGGCGCGTCGCCGTTTCCATTGGCCCGACTGGCGCTGCCCCGGCATCTGGCGCTTCCGGCGTGGCTCACTGCATTGCCGACGCAACACGATGAGGCGGGCACGGCCGGCATGTTTCGCCGCCTGCCGGATTTGCTCCAGGAGTGGGCATGGTTATTTGGCTGAACAACAGCCGGCTCGCAGCTGGCGAGGACGTGCAGCTGGGCTTGCACGGGGACGTGGTCCGGCGCGAGACGTTCGGGCATCTTTTGTCGATCGCCGAGGCCTACGGGCAACTCGACGACGATCGGGCACGCGTGCTCGCGCAGGCGCGGGCCGAGGCCGCGGAGATCGTCGCGGCGGCCGAGGCACAGGCCGGGGCGTTGCTGGAAACGGCCCACGACACCTACGAGACGGCCACGAAGCGCGGTTATCGCGAAGGCTCGAACCGCGCGCTGGCGGAGTGGGTGGAGCGTCTCGCCGATGCAACCGATGCGCAGAATCGCCTGCAGGTTCGCATGCGCGAGCGACTGGCGGACATCATCGCGTCGGCGGTCGAAAGCATCGTCCAGAGCGTGGATCGCGAGGCGCTGTTCTCGCGCGCGTTGTCGACCGTCGACCGGATCATCGAGAACTCCACGTATCTTCGCGTGTCGGTCAATCCGCAGGATTACGAATCGGCGCGTGCCGCATTCGATCAGCTGGCGGCGAAATGGCGCGATCTCGGCCGGCCGATTCCCGTGTCGATCGTCGCCGACAAGCAGCTTGCGCCGGGCGCGTGCATTTGCGAAACCGATTTCGGTTCGGTCGACGCGAGCCTGAAAACGCAATTGCAGGCGATGCGCCGGGCGGTTTCCCGCGCGTTGAAGCGTTCGATCTATCAGGATCAAATCGATGCAGGCGACGCACGCGCGTGGACGGGCGCGGATGACGTCGAGCCCGATGGCGTGCAGCCCGCCGAGGTATCACGATGAAGAGAGAATGGTTTGACCAGACGCTGAGGTTCGAGCGGCTGACGGACGAGATCGAGCGCGAAATCCTGTTGCAGCCGGGCGTGTCGCGCACCGGCAAGGTGATCGAAGTGATCGGCACGCTCGTCAAGGTCGGCGGCCTCGACGTATCGCTCGGCGAGCTGTGCGAGCTGCGCACGCCGGGCGGCGTCCTGCTGCAGCAGGCGGAGGTGATCGGGTTCACGCGCGATTTCGCGCTGGTGTCGCCATTCTCGAGATTGACGGACATTTCGCGCTCGACCCAGGTGATCGGGCTCGGGCGCTCGCTCTCGGTCAAGGTCGGCGACATGCTGCTCGGCCGCGTCATCGACAGCCTCGGCGATCCCGTCGATGGCGGCCCGCCGATCGAATCCGACGAGTGGCAGCCGGTGTTCGCCTCCCCGCCGGAGCCGATGAGCCGGCGGCTGATCGATACGCCCGTCGCCACCGGGGTGCGTGTGGTGGACGCGATGATGACGCTCGCGGAAGGGCAGCGGATGGGTATCTTCGCGCCGGCGGGCGTCGGTAAAAGCACGCTGCTCGGCATGTTCGCGCGGGGCGCCGATTGCGATGTCAACGTGATCGCGCTGATCGGCGAGCGTGGCCGGGAAGTGCGGGAGTTCGTCGAACTGATACTCGGGCCCGCCGGCATGGCGCGCTCGGTGGTCGTGTGCGCGACATCCGATCGCTCGTCGATGGAACGCGCGAAGGCCGCCTACGTGGCAACCGCGATCGCCGAGTATTTTCGCGACCGCGGCCTGCGCGTGCTGCTGATGATGGATTCGCTGACGCGTTTCGCGCGGGCCGGGCGCGAGATCGGCCTGGCCGCGGGCGAACCGCCTGCGCGGCGCGGCTTCCCGCCCTCGATCTTCGCCGAGCTGCCGCGCCTGCTGGAGCGCGCCGGCATGGGGGCGACCGGTTCGATCACGGCGCTCTACACGGTACTCGCCGAGGACGAGAGCGGCAACGATCCGATCGCGGAAGAAGTGCGCGGGATTCTCGACGGGCACATGATCCTTTCGCGCGAGATCGCGGCCCGCAACCAGTATCCGGCCGTCGACGTGCTCGGCAGCCTGTCGCGCGTGATGTCGCAGGTGATGCCCGCATCGTATGTCGATGCAGCCGCGCGGGTGCGCACCCTGATGGCGAAGTACCGTGAAATCGAAATGCTGGTGCAGATGGGCGAATACAAACCGGGTGCGAACCAACTGGCTGACGAGGCGATCGAGCGGCACGACGCGATCAAGGCATTCCTGTCGCAGCATACCGACGAAATCGTCGAGCCGTCCGATACGGAAGCGCAGCTTTATGCGTTGATCGGCACCTGATGACGGCGGTCAGCCAACGCCGGATCGCCGCGCTCACGCATGCGAATGCCCGTCGTACCCGTGAGATCGACGGATGGCGCGGCGAGCTCGCCACGCGGTTCGGCGAAAGAAGCACGCTGCTGGAGCGCCGTGCGATGAAGCGCGAACAGATCGAGGGCGAAGAGCGGACCATCGCCGGCCAGCAAGCGCGTATCGATCGCATGACGAGCGACGGTGACGGGTTCTCGATCGAGTCGTTCACGCAGTGCGTGCGATATATCGGCGTGGTGAGCGACCGCAAACGCGGGATGGTGGCGGAACTGGAAAAACTCGACGGCGAACTCGAACGTGCTGAAAGTGCGATCTCGACGCTGCAGCGGCAGATCGCGACCGCCACGCAGAAGATCGAGCAATGCGATGAGCGGATCGCGGCGATCCGCCGGGCGCTGGATCTTGCGCGCGAGGATGCGCAGGACGAAGAGAACGAAGAAATGGCGACCGCCCGGTTCATCCGGCGTCGCGCGTTGCAAGGATGACCCCCGATGATCCAGACGCTCGAACCGCTGGTTGCCCTGCATAGCCTCTTCATCGGCTATCTGACCGTCACGGGGGTCTGCGCGCTCAGGCTGTACGTGTTGATGTTCGTGTTCCCGCCAACCGCCGACGGCGTGATCCAGGGGCTGGTGCGCAATGCGCTGGCGATCGTGTTCAGCGCCTATGTCGCGGTGGGCCAGCCGATCGCGTTCAGCGAATCATTGCATGGCGTGTTCCTGATCGAAGTGATGTTGCGCGAGGCTGCGATCGGCCTCGTGCTGGGTTACGCGGCGTCGACGGTGTTCTGGGTGGCCGAAAGCGTCGGTGTGTATATCGACGATCTGACCGGACACAACAACATCCAGATCACCAATCCGGTGAGCCAGGTGCAAAGCACGCCGGTCGGCACGCTGTTGCAACAGGTTGCGATCATGGCTTTCTGGGCGCTCGGCGGGATGACGTTCCTGCTCGGGACGCTCTACGAATCGTACAACTGGTGGCCGGTATCGGAGAGTATGCCGATCTTCGGCGACGTCGTGGAGTCGTTCGTCCTCCGGCAGACCGATACGTTGATGCAGTCGATCGCCAAGCTCGCCGCGCCGTTGTTGTTCATCCTCGTGCTGATCGACATCGCGTTCGGCTTCATATCGAAATCCGCGTCGAAGCTCGATATCTCGACGTTGAGCCAGCCGGTGAAGGCCGCCGTTGCGATTGCCATGCTCGCGATGTTCATCGGGCTGTTCGTCGATCAGGTGCAGGGCCAACTGGCGCTGCGTTCGCTCGAAGCGCAGTGGCGTCATGTCTTCCAGAATCACGCGAAATGATCGCGTCGTTCGTTCGACGGGAATGGCACGCTCAACATTTCTCAATAAATATTGGGAAATAAGATTAGTTGAGTTTCTTAATATTTCATTGAGTTACGCTGATCTCCATTGCAGCGCTGAAAGGCCTGCGTGCACTGGGGATCAGACATGTTCTCGACACTTTATTTTCCGCTTGCCGCGTATCTTGGAACACCCGGTTTCAGTTCGGATCGCGAGCGCTTCGGAACCCTGATTTTCACCGGCGATATCGGCGTTGCGCGGCAACTCGCGAGTCGATGGGCGGATGACGTCGACGCGCCGGCTGCCGGATCCAGCGGCCTTCAACTGCATGCCGACATGCAATTGCTGACCGGCGGCGACGTGGAGGCCGAGGAGGTCTATCGAACGGCCCAGCGCATGAGCAGCGCGCCGCGTCAGGCGATGCGGGCGGAATCGTGCCGCAACACCGCATGGCAGGCGTTCATCCATTATCGGTTCAGTACTGCGCTCGCATGCTTTGGCCGTGCCGCGGACGAGGACAGCATCACGACGAACCGCCTCGTCGAAGTTCGCGTCGGCATCGTCTGCGTGCTCTACGAACTGGGCCGCGTAACCGAGGCGCTGACCGAGCTGGACGAATTGCGCGCGCTCGTCGAACACACGCAGGAGCCGACCATGCCGTACTGGCGGGAGCTCATCGTGGCGCTGAAGCTCGATATCGCGATGCAGTGTGCGCTGCGCTCGTCCGCCGCGTTGCAGGATCACGTCTACTGGCAGTCCGGCTCGAAACATGGCCGCCTGGCGCGCATGTCGCTGCACGATTATCTTCAATCCGAAGAGAGCGCGGCGGATATTGCGTGTGTGCAGATGCCCGTGTTGCGAGCCCGTATCGACTATCTCGGTCAACTTCGCGAAGCGACCGGATCGGAACGCAATGCGGGCGAGCAGTTGCTGAAACACGTGAACTGGGCGCGTGATCAGAACCTCCACGACTACCAGAGGACGCTGCGGCTCGAGATCGCGCTCGCGATGCTCGCGTGCAATGCGACGCAAGCGGCAGACCTGATCCTCGAGCCACTGTACGGCACCGGCCAGGCGGGCCTCGCCGGGCATCGGCAGATCGAGTACCTGTATTGCGCAGCGAAGACCCGCCAGGCGCAAGGCCGCATGCAGGACGCGCAGCAACTCTACAGCCGTTATGCCTTGACATCGATGGAGTGCTTGCGCGAAGCGTTGTCGGTGCGGGTTCCGTTCCTCGAACGCAAGATCCGCGAAACGTCGCAGCTCGACGACATCGGCGCGCGGCTGCCTGCGCGGTACCGTCGCGCATACAGCTTCCTGCTCGACAATCTCGAACATGCCGATCTATCCGTGCGTGACATTGCGGTGGCGGTTGGCGTGACGGAGCGCGCGTTGCAGAGCGCGTTCAGGAAGTTCCTGAACATGTCGCCGAGCGAGCTGATCCGCCGCCAGCGCATGGAGCGCATCCGTTCCGAACTCGTGGACGGCGTGGCATCCGACGGCGGGGTGCTCGCCACGGCGACGCGCTGGGGTGTGCAGAGCCGTTCGACGCTGATTAACGGTTATCGAAAGCAGTTTGACGAAGCACCGTCTCACACGCTCGGGCGATAACAAACCGATTCTTACTTTCGTGACGAGTGTGTGATTGCGATGAGACCAACGATGATGTTTTGCGCGGCATGGGCCGCGGGGGTGATCGGGCTGACGGCCTCGGGCGTCGCGCATGCGGATGCGGTGCGCTGGCGCAACGGCGTCGCGCACGTGACGGCGGAAGGCAAGGACCTGAAGGACGTGCTGCGCGACCTGCTTGCCAGCCAGGGCGTGACGGCGTCGATTGCCGACAACGTGCAGGGAACGGTCACCGGGCGCTTCGACATGCCGCCGCAACGCATCCTGGACGCGCTCGCCGCGACGTTTGGATTCGTGTGGTTCTACGACGGCAGCGTGATGTCGATCAGCAACGCGAACGACGTGACGCGGCAGATCGTCCGCCTCGACAACGCGTCGATCGGCGATCTCAACTCGACCTTGCGAAGCATGGGTCTCGACGACAAGCGATTTCCAATCACCTACGACAACGGGGCGCGCACGTTGATCGTCAGCGGGCCGCCGCAGTATGTGCAGATGGTGAGCGCCGTGGCGAAGCATCTCGACGAGACCCTGCAGCGTGCGAACGGAACGGTCGTGCGCGCATTCAAGCTGCGCAGCGCGTGGGCCGCGGACCACAAGGTTCAGATCGACGGCAAACCCATCGTCGTGCCTGGCGTGGCGACGGTCGTGTCGAATCTTTATCATCCGAAGCAATCCGGTACGGCTGGCACCGGTTCGAAAGCAGCGATCGGCGGTGTGCAACGATTGTCGGGGGTGTCCGATGTGAACGGCGACACCGATGGCGGATCGCCGCTGCGACCGCCGCTGCCGCCGGGCATGGAACGCAGCGATGCTTCACGCAGCCTGGTGGGCGGGTTACTCGGCAGCGGGCCTGCGCCCAGCAGCGGGAAAAACGGCGCGTTAATCGATGCTCAATCCGGTCGTTCAGGCAGTACAACGATGGATACCGGGCGGGGCGACGAGAGCTTGCCGGTAGTGGAAGCCGATCCGACGACCAACTCGGTGCTGATCCGTGACACGCCGCAGCGGATCGGGCTGTATGCGCCGCTGATCGAGAAACTCGATGCACGGCCGAACCTGATCGAAATCGAAGCGCACATCATCGAAATCAACGATGACCTGTTGAGACAGATCGGCGTCGACTGGCGGGCGCACAACAGTCATGTCGACATTCAGACGGGTAGCGGGACGCTGCAGCAGAACGGCTACAACGGCAACATCAACCCGAATTTCGGCGTCACGACGCTGTCTGACGGCACCACTGCCGTTGCCACCACACCGGTAGGCGGCGCGATCACGGCGGTGCTCGGCAATGCGGGACGTTATCTGCTCGCGCGGATCACCGCGCTGGAATCGACGTCGGAAGCGCGCATCGACGCGAGCCCGAAGGTCGCCACGCTCGACAACGTCGAGGCGGTGATGGACAACAAGACCCGCTTCTTCGTGCGTGTCCAGGGTTATACGGCGGGTGACCTGTACGCGGTGTCGACCGGCGTGTCGTTACGGGTGTTGCCGATGGTCGTTCAGGATGACGGCGTGACGCGAATCAAGCTCGACGTGCACATCGAGGATGGCCAGATCACGGGCGACAAGGTCGATACGCTGCCGGTGATCACGAGCAGCGAGATCAATACGCAGGCGTTCGTCGGTGACGGGGAAAGCCTGCTGATCGCCGGCTACAGCACCGACAACGATTCGAACGGCGTCGCGCGCGTACCGTGGCTGTCGAAGATTCCGCTGGTCGGCGCATTGTTCCGCGATACCAACCGGTCGCACAAGCACATGGAACGCGTGTTTCTGCTGACGCCGAGAATCCTGCATTTCTGACTCAGGCGAGTGCGCTTCGAGCGCGCGCGAGGCGCGACCGGCTCGGCTTCGAGCACGAATATTTTTTTACACGGGAGTCGTCATGGGGCTGAAGCCGTCCAGAGAGGAGCCGTCTGCCGGGAGCGTCGAGCACGTCCGGCATGAAGAGATCGAGGCAACGAGCCCGACTTCGGGCCCGCCTGAGGCATCGCGGAGCAGGCTGGAATCGTTGCCGCCCGAGTTGTTCGGCCTGGTGGCCGGGCTGACTCCGCTGAAGGACCGTCGAGCGTTGCGGGAGGTCTCCAAGACGATTCGCACGCGGACGATTGGTTTTACGACCGCTGTCCGGGTCCATGATCGAGGTAGGTTGCGGGATTTGGGGCAGATTTATCCGGCCTTGAGGGACCTTGACGTCAGTGCATACCCGGGAATGAAAAATGGGGATGCCGTCGTCAAAGTGCGAGATTCGTCGAGAATGACACCGACCGAGACCGCGGATCTGGTGGCTATGCTGCACGAGAGGCGCGACCTCAGATCGGTGCAGCTCCATCAGAATTTTCTTGGCAAGAATCCTGAAAGAGCCATACCGATATTGAATGCGCTCGCGTCGGTCGATGCGCTCAAAATGACGAATCTGGCCGAAAACAACCTGGGATCGGATGCGCGCGTGACGGCTGCAGCGATTGATTTCGTGAAGAAGGCAAAGAATCTCGAATCAATGAACATCAATGATAATTTCGGGGAGCCCGACCACGAAAATTCCACAAAGATGATGGATGCATTGCGTGAAAACAAAAATATCACGTCACTGGAATTGAGAGGCAATTGGCTGGGGTGGCATCCCGATGGGGCGGATGCGTTGGCGAAGATGTTGGGGAAAGACGGTTCCTTGAAATTGAAGTCGATCGATCTCGGTGACAATTTCAGCTCTAGCCGCGCGCAGAACGCGGTGACGCTATTGCATGCGCTCCGCGATAACACCACCCTCGAATCGGCCGGACTGGCGAAGAACCAGCTGGGGAGGAGCGAGCTGACTGCAAACGCGACATTCGACATGTTGCGTACCAACCGGACACTGGAATCGGTGGACTTGAAAGGGAACGGTCTGGGGATGGCTCGCGACCGAAACCTCGTCGAACCGCTCGCTGCGGCCTTGCGTGAGAACACGAACCTGAAGTCGATCGACTTGCGTGACAACGGATTCAGTGCAGAGGAGCTGGAGGTGTTGAGCAAACTGGCGGAGGAAACGGGTAAAACGATCCTGACGAACGTCAGCTAGCGTCTTGAGTGCTTCGGCAGCGGTGCCCCGGGTTTCGTCATGCCGGGCGTGCGGGCGGAAGCGGCGTCGCAGGTGGCGCGGGTCGTGACTCCACGCCACCTGCCTGAGGCGGCAAGCGCAATCGGCCGGTGCAACGTGCCGTGGGCGCCGCTTCTCGGGCACCTCTGGCAGCGGGCCACCGTGGCGCCCGATCGCAATGCCTCGGCCGCAATCTCATTCTCGAATCACCGCCGGCGCTAGCTCGTACAGGTCGCCCCGTTGTCGCTCGTATGGCGCTTCGTCCGAAGCAGGCGCGATTCGACCGGCTCGACGATCTGCTCCATCACACGTTCGACGGCCCGCTCGATCCGGTAGCCGTGCGCATACATCGTTCGCAATACGATGCCGAACGCGCCGTCGAGCAGCAGCTTTTTACGCAGTTTGTAGATGTGCTGCTCGAGCGTGCGCCCGACAATCTCTTCGGAACTGCCCCAGACCGTCGCGGCAATCGCGCGTCGCGTCACATAGTTCCCCTGTTGCGAGAACAGCACCCAGGCGATCGCAAATTCGCGCGTGGTCAGCCGGATCACCTTGCCGTTTATTTCCACGCAGCCATTCCGGCGGCTTAGACGGTAAATGCCCATTCCGATTTCGTCGGCTGCCGGCTGCGAAGCGTCGCTCACCGACGGCTGGCCCGCAAAGCGATGCACCGCGAGCAGGAGCCGAAGGCGTAACTCACGCGGCTCGACCGGCTTCAGCACGATGTCGTCGGCGCCTGCGCTCAGGGCTGCAATCGCCCGGTCCTGCGCCAGGAATTCACCGATTGCGATCAACGGCGCGCGCCGGTCTCCGAAACACGCACGCCGGGCCAGGACCGGATGGGACGCATCCATTCCCGCCGTCGCGTCGAACACGATCGCGCTGAACTCTTCGCGATGCAGCGCACGCGCCAGATCGACGTCTTTGCTATAGCGCGCGCAGGTGACGCCATCGTCCGCCAGACAGCTTTGGATCATGTGAAACAACGCTGAGTCATGGGTAAATATTGCCAGCTTCAAGGGGCACCTCGCAAAGGCAGCGCTATCTTCAACCGAGACGCTCGGGAGGTCGCGATGGCGCGAGTCCCGGCCAACGAAAGGTAGGGGGAGGCGTCCGCTAGGTCCGTAACAATTTGTTAAAAAGCGGCGGGGCGTCTCTTCGAGGTTTGGGCGGGACGGATTTCTGACTGCGGAGATCGGGAAAATTCGGGATATTTGAGTGAAATTATGAAAAATTACTTTGGTCTGTCGCTTCTCAAAATTTGGGCATTTGATCGATTTGAGCACAAAAAATCGACTTCACACCCGTCCCGGCCTTGGGGCGCAAGGGTTTCGCCTGAACATTACTGAATGTAATGAACGACTGAATTTTATTGAGTATTGCCCGGGCGTCTGTCCCGAAATTTCCACAGCTCGCCGGAGGGGCCGACGTGAGCGACATGCTTGCGCGATCGCGCCGAGCGTCGCGGGTGCTGCCGGATGCAACGCGCCAATGCGATGCCGCCGAGCGATCTCGTGGCGCGTATCAGGATCCGGTTGGACGAAGCCCCGGCGATCGGACCGCGCTCTTCGCGTTCGTCAGCCCGAGTCGATCCGTTGGAGCGGACAAGATTTCGTCAGGATTTTCTGCTCCGCGATGATGACAAAGGCCGATACAGGCGAAGAACTGGTTGCGTCGGCGAATCAAGTGCGGCAAGCAACGGATCGAGGGATGACTCGGGCGAATGCCCTCGTTGTCATCGGATGAAGAAGAACGAATGGCATGCGCACATCGACAATCAGCGGTGCGGATATTGGCGAGTTCGGATTGCAGGACACGGCTTCGCATCAGCCGAATGATCGATCGCATCGATCCAGTGCCCGCAGGTGAATCGGACCACATGCGATCGACCCGATCGGGTTCTATCCGCTTGCGTCGTCACCACAGCGAGGCATTTGAATCGTTGTTCGCCAGGTAGCCGTTCGCGATCGTACATGGCCGTGCCGTTGCAATATCGAACCGACACGAAAGTAAAACAGGAATCCGTATCATTTCAATTTATCCAACGGTCATCGTGAAGGTCATGGAAGTTTCATGTCCAGCCGCGATAGTGGCTGGACTCCACTATCTGATCGATCCAGAGCGATGTCGACTCGTGCCCCCGACGCATTATCCGCCCCGCCGCCAATGTATTCGGCGGCAGAGACGGCCGATACGCCAGCCATTGCACCGTCGACAGCAGAGAACGCCGACGCGGGTCGGGACACCGGTGTTCTCGCCGCGCTGAGATCCGGCATGACGTCGCGCGCACGATCGGTCGCCGATGCTTTTGCTCGTCCGAAGCGAGTGAACCTTCCGATGGACCTTATCGCGCTGTCGATGGTCACCGTCGGCACGAAAGGCCCGCCGGTCCTCCCGCACGATACGAAAGCACCGTCCAGGAAGGTCGCTGTCCCGCCGCCGGCGTTATCCGAGGCGACGAATGCTGCGTCGCTTGCCGATGTATCTCCGGAGCGCGCAATGCGCAAACCGGCGCGGTCGATGCAGAAAGCGCTCGGCGGTTTTCGGGCAAACGCTGCCGCTGCGGCGCCAGCCGAGGTCCGTACCGACGATTTCGATACAGTTGCCGGGACGGCGCACCGATGCTTCGCGGGCAACGACGCCGCGGGAATCGACCGTCTTGTCGCCGATGTCAGGCAAGCCGCTGCACCGGGCGTATCGGCACAGCAAAGCGAATTGCTGATCGTTGCGCTTGCCGAGGCGACGTCCGCACATCCGGGGCTGGCGAGGCGTGTGTTGCTTCGCATGCGGCAGGGCTTGTCGATTCAGCCGCACCAGATGCGGGCGTCGGGGTTCATCGACAATCGGCTCACGGCGCTTGCATGGAGAACGGCCCAGAAGCTCGCCTCGACGACGCATGGTTACGAGTGCGTGCGGGCATTGGCCGGCCGGACCTGGCCGGCCGGGGACAGCGCGGCGCGGTACGCGCCGCAGGTGTGGCTGCAAGCCGCCGGTCATCTGGTCGACTCGACGCGGTGCGAGGCAGATCCGGCCGCGATCGACCGCATGGCGCAGTCATTGGCAGACGATGCGTCGGCTACGCCCCAGGCTCATGCCGCAGGGATCGTGCGCGCGGCGTCGCAGCTGTGGCGGACCGGGAGCGCCGACGGACTGAGTGCGGCGGACAAAGGCGCATTGCTCGCCGGGCGCCAGGGTTACTTCACGGATGGACCCGGGACGCCCTTCGCCGCGATGAAGAGCCGGATGGCACGTTTCCTGAATCATACGATTCCGTACGCCACCTCGGATCACGTCGATCCGGTTCCCGATGAACACGGCGATGCGATACCCGTTGCGTCGAGGCGCTCGAAGCTGGCCGCCGCGATCCGGCCGTTCGGGTATCGGAAAAGCGCTGTCGCCGCGATGCGCGACGGCGTGCAGGGCGCAAGCCTCGGCACCTGGGAAAAGGACAAGAAGGTGCTCAACGACGCGCTGCGCGACGTCTTCGTTGCAATGAACGAGCGCGTCGTGGCCCGCGACGACCGCGCATCGGGTAGCAGAAAGCTGATGAAGGACAGCCACGCGATTCACCTGATCGTCGGCGCGGCTGAACGCGCGGTTCTTGCGGAACTCTCTCGCCCCCGGGATGCCGCGTCCGGAGAGGGTCGCCAGTCCGTCGAGTACGGGATGAAGTTCAACGACGACACGATCGGCCTCATCGCCGAGCGTGTCATGCACACACTCGACGATGCGACGATCGATCGTCTCGCCCGGCTTGGCGGGCGGAATGCCGGTAACCGCGACGCGTCGAACGATGGCCGCCCAACGCTTCGTGAAGCGCGCGTGCGCCGGCTGCTCACTGCGTTGCGCGATCAGATCGCGATGGCCGACAGCAGTCAACGCGCCCGCGCCCGCATGCTCAAACGCGTGCGCAAATACCTGATCGGCGAATCGGACGTGCTGGACGCGGAAAAGATCGCGCTTTGGCGCACGCGCATCGGCGATGACGTGCCCGCCGACGTGAGCCGCCAGGTAGACGCGATCGACCGCATTGCGCTGGGGAAGGCGATCACGCCGCGCGGCACGAGGACCGATGATTTTCGCGATGCGGGCGACCGGATGATCGACGCGCTCGAAGGCAGCGGCAAGGCGGTCATCACCGACGGCGGCGTAGTGGGTGCGAGTACGCGCGGCATCAGCGCGGTCGCCGCGTCGTTCCCGTGGCTGGTGCCACGGCTCAACCTGAAGGCGTCGCGCGGTCGTCAGTCGGTACTCGAGATCAGCCGGAGTACGGCCGCGTACAAGATCAGCTTCGGTACGCAGCGCCGAAACCATTACGAGGCAGGCGGCGGCCTTCAGGTGGGACACAACGTCGAGATCGCGCGCGTGGCGGCCAACGTCGACATCGGGCACGAATGGGACGATGCGCGCCAGCGCACGGTCGATCTGAGCATTGCCCGCCGCCTGAATGCCGACGGCGACGCGTACGACGACCGTGCCGGCAGGACGCAACTCAAGGCGGTCAACCGCTATCTGTTCGACAACGCCGGTCGCGGTAAAAGCGAGCGGACGCTGTGGAACGAGCTCGGCAGTCGTTTTTTCGACAACGACGCATTCACGGTTTCGTGGAATGACCAGCACAGTACGTTGCGGCAGGTCGATGCCAACGTCGATCTTCGGGCCGGCGTCAAGATCGGCGCCGGCCAGTATTCGGCGCGGGCGAACGGCGTGGTGGGGGGCACCTATCGATGGGTGCGCCGCGCGGAGCTGGATTCGGTCGATGAAAGCGGCCAGACCAGAATCGAAGGGCATCGGGTCGGCAGCGGTTATCGGATCGGCGTTCACGTGGGCGTGAGCAGCAGCGTCGGCGATCAACTGCAGAGCCTGCAGGAGGGCGCGTCCGATCCGACCGACGTGGCGACCGTGTCGATGCTCACCCCCAATATCATCGGGCTGCAGTTACCGGTGCACGACTCGTTCCACCAGGCAAAAGCGACGCTCGTGCGCGAACGCGGCAAACTGCAGGTTCGTTCGTCCAATGCCGACATCGAATTCGCGAACTTCGATCAATACAAGCGGGCATTGCGCGGCGATCCCGCGTGGATGCTGGCCTTCGGGGCGACGCCCGGGGAGCCGATGCCCACGGCGACGGAGCACTACGAACGGGTGCTCGCAGCGGGGAGTGAAAAAATAGAAAAGTACCTGTCCCATATCGCGGAGAACCGCGTGCCGAACTTGCGCTTCGTCCTGAGGCGACGCCTTCGTGAACACGCGGCCAGCGAAGCCGACCTGCTCGATGACAGGATCGCGTCATTGAGCGCAAGTCGTCGCAGCGAAGCGCGCGCACACGAAATCGACAGGCTGCGTGATCGGCGTGATGCGCTGCTCAAGCGCGTCGATTCGTGGATGCCGACGGAACTTCTGACGATACAGGCGTGTGACCGGCAAGTCACCGCCGGGCTGCGGTTCGGCATTCAGATCGCGGCACAGAAAGGCGCGCGCGGCGAGCGTGAGGTCGCGGCACTGAAGCTGACGCCGCGCGAGGCGGATCGGCTCGATCTGAACTGGCCGCGGCGCGACGCGCCGCGGGGGTGAGGGGCGACATCTTTCTGGTTGCGGGAAGGGGTATCCGTTAGTTTGACTGGAACATGGGCGAAACAGCGCTGGATTCCGCACCGCCCAGTCTTGCGGGACGTCGCAAGGCGGAAGAACCCGGCGCGGAATCCATATGAGCGCCACGCACGCTGGAACAGGTGTGCTATCGCTGACGCAACTATTTCGGTGGGGTGGATATGGCCGATACCTGCGGGCTCGAGAGTCCGGCATCGGGAAACGAGCGATGCAGACGCTCGATCGGAGCATGGACCGGCGGGGTGAGCAGCGCGACGCCCAGGTTGCGCTGATGCCACGCGAGGTGAGCGCCGGCGCGTGTATCGGCGCCCTCACGTGAAGCAGTGGTTGTGCGCAAACCCCGGGGAGTACTCAGAGACGCGTCCTTTTCGTCGGCACCGCACTTTCCGGGTTTTCCGTGCGATGCGCGGTATGGCGTACCTGCTTGATGAGCTCGTCGATTGCCGTGCGCACCGTACCGTAATGCCGCGAATCGAGCTTTCGTTTTGCGGCGGCGTCCAGTTGAGCTTCCATATCGTCAAGGGCCGCTTTTTGCTGGTTGGGCGGATTGGACCAGAAATAATCTTGCCGAAACCTGTCCAGCGCGCTTTGCTCGATCCCGAGGCGGCCACCGATCTCCACCAGATCCTCCGATATCTCCAAAGAACCCTTGTTTCGCGCTGACCCCGCAGGCATGAATTCCCCGATGTAGTCCAGGACGACATCCTGCACATGCAAGGGGCGGGCAGGTCTGCGCGAGCCTTGTCCGGATTCATCAGGTCCGGGGCTGCCGATCGTTGTGCGAGGGGCGGAACCGGCCGGGCGATCGTGGTCCGGCGCGTGCATACGATCTGCCAGTTCACCGGGCCGGTGTTGTGCAGCAAGCACGTCCAGTTGTTCGTCTGCAAAGCGCAGCGTGTTTTCGTGCCGCACGCTTGTCGGTGACGCCGGCGTTAGCCCGTCCGCTTCCTGCTGGATGAGTGTGCCGAGGGCAGCTTGCGCATTTTCTTGCCTGCTCTGCGCCGACGCGAGCGAGTCAGCGTGACGTGACGTCACGCCACCGAAGTGCCGTGCCAGTTCGAATGCATGTTGCGTTGTCACGAGATTGGCCTCGGCCATCCGCACGTTCGTTTCCGCAATCTTTCGTGCGTGCGGCCTCGAATCGGGCCTGGATGACGCGGCCAGCCTCGACTGAAGGTCCTTGAGGAACTGCGGCTTCTCGGGCAGCGGCGGCGGTTCCGCCGTTGGCGTTGCGGGTCGTCCGTCCGTGCTCGCATTGCTCGGATCCGGTGACGTAGAACGGCTGGAGAAGTCCGATGTACCGGGTGAAGGAGAGGGCGGGATGCGCGGCATGGAGTCGTCCGTTGCGTGATGGGAGCCTGCGTGCCGACATATCGACGCTTTGGGGGCGTGTCTCCCGGATGCGACGTCATGATCCGCTCCGTTTGCCGTGTTGTCCTTCCGGGCGCGAAACGATGTCTACCTGAGCGACGCAGTGGCGGCATGACCTTCCGCCGCTGCGACATTCTCGTCGGGGGGCCGGGATGCGCAAAAATCCGCCACATCGCTGCCTGAGCTGCTGCGGGCGCGCCGACGATGGAAGCCGACCCGATTCAGTCTCCAAGGATGCTCAAGTAACCGGTCGGTCGAACCGTGAATCAGGATTTCGGCGTCACGACGAGCCCGCATACGGGATCGAATTCCCGTCGATGCTGATGTCGAAATTGCAGGCGACGATGGCCGTCACGGGCTCGGTCGAACTCAGGTTGACTGGCTGATGCGGAACGTTTCCCGGAATGAAAATGAAGTCCCCCGGCTGATTGAGCATCGTTTTTTCGAGATTTTTCCCGTATCGGTGCTCGACACGACCGCTCAGGATATGAAGGATCGTCTCCGTTCCTTCGGGGTGCATGTGAGGTGGAATGGTCTCACCGGGTTCGATGGTCGCGAGACACATGAACATCGCCTTCGGGGTGGTCAGGTGGCTGACAGCCATTTCATACGAGAAAGCGCGCCCCGACTCGGCCGCATTTCCGTTGCCGGACAACTGCACGATATCGTCCATACCGTTCTCCTTTCAAACGTCGTAAACAATGAACGAGATATTCATGACGATCCCGTAGTAGCGATCCATCACCAGCTTCCCGTCGATCACCTCCGGCCTGCCCAGCCCTTCGAGAATGCGAGCGACTCGATGACGATGGTATCCGCGCAGCAGCTCGCGCCGATGAATGCAGTGGGCGCGTGATGCCGGATAAAGTGCTGCGTCGATACGCGCCAGATCCGTCCAGTGCGCGTGCGGGAACGCGTGATGGGCGTTGTGAAATCCGTAGTTGAGAAAGATGCGGTTTAGCCACATATGCTCGCGACTGATCAGCGACGAGTAGGTATTGCGTTGCTCGTAGTCGCGTTCGAGCCGGGGCATCGGCGTGCCGAGCGCGATGACTTCGAAGGTGTGGTGAAAGCAATCGTAGATGCGCAGGATCGTCAGCATCGCCCCGTGCGCGCAGAAGATCCAGAGCCAGCTCCACGGTGAGATCGAAAGCAGCGCCAGGTAGCACGCGCCGCGCAGCAAAAGGACGATCGCGATCCGGGTTCTCAGCGGGCGATGCTGCGCCTGCAAGAACGGCATGGCCAGCGAGCGAAACCGCGCGACGTAACTTAGAACCGGAACGTAGCACCACTCGAGCGCCATGACGACGCGGCGCAGCGCGGGCGGTAGCGACGCCACCCAGCGGGTAATCGAAAAACCGTCGTAGCCGACGCGATTGCGATGATGATCGAGATGCTGCCGCCGCAGCAGCGCATAAGGCACATAGCAGGCCCCGCTGATCAGCGTCGATGCGCGTCCGAGATGCGCGTTGAGCGCGGGACGCTTGCTCATCGTTCCATGCATGCATTCGTGCGTGAGCAGCGCACTCAGGATCATCGTATGGGCCATCAACGGTACGCCCGCAAGCGGCAGCATCCAGCCCGGCCGCGTGACCAGATACAGCGACAGCAGATAGCCGCCGAACGTGTAAAGCCAGGTGACCAGATCGACCAGATGTCGCAGGAGTCTGGATTGATGTCGATAGCGTGAATCAGCGTCCCATCGCGCGATGGCATGAGTGGTTTGCGAAGATGCAGAAACGCCCGGGTTGCTTCTGATCATGTCGTCCTCAATGACGTTGTCCGAGGTTGGCCAGCAGAATGCGATGCGAGGTGACGGGCATCGACGAAGCAACGGTATCAAGTTGTCCGGACGATCATTCGCGGATGACGAACGCGCGGATACGCATGCGAAGCGTAAAAAATTTGACATGATCGAAGGACGTGCACTCGATCGTTTCGCGCGTGAAGCGCGGCATGCGATATCGCGTGAGATGGGGTTGCGCTGCGTTCGGCGCTGCGTGAGTTCGCGTGCTTCGCACCCTCGACGGCATTTTCGCGTTTGCGGCAGCGCCGTTGCCGATGAACCGCGACCATGTCGACCTCTGCGCCGCGTGCCGTTGTCGAATTCGTCGTAGACGGGCTCGAATCTTCCTGCCTCTTGGAACGATGGCCTGACTCGGTCCCGTCACACGGTCTGGTTTCTTGAAAGCCCGTACCGGCGTCGACGTACCGGCCCATTGGCCGGTCATTGCAAACGGATCGCGCGGCCGAACCCCGGACCTGGACCGTCGAGTGACGGACACAGACGCCGCTTTGATCCCGCTACACGATGAAACCGACGAGGCGCTCGTATCCACGCCATGCGTCGGAAACCGGAACGCATATGAAAAATTCGAAGATACTTTTTGAACTGGCGATAGCGCTGCAATGTGCGTTGATGCTTCAGGGGTGTGGTTCCGGCGATTCCGATCCGTCATTCGCGGCCACGTCTATCAAATCGGGCACTGTCTCACAAGTCGTCGTGTCGCCGGCGCAAGTGTCGCTGGCTGCGAACGGCACGCAGCAGTTCTCGGCAACCGTTTCAGGGAGCGGCGATCAATCGGTGGTGTGGATGGTCGATGGCGTACCGGGCGGCGCGCCAGGTCTCGGCACGATCTCGGACGACGGCGTCTACACCGCGCCGGCCGGTGCGACCAAAACGCTGAGCGCGACAGTGACTGCCGTGTCGCAGGTCATGCCGCTTTCGTCGGGCGCTGCGTCGGTCAGTGTCGCGGCAGCCAATTACGACAGCCCGGTCTACGTCGTTTCAACCACCGGCAACGATTCCGCCGACGGCAGCCCTGCCACACCCTGGCGCACCATCCAGCACGCAGTCTCGGTCGTTCCAGTTGGCGGCACCGTGCAAGTCGAAGGCGGTACCTATAACGAACTGGTCACGATCGCCCGATCGGGCTCGGCCACAGCCGGATTCATCACGTTGACGGCCGCACCGGGCGCGACCGCGACCATCGACGGCACTGGGCTGGAGGCGCAAGACCAGCAGGGGCTCGTCACGATCAGCAATGCGAGTTATGTGCGCGTGATCGGGTTGCAGTTGACGAATTTCACGTCGAACTCGGAGGATTCGGTGCCGCTCGGCATCTATGTCAACGGCTCGGGGCATCACATCGAGATCCGCGACAACCATATCCACCACATTTCGACGACGGTCGAATCGCCCGCCGGCAGCGCATTCGGGCTCGCGGTGTACGGGAGAGGCGTCGAGCCGATCAGCGACCTGATCATCGACGGCAACGAGATCGATCACCTGACGACCGGGTACAGCGAGTCCCTGACGGTCAACGGCAATGTCGCGAACTGGCAAGTGACCAACAACCGCGTCCACGACAACAACAATATCGGCATCGATGCGATCGGCTTCGAGGACACGGCATCGGCGAAGGGGGTGAATCAGGCGCGCAACGGCTGGATCGCCGGCAATGTCATCGACAACGTCAGTTCAGTGACCAATCCTGCCTACGACGGCAAGCCCGGCGCCGGCGGCATTTATGTCGATGGCGGAACGCGGATCACGATCGAGCGGAACACGGTGCACGGCGCGGATCTGGGCATTGAGCTCGCGAGCGAACACGATGGCCGCGTCACAAGCTACGTCACGGCGCGCAACAATCTCGTGTGGAACAGCAACGTGACGGGCATTTCGATTGGCGGTTATGCATCGACCGTCGGCGGTACCGAGCATTGCACGATCGTGAACAACACCTTGTTCGAGAACGACACGATGCGATCGGGTACGGGGGAATTCCAGATTCAGTACAACGCGCGCAACAACCTGTTCGCCAACAACCTGCTGTACGCCAATGACCAGGGCGTGCTGGTGAACAGCCCGGTGTCGGGCGACAGCGGGCCCGCGGCGTTCCAGAACAATCTGTACTTCACGAAAGGTGGTGCGCCGGCGGCGCGCTGGATCTGGAACGATGCGACTTTGACGACGCTTTCGGCGTTTCAGCAGGCAAGCGGAAGCGAGGCGGCCGGCGTTCTGGCGGATCCGCGTTTCGTCGACGTCACGACGCCGGATCTGCACGTGGCGCCGGGGTCTCCGGCAATCGGCACCGGCATCGATCTCGGCGCATTGCTCGAAGGCATATACGACCATGCCGGATCGCCTCGCGTAGTCAGCGGACGGGTTGATCGGGGTGCTTACCAGGAATGACCTGTCAGGTCGGCACGAGTCGCTATTTCAGCGCCACACGCTCCGACAGTCGATCGTTCGCAAAATGCCTGCCCGGTTCGCCTCTGGCGTCACGGCGTTTCAGCAATGCGTCATATTGGGAGATTCCACATTATTTGTGCGAGGAACCCATGGTCAATATCCCGCGGACAACTCAGTCCCCGACGCCGTCAGAAATCAGTTCGTCGGAGAATGCGCCGCTCAAGAAAGCTACCCATAACCCGTTCCATGAAAATACGCCCACTGGTGCGCTTTCGGCGATCCCGCTGAGGAAACATCGTTCGGATGAGGAACTGAACAAGGGATCGGATCGACCGACATTTCGTTCCAGCCCGGTTGCGTTAGCCGAAGCTCATGATTCGACGGAAACCAGAACCTATACGTCGAAGGAAGTCGAAGCGATGCTGGAAGAGAAGTACCGCAGCACGGTCGATACTTTGGGCGGCCACCAAGTAAAAATAGCTCGTGATCTTGTGAAGTTGAATGAAAATCTCGGCGAAACATTGGTCAAGTTGCAAAGTGCAATGAAATTGCGTGACGAACGGACAAAGGCTCAGAAGGCGGCATCGCGGGCGCGCGGGAAGGACACGAAGCAAAAAATAAAGTCATTGAGTGACGAGAATAAGGATTTGAAGTTGGAAATTGATGTGCTCAAGACTGAAAACGAGGATTTCGAGTCCGAACTGGTGGGTTATAACAAAATCGTGGATGATCTGAGTGGGCAGATTTCACACTTGAAAAATCATTCAGAATCGTTGCTTTCGGAAATCAAGCAAAAATCAGAGGCGCTCGAGAAGCGCAACGAGTCAATAAGAAGTGATCGAGATAGCAAGGCGGTTTTGAGGCGAGAAAATGAAGATTTGATAAAAATGAAAGATATGGAAATTTCAGGGCTTCATGAAAAGCTTGGCGAGGCAAGGTCGGAAATAGATCGTCTCAATGCAAAGAATGAAACGCTGCAATTGAAATTCGATGCGGTCGATAAAACGGCATCCGGATTGACGAAGGGCAAGACAAAAACATTGATCGATAGCGGAAAGCTAATCCAGAATGAAAGTGACGTATTGAGAACATTGAATTCAAGATTGATTAAAGAAAATTCAGAAAACAAGGAGCAGATAGCTATCCTGAAAGGGAAGATTTCATTGCTCGTCGGGAAACTGGGCATCAATTTGGATTCTTGATTTCATGTGGAGTGATGCGAATCTGTTATTTGAGATCAATCGACCATCAATTCGTGGAACATCATGACTAAAATCGGTAATTTGCACGGCTCCGGAACCTCGGTTGATGGCGAATTGAAATCCGAGGGTATCGATATTCACGAGGCAAAACGAAGGCCGTCGTTCGTCGAGAATTCAGGCCCGCATGCTGGTCTATCGCCATTTTTTCAGGCGCGACGGAACTCGCCCAATGACGAAAATCCCGCCAGGCTACCGCACGTCACATCCCCGCCGAGGAAGCCGAGCTTCGCACAGCCTCCACGAGAGCTGAATCCGATCCTGACCTTCGACTACATGCCACAGCCGGCAGACCAGGACGGCAGCGCGGAATATTTCAGATACTTCCGGACGACCAATGACCTGAGTGCCCTTCCGGCGGACCTGAACCGGGAAGGGCTCGGCGAATTGCGGTTGTCGGGGAGCGATACGATCGCGACGACCGAGCAAATCAAACGTATCGCAAGCGCTGCGAACGTTCAGCATCCGGAGCACCTGTATATCGTCGATCTCCGTCAGGAGCCGCACGCGGTGGCCGACCGTTACACACTGACGCTACGCGGCCCGAAAGATTGGGCCAACGTGGGCCTTTCACACGACGAAGCGTTGCAGCGCGAAGCCGCCTGGATCGACGGTCTTCGTGGAAGCGAGCATCTGAAGATCGATAGCGCGGAAGATTTCAAGACGGGCACCCGGCCCATGAGGTCGGTCACGCTGAATCGTCCGGAGATCGTCAGCGAGCGGGAACTCGTCGAAAGCACCGGGGCAAAATATGCCCGCCTGACGGTCACCGACCACCTGCGGCCGGACAACGAAGCCGTCGACCGGTTCGTCGATATCGTCCGCCAGATGCCGCCGGACGCGGCAATGCACGTGCATTGCAAGGGTGGCAGAGGGCGCACGACCACGTTCATGGCGGTCTATGACATGTTGCGCAACGCTCGACGTGTATCGGCCGACGGCATCATCGACCGGCAAGGCGGGCTGGGGCGCTATGAATTGAAAAAGATCGGTGGACAGAACGCCGTCTTTCGACAAGACCGATTGTCGTTCCTTTATTTGTTCCATCAATACGCGGAACAAAACCCGGGCGGGCAGCCGCAAACCTGGAGCGCATGGCGCGCGTCCCGAGCGGATCTCACGGACGACGGTCGGTGAAGCTCAGCTGTTCCTGGAGATAACGGACGAACGCCTGCACCTTGGGCGACGGCGCGCGTTCTTTCGGGAACAGCGCATTCAGATCCTGCGGCGGCCCCATCCAGTCCGGCAATACGCGGCGCAGCCGGCCCGCCTCGACGTCCGGCGCCATGCTCATGTCCATCGCCAGCATCAGGCCTTGCCCCGCGCGCGCCGCATCGAGGATCAACGCGGGATCGCTCGCGACGATCACCGGGTCGAGCGGGTAGTGCTCCGGCTTGCGGCCCGGTTTGCGCAGCGTCCAGATGTAGCAACCGGTGCCCTTGGCCTGATGCAGCGCCAGGGCCGGATGACGTCGCAGATCGTCCGGCCCGGCTGGCGCGCCGTGCGCGTCCAGATACGCAGGGCTGGCATAGATCGACGTCGCGAAGCTGCCGAGGCGCCGCGCGATCAGGCTCGAATCCGGGAGGAGGCCGAAGCGCAGCGCGATATCCACGTCTTCGGCGAACAGGTCGAGCGACACATGCGTCGCGACGATTTCGAGCCGGACATCGGGGTAGCGCGAACAGAAGCCCGCGATCAGCGGGGCGATCCAGGTGACGCCGAACGAATACGGCACGGTCACGCGCAGCCAGCCGCGCGGGCCGTCGCGCAACTGGTGCACCGCGCTTTCTGCCGCATCGAGCTGGTCGGCAATCGCGCGGCATTGCTCGAAGTAGGCCGTACCCGCCTCGGTCAGCCGCAGCTTGCGCGTGGTCCGGTGCAGCAGCTGCGCGCCGAGATGGGCTTCCAGTTCCTGGACGCGCCGGCTGACGGTCGTCTTCGGAATCTGCAGTGCAGCGGCCGCGCCGGTGAAGCTGCCCGCCTGGACGACGCGGACGAAGATGAGCGTGTCGTTCAGATCCCTTGCCATGGATGCATTCTTGTCCGGAACGGTCGTGATGAGGGAGCAAAAGGCTAACACGTCCATTGTTCCATCGATGGGGCAATGCTTGCCACGCCGACGGGCTAATCGGCGGCGCGCCGATCCCCTATCTTCACCGGTATCGAACCAACCGGAGAACCCCATGAATCTCGGCGAATACGCCAACCTCGACGGCGTCGGTCTGGCCAGGCTCGTCGCCGCCCGGGAAGTGACCCCCGCGGAACTGGCGGAGCTGGCCCGCGCGGCGGCCGACGCCGTCAATCCGGATCTCAACGCGATCGTCGAGCATTGGCCGCTCGACGCAAGCGGACGCGTGTCGCTCGACTGCGGCGGGCCGTTGGCCGGCGTGCCATTCCTGATCAAGGACATCGCCATCTCGATGGCAGGCAAGCGCGCCGAGCTGGGCAGCCGCCTTGCGCAAGGATGCGTGGCGGCCGGCGATTCCGCGCTGATGACGCGCTTTCGCGACGCCGGCCTGGTCACGATCGGCCGGACCACGACGCCGGAGATGGCGTTCAGCACGACCACCGAATCGACGCTGCAGGGCGCGACGCGCAACCCATGGCAGCCCGGGGTGAGCGCGGGCGGCTCGAGTGGCGGCGCGGCGGCGGCCGTCGCGGCAGGCGTCGTCCCGGTCGCGCATGCGACCGATGCGGCGGGGTCGATCCGGGTGCCTGCCGCGTACAACGGGCTGTTCGGACTCAAGCCGACGCGCGGGCGCAGTTCGAACGGGCCGGCGCTGGACGAGGTGTTCTCCGGATTCGGCGTCCAGCTGGGCGTCAGCCGCAGCGTGCGGGACAGCGCCGCGTTGCTGGATGCCGTGCAAAACCGCGACGCGGCGGGCGAACCGTATGTCACGTCCGCGCCGGCGAACAGCTTCCTTTCCGAGGTTGGCCGCGATCCCGGGCGGCTGAGGATCGGCGTGATGATCGACCCGTGGAACGGCGACCGTACCGACCCGGCGATCGCGGCGGCCGTCAACGACACCGCGCGCCACCTCGAAGGGCTGGGTCATCACGTGAGTCTCGAGGCACCAGGCCTCGGGGTGTCGTGGGAGGCGCTCGTGCAGGCGAACGCGACGATCTGGACGGCAACGATGGTCGGCTGGATCGACGGCATCGCCGCGGCGACCGGGCGGCCGATCGACGCAACGACGCTTGAACCTGCGACGCTGGCCTGCGTCCGGTACGGCCGGCACGCGCGGGCGACGGATTACGCAGCCGCGCTGGAGGTGCGGAACACCGTCACGCGCGCGGTCGGCGCGTGGTTCGAACGGTTCGACGTGCTGTTGACGCCGACGTTGCCGCATCATGCGCCGGCCATCGGCACCTATGCGCAGGGTTCGGAATCGATGAACGGACTCGAGTGGACGGATCGGGTGTTCCGGCATTCACCATTCACGCCGCCGTTCAATGTCGCAGGCGGGCCGGCGATGTCGGTGCCGCTGGAGAGCGACCCGACGACGGGGTTGCCGATCGGGGTGCAGTTCGCGGCGGGTTTCGCGCGTGAAGACAGGTTGCTGCGGCTTGCCGGGCAACTGGAGCAATCGCGGCCGTGGCGCGGACGGCGGCCGACGGTGTGGGTCGGGAGTTAGAGGTGACGACGGCAGTACCGGCTCCGGGCGTGCCGGTGTTGAGCCGTCGTCCGGTCGACGATCGGAACGCCGGGGTCGGCAGGCTGCGCCAGGAACCGGCCAGCGTGAAGCCCGGCATCGAGATCTTTCGAAAGGCGACGGTTATCTTCGTGAAGGAGGGCGATCACAGGCAAGAACCATGTCGATTACGGTTTTATCAACGTCGCTTCGTGTCGGGCGTGCCCCTTGTTGCACGGGGGACGTAGCGTGTAGTGAATTATTCTTCGGCATTGTTCAAGTTGGTGGTACCTGAAAGAGTCGCCTTCGGTCGGCGAACATCGGGAATGCCGCGCCAACTGACGTTTGACTTGGGAGAAAGTGCGGCCGGACTCGAGATCGGGCTAGCCGCTGGCGAGCGATTTCCACCCATGAGGGCGCTCGTCTTCAGGAAGGTTCGTCTGAGAGGTCAGCGATGCCGAAAGTCTGCACCGAGAACGTAGATGCCGTAGATACAGGTTGCCGCGATGTGGCAACAGGTGCGCGAACGCATGCAGACGGCAAGGGCACTTTGGCGCCCGGGCTTCGGCCGGAGGGTGGTTCCATACTGGGTGGCCTGAAAAGCCGGCCTCCGAAGGCCGACGGCACCCATGCCACGGGCAGGGAAGGTGCCCCTCATGGAAGACCGGATCTCCACGAATCCGAGGCGAAAGCCGCGCTGCGTCCTGGCTATATCCACACGTTGCAGGTCGTTGGCCCTGACAGTCTTGCCGAGGATACCCGCAAGAAAAATCGCATGGGAGGGCTCACTGCCACCGCGATCGGCACGGGGCCTTTCAAAGCGTATCAGCAGAACACACGCACCGGCCTGATGTTCAGCCAGGACACGCCAATGATCGTCGGTGCCAAAAAGGACATGGGCACCAACGTCCTGATGACGGATCCGCATTATCAAAATGTTTTGCGTCAGGCGCCCGCTTCGTCACCTGACGAACATTCGCATGCGGTGCGCGCGACGCTGGAAAGATACTATGCACAGGAAGAGGCCGACACCGATATCAGGCGCCCCCATATTTTCGAGAGCACGGCCTCGCTGAAGGCGAAATACCAGGAGATGGCCCGGCGCCAGAATGGCACGGCCCCAGACAAGAGCTCGAAATACGTGCTGGCGGATGCGTTGAAACAGCATGTGCCGGCGTTTGCCGCAGGCGCTCCTGCCCGGCCATTCTCCGAATATCGGGATCAGTTGAACGGCAAGCTGACCCCGGAACAACACGCGTCAATCGACCATTCATTGCCGAAGCTGGGTGCGATGCCCCCGGAGCGGCAGATGGCCTATATAGAGTCCGGCCGCAGCGGCACTGGAAAGCCGAAATACTCCGTCAGGACGGTTCTTCCGCACAACGAAAATCTGCTCGCGCCTCGCCCACAGGATGTTCAGGCAATATTCGTCAGCCCGCATGCACCCGAAGCCGCACTCGAATTGAAAAGACAATACGCGGCAGCCAACAACGGCGTCGAGCTCCCTTTCATGACCTACGATGCCAGCTCCGGAGAATCGGAGGTCGTGACGACTGAATATGTGAAAAGCCTGGTGAAAAAGTAGCGCCTCGAGCGTAACGAAGGTTGTGCCGCGACGAAAGAGACGACGCAAGAAGACGGCGCAAGAAGACGGCGCAAGAAGACGGCGCAAGAAGACGGCGCACCCGACGAATGCATCGCGCCTTGCCCCGTCGACTGATGCGCCAGCGTTGCACGCAGCTTCATGCAACACGCGCTCTCACGCGGTACGTCAGCCCCGCCATGACAAGCGATTGGTTCCCCTGCGTGCCCGGCCGACCGGAGCCCGCTTCGCAATGTTGGCCATTGCTTCGCTTCCCCTGACTCTGGCGCGCCAGTGCGAATCTACGATCGTCATGCAGCAGTCGTACAGCGGTCATGAAGAGGTCATGAATGACACCGGTCGGCGATGTGTCGAGCCGGCTCATCGCGTCGTCGCTGGAGTCCCCCAAATGAAGTTAACAAGCATGATGATGCGGTTCAATCGCGTCGAGACCGAGGAATCGCGTGAAACGTCGCCGCGATTGCGGGAAGCCGGGCAACGCGCGAAAGCGAGCACGTCGATGCCGGGCAAGCTGCGCGATCTCGTCGACAAGGTCACGGCAACCAGGCAGACTGCCGCCGCAAGCGGTCTGAGCGACGAGGGGCTGGACCTGGCGCTCAGGAATCCGGGTGTGAGAGGACGGGGCGCACGCGCGATCTATCGCGAGGCAGTTTCACGCGATAGAGCCGCGAGAATACGGGAAACCGCGCAGCCGCCTGCAGGTGAAATGGTGGAGCACGAAGCCCGTCAAGCCATCGAACTCGATGTGCTGACGACGGAAACGCCGCCGCCGGCCGTCGCACTCCCTGCCGGCGCGGTCATTCATCCCGATTCCGGTGCGCTCGATGCAGCCCACCTGCGGCAGACCGTGAGTGCGTTGCTGGCGGCGCTGCCCGACATCCCGGCCGACGTCGCGAACAGGCATCCGCGCGTCACGGCACTGCGAGCCCGTCTTGCCACGGAACTCACGGAAATCGGCGATGCCGCCGACGCCACGAATGTGCCGCCGGACCAGCGGCATCTTGCCGTTCGCGATGGTTTTGCCCGGGCGGCGCGCACGTCGAGAGCGCTGACGCGTTACCTCGACCGCAACTACGTGAAGCGCAACGCCGGCGGCGCGGGTGCGGCATCGGCACGCGAGCATGACCTCTTTTCCGCCCTGATGACGGAATTGAAGCGCGCTCACATCAGCGCGGCGGCGCCGGATCTGATGGCGGATTACACCGATCGCGAAGCCGAGCGGCTCGAACGTGTGGCGCACGGCATCAGCGAGGGTGTGTCGGGCCCGAACGTGGTGACGAGTTCGGGCGCGAGCCTGGGTTATTCAACGGGTATCGGCAACGTCAGCGGCAACGCGTCGGGCGGCAGTACCGTGCTTTCCGATGACGATTTCGATGTCCTGTTCTTTCCGTCGGCCGGCGCGACCGTTCAGGGCGGTGTCGGCACCGAGATATCGGGCTGGGCCGCGCGCGTCAACGGCCAGGCGTCATACTCGGGCGGCGATACCTACTTCGAACACGCCAACCTGAAGGATTTGCTGACGCTGGTGGCGAACCGGGACGCGAACCGTTCGATCGTCACGTCGGCCGGCCCGAATACGCGCAAGCTCGTGCACGGCCGGCAGCGCATCGCGGCGGCGGTGTCGCAACTTCTCGGCCGCAATTACGTGCGCGAACCCGGGCGGCCTTATTTCCTGGCCGATAAAAAACTCGAGAAGGGTTTCAATGGCGTGAAGTCGGCGCTTCTCGCGATGGCGCTCGACGAGACGCTGCGCAGCCGTGGCGGCACGCCGCGATTCGGCGAGATCATCGAGGCCGCGTATCCGGCTGTTGGCGACGTCGTGCGGCAGCGCCTTGCCGATCGCCAGCCGCTACCGCCGGCAACGCGCAAGGATGTGCCGGATTCCGTCGGGTACGCGAATCGCCCGGTGGCATTTCGCGACGCGACGCTCGGCGTCGACGCGCGCCTGGGCCGGTCGACGGACGGCAGTCAGAATATCGGTGCAAAGGTCGCGCTGGATTTGCTCGCGCGCGGCGAACTGATGCAGTTCTTCGTTGAAACGGCCAACGCGCCGCATCAGATTCTCGACCTGTCGCACCACAAGGACCTGAAGGCGACGCTTGCCGTGCACCGGCAACTCGACGCGCTGTGCAACGGCGTACCGCCGGCCGCACTCGGGCTCTACGGGATGACGCGCGAACGCCTGCAACGCGAGCGCGGTGCAGAACCGCTGCCGGCCCTGTCGGCGCGCGACGAGGCCATCTACGGCGATGAAGCATCGATTCCGTCGCAATTCCACGATGTGATCCGGCGTCCGACCGTCGAGCACCTCGAGCGCGCCGGTGAGGCGGCGGATGCGTTGAAGCAGCATTATCTGAGCTTTATCGCGTACGCCGCGACGGTGCTCGCGCGCAGCGACCGCTTCATGCCGCGCGCCGCGAGCGAGCAACTCGAAGCGCTGCGCGGCGAAGCCTTTGCATGGATCAACGAGACGGTCTGGCACGGCCGCTATCCCGAGGCGGACGCGCTTGCCCATCCGGACAAATTCGTGTCCGCGAGCTATGCGAGCATCAGCCTCGCGCTCGGCGCGGTGGGAACGCATATCGGCATCGCCAAGGAACGTCTGTCGCGCAACGCCGACGAGAACAGCCGGGGCGCAGTGATCCAGGCGGACCGCAGCTATGCGCAGGCGCGCGAACTGCTGGACAAAGTCTATCTGCCGATGAAGAACTACGACGTGCAGAAGAACGGCCCGCTCGAGGAGCGCGGGAAGTGGCAGCGGTGGCATGCGGTGTTGCGCGGTACCGCGTCGGGTGGAGCGACCGTCAACGTCATGGGTGCGCTGCTCGGTCACTGGAACAAGTCGCTCGGCCCGGTCAGCGTCACGAACGAAGCGGGCAGCATGACGCTGAGCGCGGAAGCGAAATTCCTCTACGCGGACCATCAGATCAATCCGATCCGGGCCGGCAAGTTCTGGCAGATCACGCTCACGGCGAACGGCGGCAAGCCGCTGGCCGGCGCGGCGCTCGGGATGGCGGTGCGAAAGACGCTCAACAAACTCAACGAAGCGCTCGCCGCGGACGAGCCGAAAATCGACAGCGCCGAGATCGCGCGCCAGATGCAGGGCCTCGTTTTCGACGCGTCGGAAGGCTGCACGATCGTGATGAAGTTCCGGCAGCCGCCGGAGCTGAGTGCGAAGGCGACGCATCTGCAGTACGTGCGCGTGTTCAACAACCAGAACGCAGGATTGAATGAGTCGGTGACCATACCGACCCCCGTCGGCGTGTTCACGCCGGGTATTTCGCATACCGACGCATCACAGGGGTTCGCGGGCGAGATCATGGGCTCGGATCTGAGCTATCAGATCCTGCAGCATCCGAGGCTTGCCGCCTTGCTCGACCATTCGGACGAAGCGACGCCCGAAGGCCTGAAGGCGCGCTTCGATGCGAATCCTCTTGTACGAAACGGCTACTTTGCCACGTCGTCGACCATCGTCGATACGGTCGAACGTTACGCGGTGTTCCTCGATGCGAAGGCGCAGGCCACGCGTCAGGGCACCCGCATCGAGGATGCGCCGAAGGTCAACGAATTCTTCCGTATGCTCGCGTCGGAGCCGTTCAGTCGAGTGGCGGGCCACGCACGGCGCGCGCAGCTGAACGCGCCGGGCTCGGCGGCGAACGGTGTGTGGCCGCCTCCGGATGCGGACGAATCGTGGGCGGATGATGTGGATCTGACCGGCATCGACCTGACGGCAGCAAGGGCGCGCCTCACCGCCGCGGGTTCGATCGATGAGCGCACGAGCTATTTTTGCGGAGAAGGGCGGCTGCTCCTCGATGCGTACGCGAAGATCGTCGGCAACATGTGTGAGATCAACGCAGGCACAGTGTTTCATGCCGAGCCGCGCCGCCACGGATTCCGGACCGTGTTGCGCGATCCGGCCAGGCTGCGCGGCGAGAACACCGCGATTCAGCCAGCGCATCGTGACGGCACGCAGACCGATGTGAGCGACCCACCGAGTCCCCCATTGCAACCCGTCGACGATGCGGCTTTCGTGCCGCAGGTCGACAGGGCTGAGACGCCGGCCGTGGCGGATACGTCATCGGCACCGCAGACGACCACAACGGCAACCGTCCGTGACGAGCCGGCGCAGTTCATCCACGAATTCGGCTATTTGGGAGGGATGATTCGGGCCTGAGGGACGAGCGTGCGCAATGGCGGTTCGCGCTCGTGCTTCGCACGCACTGTCGGGGCGAGCGTGACGAAGCTTCGGGGCGCGGGCGCTGTCACGGTGTTGATGGTCGTGCGTTGAAATCGCGAAACATAAGGAATCCTGGGGTATGTAGAAGGAAGACCCGGTAGTGGATTTCCTGTCAAGGCTTCCCGTACCTCAATGGCTGGCTAGCGTGCCTGTCGCTTCTCATGCGCGTTCACGTTGCAGCGGCAGTGCATAAACATGTTTGCCACCTGATTGCGGGCCGGCGCAAATTCGCCGAAGGTAACGCGCTGATTTGAAACGACGCTTCACCTTCTCACCTCCGCGCATTGGCAGATGCGAGTTCTCCGCACGGTTGCTCAATCCGTCGTGCTGTTGGTGCCCGACGCTCAGTCCTGGATCCCGGTTTGCCGCAATGTAGCTTTCGAGTTTGTCGTTGACGAGTACGGCTGCGTCGGGCAATGCCCGGGCTGAACGTCACCGACCCGCGTCGCACCGCCTCGTACGTCAGGTCAATGCCGCGCAGCAAGCAACGCCTCGACCGTGCGCAGACTCAGCGGGAAACGGTATTTTGA